>NZ_MAWZ01000026.1:0-41266 GCF_001854685.1 Rhizobium sp. RSm-3 | reverse complement strand
GGCTTGTCGAGAGGGTGGGCTCGCAAGATATTCTGGGCCAGCCTGCGGATGACAGCAAGATTTTGCGGTCCATTGTCCTTGCGGGTTCGAGCATCGTCCTCGTTGAAGACGACGTCGAGGATCCAGTGGAGCTGGTTTTCGATTGTCCAGTGGGCGCGCACGACTTCGGCGAGCTTTTTCGGCGTGAGGACTTTGGAGAGGGCGACATACCGGACGGCCTGCTCTGGCTTGCCATTGGCGCCAGTGCGCACCGCCTCGATACGGCCGATCGCCTTGAGGCCGGGCAGGCTGGGCCGTTTGGCCAGCCGGTCGACCGGCAGCACCGAGGCACGGCGCTGCTCCTCTCGCCCATGGCCGCGGTCGTGGGTCTCGAAGACGGCGAGATCGGTCGCCGCCGCAAAGCCGGCTTCGGCGGCCCTGAACAGCGGTCCATGATTGGCCTTCAGCCCGAGCGCGTATTGCGCCTTGGCCGCAAGCAGCGCCTGGGCCATCGCGGGATGGCAGTGCAGCGCATCTGCCGTCACCGTGCAGCCCTTCAGCGTCAACGCCTTGAGCACGCTGAGTGTCGCCTTGATCTCGTCGCCGCCCGGCGCACGCATCGCGGTGATCGAAAGCCGCGTTTCGACATCCCAAACGCTCACCATCAAGGGCGGCATGAAGGCGCGGCCCTTGTCGTATCCCCGCCGCAGCGACTTGCCGTCGATCGCCACCACGCCCCGGGGCGCCGGCAAGCCGAGCGCGCCCCGCAACGCCGTCATGAAGGCGCCGAACGCGCGCTCCAGTTCCGCTGGGTCGAGCAGCCGAAACACCCGGCTGAACGTGTCGTGGCTCGGCGCGCCATGCCGCAGCGCGACGATCTCGCGAAGTTCTTCCTGCCGCGCTTCGGAGAATTCCGCCATCTCCACACAAGTCTTGGCACCGCACAACGTCGCCAAAAGCGCCAGAAACAACAGCTCCCCCAGATCGTGCCGGGCATTCACGTCACGCGGGTCGCGAACTTCTCGCAATATCGAGATCAACAAAGTCATCGGCTCTCCCCAAATCAGAGAAAGCCCCTACTGAATCCAGCACATCCAAAGACGCAATACTTATATGCGATTCCCCTGGGGGTAAGGGCGTGGCCTGGAGGAACTGCGGGGGAGAGCACCGCTGGGACGTCCTCGACAAATCCAGAACTAGCGGGTCGTCCTGTCGTGATCTTTGAGGCAGGTCAAACTGACGATCGAATTGCCGATCTTTGCCGGATCGTCCTGCTCGGAAGATGATGGCAGCGCCTTGGCGCGCGCCGACACGCGTGACCGGATGACGGCGCGCGGCGTGCCGTAGAGGCCGAGGATCGGATTGTGGTCATGAGCTGTCATGGCTTGTCCCTCACGTGCCGCCGCCAAGCGAATGGACGAAGACGGTGAGTTCCTTGACCGTCGTATCGCCGAGGCGCCCTGCCCAGGCTGGCATGACGCCATGCTTGGGATTGGCCACCTGGCGAGCGATGGCGTCTTCGCCGCGCGCCTTCAACCAGATCGCGTCGGCGAGATCCGGCGCGCCCATTTCCACCTTCCCCTTAGCGTCCTCGCCGTGGCATGCAGCGCAGTTGTCGAGGAAGACCTGTTTTCCCGCAGCCGCGAGAGCGGGATCGGAGGGCGTATTGGTCAGCCCCCAGACATAAGCGGCGACCTGTTTCATCTGGATAGGCTCCAGGACATCGGTAAAGGCCGGCATCTCGGAAGCGTGAGTTTCGGCGTCCGAATCGAAGCGTATCCCGTGCGCGATCGTCGTCTGGATAGCGTCGAGATCCCCGCCCCACAGCCAGTCGTCGTCGTTGAGGTTCGGAAATCCCGGGCCGCCGCTGGCGCCCGAGCCATGGCACTGCGCGCAGTTTACCTTGAAAGCGGATGCACCGCCGGCAATGGCGAATTCCCGAAGAACAGGATCGGTGTCGATCTCCTCAACCGTCTTGGCGGCAATCAGATCATGGAACTTCGTCTGGGATGCCTTGGCGAGATCGAGATCCTGCTGCAGTTCGGCGCGCGTCGAGTAGCCGAAATAACCTTTCGTGGCGGAGGTGATCATCGGAATGGCCGGATAGGCGATGGCATAGCCGATCGCCCACAGGATCGTGACGTAGAACGTCCAGACCCACCAGCGCGGCATTGGGTTGTTGAGTTCGCGAATGCCGTCCCATTCATGGCCGGTCGTTTCGACGCCACTGAATTCGTCAATATGTTTTTCCGACATCTCAATCGTCCTTCAAGGGAATATCGGCGGCCTCTTTCGCAGTCTGCTTGCTGCCGGGGCGAAGGGTGAACGCAACCGCGCCCACGAAGAAGGCCGCCATCGCCAGAAGGCCCCAGCTGTCGGCGAAGTGTCTCATTGCAGTGTAGGTTTCCATGGATCACCTCAGCGGTAGCCGGTGGCGTCGTCATAGGTCGAGAAATCGACCAGCGTGCCGAGCATCTGCAGGTAGGACACCAGGGCGTCCATTTCGGTCAGCCTGGCGGGATCGCCGTCGAGGTCACCGACTTTCGCCTTGGGGTAGCGCGCAAGCAGCGCCGTCGTATCCGCGTTCGGATCGGCCTGGGCCTTCATGTCGGCCTCGGCATTCGCCAGCATGTCGTCGTTGTAGGGCACGCCCACATCCTCATTGGCCTTGAGGTCCATGCCGATATCCTTAACCGTCACCTCCTGCTCCTTGAGGAAGGCGTAGCTCGGCATGATCGATTCCGGCACCACTGCGCGCGGATCGGAGAGATGCTGGACGTGCCATTCGTTCGAGTAGCGGCCGCCGACGCGGGCGAGATCCGGCCCGGTCCGCTTGGACCCCCACTGGAAGGGGTGGTCGTACATGGACTCGGCTGCGAGCGAATAATGGCCGTAACGCTCCACCTCGTCGCGGAACGGCCGGATCATCTGGCTGTGGCAGAGATAGCAGCCTTCGCGGATGTAGATATTCCGCCCGGCGAGCTCCAGCGGCGTATAGGGCCGCATGCCCTCGACCTTTTCGATCGTGTTCTGCAGGTAGAAGAGCGGAGCGATTTCGACGATGCCGCCGATGCTCACGACCAGCAGTGAGCCGACGAGAAGAAGGGTGGCGTTCTTCTCGAGGATCTGATGTTTATCAAGTATCGATGCCATGTCTCACCTCATTCGGCAGGCTGTGCTTGGGGCACGAAAGTGGTCGGGATTGCAGCTTCGTCGCGCAGGTGGCCGCGGATCGTCATGAACACGTTCCAGGCCATGACGAGGCCGCCCGCCAGGTAAAGCGCTCCGCCGACCGCGCGCAGCACGTAGTAGGGGATCATCGCCGCGACAGTTTCCGCGAAGGAATAGACCAGGAAGCCCTGGGAATTGTATTCGCGCCACATCAGCCCCTGCTGGATGCCGGCAACCCAGAGCACCGCGGCGTAAATCACGATCCCGAGCGTTGCGAGCCAGAAGTGCCAGTTGACCATCCTCAGACTGTAGAGGCGCTCGCGTCCCCAAAGTTTCGGCGTCAGATAGTAGATCGCCCCGAAGGTGATCATCCCGACCCAGCCGAGGGCGCCGGAATGCACATGGCCGATCGTCCATTCGGTATAGTGGCTGAGCGAATTGACCGTCTTCACCGACATCATCGGGCCTTCGAAGGTCGACATGCCGTAAAAGGCGATGGCGACGATCATCATGCGGATGATCGGATCGGTGCGGATCTTGTCCCATGCGCCCGAGAGCGTCATGAGACCGTTGATCATGCCGCCCCAGGAGGGCATCCACAGCATCACAGAGAAGACCATGCCGAGCGTCTGGGCCCAGTCGGGCAGCGCCGTGTAATGCAGGTGATGCGGGCCGGCCCAGATATACATGAAGATCAGTGCCCAGAAGTGGATGATCGACAGCCGGTATGAATAGACGGGCCGATTGGCCTGCTTCGGCACGAAGTAATACATCATGCCGAGAAAGCCGGCGGTGAGGAAGAAGCCGACGGCGTTGTGGCCGTACCACCATTGGGTCAGCGCATCCTGGACGCCCGAGAAGAGCGAGTAGCTCTTGGAGCCGAGGAACGACGCCGGAACCGCCAGATTGTTGACCACGTGCAGCAGCGCGATGGTGACGATGAAGCCGAGATAGAACCAGTTCGCCACATAGATATGCGGCTCTTTGCGCTTCAGGATCGTGCCGAGATAGACAGCGAGATAAGCGACCCAGACGACGGTCAGCCAGAGGTCGACATACCATTCGGGTTCGGCATATTCGCGGGCCTGGGTGATGCCGAGAACATATCCGGTCGCAGCCATCACGATGAAGAGCTGATAGCCCCAGAACACGAACCAGGCGAGGCTGCCGCCGAAGAGACGGGCTCGACAGGTGCGCTGCACCACATAGAACGACGTCATGATCAGGGCGTTGCCGCCGAAGGCGAAGATGACCGCCGAGGTGTGAACGGGCCGCAGCCTTCCGAAATTCAGATAGGGCGCGATGTTAAGGTCGGGAAAGGCCAGTTGCAGCGCGATGACCACCCCGACGAGGAAGCCGACCACGCCCCAGAACACCGTGGCGATCAGGCCGTAGCGGATCACCTCGTCGAAATAGCCTGACACATCGACCTTTCGCCGCTGGTCCGCTGGTGCGAAGTCGACGTTCCTGACCAGCAGCACCGTTCCCACCGCGAGGCAGAAGCAGAGTATGCCCATATGGACCGCAAAGAGATGATCGTGCGCGAATGCGGCTCCCAGCAGCGCTAGAAACGCCGCGACCGCGACCACCATCGTTTCCGTCGTGTAACTCATGATGTCGTCCCCAATGCAAAGACGACCGCCTCGCGGCCGGCTTTCTCGTCGTTGGAGGCAGGACTGTCACGAAGCCGGCAATTGCTCCTTGATCTACATCAACCAGAAAATGGTAAGGCGGGATCGGGCCGCGGCCGTTACAAACTGTTACACTCTTTCACCCTTTGGCACCGTCCGCTCATTCCTGTGTGACGCAGCGGAGTTCTAGTCAGCCTATCGATCACGAGGGACAAGACGATGCTGATGCAGAACAACCAGGCGTTCGAAAATGCGAAGATGACGGGCGACGCGATCCACGCCGGTCACTCTCTTTCATCGCTTTTTCTAACATCGGCGGCAGAAACCGTCCCCGCCGGGAAGGCTATCTGCTGGGAGGGCGACGAAGCGACCCACCTCTTCCAGGTGGAAGAAGGGGTCGTGCGCCTCCATCGCATTATCGGCGAAGGCCGCCGAGTGATTATCGGGTTTCACTTTGCCGGCGATCTGATCGGCGCGTCGCTGCAAAACGATTTCCTGTTCACGGCGGAGGCTGTTACCGAATGCAGGATCCGCCGCATAGCCCGGAAGAGCTTCCATGAGGAAGTCGCCCGATCGAACGCACTCGGCCCCGCATACGTCTCGCTCCTCTGCCAGGAGGCGGCGGCGGCGCACGAACAGATGGTGCTCCTGTCGAAGAAGAACGCCGAGGAGCGGCTATGCAGCTTCATCGTCAAGCTCGCCTCCCGCCGCAGTCCTCAGCCGCGGCAGGGCCTGGTGCGTGTTCCGATGAACCGCCAAGACATTGCGGACCATCTCGGTCTGACCATCGAAACCGTATCGCGCACAATTACAAAACTTGCGTCGCGAAACATCGTTGTGCCCGAAGGCAGGCACGACCTCAGGATCGTCAATCTCGCCCGCCTTGCACAGTTGTCCGGTGATGCCGATGATTTTTCGGAGAATTCCTGTCATAGGGTCAAGCTGCACTGATGCAACGAACCGCAGGATCGACGTTCATGCCCCATCGCCTCGTTTCTCCGAGAACTGCATCGTACCAGGAACTGGATGCAATGGTGCACGTGCTCGATGGAGCGGACATTCTGATCCATCGTTTCGACGGAACCGTCACGCACTGGTCCATCGGCTGCGAGAACATGTATGGCTGGGCGAGAGAGGAAGCCGTCGGTGAGAAAGTTCACGAACTTTTGGCGACGACCTTTCCCGAACCGGCCGACAACATCCGCGACCAGCTGAAGTCGCGTGGTTTCTGGCAAGGCGAGATCATTCATCGCCACAAGGGCGGACACGACATTCACGTCGCATCCCGATGCGTGCTGGTCAATCTGCCGGATGGGGACTTTGCCGTCATTCAAACGAACAGCGACGTGAGCGCGTTGAGACGCGCCCAGGACGCGGTTAAATCCCGCGAAGCGCATCTGAGTTCGATCCTGGACACCGTGCCCGACGCCATGGTGGTGATCGATCGCAAGGGAATAGTGCTATCGTTCAGCAAGGCTGCCGAAAAGCTGTTTGGGCTGTCTTCCGATCAGATTTGCGGCCGCAACGTCAGCAACCTGATGCCGAACCCCTACCGCGACGCTCACGACGGCTATATCGATCATTATATCGAAACCGGCGAGAAACGCATCATCGGCTACGGCCGTGTCGTCACCGGGCAGCGGGCCGACGGGTCGCAATTTCCCATGGAACTCCATGTCGGCGAGACGACGGTGAACGGTGAGCAGATCTTCACCGGTTTCGTCCGCGATCTTACCAGCCGGTTCAAGATCGAAGAAGACCTTCGTCAGGCCCAGAAGATGGAAGCGATCGGGCAATTGACGGGAGGTATTGCCCACGACTTCAACAACCTCCTCACCGTCATCAGCGGCAATCTCGAAATGATCGAGGACAAGCTGCCGCCCGGCACCCTCCGCGAAATCCTCAACGAGGCCCAATCGGCCGCGCAGGACGGAGCGATCCTCACGGGTCAGTTGCTCGCCTTCGGCCGGCGCCAGCCATTGAATCCGAAGCATGCGGACCTCGGTCAGCTCGTCAGCGGCTTCTCCGATCTGCTCCGGCGAACGCTCAGCGAGGATATCAAGCTGTCGACCGTCATCGAAGGGGCCGGCCTGGACGTGCTTGTCGACAGTTCCCAGCTTCAGAATGCCATCCTGAACATCGCCTTGAACGCAAGGGACGCCATGCCGAAAGGCGGCAGTCTCACGACGACGATCTCGCGCGTCCATCTCGATGCCGATTATGCGAAGATGTACCCGGAGGTGCGTAGCGGCAACTTCGTGCTCATCGCCATGACCGATACCGGTTCCGGCATGAGCGAGGAGGTCAGGAAGCGTGCGATAGAACCGTTTTTCACGACGAAGGAAGTGGGCTCGGGTACAGGTCTCGGGCTCAGCATGGTTTATGGCTTCGTGAAGCAATCGGGCGGGCATCTCCAGCTTTACAGTGAGGTCGAACGCGGCACGACGGTTCGGATATATCTGCCCGCCGTCAACGGGTCGAAACATCAGCAAGCCGTGCCGGACCAAGGCTCAGGCGAAAACAGGCTGCCGGGAGGGGACGAAACGGTGCTGGTCGTCGAAGATGACGCCCGCGTCCGCCGCGTCGCCGTCGCCAGGCTCGCCTCGATGGGGTACACGGTGCTCGAAGCCGAAAGCGGCCACCGCGCCCTCGATCTGCTGCGCGACAATAGCGAGATCGCGCTCCTCTTTACCGACATTGTGATGCCGGGAGGGATGACGGGCGACGAACTGGCGCGGGAAGCGCGCCTCTTGCGGCCCGACATCGCCGTGCTCTTCACATCGGGATATTCCGAGCCGGGCCTTGCGGCCAAAGGCATTGTTCCCGGCGCGCAATGGCTGCGCAAACCCTACACTGCAAAGGACCTTGCGCTGAAGATCCGCGAGCTTCTCGACGCGCAGTGACATCTGCGGCCGCCATCCGGCTTATCATATCGAACCGACCTTCGCCGAGCCGATAATGCTCCGGCGAGAGGCCGGTCGTTTCGTTGTAAATTGACGATCGTCGCCTGATGTCGACGCTCCCCGGAACCCGATAATCTCAGGCCCAATCGCAAGCTTTTTCCTATATTTGACGAGCGTCAAAGAACCCCGGCGCCGCATATCTTAAAGCATGTTCACGAGGTCAAATCGCCTCGCAAAACAGGAGATATGCACATGCGCTTGAAATTCGCTCTGATCGCTGCAACGGCAGCCCTGATCGCTTCGGCCATGCCGTCGATGGCTGCCGATCATCAGGTTCAGATGCTCAATAAGGGTACGGACGGCGCGATGGTGTTCGAGCCCAGCTTTCTGAAGATCGCTCCCGGCGACACCGTAACCTTCATTCCCACCGACAAGAGCCACAACGTCGAGACCTTCAAGGGGCTCATTCCCGACGGCGCTCCCGAGTTCAAATCCAAGCCGAGCGAACAGTATCAGGCAAAGTTCGATGTTCCGGGCGCTTATGTCCTGAAGTGCACGCCGCATGTCGGCATGGGCATGGTTACGCTGATTGAGGTGGGTGACAGCCCGGCCAATCTCGACGCCATCAAGACCGCCAAGGTGCCGAATATGGTGCGCAAGCGGTTGGATGCCGACCTCGCCCAGATCACCCAGTAGTCAACCGACCGGTGCGGATGGCCGCGCTTGCGCGCCATCCCGCACGGTGGAGAGCCATCATGTTGAAGTCCATGGCAATTGCTTTCGCCGCAGCGGTTTGCGCAGCAGGCGCGGCCAGTGCCCACATCACCCTCGAGCAGGGCCGGGCGCCGTCAGGCACGGCATACAAGGCAGTTCTTCGCGTCGGCCATGGCTGTGAGGGCAAGGCGACGATCGAAATCCGCGTGAAGATCGCGGAGGGTTTGCTGTCGGCCAAACCGATGCCGAAATCGGGCTGGTCGGTCGAGAAGATCAACGCCGCCTACGAGAAAAGCTACGATCTCTACGGCAAGCCCGTGAGGGAAGGCGTCAGCGAAATCAGATGGTCCGGCGGCACCCTCGCCGACGACGAATATGACGAGTTCGTTTTCCGCGCGACGGTCGCGAAGGAGATTCCACCCGGCACCCGCATTTACGTTCCTGTCGTGCAGGAATGCACGGAAGGCGCCGTCGAGCGCTGGATTGAAGTTCCGGCCTCCGGCAAGTCGCCCGACGATTACGAAACCCCGGCTCCCTACTTCGACGTGGTCGAACAACCGCGTTCGTGAACCGGCGGGAGCCGTCGACCATGTGGCCCTCGAAAACAGGAAAACGGGTGACGCGTCGTCTTCAGGCGGCTCTTGTTGCAGCCATCATCGCGATGGGCATGCTGGTGCCGACAGGCGCGCTTGCCCACGCCGCTTTGAAAAGCTCGACTCCGGCGGCCGGCGAGACGCTGGACCGCGTGCCGGACGAAATCGAACTGCATTTCAACGAGCCGGTCAGGCTCATCCGGGCTACGGCAATCGACGGCAACGGCACGAACCAGGCCTTGGACGCCGACACATCGGGTGCGGATGTCCGATTGCGCTTCTCCGATCCGAACATCCGCGGCACAGTGATGGTGAGCTACCGCGTCGAGTCCGAAGACGGCCACCCTGTCGGCGGCACTCTGGTGTTCGAAATCGGCACGCCTTCTGCAAAGCCGCCGGTTACGGTTGGCGAGGGCTCCGGTCTCTCTTTGCCGATCGCCATGTGGCTCGTGCACACCGCCACGGTTCTATTCCTGGCCTTCGTGGTTGGCGGCGCGCTGTTCGATCGTTGGTTGGGCGCCCGTAACAACCCAACAGCGAGGGCCGCGACCGTCATGCTGCCGGGAGCCGCGTTGCTGGCGGCGGGGCTTTACCTGCAGGGGCTGGACGAAGCGGGAAGCGGTCTGGTCTTTGCCGGCGCGGCACCGCTCGAGATCGCCGTGCAGGGCAATGCCGCAATTTGCGCCAGCCTGTTCTTCCTGTCGCTGCTGACGATCGCGCTCCCCCTCGCCCGCCGCAAAACCACCGGGCGCGTTCTTGCCGTCGTCGCCCTGATATTGGCGGCGAGCGCTTTTACCTTCAGCGGACACTGCAGCGCGGCGGACCCGCGCTGGCTAGCGAGAACCGCCATATTTCTCCACAGCGCGACGCTGCTGTTCTGGGCGGGAAGCCTCCCGCCGCTCTGGAAGCTTGGCCGGACATCGCCGAACCTGCGCCCGCTGAGCAGCTTCTCGCGGATGATCCCGATCCCGTTCCTCGTCATGATCCTTGCCGGGGTCGTGCTTGCCATACTAGAGCTTCCGGCGCTCATCCAGATCCTGTCGTCGCTCTACGGCCGGATCCTTACGGTCAAGGTCGTGCTCGTGGCCTGTCTTTGCATGGTGGCCGTCTACAATCGCTTCTGGCTCACAGCGCCGACATTGGCCGGAAATCCGGTTGCGAGGGAAAGGCTACGCCGAAGCATCCTCTTCGAAATCTTCCTTGCCGTCGCGATCATCGGCACGGCGGGCCTCTGGCGCTTTGCCGGTCCGGGACAGGTAGAGGCCGCCGAGGTTTCGCAGGTTCTATCGATCCATCTGCATTCCGAAAAAGCGATGGCTCAACTGGAGCTTGGAGCCGAGGCGAGTGGCACGAGGAAGGTTCACGTCGCAATCATGGGTCCCGATTTCGATGCCCTCGATCCCAGGCAGGTCGTTCTTAGCCTGAGAAATCCGGGGTCGGCGATCGAGCCTATCAAGTTCGAACTCACCAAAGCTCCGGAAGGCGGGTGGGAGGTGGAGGGGTGCCCGGTACGGGATCCGAAGGGCTGGCTCGCCGATCTCGAAGTGCTCGTGGATGATTTCCATGCAGTGCATCTCGAAGGTGGACTGTCGGACTGACGGCCGACCTATCACAGCCCTGTCTTGGCTTGCCCGCCCGGTAGCAGGAGGTCGAAGACGTGACCATAAGACGAAGTGGAGCGCCGCAACGATCCATTGTGTAGTTCCGCGATACGCTCCACGATCTTCAGCCCTATTCCAAGACTGTCCGTATTCCGGGTTTGGTGAGGGGGATCCTCTTGTCGAACGTCCCGCTTATCCTCGACGTGAATGCCGTATTCTCCCACCCTGACGATGATCTGCGTCGAATCCGGCGTATGGCGAACCGCGTTCTCGATCAGGTTGCGAAGGGCATCTTTGAGGAGGGCCGGCGCGGCGCTGACACTTGCCGTCTCGGCATCGGCGAACACCTCGAGCGAATGTTTGTTTTCGTAAACCCAAGGCGCAAGCTGCTCTGCAACACCTGTCGTGAGGGCGACGAGATCGACCTCTTCGAACGCGCTGTGATCGAACGTGTCCAGCCGCGCCAGCGCAGTCAGCTGAGCGACGAAATGCATGAGGTCGTCGAGATCTCCTTCGGCTCTCCGCGCCCTCGGATGGTCGATACGGCCGAGCTCGAGTTTGATGGCCGCAAGCGGTGTGCGGACCTCATGTGCAATGCCGGATGTCAATATCCTCTGTGAATTCATGAGGTCACCGACACGCTGAAACGCCCGATTTACGGCCACAGCGAGGTGAGCGATTTCTCGCGGCATTCCCTCGAACGGCAGATGAGATCTGGAATCCATCGGATCGATGAGTTCGGCAGCATCGGCCGCGGCCTTCACGGGCGTCAGAGCGCGGCGCACCGACCACAAAGTCGCCCCGAGAACAAGCCCGAGCAGGATGCTCATCGGCACGATCATATGCTCGAGAATCTCGTTCCAGAAGACGCCGGAGGCGAGATTCTCAGGATCGCCCACCGTGGCGACATCAACGAGAATCCGGTGCTCGCCGATCTTGAAGGCTCGCCCTCCGACCAGCGTGAGAGGTTTTCCAGGCTTGACGGTCCGAAGCCAGAAATCCGGCGGGTTGACCTCCGCGGGCAGAAATCGGCTTTCGCAGGCATCGTCGCAGGATTCGAAAATCAGATCGCCCCGGTCGTTCCGAATGCGGGCGACATAACCTGTTTGCGAATGTGCGTAGCGCCGGCTGATGGTTTCGGGCAGCTGGTAGGTAACTGCGCCGTCCCTATCCCCCACGCCCGAGGCAAGCCGCTCGGTCTCCTGCTCGACATACAGGCGGGAAAGCTCGCCTACATTCCAATAGTAGTCGGAAAAGATGACGCCCAGTTGGACCAACATCGCGACCATGGCGAAAAACGCGATCCTTCGCGTCAGAATGGCCGTCAGCGTGGGATTCGACCGAATCAATCACGTTCCTCGCGCAGCATGTAACCGACACCTCTCACGGTTTCGATGACGGCATCGGCGGGATGTCCCTCCAATTTCCGGCGAAGTCGGGAGACCGCCAGCTCGACGGCATTGCTGCTGCGCTCGTCGCCGAACTCGGAGAAAGCGTGTTCCATCTTGCGCTTGGAAACCACCTTCCCGCCATTGCGCATCAGCAGTTCGAGCAGCGACTTTTCCGAGGGGGCGAGCGCCATCTCGGTGCCGTTGCAGGTAACCTGGCGGGACGCCATTTCGAACCTGACGTCAGCAAATTCCAATGTCGGCATTGTTGTCACCGGCGAGCGCCGCATCAGGGCGCGAATTCGCGCGATAAGTTCGCCATTGTTGAAGGGTTTGATCAGATAGTCGTCCGCCCCGGCATCCAGCCCGGCGATGCGCTCGTCGACGGCTCCCCGCGCCGTCAGCACAAGCACCGGGATCTGCTGCTTGGCGGCGCGCAGGGACTTCAGCACGGAGAGACCGTCCTCGTCGGGCAGGCCGAGATCGAGAAGAAGGAGATCATAGCCAGCGCCCTCAAGCGCAAGGCGGCCTTCATTCGCCGTCGCAAAGGCGTCGATGCGCCAACCGGCCTCGCGGATGGCTTCGCAAAGAAGTTCGCGAAGCCGGGCACTGTCCTCAATGAGAAGTATCCTCATGCTCTCTTTCGACCCGTCACCATGGACCAGACAAGATTCTCCCTATGTCTCCAGCTCTCAACCAATGCCGCCCCAGCATGGATGAAGGCCAGGATCATAATGCTGTTGGCGAGAGCACCGTGCACCTCCTCAAGCCACTTGTCGCCCCAGAAGGCATCGAGTGTCGTCATCCAGCCGGTTGCCGCGGTCATCGCAAGAAGCGTCATAAGGCTCAGCATCATGATCGATGCCACGGGATTGTGGCCGATGTAGCGCTGCTCCCTGCCGTTGATCATGCCGAGGATCTGCTCCCTGACTTTGCCGGGCGTTGGGAAGAAATCACCGAACCGCGCATGTCTGGTTCCGACGAAGCCCCAGATGATCCGCATGGCGATGGCAGCGGCGACGACATATCCGGTCAAACGATGCCAATATTTTCCTTCCCCCAAAACAAAAAGGTTGAGGATGCAGGCGGCAACGACAGTCCAGTGAAACAGCCTGACCATCGGGTCCCAGACCTTGACGGTATCGTTTACGGTCTCGGAGGGCCGAAGGCCCTCCTGCTCCTGCAACTGAACGGGCGTCATGATCAGTCGCCTTTCTGGACGATTTCGCCCGATACCGGATTGAAATAGACCTCGGCGCGATTGCCGTCCTTGTCCTTGCCGTAGATTTCATAGCAGCTTCCGGTGATCTCGAAGGTTTTCACCTTGTAGCCCAGCGCATCGATCTTTTCCTTCATGGCTTTCTCCGGCATCCATTTGGACTTCGGCTCCTTGGTGCAGCTTGGGCTGGCGAGTGCCAAGGCTGGAGTTGTGGCCAGGATGACAAGGGCGACGGTCAGTTTCATTTTCATGGTTCGATCCTTTGCTTGTGCCTTCCATAAGGCGGCAAGCGACTGGATAGAGACCGGAAGCTGTCTGTTTGCTGTCGGCGAGATCATTCATGTGCGGCAGGCAGAGACCAGAGCCTGCAGACGACGGCATTGTTCAAGCCGCTTCGGTTTGCTCGATCGCATCCGTCAAGTCCCGCGCCCGTTCAGCCTCCACCGCCCGCTGCATCAATCTGATGATCTCGCGTTCCGATCTGATATGCCCACGCATCGAGCAGAAAAACGAACGCAGCTGGTATCCCACGGCCTCCCAGGAGAGCCGGCAGCGCCCCTCGCCTAGGGTTTCCAGCGTAACGGCGACGTCTTGAGCGGCGCCGCGATCAAACATACGTCCTGCCCGCCGGCGTTCGGCCGCATCGGCCTTGTCACTCGCTTCCATGATCAAGCCCAGTCCCGACGAAATAAGGCGCTCTTCGAGTTCATGCGTCGTCAGCAGGAGCGGGATCAGTCCGCTTGAGATACGGCCGCAGAGGCTTTCGTCGATATGGCAAGGCAGGAAGTCGGCGATTGCCTGGAGCACGTCGCACCATGCCATGAGCTGGCCGTAGCAGCTTTCGAGTTCTGCGAAATCGGTCGGGATCGGGTTTTTCATCATATTACCTCTGCAAGAATTGACCGACGGCGATCGCTATTGTCGCGAGAATCGCGGCGACGGCGCCCGTTCGCTGCAGAACGCCCATCTGATAAAGGGCGATTGCGAACACTGTGATCACGGGAGTGGCTATCGATAGCCCCATCTGCGCGTCGGTCATCAGGATCTCCTCTCGGCAGAACCCTAGGCTGGATGACCGGCACGCTCTTTGCGATCGATCAAAGAGATGGCGCGATACCGCCAGCTCTGCCGATCAGGCGGCCTTGCTGTGCGTGCGTCCGAGCGAGCCGAAATAGGCGTCGAATGCCGCCGCAACGGCACGGACCATGAAGCGTGCGTCCTGGGAGACGACGATCCTGTTGTCGCGGATCGTCACGACGCCATCGGCCACGAGTTCGCCGAGACGTTCGTTACGCTCGACGAGGAAGCCGGTGTCGAAACCCAACTCTCTGCTCAGGCTTCCCAAATCGACTTCGAAATCGCACATCAGTCGCTCGATGATTCTGCCCCGAAGCTTGTCCTCTTCGGTCAGAAGATATCCCTTGGCCGTCGGCAGCACGCCGGACGCGACACGCTCCGCATAGAGACCCAGCGGCACGTGGTTCTGCATATACCCGGTCGGCAATCGCCCGATCGCCGAAGCGCCGAGGCCGATGAGGCTATCGCAATCGTCGGTGGTGTAGCCCTGGAAATTCCGCCTCATTTCCCCCTCGCGCGCGGCGACCGCCAACTGATCCTCCGGCAGCGCGAAGTGATCGAGCCCGATGCGCTCATATCCGGCTTTTTCAAGCTCCTGGGCGATGGCTTCGGCCTGTTCGTTGCGCTGCCTGGCATCCGGAAGCGATGCTTCGTCGATGAGGCGCTGATGCTTCTTGAAGGCAGGTATATGGGCATAGCCGAAAACGGCGAAACGTTCCGGACGCAACTGCGCGGCGAGCCGGACAGTTTCGACGCAGGATTGCACGGTCTGCTTGGGGAGGCCGTATATCAGGTCGAAATTGATGCTGGTAACCCCTGCAGACCGCAGCCCGGCGACCGCAGCCTCCGTCTGTTCGAAGGATTGCATCCGATTGATGGCGGCCTGCACGATCGGGTCGAAGCTCTGGACGCCGAGGCTCGCGCGGTCGACGCCGTTTTCGCCCAGCACTTCGATCATGGACGCGGCCAAGGTGCGCGGATCGATTTCGACCGCAACGCTGGCATCCGCCTCGAAGGCGAAGGCGCTCCTGAGCTTCGCCATCAGTGCCGTAAATTCCTGCGGCTTCATGATCGTCGGCGTGCCGCCGCCGAAATGAACGTTCTTGACGGGCACGTCGTTTCCGGCTGCAAAGGAGACGAGCTCGATCTCCTGGCTCATCACGTCGAGATATTCGACAACGGGGGCGTCCTGCCGGGTGATGGTCGTGTGGCAGCCGCAATACCAGCACATCGAACGACAGAAGGGCACGTGAAGATAGACGGAAACCGGGCCGGCTTTTCCGATATTCGCGAGGCCTTTGACATATTCATCCGGCCCCACGGCGGCTGAAAAGGCCGGGGCCGTCGGGTAGCTCGTGTAACGCGGGAGTCGCGCATCGCCATATTTGGCGACCAAATTGTCGGACATTGTCGCATCCTCTATCAAAATCAGGATGCTTTATGACCTTCGGCCGCGCAGTCTTCCTTGTCCCAAATCAATGAGGATGCTTGACCGGGAATCATCCGGATATTTGTCCGCCGTCAAAGTGGCTTTCCGCAAAGCCCTTTACCGTCTCGTTCTGGCGCGGGACGAGACGCGATCCCGCCAGTCTGCAAGACGCGGCAAAAGGAAACAGCCAGATGACCGATGCGCAAACCATCCACGCCGAAGCTCCCCACATCGATGTCAGGACGATACATCCTATCGAGCGGCATCCCCGGATTTTTGGCACGCTCAGCGCACTGACCCCCGGCGACGCCATGCTGATCACCAGCGATCATGAGCCCCGGCCCCTGCATTACCAGCTTGAAACCGCATTTCCGGGAAAATTCCTCTGGGAATATCTGGAACAGGGGCCTGACGTCTGGCGCGTACAGATCACCCGCCAGGATTCCGGTTGCGACTGCTGCTGCGGCAGCCACTGAGTTCGGGGCAGCGCGATGATGCCGGTGGGAGCAACACTGTCGCGTTGGACGATGTCATATTTCGGCGCGGCGCTCTTCTTCCTGCTTCTGGCCGAAGGCCTGCTTGCGGCCGGAGCCTGGGCGCCGTCGTCGAATGTCGCCGAACCCCATGCGCTGATTATCGTCCATTGCATCACGATCGGTTGGCTCGGCCTCCTCATGATCGGGGCGCTTCTGCAGTTTACCCCGGTTCTGACAGGCCTCAGCCTGCCGACCGGGCGGCTCGACCTGCCCTGCCTTGCGGGTTCCGTCGCCGGGCTCGGACTTCTCCTCTTCGGCTTCCATCTGATCGATACCGGGTCCGAGGCGGCAGGCCCGGTCATGGTCGCAGCATCATCGGTGCTGCCGGCATCGCTGTTGTCGATCGGATTCGTGCTGCTTTCCGGTCTGTGGCGCGGCAGGGCGGCTCACGCCGCCTCACCGCTCGTCATGATCGGCATGGCATGCCTTGCCGTGACCTTGGCATTGGGAGCACTGTTCGCCGTCACGGTTTCCGGGCTGACGGAGGCCACAGGCATTATCGCCTTCGTCACGAATGCCGTGCCGTTCCATGCGAGCTTCGGCCTCGCCGGCTGGATGAGCTTCGCCGCGATCGGCGCCAGCTATAAGCTGCTGCCGATGTTTTTGCTTTCCGACGACATGAAGAGGTCGCCATTCATTCGCGCCACGGGATTGCTTGCGACGGGCACACTTGCCGTGGCGATGGTCTCGACGATATTTGCACCCGTCCTGGGGCGCCGCCTCTTCCTGTTCGGATCGCTGCTCTTCCAGCTGCCGGTCGCGGCCTACCTTGCCGACCTGTTTTCCACCTACCGCGCGCGGCGCCGGAAGAGCCTCGAGCTCAACATGGCTGGATCCTTGCCGGCATTCGTTCTGCTGGGACTTTCGGTGCCGATGTTGGCCATCGCCCTGGCATCGGATGCCGCGCCCGAGGTTTTCACCGCCATAGGCTACCTGTTCGTCTTCGGCTGGTTGACCGGGTTCGGTCTGTCGCAGCTCCTGAAGATTGTTCCTTTCCTCACCTGGATCGAAGCCTTCGGACCGCTGCTCGGACGCCGGCCGACGCCGCGCCTGGCCGAGCTGATAAACGGACGCCGGGCGACGGCCTGGCTCTGCATCTTTTACCTCGCCGTCATTGCGGCGGCCGCCGCGATCGCGCTCGGATCGGATGCAGCTTTTCATCTTGCCGCGATAGCCCAGACTTTTTCCACCGCAGCTCTCGCGATCGAGCTCGCGCTTGCCCGCACTCTGGCGAATGTCGATCCGGCCGCCAAGAGCGCACCCTTTCAACCGCCGGCGCTCTTTACCGCCGCCAAACCACAGAGGTAACGCCCATGGTTCAGCTTCGTGAACTCGACGTCAGACAGATCCTGCGCGACGGCGGGATGCCGTTCCAGCTCATTATGGATACTTTCGCAAACCTCGACCCTGGCGAGGGCGTGCGGCTTCACGCCATATTCGAACCCATCCCCTTGATCCGCCAGCTGGAGCGGCACGGCTATTCGCATCTCACCAAACGTCTGGCCGACGACGACTGGGAGATCGATTTCGTTCCGCAGGAGAAACCGGGCAGCGGTCCCATGCCGGCAGCTGCAACCGCGGAGGCGATCTGGCCGGAACCGACGTGGAACCTCGATCTGACCGACCTCGCCCCGCCTGAACCGATGGAACGCATCCTTTCACGCCTGGAATCGATGGAGAGCGGTGAGGTGTTGTTCGCACTCCTGAACCGTGAGCCCGTCTTCCTGTTCAACGAGCTCAAGGCGCGAGGCCATGAGTGGATCGGAGATTTCGATGCCAGCGGCAAGATCTACAGGATCATGGTCAGGACAACGCCGGCGAATGTTTCCGATGTCCGCGCTTAAGGTCTCCAAACCAACGATCCTGGCGGCATTGCGCGGGATCGAAGACCCAGAACTCGGGACGGATATCGTGACGCTCGGGCTTATATACGGCATCGAGATTTCGGATGATGGCGCGCTCAGAATAGAAATGACGACGACGACCCGCTTCTGTCCAGCCTCCGCCTTCATCGCCGAGGCGGTGAAGGCCAGGGCGGAAGAGATCGAAGGCGTTTCGGCCGCCGTCGTCGACATGGTCTATGAGCCGGCCTGGTCGCCGGAAATGATCGGACGATTGCCGAGCGTGTGAATAGGAGCGCCGCCACCGGAAAACGGGGCGGCGCTCTCCCTCATGGCTTGCGCGCGGCCAGAGGTTTGCGGTCCCGGCACAGGAACGGCGCATGTTCGAGCGCGAACAGCCCGAAGGCAACCGTCCAGCCGGCCGCGGACGCCATCAGTATCTGGGTCGTGAAAGCAGGCATCAGCTCCGCTATCGGCCGAAGCAGCGCAGCGGCGGCAAGCAGGATGTAGGATGCATTCGTCACCTGGCTCGACTTCAATTTCCGCCCCGTATGACCTCGGCTTGCTCGCGTCATGACCGCCAGCATCATCGTGGACATGGCGCCGATCGCAAAGAGATGAAGAACGGCGACCTGGGGCAGCCCCATCGGCCCGAAGACGACAGCAGCAAATCCGAGAGGTACGAAACCATAAGCGATGTGAAGCACGAAGAGGATGGGCTCCGGCCAGGTCGTCCATCCCCGCCAGCGGAAGAGCCGTGTTCCGTTCATGATTGCAGCAACGGCGGCGGAAAAGCCGGTCGCGACGGATTCAGGCGCAATCGCCCAGGCAGCGAGAGAAATGGCGCCAACGACGATCGTCGCCGCGTCGAAGCGGTTGTAGGCGACGGGAAAATCCGTGCGGCCGCGCTGATTGATCCAGTTTCTGGTAAAGCTCGGCAGGATGCGCCCTCCGACGACCGTGACGAGCAGGACATAGGCGCCGAGGCCGAGACGGATGGCAAGCGCCGGATTGGCGTCTCCGATCACCTCGAGATGAAAGAAGACATTGGCCGCCGACAGAACCGCCAGCCCCGCGATGATCTTCAGGTCCTTCCATTTCCTTCCCGCAATTACCTCTCGCGCCGATAAGGCCAGCATGAGCGGGAGAAAGAGGCTGTCGATCGCGACGGCGGCCATCAAACCGATACTGCCACTGAACAGCATGACGATCCGGCCGATGCACCACACCGCAAAGAGTGCGGCCAGCGGGTGCCCAGAAATGGGAAAGCGGTCGGTCCAGTTCGGGATTGCGGTCAGGAGGAAGCCTGCCAGGACAGCCGGGGCGAAACCGAAGAGCATCTCGTGAGCATGCCAGTAGAGCGTACCGTAATCGCTCGCCACGGCGACGCCGTCGTTCAGGAACGCCACCCAGAGGCCGATACTGACGATCGCCCATAATGCTGCCGCCAGAAAGAAAAGCCGAAAGCCGTAGGAGAACAAGACCATTCCGGAGCGGCTCATTCCCCGCGGCGCCCTGGTCTCCACGTCCTTTATAGTCTGCATGATCAAGATCTCCATTTTGATCATGCAGAAATGCCCGGATGGAAGACGGCAGTCGTTGAGATTACGCAAAGAAGATCTTTTGAACTTTGCGCCGGCACAAACAACCAGTTTGCGCCACGTCAAAGATTTCCTTCGGCTTTGTTCTACTCTCCCCCTCGACAGGGCGGCGTCCGCCCGGTCTTCGACTACAGGAGATTAGCAATGACGAATACTCTGCAAATGACCCGGCGCACGATGCTGACGGGTGCTGCTGTTGCCGGAGCGCTGACGCCAATCATCGTATCCAGCACGGTGGCCCATGCCGATGAAGAGGTCGCCGCAGCGGAAGCGCTGAAGACCGTCAAGCCGAGCAAGGTCGACATATCGAAGCTTCCCCGCGAGAAGGTCGAGCTCGTCAAGCCGCCTTTCGTTCATGCTCACGAGCAGAAGACCGCGGACGGGCCGAAGATCAAGGAGTTCACGCTTACCATCCAGGAAAAGAAGATGATCCTGGACAAGGAGGGCACCGAGATCAACGCCATGACCTTCGATGGATCGGTTCCCGGTCCCTTGATGGTGGTCCATCAGGACGACTATGTCGAGCTCACGCTGGTAAATCCCGACACCAATGCGATGCAGCACAACATCGACTTCCATGCCGCCACCGGCGGGCTGGGCGGCGGGGCGCTGACGGTCGTCAATCCCGGCGAGAGCACCGTTCTTCGCTTCAAGGCGACCAAGGCCGGCGTCTTCGTCTATCACTGCGCCCCTCCCGGCATGGTTCCGTGGCACGTCACATCGGGCATGAACGGCGCGATCATGGTGCTGCCGCGCGAAGGTCTCAAGGACGGCAAGGGCAAGCCGCTCGTCTACGACAAGGTCTACTACGTCGGCGAACAGGACTTCTACGTGCCGCGCGACGAAACCGGCAAGTTCAAGACCTACGACAGCCCCGGAGAGGCCTATGAAGATACGGTAGCCGTGATGAAAACGCTGACGCCTACCCACATCGTCTTCAACGGCGCGGTCGGAGCCCTGACCGGTGACAATGCGATGACGGCCAAGGTCGGAGAAACCGTCCTGATCGTTCATTCGCAGGCCAACCGGGATACCCGGCCGCATCTGATCGGCGGACATGGCGAATATGTCTGGGCAACCGGCAAATTCCTCAACCCGCCCGACACGGACCAGGAAACCTGGTTCATCCCCGGCGGCACGGCAGGTGCCGCCCTCTATACCTTCGCTCAGCCAGGCATTTATGCCTACGTGAACCATAACCTTATCGAGGCCTTCGAGCTGGGGGCAGCGGCCCACTTTAAGGTGACCGGCGAATGGGACGACGATCTCATGACCTCGGTCCGGGCACCGTCGGCAAGCTGACCTGGCGGAGGGGGCGGTGCGCGGGTCAGGGGTGGCCCGCGCACCAATCTCATTTTGGGGGCGCTATCTGCGTAAAACCATGGCCCGCATTGCAGCCATCGAACCAGTTTCAGGCATATCGATCGCAATTCCTCTTGCGCTGCTCGTGGCACTTTCTGTGGCTGTCGCAGTGCAATCGGGATTGCTCGTGACGGCAAGCCCCGACGGGGCCGTTGCCGCCCCGCAGACCGTCGTGATCGCGCCGCATGGCTTCGCCTACCGCGACGCCACCGAATATTTCCGCAACGGCCTGGCCGTCGATGCGCCCAAGCTGGATAGGGAAGTGACCACGACGCTCGAAATCATGAAATATCAGACCACGCTTCGCGACTATAACCGCTGCGTGGCCGATGCCCGTTGCGAGCCGGCCGAACAGCGATATGACACGCTGTCGCAGGAGAAACTTCCCGCGACCGGCGTGAGCTATGACGATGCGGTCCGCTACGCGGCCTGGCTGTCGGAACGCACCGGCGCCGAATGGCGGCTGCCGAGCGATTTCGAGCTGGCCTATGCCGCGGCCGATCGTTTTCCCGACGATGCTCTCGGAATCGATCCCAACGACAAGAACCCGGCAAACCGCTGGCTTGCGGACTACGAACGCGAAGCCCGCAGGGCTGCAGCGATCGACCCACGGCCGCAGCCGCAGGGCACGTTCGGAATCAGCCAAACCGGACTGGTCGATTTCGCCGGCAACGTCTGGGAGTGGACTTCGACCTGCAACAAACGGATCGATCTCGATAGAAACGATCCTGCGGCGGAGCCGGACCCCAGGAATTGCGGCATCATGATAGCAGCAGGCAAACACCGCGCCCCGATGAGCAGTTTCGTGCGAAATCCCAAGGGCGGCGGATGCTCGGTCGGAAGTCCGCCCGACAATCTCGGTTTCCGCCTCATTCGCAGGCCGGGTTTTCTGGAAAGCGTGAAAGACTTTGCGCAAAGAGCAATGGCGGAAATGTTCGCACCGGCGACGAATGCCCAGGGCAGAGCAGGATGACGATGAAAATTGACCGGACGATTTTGAAATCATTGCCGCTCTTCGAGCGCATGACCGATGCGGATCTCGATTCGATGCTGCAGCACGCGTCGCCGCGCCGTATCGTCCCGGGAGACGCGGTTTTCGAGCAAGGCGCTCGGGCAAAGTCGTTCTTCCTTCTCCTGCACGGCCGTCTCAAGGTGACGCAAGTGACGCAGGACGGACAGCAGATCATCGTTCGGATGGTTCATCCCGGCGACCTGTTCGGCTTTGCAATGGCGCTCCGCCGGGAGGATTACCCGGGAACAGCCGTTGCGGCGGCCGAGAGCCTCGTCATTGCCTGGCCGACGGACATGTGGCCGCGGTTCGTCGAACAGAACCCGCGCCTTGCCGTGACCGCGATGCAGACGATAGGCCAAAGATTGGAGGAAGCGCACACGCGCATCCGGGAAATGTCGACAGAGGAAGTGGAAAAGCGGGTGGCCCACGCCGTCCTCAGGCTTTCCAAACAGGCTGGCCGGCCGGTTGAAACGGGCATCCGCATCGATTTCCCGATATCGCGCCAGGATATCGCCGAAATGACCGGAACGACGCTGCACACGGTCTCGAGAATTCTCAGTGCATGGGAGGCGAAGGGAATGGTGGAGGGCGGCCGCCAGAAGCTGACGGTGACCGATCCGCAAAAGCTCCTCAATCTCGCCGATGGCATACGGGATTGATACCGATCGGGAATTGCCTGCAAAACCGGGAGAATGAGCTTGATAGAGTTCCTTGCCGCCTTTGCGCTTTTCGTAGCGCTTCACTCCGTCCCGGCCGTACCGGTCATTCGCTCCGGGATCATTCACCGCGTCGGTCGGCCGATCTATTTCGTCGGCTATTCTACAGTTTCCATTCGGGCGCTGATCTGGGTTTTCTCCTCGGCGCTCGCAATGGATTACATGCCCCTGTGGGAGTTGCAGCCATGGCATGCCGCGGTCACTTTTGTACTCGCACCCCTGGGCATCTTCCTCGTCATCGCGGGACTTTTGAGCGCCAACCCTCTTTCTATCACGCTGAACCCATCGCCCACACTCGGCTCCATCACCAAAATCACCAGACATCCCGTCCTTTGGGGATTTGCCGTCTGGGCAGGCGGCCATATCGCCGCAAACGGCGATCTGCGCTCCCTATTGCTGTTTCGGAGGGTTTGCCGGGTTTGCATTGGCCGCGATTCCGATGATCGAAAAAAGAGCGAAACGGCGCCTTGGCAGCACGTGGACTGATCTGGCGGAATATACTTCGATCTGGCCGCTTGCCGCCTGTTTCAAAGGAGAGCAGCCGATGATCGACATGCCGATGTTGCTCGCGGTCCTCGTGACTGCAAGCCTGACAGCGTGGCTCCTATTCGCAGGAGGTCACAGCGCGATGTTCGGTGCCGATCCCGTCGCCATCTTTGCCTGACCCAACGCGCTGCCGCCCCGTCGCGAGACAATGACCGGCACGCGCCGCCGTGGCCACGCGGATATACCGGCATCGCATTGATCCAGGTCAAAGTGTCTTTGCGCTGGCGTCGTAACGTTGAAGAAAATCTGGAAGCAACCGCGACCAGCCTATGAGCGGAGCAATAGAATGCCGTACGATGTCATTGCAGCGAGCCTGAACGCGAGGGATAAGTCCGGGCGCATCGAGGTGCGTTTCGGCGCCGACAAAAAGACCGTTGTCGTCTCGCGACGCGCATTGCTGTCTATAGCCTCGCCACCTCGTGCCACCGAAGTGCGCCTTCTTCAGCACATCGACACGTTCTGTGAAATTGCGGCAAGCTGCCTCGCATCGGAGGGGATGGACGGGGATACGATTCTGATCACCGCAAACGACGTCCGCAGGTGGTGCCACGCCTGGGAAACATCCGGCTTGGCGGCCGAAGCGCCGGCAGCACCCCGCCTTCTGCTGATTTGAGGCCGGAATCCGGATCTGAATCGAAGCAGTAGACCATGAAACGCCGCTCGCTTTTCGGCATCATTCCCTCCCGATCCCGATGAGGACAACCGACCGGCTGCTGATGACATCGGGACAGCGAGCGTGTTAAAGACGATGCCATTGGACACGATCTGTAACGAGCAACGGCTTGACGGATGGACGATGGCAACAGCTCAGAATGGCGCGCATCTTCTCGTCGTTGACGACGACCCGCGCATTCGCCAGATGTTGACGCGCTATTTCGAGGGCGAGGGCTACTCAGTCTCCGCCGCCTCCGACGGGACCGAGATGCGGGTACGCCTGCGCCAGCAGACTTTCGATGCCATCCTCCTCGATCTCGTCCTTCCCGGCGGCACTGATGGTCTCGATCTTGCCCGTGAAATTAGGGCCACCTCGGATGTCCCGATCATGATGCTGACCGGCCGGGACGATGTCGTCGACCGAATCGTCGGCCTGGAGGTCGGCGCCGACGACTACATCGCCAAGCCTTTCCATCTCCGGGAAGTCCATGCCCGCCTCAAGTCGATCCTGCGCCGCCGGCAATCTTCGCCGCGCAATGCCGAAGCCGCGAGCGAGGAGATCGTCGGCTTCGAGGATTGGAAGCTCAATCTCAGCCGTCGTCAGCTTCTCGACCCCGATGGCGCGGAGGTCGAGTTGACGACCGGCGAATTCGACATGCTGGCGACCTTCGTGCGGCATGCCGGCCGGGTCCTCACGCGCGATGTGCTGATGGATCTCACTCGGGGACGAAATCTCGAAGCCTTCGACCGGACGATCGACGCTCAGATCGTCCGCCTGCGCCGCAAGATCGAAACCGATCCGAAGAAGCCGCAATTCATCAAGGCCGTGCGCGGCGTCGGCTACGTCTTCACCGCCAGGCTCGACTGACGTTTCAAAACCGCCATACCCAGACCAGCCATTTCCTCCGTGACGAGGAACTGGTCAGGCAGAGTTTCTCAGAGAGAACGGATCCTATTCGGGATTACGTCTGTCACTCCCGGTTTATCACGGCATTGGAGGACTGCCGGAAGGCGGCGTCTCCTGATTAACGTCATGTCCACAGGGTTATTTAGGGCTCTCGACAGGCGGTGCCCCTTTGACCCAAGGAGATTTCAGCGATGCTTGACGGAAATCAACGATAGTCGCTCAAGACGGCACCATCATGACGTCTCACCTGAAAGAGGTTCGTCGTGAGCGATATTGAGCTTCGAAGGCACATCTCGACGCGCTCCGATTCAAGCCGAGCGCCGATGCCGCCCATATCTGGCCGGCGACAGCGGCGTCGTGCCTCTGACGGACCGCACCAAGCGTGTCGCGCACTCGACGACCGGCTGTCGGTCGGGCAACGGCCAGCAAACGGCGGCCAGGAGGATGTCAATGACGAACGAAGAGATGGAAAACAAACTGAAAGTCTTGAAGACGGACTTGCAACGCCGGCTATCGGCGATTGACGCCGATCTCGGTGCTGCGCTGGATCCAGATAGCGAGGATCGTATCACGCAGGTCGAGAACGATCAGGTGCTGACGGAAATGAGACGGGAAGCGCGTGAACAGATCGCATCGATCGACGCTGCTCTCGAGCGCCTTAAGCGCGAAACGTTCGGTCGTTGTGTCAGATGTCTCCGCCCAATCGAGACGAAACGGCTGAATGCTCTCCCCTACACACCCTTTTGCGTGGCATGTGCTCACCTGGCGGTCTAGCGAGTGACATCGCAGACTGCCTGCAGAGATCGCGTGAATGACGCTGTCGGGTAGTGTGCCCCGATGGCGGGGCACGCCCATTCGCTGACAAGCTTGTCGTCCGCGACCGAAAGCGACGGGATTGTGGCACGCTCGATGAAGAGGCGTGCGGGGCAACGGCACTTGCCGGGGCGTTTGCGATTCATCAATGCGTGAAACGGGCATCGGCCTATCATGACATCGCAAACATGAGCGAAAGGAGCGCGTCATGTCATTGGGATTACGCGAATACACGCAGGCCGAGTGCTATTCGGCCCTGGAAGAGGCGCGTTTTGGGCATCTGGCCTGCTGCAAAGACAGCCAGCCATATGTCGTGCCGATCTATTTTTCATACGAAAATGGCGTGGCCTATTGTTTCTCGATGCCTGGCCGCAAGCTGGAATGGATGCGAGAAAACGATAAGGTTTGCCTGCAAGTGGATCAGCGGGTGGGCGGCGGCTGGGCGAGCGTCATTGTCGAGGGAAAGTTCGAGGAGTTTCCCGATGCCGATGTCGGGAGGAGCCAACGTCTGCACGCATGGGAGCTGTTGCAGAAGCACTCGGATTGGTGGGAAGTTGGTTCGCTCAAGCCGAAAGAGCTTCCGGTCCTGGCCGAGTCGCCGCACGTATTCTTCGGAATTTTTGTCCACGCTTTATCGGGCCGCGTTGTTTTCAGAAGTGACTAAAGGCTGGAGCCGGGAGATGCCGAGAGCGTAAAACTGCACATGATGCAGCGCGCGATGTTTGGCGCCACGCTCGAGATCAATTTTTCCAGCGGCCGGGGCTCAGCAGCGGCAGGAGCCCTGATGCCTTCGTCACGAGGTCAGATGCCAAGTGGATCGTCTGATCCCGCCAGAAGAGGATTGATGATGCATGTCATCCAATTGCACAGGCTTTTGGACGACATGCACAAGGACAGGACCCGGACACGCCGCTCCGGAGAAGGCCGATCCCTATAGGGCGGTCTCGCAGCCGAACGTGTCGAAACGTAAGGCCCGGCAATTTCAATGGGCCATGAATATCGGCATCTTGCTTTCCTCGATCATGCTGCGGGTCACCCCGCCAAAGATCGTTTGCTGCCAGCGGGGATGATTGTAGGCGCCCATGACGATGAGATCGGCGGATACGTCGACCGCGTGCTGCCGCAGGACCTCATCTGCCGGCTGTCCGCCGCTGGCGACGCGGTCCACCTGGACCTTGACGCCGTGACGCGCGAGATAGGCGGCAATGTCTGCGCCTGGCTCTTCCCCGTTCACGCCTGCCCTTGCCACCGGATCCACCATGGTTACGTAGACGGTGTCGGCCTGCTTGAGCAGGTCAAGCGACTGGCGAGCGGCCCGGGAAGCTTCATCGCTCGAATCCCATGCGAGAAGAACCGATCTCGATGATGAATTCATTGCTCGCGTTCCGCGGTTGATGAGGATCGGAGTGGGCGTTCGGAACAGAGCACCGTCGATGATGCGTTTGCGAAGCTCTTCGTCGCGGGCCGCCTGCCGTCCGATCAGGACCACATCGGCATAGAGAGCCCTTTCGGCGATATCCTCGTCTGCCAAAGCGAATTCGGTATAGACGTCCTGAACCTCGTAGGAGATATCGCTTCGGCCGAGAATTTCCTTGATCTCTTCAGTCTTGTGGGAAAGCGCATCGATCTCGCGCTGCCGCTCCTCGATCCAGACGGGCGAGATGGCATTATAGTCCCCGATAATCGGAGACGCTCCCAGTGCGATTACGAGCGCATTCAGATGCGCGCCCTGAGCGCCGCAAAAGTCGATTGCGGTTTTCAGATCTTCCTCGAACTGGTTGACGCCGAGGATGCTTAATACCGTCCTGATTGTCATGTCGATATACCTCTCTGATTGGTGTCAGAAGGATAACCAGCCTGGCGGCCCGTTCCTTGACCTTCGTCAAAGCGATGTCGATTTTGGCGGTATAGCCTGTCTAAAGGATGTAGCCGACAGCAAGAGCCGCGCCGTCATTCTGCGCAGGCTTGAGCGGGGTGCGGGATGCTGGAACCGATGAGAACGAAGATGGGAGGTGCTAGATGCTGTCGACGGAACGAGACTTCAGACGAGGCGGCGAACGGTTCCCTATCCCTTCACAAGGCGAAGTCGAAGGCAGGCTTCTGATGTTCGAAGTGGTTGCCGTCACCTGCTTGCAGGAGCTTCTCGCCAAGCGGGACTCGCATCTTGTCTCTAGACTTCGCCAGAAGCTCCTTCGAAACCTGAAGGTAAAATGCGCCCCTTTGAAGCTATGTGCGGATGACGAAAGATCCGCGAAGGAATTCGCGCTTCAATTGTTGAAGGCGGCCTTGCAAGAGGCGGAAAACGAGAGGCAGGCGGGTTAGCAAAGATCTGCGGGAGGTCCCATGAGCAGAATTGCAGTTACCTTCAATATCGGATCCTCAAGCTTGAAGATCGGCGTCTTCGAGATTGGTGCCGGTGGCGCTGCCCGGCCGCTGGCCAGAGGTGCGGCGACTGTTGATAAAAAGAGCCGCCTCGACTGCGAGATCGCCGGTGAGCCTCATGACGCCGACTTGCCAGATATCCAGGAAGTCGGTCCGGCTTTGATTGCCGAGGTCCTCTCCCGGCTCCTGCCGCAAGGTTCAGCGCCGACGGTGGTCGGGCATCGCATTGTTCATGGGGGTTTGACCTTCACCGGGCCTGTTTTCTTGGATTTGAATATTCAGGCACGGATCGAGGATCTGGTGCCACTGGCGCCTCTGCACCTGCCCCCGGCTCTGAAGGTGATCCGCGCTGTTCGGGCGACATATGCTGATGTGCCACAGACCGCGTCGTTCGACACCGCGTTTCACACATCTCTATATCGTCTTGCCGCACGTTTCGCGATTCCGCGCGAAATGCATGAAGCGGGAATCCGCAGGTATGGGTTCCATGGACTTTCCTACAAGTCCGTTTCTGAAAAGCTCAAAAAAATCGCTCCCGATGTCGGCAGCGGCAGGGTCGTATGCGCGCATCTGGGAAGCGGTGCGAGCCTTTGCGGGATGGTGGACGGCGTCAGCATCGATACCAGCATGGGCTTTTCCACGCTCGACGGGGTACCCATGGCCACCCGCCCGGGATCGATCGATGCGGGCGCCCTGATCCATCTTCTCCGCAACGAATTCCATGACGCCGACCGGCTCGAAGATTTCCTCTACCACAGATGCGGCCTGCTCGGCGTCTCCGGCGTGAGTGGAGACGTGCGGGTGCTCGTCGACGATTTCCACCCGGCGGCGCGGGAAGCGTTGGACCTCTTCTGTTTCAAGATCGCCGGCGAGATAGGCAGGCTGACGGTGTCGCTCGGCGGCGTCGACGCCATCGTCTTCACCGCCGGTATCGGAGAGCATCAGCCGGAAGTCCGGAAGGGCGTGGCACGTCATCTCGCGTGGATGGGCCTCGACCTCAGCGAGCCTGCCAACAAGGCGAACGCGACGGTCATCAGTGCTCGGGACAGCGCGATAACTGCCTTCGTCATTCCGACCGACGAGGAGCAGGTGATAGCCGACGAAGCGCTTGCCGTTATTGGCAGACACGGTCTCTGACGATTCGGGGAAACGAACTTTCGCAAGCGGCATGGCGGAATGAGCCGAACTTTCGCCGCTCCGTATCGACTGTGGCAAGATTGTTCAACCGGCTTCCAGCGAGCGGTAGATTTCTTCTTCCTGCGCAAAATGAAGGCGCGTGATAGCCTCCAGGCCGTGCAGCAGTCGCTGGACCTCATAGAGCTGCGCATCTGTCGGCACCTCGGCGGCAAACGCCTTGCACACATCGCTGAGGTTATGGATCTGCCGTTGGATCTCCATGTGAGTCCGGCTCATGCCGGCCAGAACGTCGGGTGCTGCCCTGTGCTGGCGCAGTCGCGCATAAACCTTCTCATCCTGTTTCTCGTGTGGAAGCAGGCGCTCACGGAGTTCGCGATCTAGCTTTTCGAGTTCGTTTTTTGTCTGCTCGCTGGGGAGGCGATGTATGCGATCCGCTGTGATGCGGATGTCGTCGATGACATCAGCCAGAGCCGCATGTTCCGCCTCCAATTGCAGCAGGTCTTCGTTGCTCAGTCGAGCGGATGCGGTACCAAACGACAAAGGCGGGCCAAGGGCGCGTAGCGCATTCATGATGGTGACGACGTCGATCGCTTCCTGAAAAAGCGCTCCTTCCACCGGTGTCAGATGACCAAGTGCGGCCGCGACCATACCTGCCATCGAGAGGGCCATGCCGGCATAGACGCTCTGCAGCGCAATCCTGCGCGACCGTCGCGCGACGTGGATGGCGTCGACCAGCCGGTCCAGCCGGTCGACCAGGATCACGACATCCGCTGCTTCGGATGAGGCAGCGGCCCCCCGCGCACCCATGGCAATGCCGACGTCGGCGGCCGCAAGCGCCGGCGCATCGTTGACGCCGTCACCGATCATCAGGACTGGGCGGCTTCTTGCTTGCTCCTTCTGCACGGCGATCGTCTTATCTTCGGGCTTCATTTCGCTGATGACCTCATCGACCCCGACAAAGGCGGCGACATCTTCAGCGAGGTCGGCGCGGTCGCCGGTCGCAAGGACAATGCGCGCGATGCCGGCGTCCCGCAGATGCCGCAGCACATAACCGGCTTCCGGACGAATTTGGTCAGCCAGCAGAATGGCTCCGGCCAGCGCGCCGTCGATTGCGACGATGACCGCGACCGTTCCGTCGCGCCGTATCCAGTTTTTGATTTCTTCACGAAAGTCCGAATTTTGAAGCTTCGCACTCGCGAAGTTCCATCCGCCGGCCAGAACGTCATGCCCGCCGACGCGGCCCGTCAACCCGGAGCCGGGAGCCTCGCGCACATCCGAGGGCGTGTCGAGCACGAGCCCTCGCCCGCGGGCCGCGGTCACGAGAGCCTGCGCCACCACATGGGGAGAGCTCTGATCCAGCGACGCCGCCAGTCTGAGGACCTCGAGTGCGTCGAGATCGCCGCGCGCCTTTATCTCAATCAGCCGCGCACGGCCGTCGGTCAACGTTCCCGTCTTATCGAGGAGAGCGGTCCTTGCGGCCGCAAGCGCTTCAAGAGCGCCGCCATCCTTCACCAGGATGCCTTTCTTCGCACAGCGGGAGATGCCGGACACGATGGCGACCGGCACGGCCAGTATCAGCGGACAAGGTGTCGCCACGACAATGACGGCCAGGGCCCGCGTCGCATCTCCGGTGAATGCCCAGGCGGATATCGCGATCGCCAAGGTCAGAGCCAGGAATAGCATGCCGAACCGGGCGGCCAGCCGCACCATCGGCGCTTTGTTCTCCTGTGCCGCCTTGACCAGCCGGATGACTCCCGCGTAGGTGCTGCCCGCCGCGGCACGCGTCGCCTGCAGGTCGAAAGCATCGCCGGCATTCGTTGAGCCGCTCATCACCGCCTGCCCGGATTTTCGCCGCACCGGCAGCGCCTCGCCCGTCAGGGCGGATTCATCGAGCACAGCGGCATTCCCGGCAACGATGCCATCGACGGGAACAACTTCACCGCGGCGGACAAGAATGCGATCGCCGGGCACGATGGCCGACAAGGCGACGTCCTGGATGCGGCCGCATTCATAACGGGCTGCGGTGTTCGGCACCCTGCCGAGCAGCGCCGTCATCTCCCGGCCCGCCCGGTTTTGGGCAAAGTTCTCCAGGAACTGCCCGCTGGTAAACATGAGCGCAACAATAATTCCGGCAAAATACTCGCCGAAAATAATGGCTCCGCCCATCGCCAGCGCCGCGATGAGATCGAGGCCGAATTCTTTCTTGTGAAGGCTGATCCCTACATCGATCAGGAGGGCAGCAAGGACAACCGCCGTTCCCGTCGTCCACAATTGCGTGGCAACATGCGGTTGCCCAGCCAATCTGGCGAGCCCACCGGCGACCAGCGCCAATGTGACCAGGGGCAGCATCCATGTTTTTGCGCCACGCCAACCCCGTATCAGCATGCGGTATTTCTCCTGCCCGAGACCGATGTGCAGAACGCGCCGGCAAGCCATCTTCGGCGTGCGCTAAAAAGGCCACGCCGGCGCCATGCAGGCGTCGCAGACCCGTTGAGCCTTGAGAATGCTCCTCCTGCGGAGGAGAATGTTTGAGCCAAATCAAGAAGAGGCCGGAAAGTGAGCCCCGGGGAGCACATTCGGCGTGCGGCATCAGTCAGCAGCACCTGTATTTCCGCGGAGAGTTCATTCCAAAACCTGCACCGATTGCAAGGCCATATTTGACGCCGATCAAAGCGGTCCGCCTGCAGCGCGCTACCTTGGTTCCGTCGGCTCGGGTAACGGCCGGCCCGTTCAAAGATTTCGGTACACCGCGCTCATAGACGTGATGCGGTGTCCACTTCGTCATGGAGTCGAAAATGCTCGTTCAAACCATCATGACTGCGCCGGCGATCACCGTAGCGACGTCCTCTTCCATTGCGGAAGCCGCCAAACTGATGCTCGACAACAGGATCAGCGGCCTGCCGGTCGTCGACGCCAACGGAACGCTCGTCGGCATCGTCAGCGAAGGCGATTTCCTGCGCCGCAGCGAATTGAACACCGAGCGTAAACGCCCATGGCTCCTCGAGTGGCTGGCCAGCCCCGGAAAGATTGCCGACGAATATGTTCGTACCCATGGGCGACGGGTCGAGGAAGTGATGACCTCGCCGGTCAGCGCAATTGCGCCGACAGCCGCCATTTCCGATGCGGTCAGATTGATGGAGCGCCAGGATATCAAGCGCCTTCCCGTCGTGGCCGATGGCAGGCTCATCGGCATACTCGCCCGCTCCGACGTGCTGCGGGCACTCTCGCAGGCCCTGCCGCCCACCTCGGCTTCCACCAGCGATGCAGAGGTCCAGGCGGCGATCGAGGCCGAACTGGCAAAGCAGAGCTGGAGCCGCAATGGCTTCATCCACTGCCATGTCGCCAACGGCGTTGCCGAACTGACTGGCACGATTTTCGATGAACGCGAGCGTCTTGCCGCAAAAATCGCGGCCGAGAATGTGCCGGGCGTCACGTCGGTCAGGGATCTCCTCGTCTGGGTCGATCCCTACTACGGCATAGCGCTTCCGCCACCGGACGCAGAGGCCAGACAGGCTTGAAACTTCAGGGAGACAAACCATGGGACATCCCTCGCCCGTCATTCGCAATGGTGCCGGCCGTTCCGGTTCGGTGAGGTCGCCGTGGCGGCAGAGCCGAGGCGCTGCCGAATATCTTCGAAGCGCAAACACGAGGCCGGGACGCTGAAATGCCGAAAAGTCTGTTCGGTTTCGTGTTCCTGATGGGCCGCCATCACCAGATCGCGATCGCGGCTCTTTCTGTTGTTCTCTTTCTCGCCGCCACCGCGCCGCTGGAAGTCCAGAGGCGCATCATCAACGCCGCCACAGATGCGACCCCCTACCAGACCATCCTGATCCTCGTCCTTGCTTATCTCGGCCTTGTCCTTCTGGAAGGTCTGACCAAATTGCTGTTGAACATCTACCGTGGCTGGGTTGGCGAGGTCGCGGTCCGCTGGCTGCGCAAGTCGGCGCTTGCCGCCTCGGAACCCTCGAGCGGGGCTCCCATCGATGCCGTTGCCGAAGGCGTGCAGCTCTCGATCATCATTGCCGAGGCCGAACCGGTCGGCGGTTTCGTCGGCACCAGCATCTCGGAGCCGCTGCTGCAGGCCGGCATCCTTATAGCGGTCGGCGGCTACATGATCTTCCTGCAGCCCCTGATGGCGCTTGCCGTCGCCGTCGTCTTTCTTCCGCAGGTCGGTTTCGTGCCACTGATGCAAACGGCGATCAACCGCCGGGTCGAAACCAAGATCACCGTCATGCGTCATGTCAGCCAAAGCATGGTTCGGCATGTGGCAACGAATGATGCGCTCGATGCCCAGGGCGCCCGGGTGGAGAGGCTCTTTTCCCTGAACATGAGCATCTACAAGATCAAGTTCACGATGAATTTCATGATGAACCTGATGACGCAGCTGGGTTACGCCGGCATCTTCGCGCTCGGCAGCTATTATGTCGTCACCGGCAAGACGGAGATCGGAACCGTCGTCGCCTTCATTTCCGGGCTCTCCAAGATCAGAGATCCGTGGGGAGAACTTATCGATTGGTACCGCGATCTGAGGGTTACGCAGGTCAAATATGCCATGATCCGCGATGCGTGTGCTGTTCCAGAAGCGCGAAGCGGGGCGTCCATTGATGACGCGACGACTGCCACTGGCGCCATGAAGGCTTGAAGACTTGCGGCGGCTACCGCGGGCCGAGGCGGCATCGACGATATAATCCCGGAGCTTGTTGCTCCGAAGCCGATTTGAACATCGCCCGCACGCTCTCAATGTGACAACAGGACAGGCAGGGTGATGCTCGTCAGTATTGATAGGGTGGCGCCGCCGAGCACGAATTCGCGCAGGCGAGAATGGCCGAAGCCGCCCATCACCAAAAGATCGGCCCGCACTTCGAAGGCTTTGCTTTGTAGCACCTCGCCGACCGGTTCACCACGCGCGCGCACTCGTGTCGTCTCTGCCGGCACCCCGCTCTTCAGCAGGTTCTCGACGAGATCGTCGGCCGTTTCATCTGCCAACGGCTTTTCGTCGATGACGGAAAGTACGAAGACCTTGGAAGCCTTCTCCAGGAAAATGGAGGCGTCATGGGCTGCCCGAGCGGCTGCGCGGCTGCCATCCCAAGCGATGGCAACATGATCTATCCGGCCGCCGAAAGGCGCCGAGGGATAAAGGATGAGCGGCCGCCCGGACCCGAACAGAACCGCTTCGACGACCGGACGCGAGATCCCGGTCGATTCCAAAAGCACGAGATCGTAGGCGCGCGCCGCTTGCGCGAGCGCTTCGACGACGAAAGGCTCTTCAATCTTGATCTGCCGCGTGCGCGCATCGACAGAAGCCGCCTTTGCCTCGTCGACTGCCAGCCGGGTCAGTGCCGAGGCGCGCTTGCGGCTCAGCGCCTGCGCATCACGCGCCATCTTCGCCGCATCGATGATCAGCGACGACAGCGCGTGGAGACATTGGGAATAGTGATCTCCACGGCACAGACGGTCAGTGTTGCCTGCATGTGGTGCGCGAGTGCAACGGCATTGGAGATGATGAATTCCGAAGTCGCATCCGGATAGGTGAGGAGCGGAAGAAAGATATGCCGTTTCATGATTTACTCCGAATGAGGATCGGGACCTGATGCTGGCATTTTGAAGCCTGCCGGGAGGCGCGCATTGACATGCCTCAAAAGGAGCTTTGCGATCTCGAACGGTCAGAGAGGGGCTTGCACAGACAATCACATCTACGCCGGGGCGCTCTGGTGTTTCGCGATCGCAGTCAATCACCGATTTGTCCAGCTTGTTGATCGTGGAGAAAACGCCATTCCGCTGATCGGGATCACTTCAAGTGGGCATCGGGTGGCCAGCCTCATGTTCGGTCCTTCCGGTTTTCCGGACGGTGCTGACGTTCGGCGCGATCCGGTAGCGAGATTTAGGAGATCATCACTGCCATCCGGGCCAACGGTTTCTGCGCTGTGCAACGAACTGGCGTGCGCGGAAGGGACTTAAGGCTGGGGCCGAGATTGCGGCGTCGGCGGGATCGAAGCAGCTTTGCGTCCAGAGGGCGCATGCTCACTCGGCGGCCGGGCTTATCTCAGGCCTCAGATGGCGCCGGCGCCAGGTGGCGGGCGCCTCGCCGGTGCGTTTACGGAAGAAGCGGGAAAAATAGGCCGGATCCTCGAAGCCGATCTCTCGCCCGATGTCTTCCACCGAACGGACGGTGAACATCAAAAGGCGCTTGGCTTCCAGCAACCGCCGCTCCAGCGTCAATTCCTTGACGGACAACCCGAACACTTCGCGGGCCGCCTTGTCGAGGAGATGCGGCGTCGGCGCACCACGCCCGATCTGCACCAGCTCGCCATAGGCTTCGCGCCGCAACCGCGGCTGATGAAACGTCCGCCGCTGCTTGCGCGACAGCCAAAGGCCGGCATCCGACATCCAGCTGCGCAATGTCTCGCGCGACACACACAATCCATCGCGTTCGGCAAGCCTCTCGGCGGCCACCGTCGGACCGAAATCCGCATAGTGCTGATCCGATTGTTCGATGGTCGGCCGATCGCCTTGTGGCGGATCGATGCCGCACCGGTCGTTCTGATGCGATCCAACAGCCGCCGCACCTGGCGCTCGCTGAGAGCAAGCACATGCGACGCCAACACCATCGTCATCCGCCCGTCGGCAACCTTCGACAAAACCTCGATCCGCTGCAGGTCACGCTCGCTCATCGCAATCAATCCCATCCGCAATCTCCGCCGTCATCAAAAAGCGGGGAGAGTGTGACATTCTAACTTTGCAGAAACAGGACATTCTAACTTTGCGGCTAATGGGAATTATGGAACTATTTCGGCAGTTCAGCCATGCCGACCTGCCACTATGGATAGGCGGGTTTGATTGATAGCAGCCCGTCTGCAGACACCACCGGTACGATATTTGTATAGTCATTTATTGTTGGGTTGCTGGTACACTCGAAATCATGCCCGGCGGCGGTGACAACCACTACATGCGCTCCCGCCGTGCGTCCGGCTTTGATTCCTGCCTCAACATCCTCAAAAACAAGGCAAGTTGCAGCCGAGACCCCAAGCCGTTTTGCCCCCAGTATAAAGCACTGAGGATCCGGTTTTCCGAGCGCGACATCTTCGCCAGTGACGATAACGCGTGGGATGGGCAGCCCTGCGGCCTCAAGGCGCCTCTGAGCGAGCTTCTTTGACGCAGACGTAACAATCGCCCAGCGGTCGACAGGTAGAGCAGCCAAGAAGTCTGCCGCTCCGGCGATTGCGAAGACGCCTTGAACATCCTCGATCTCTGCTTGAGTGATCTTTGAAGCTTCAATTTCCGGATCCACGCCTGGAAGATTCAGTCGATGAATGGTGTCGATCGCTCTTTGTCCATGCATTGTCGGCAAGAACGTTACTGGATCCAGGCCTTGCCGTTGCGCCCAAGCACCCCAAACTCGCTCGGCAGCTGCTATGGAAGTCAGAATTGTCCCGTCCATATCGAAAAGGAAGGCCGAGAATTGCTTATTTGGATCGAGTTTCAACAGAGGAAGTATCCTTGTCTGAGGGCGCCGAGCTGTGAGGTGAGCCGCCATGGAGAGGCGGCCAACCCCGGCTAGGCTGCCTTTTCGGTATCATCTAACGGAGGTTCATTCAGTGCAAAGGACCCGACCAACTGGACGAGGTCGTCGACCTGTTCCGCAAGCCGGCGAGTGGCCGCGCCCGCCTCCTCGGCCATTGCGGCGTTGAGCTGGGTCACTCTTTCCAGGGTGCTAACGGCGTCGTTTATCTCGTTGAGGCTCTTTGCCTGGCTTTGGCTCGAGAGTGCCAACTGACCGACATCCCGGGAAACCTCGCCGATCTTAAGCGCGATATCGTCCAAGGCATGGCCGGCTTGATGGACAAAGTCCACGCCCGCGTCAACCTCGGTCGTCGAATGATGGATAAGAGTTCCGATTTCTTTCGCTGCCACAGCGGCGCGTTGGGCAAGTTCTCTGACCTCATGCGCGACGACAGCAAATCCCTTTCCTGCTTCTCCAGCTCGGGCGGCCTCAACTCCAGCGTTTAACGCAAGAAGATTTGTTTGGAATGCTATTCCGTCGATCACGGTGACGATGCTCGTTATGCGATCGGATGCCTCCTTGATCCGGGACATCGCACCGATGGCATTTCCCACGATAACCAGCGAGCCATCGGCCTCGAGCTTGACGCGCTGTGTGATGTCGGCGGCACTCGCTGCACGCTTTGAGGCCTCCGCGACAGTTATGGTGATCTCTTCGATCGCCGCCGCGGTCTGTTCGATCGAACCGGCTTGCTGTTCATTTCTACGAGAGAGTTCTTCTGAGACATCCGCCAGGAGCCGGCCATTGGTGTGAATTTCGGCTGACGTCGCACGGACGTCCAGCATGGTCGAGCTGAGGTCGCTGACGGTGCTGTTGAAGTCCCGTCTGAGAGTATCCAGATCCCCGGCAAATGGGACCTCGAGGGTTTTCCGCAGATCTCTGCCCGCCAGATTCCTGAGACCGTCCGCAAGTGACGTTACTGCCAATTCAATGTTTTTCTGGGTGGAGGATCGTTCGCGTTCGTTTGTGTCCCGCTCAGACTCGGCCAGTCGATGGAGTTCTTCCGTATGCGCCTGTATGGCAATCTTCTGAACGGCGTTTTCCTTGAACACTGCAAGTGCACGCGCCATCTCGCCGATTTCGTCTTTTCGCCGGTCTCCGTCGATCGCAATGTCCAACGAACCGCCGGCCAAACGCCGCATGATGTCTGTGATTGAGCCGATCGGCCGCTTGAGCGTGATCACCAATGCAGCGCCTGATGCTATCGCGACGAGAAATCCAATCGCCATCGATGTCAAGGAGACCGAATTCGTCAACGACCGCTCGGTCGATGCCATGTGCCGCTGAGCGTCCGCAAATGCGTCCATCAGCCCCCAGATCTCGTTGATTTTATCAGTCGCGTGGCGGTACTGCTCCTCGCCACTTGCCCGATTGGCTTCCAGTCCGGCGGCGCTGTCGCGCAACTCATCGGCGATTTCCTCCACCTTTCCCGGGATCTCGCCGAAGTAGGGATCGATTGCCACCAACTCGGTCAGCAAGCTTACCTCGCCCGTATAGACAAAAAGGGTTCGCTCCACCGCCTTGACGTTATCCTCAGTCGGTTCACCCAGGATGCTGGCGAAGGCGATTTTTACGTCGCTGCTGTTGCTCACAATCGAACGGAGCTTTTTCGTGACCTTGTCGGCGTCAAGTGAGCCACTGCTCGAACCATTCAGATCCGCAGCGGCCTGATCGACGGCTGCCACACTTTGCGTCTGCAATCTTTCCGATAAACCAGCCAAGTCATTTGCGATGGCCAGCTCCTCAGGCTGTCCCCCTGCTCCCTGGTTCCCAATTTGGTTGAGGAACGCCAAAATCCGCTCGGCTGTCAATGATCCGTCTCGCACACCTAATGAATTGAGAAGATGGTCGGATTTCGAGAGTTTGTGTGCGAGGTCTTCCAACGATGCTCGCACGGCTTTTCCTTCCGGACGCAAAGACCAGCCATCCGCCGACCGCAGTCGAGCCTTGAGATTTTCGCAGCTGTTAAGAATCGATTGAAGCGCCAGCGTCTCGGAAAGCCGTGATTTTCTTTTATTATCAAGCTGAGCAGCTTGGGCGACGATTTTGAAGGCGTGCTTGCCAAGTTCCATTTGGAGGGAATTCAGCGCGTTGAGTTGCGTGGCAATGTTGTTCGTCAGCCGCGAACGGTCCTGTCGAAGTGTCCATATCTCGTTGATGTGCTGCAGGATCGTGCGCGTAGCTTGCTGCGCTTTCCGCAATTCGCCAGCAGCCTGGGCGTCCGGAATCTTTTCGACCATATGGTCGAGTTCGTCGATCTGTGCTGCAGTTGTATTGGAGGCTTGCTTGAATGTCGCATCATCGGGCTGACGAAGAAACGTCGTAATGCCGGCATAAACGGCCTTAAATCCTGAGAGCAGCCGGACCACGTCATTCGACGTGTTGAGTCGCGCTTCCAAGACCCCTGTCGCGTAAAATCCCGTGGCGCCAACCGCGACGATCGTCATCAACAGCGGCAGAACCAGTATTATAACTTTGGTCTGAATCCTGAACCGCGCAAGAATCCTGTCCATTTCGCCCCTCCCAAAAGCACTCGCTGCTCCGAACTAATGCACAATCGCACGAACAGCTTAAATTTACCTTTCGGTGTTACAAATCGCGCCATCGGCATGGAAATGTTCATTCGGCCGGGACAAGATGTGAGGATATATTATAATTTCAGACAATTTTTATTGTGTGAGAACATAAGTTCCGCGGATTCCCCTTGTCCCGTAATGACAATCAAGAGAAAAACGGATCGAGCGTACCGGACGCATAGCGCTTCGCCATCGCCGAAACCGGAAGAGCCGTAATCCGTTGCGCCATACCGGCGGTGCCGAACTGTTCGAAGCGCTCTTTGCAAAGCTTGGTGAGCGCGGTCATTGCCGGCTTCAGATATTTGCGCGGATCGAATTCGCTCGGATCTTCCTGCAGGATCCGGCGGATCTGCCCGGTCATCGCCATCCGGCCATCGGTGTCGATGTTGATCTTGCGCACTCCATGCTTGATGCCGCGCTGGATCTCTTCGATCGGCACACCCCAGGTGGGCTTCATCTGGCCGCCGTACTTGTTGATGATCTCCTGCAGCTCGACCGGAACCGACGACGACCCATGCATGACCAGATGCATGTTCGGCAGCTTGCGGTGGATCTCTTCGATGACGCTCATCGCCAGCACCGAACCATCAGGCTTGCGCGTGAACTTATAGGCGCCGTGCGAGGTCCCCATGGCGATCGCCAGTGCATCGACTCGAGTTTCCCGCACGAATTTCACCGCCTCGTCCGGATTGGTCAGCAGCTGGTCATGCGATAGCTTGCCTTCAGCGCCATGCCCATCCTCGGCCTCTCCCATGCCGGTTTCGAGAGAGCCGAGCACACCGAGTTCGCCTTCGACGGAAATGCCACCGAGATGGGCCATTTCGGTTACTTTCTTGGTCACGTCGACATTGTAATCCCAGTCGGCGGGTGTCTTCGCATCGGCTTTCAGCGAGCCGTCCATCATGACCGAGGTGAAGCCTGCCTGTATCGCCGTCATGCAGCTGGCTGGATCGTTGCCATGGTCGAGATGCACGCAGATGGGAATGTGAGGGTAGATTTCCACGACGGCGTCCATCATATGCTTAAGCATGATGTCGTTGGCGTAGGCGCGCGCGCCGCGCGATGCCTGCATGATGACAGGAGCATGAGCCGCATCCGCAGCTTCCATGATGGCGAGCGCCTGTTCCATATTATTGATATTGAAGGCGGGGACGCCGTAACCCTCCTCCGCTGCATGATCCAGCAACTGCCTGAGCGTAATGCGTGCCATTTGTGAATCCCTCCTGTCGCTGAAAAGCGCCTTGCTGTGTGTTTAACGCATGGTCCTGCTGCGTTTGGTGTCGCGCCTCAGGCGTTCAGCACGCGGCCATAGGCATCGAGCACCGCTTCCTTCATCGTTTCGGAAACTGTGGGATGCGGGAAGATCGTGTGCATCAGCTCTTCCTCGGTCGTCTCGAGGTTCATCGCGACGACAAAACCCTGGATGAGCTCGGTGACTTCGGCGCCGACCATATGGGCGCCGAGCAGCTCGCCGGTCTTCTTGTCGAAGATCACCTTGACCATGCCCTGGTCTTCACCGAGCGCGATCGCCTTGCCGTTGGCCGCGAAGGAGAAGCGGCCGACGCGGATGTCGCGGCCGAGTTCCTTGGCCTTGGCTTCGGTGAGACCGACGGAGGCGACCTGCGGGTTGCAATAGGTGCAGCCCGGGACCTTGCCCTTGTCTGTGGGATGAACGTTCGGCAGGCCAGCGATCTTCTCGACGCAGACGACGCCCTCATGCTCGGCCTTGTGCGCCAGCATCGGCGGGCCGGCAACGTCGCCGATCGCATAGATGCCGGCGACATTGGTCTTGCCGTAACCGTCGGCGACGACGCAGCCGCGGTCGGTCTTGATTCCGAGCGCTTCGAGGCCAAGATTTTCGATATTGCCCTGAACGCCGACGGCAGAGATCATCCGATCGGCGGTGATCTGCTGCAC
>NZ_MAWZ01000025.1:0-41266 GCF_001854685.1 Rhizobium sp. RSm-3 | reverse complement strand
TCTGAAATCGACATATGTCCAAGCCCTCTTTCGAGGCTGAACATCGACAATCATACGCTGATCCGGAAGGTGGGGTCAGCACAGCGCTTACGGTGTGAGCAACCGGCGGAAACGCGAAGCCTTCATCTTGCGTAGCGTTGGAGCCGGTTGCGGCATTGTATCGGCATAGCTTGCCGGGGTCTGGTATCCGAGCGATCAGTGCGGCCGGAAATGGTTGTACAACACGACGACAGAACACCCACGGGACCGAGGTTCGCGAGCTTTTGTATCCGTGGCATCCCTGGTCCGGGCAACCCGTTCACGTGCATGAGGCGGTGTCCAAAGGGACGCATATTTCCGCTGCAGCCTTTCTGGTTCTTCTTCTGGTCGACTTCTTGAGGTCCCATCGTGGATTTCGACCGATCAGTGAGTGGTCGTTGGCGCAGCCTGGCGGTCCCGCACGTCGATCTCGCAAGCCTGCATTCTTTGGCAAGATTGCTGAAGGACGCTGATGCCTCATCGCAATCTTCGGTAATGGGCGCAGCACTTTGGTCGACTCAGCCTATTCAACGCCATGGTGAGGCAGCTACAATGCTGACTTCCAAGAGAACCTTGAGCCTGCCATCGATGCAAAATAGCTAAAAGAGCCAGCCTGCCCGTCTAACCAACGCGAGCAGAACTCTCGGGACATTGTCACCCAACTTGTAGAGGGCCATCTTCGGCGTCAAGGCGCAGACCCTAACCGCTTCCGAGCAGAGAACTACGTAGGGTGCTGGACATATTTGTGAAGAACCCAACACGGCACAATACTTTTATCATCACGGAACGGGCGCGGCAGTCGGCCAGCAGCCAGGCGCCTGTAAAATCCAAGTGTCGAGCCGACAGGGCCTTGAAGGCATGCCTGAAACCAGGATGAGGGAACATATCGCCGGACTGGGCCGAGTTGAAGAACGTTGTGGGCAAGAATCTGTGCCCTCGCCTCATCAGTCCAATTCCGCCGCTGCCGCCGACAGGTGATCACCTTGATGAAAGTCTGGTGCCGGAAGCCGGGCCAACTTGCTCAACGATCGGCAAAGGCCGGCTTGCCCAAGACAGTGTTTGTTGCGGAGAGCGCAGAACCCGACGTGAACGTTTCGGCGGCTGCTAGCGTTGGGGCGTCAACCGCGGCTTTGGATGAGGAACTATAGGACGCAACCCCGTAGCTTACGCCAACTGCGTCCGCCACCTCTGCCAGACGGGAGACCACGACACCGGCATGTCCGACCGGACAATCGATTGGCGCCATGCTCGAGCAGGTTTTCCTGTGGTGCCGGGACCGTTGCATATACGGCCCGTCACACAAGGAACTGGAACGCCTGGTGCGTTCGCAACGGCAGCATTATTTCGATAGCTGGTTGACCGGGGTGAGCGCTCGCCTTTCAGCAACTACTGTCGCATTGCTGGAAGGGTCTATTGCCGAGGCAGACGGGCAGACCGGCTTCAATACGATGAGCGGTGATGCTGGCCAGGCATCTCTCGACAACAACCTCAGCATGACGGCGAAACTTGCCTTCATTCAGAAACTTGATCTACCACGGAATATCTTGTCGACGACCGGCAAGGGCATGGGTGGAACCGATCGTCCGCCGCGTCGCCGGCGAAAAGGCCTGGGAGATGCGGCGGCACGCGCCGGCCAGACAAATCGGCCTCTATGCGATTTATCTTTTTCCCTTTCTCCGACGGTAACATAGTCGTGGAGCATCTGCTTGACCGACATCCGACATCTTGTGTTGGTACTGTCGGGTCCGCAACATAGGCTTGTATGGCCAAATCTCATGGTCAACCCTAGTTTAAATAGCTGAAGAGCCGTCAGAATCACTCTTCTAGGCCTCGACCACTAAATTGGCACAAGTTTTGTAACAGCCAATTGCGAGTCCGGAGCCGTCCACCGTTGATTCCGCAATCACTAAGGAAAGCAATGCGTCAGACGCTTAAGCAGCTCGCTGAGGGCCGTTACAAGACTGGAGGCCATTGAGGCATGCCCGGACGCGGCGCGGGCCTGTTCGAAGCAGTTTAGTAGAAAGGAGATCATCAGAAGCGGCAGTCGCTGCCCGTAACTGCATACGCTTTGGGCGATCTCGCCGTATCGGGCTGCCATCGTGAGGCGATTGCGAAATGCTGCCAGATAGGAAGGAATATTTGAACTGGGATTACGGCAACTTTGAAATCTTCTGACATGAGGAGGACGCGATGTTTGTGCGCAGCCTACTGGACGTCGAAGCTACGGATCACTTCGTGGAGTGGGGCAGCGGTACTAGCCACCGTCTGCTGACGGAAAAGGACGGCATGGGCTTCACCGTCTGCCATACGGTGGTGAGGGCGAACACCGTGTCGCTGCTTCAATACCGCAACCATCTCGAGGCTTGCTACTGCATCGCCGGGGAGGGCGAGGTTGAGGACATGGAGGGCAATATCTATCCGGTCCGCCCAGGCGACATCTATGTGCTCGACAAGCACGACAAGCACTATTTGCGCGGGGGCGGCGACCGAGACCTGATCCTCGTCAGCATCTTCAACCCGCCGCTCACGGGGATAGAGCGCCACGACCTCAATGACCAGTCGGGTTCAGCATACTGAGTAAGGCGGCCGTAACTCGGACCTCTTTGATGCCATGCCTCATGGCGAACGTGTCCTAGACAGAACGCAATCTGGGACATTATCGAAGTTGCTAGCCGACTATCCCGAACGTCGCGATCAGTGATATTGCGCGGCGTCCGCAAACAAGTACTTGCAAGATGCCGCGCTTTGACTTCGTTGTTTGAGGAGATATATCTCCTCGAGTGCAACTTTGGGGATTGGCAAAAAATAGCATATTCCGGGCTATGATCAGTGGGCACGGCATGAATGTCATCGACTTGCTATCTTTGCTTTGCAACTCCAAAATATCAGGGAGCCTCATGTCGTGAACTTGGAAGAGACACCCGCTTCAGGTGCCGCCACTTTTGATAAATCTTTAAACGGCGCTGGTGACAATCTTGATATGAACTACGTCCGCGATCGCAGAAGGTGGATAGTTGCAAGGGAACTGATATGAAGGATGTAGTGGTCATTGGCGCAGGCAAGATTGGCGGCGCTATCGCTTTGATGTTGGCTGCGACGAACGACTACACCGTCGTGGTAACAGATCGCGATCAGGCGCAGCTAGATAAGCTCGACAAGCATACTGCGATTTCGAGTAAGGTAGTCGACATCACCGACAAGACTGAGCTCGTAAAGTTGCTGAAGGGAAAATTCGCCGTTTTGTCCGCGGCGCCATTCAACCTGACCGGCAAAGTGGCCGAGGCCGCATTGGAAGCTTCCGTTCACTACCTCGATCTCACGGAAGATGTCGCAACGACAAAGAAGGTCGAAGAGCTTTCCAAGTGCGCCAACGTTTCTTTCATTCCTCAGTGCGGTCTTGCTCCCGGTTTCATCTCGATTGTTGCCAATGACCTCGCAAAGCGTTTCGACACGCTGGATAGCGTTCGGATGCGCGCCGGCGCACTGCCGCAATACCCGTCCAACGCTCTCAACTACAATCTCACCTGGAGCACGGATGGTCTGATCAACGAATACATTGAACCGTGCGAAGCTATTGTAGAGGGCAAATTCGTCACGGTCCCTGCACTGGAGGAACGGGAAGAATTCTCCTTGGATGGCATCACCTATGAGGCCTTTAACACATCCGGCGGTCTGGGCACCCTGGCCAAGACGCTCGAAGGCCGCGTCCGCAATATGAACTATCGGACAATCCGATATCCCGGTCACCAGGCGATCATCAAGGCTCTGCTGAATGACCTCAATCTGAAGAATCGCCGAGACCTGCTGAAAGACGTCTTCGAGAACGCTCTGCCTGCTACGATGCAAGACGTTGTGGTCATCTTCGTCACCGTCTGCGGATGGAAAGACGGTCGCTATTTGCAGGAGACCTATGCCAACAAGGTTTACTCTGGCGTGGTGGCGGGTAAAGCGATGAGCTCCATTCAGATCACGACCGCCGCCGGCATCACAACGGTTCTTGACCTTCTGGCCGACGGAAAGCTGCCTCAGAATGGCGTCGTTCGGCAAGAAGAGGTCGCACTGCCCGACTTCCTGAACAACCGGTTTGGCCGGGCCTATGACCCGGAGGCCCTGCGCTTGAAGCTGGACCTAGAGGTCCTGCCGATGGACTAGGTGAACTTTAACGGCCCTTGTCACCGGTGACGGTCGACTGCCGGCTGTAGTTGTGATGGCTTAAGACACGTGTTTACGACTCGTTTGCGAGGTGTCTTAGGCGAGGCTCGCGATGCGCGTGGAATTCTTGGTCACGAACGGCGGCGTCGATGGGGTGATGCACAGAAGCTCGACATTTCATGTCGGTTGGGATTTCTGAAACTCCGTAACCATCCGGCTAGGGTGTTGTAGGGTTGTAGGGACTTCGGTGGCTGCCAATTTCAGGGGAGCAATTGTTCGAGCCTGCTGATCGAGGTGTCGGGTGCGAGCGAGCACATCGGCGAGCCACGCTTGTGGATCGAGGTCATTGAGCTTGGCGCTGCTGCGTCACGACGTCGGAACAGCGATCGTCGCTTATAATCCGGCATGGGCGGCCCGCTTCGGCGTGTCGACGCCGTTTTCTTGCGAACACTTGCGCCGCACGTGGGATTTGCCTCCGGCTGCGCCATCACAATGATCGCGAAGCAGGCGCTCGAACTGGCAGGCATTGACGGCTATGCGCACCAAGGTGCTCACCTCTTTCGCCACAGCCTCGCGACCGACCTTTTGCGGTCGGGCGCCAGCTTTGCCGAGATCGGCCAACTGCTCGGCCATCGAAGCATCGACAGTACAAGAATCTATGCCAAGCTCGATATTGAGAAGCTGCGTGAACTGAGCCTACCCTGGCCGGGAGGTGTCCAATGAGCCGGCTTCGCACCGCGTTTGAGCGCTACATCGGCATGCGCCAAGGGCTGGGATACAAATATGACGGTCCGGCAAAACGATTGTCGGAGTTCGTCGCTTTCATGGAAGCCTGCGGCGCCGAGACCATCAAGAATGATCTGGCAATGGAGTGGGTCACCTCGATGGACCGGCAGCCGAGTTGGTCAATCCGACTGGCTGATGTGCGCTGCTTTGCCCAGCACCTGACTCATTTCGATCCTTTGACGGAAGTGTCACCGAGCGACGCTGTGGCGCCGACACGGCGGACAAAACCCTACATCTATAGTGAGGTCGAGATTCAGGCACTTCTGGCGGCAGCACTGTCGTTGCCGCCGGCCAACGCCCTCCGGCGCTGGACATATCACTGCCTGTTCGGGCTGATAGCAGTGGCCGGACTGCGCCATTCCGAAGCGCTCAGCCTGCTCCGGGCCGATGTCGATCTCGACCAGGGCGTCCTCACCATCCGAGAGACAAAGTTTGGCAAGTCACGGCTGGTGCCGCTGCATGCCAGTTGCTGCAGGCGGGCGTCGACTGCTCGGTCATTGCCCTGTGGTTGGGCACGAAGCGATGGAAACGACGCTGACCTATCTTCATGCGCATCTCGTACTGAAGGGATCTGCACTCGCAGAGCTGAAGCCGTACGAACGCGCCAAGGCCGAGCGATTTCGACCAAGCGACCGGCTTCTCGAATTCCTGAACGCCCTCTGAGCATGAGGACTATGCCAAGCGCCAAACAACGGCGACCCGCCGAACCGGCCGGGAACGCACGGTTTGATGCAAACAAGAGAAGAGGCGCTCGGCATAGTTCGACGGTCGGCATAAACCGCAAAGCTGAACGGCGGCGATCCAGAGGCTTACCTAGGAGACGGCCTCACTCGCATCGCCGATCACTCCATCAACCGGATCGATGAACTTCTGCCGTGGAGGCTCCAACTTCCCCGCGGAGGGCTTGACCGGACGCTTACTGTCATCGGAGTTGGTTGCGCCACCGACGGAAACCGGGAAGACGGAGGTCAACTTCGCCCTCTTGGAGGCGAGGACAAACTGGGCCGAAACGCTGAGACTACAGCACCCCGACACACCTTCCGTCGACTTTGTGCAATTGATGACACGGCGGTGTTCAGCCCCGCGTCCTGCCGTACTCTCATCGAAGCCATTCAATAAAAAGCAGACATTTCGTGGTGGCTCTTTTTGGCCCAGTTGGCACGCCTGTTGCTGCAATCGATGCAAGTTGCGTGCAGCTGCCAACCGGACTTTAGGTCTGGGCGACAGTGTGAGCGACGAGCCGAGGAGAAAAGCACGAAGTCAGGGTAGCATCGTCATTCAAACCGAGAAACGCGCTGTTTCACTTGTAGGCCCTCACGCCCAGCCCAGAGCCATTGAAGGGACGGCGTCCGGGTCTGGAGCGATGTGTACGAAAAGGTACGTCGAGTTGTTCGACGATGCCGCCCAGGCGGGTAATCAGAACGAGTTCGCCAGCAAGGAGGACGACAAAATGCATGACGCGAAACTGCTATCGGCCGCACGAGAAGTTCTATCCCCGTTGCGGCTAGTTCTTCTTGCTGGAGGATCATCAACTGAGCGCGCAGCATCTCTTGAAACTAAAGATGTACTATTGCCGCACCTCCAGAACCTTTGCCGTTCAGTTGAATTTGTTGAGCCGAACGATGTAGAGCAATTGCTCCGCGCCGTCCTCCAATGCGACTTCGTGCTCAGTGTGGTCTATGGCGCAGGAGGCGAAGATGGTACGATGCAGGGGTTCCTTGACATCCTGCGCGTTCCCTACTCCGGGCCATCAACGCTGCCCTCCGCAATTGGAATGAACAAAGACATCTTTGTCTCATTGCTTCGAGATTGGGGCTATCCAGTCCCGCGAGGCCGTTTAGTAGCAGCCCTGGGAGACCCTCGCTCCTGGCCGCTCGAACTACAGCAGTCGCAGGTACTGGTCCTTAAACCGATTGGCGAGGGGTCCAGTATTGGAATCAAGATGCTGGATGGCCATGCTGCAGCCGCGGAGGCGATTGCCCGAATCGAACCTACTGATTGCTCCAGGTGGCGCCTTGAAGAATTCATCGAAGGGCCATCTGGCACCGTCGGTATCTTTCAAGTGGGATCAGAGCTTATCATCGGAGATGTCGTGTTATTCGACCTTCCAATCGGCTGGCGCTTCTACGATGACCGGCTGAAGCAGAGGTCGGTCGATGAGCATGCTATACCCAAGATACTCCAAGGACCGGCGGCAGAACGTATCCGCGATGATGTCCTCAGGCTTTATAAACAGCTGGACTGTAAGGGGCTTGTACGCTTCGACTTTATCTATAATGACGGCGCCCCCGTCTACCTCGAGGTTAACACCATCCCAGGACTGCTCCCTGAAAGCAATGCGCCGCTCTCGTTCCAATCACGGTTCTCATTCGAAGATCTCATCACACTAAGCACTGCTGCGCAGATACCCGGGCAGCTGATGATCTCTACTAAGGTTGTGTGACGTAGGCTAGTGTCGTGAGGAGGTGCGTAATGAATGGAAACGTCTCCGGCCCGCGCATTTGACGCCGGAGCAGATGGAGGAGTGCTGTCTGACAGCCGCGGCTGCGTTACGCTAGGGGCGGCTTCCCCAGACTGACATCGCCCGATAGATCGGCGTCAACTGCGCGAGTGTCTGTCATTAGGGGCGCTACGCTGGCGCGCCGGCGCCGATTGGCTGCCAAGACACGGGACGGCCGCGGCTTGAGTACCAAGCCTGAGGCCGGCTAGGCAGCCTCCTGGCTAAGGGGTGACGGCTGGCTCTGCCACCGAGTGTTAGACGCGTAAGTGCCATTGCGGGGCTGGTAGAGGGGACCTTGGAGTGCACTAACATCGGCGCAATCTGGAGCGCTGCTTGAAACGCTCAAGGGCTCAGCATGGTCCTGCCACACGAGCCAAGGAGCGGGTGAATCGCAGCCTAGCGTAACACGATTGGATTGCTTTGAGTTGAACACTTTATCTAGCTGGACAGAACAATGAGACACATCAACTTTCTCTCATGCCCTCCACCAGTTGACTTGCCCGGGCAGTGGCCATTTATCAAGATGCACGGCTTACACAACTATTTTGTGATCGTAGATCGGCGCGACGGGTCGAAGTCTTTCGATCGTGAGGACATCGTCCGCATCTGCGATTGCCACACCGGTCCGGGAGGCGAGCAACTGCTCACCATCGAACCGGCCTCGGACAAGGGGCGCAACGTCGGTGCCTACGCGGCGATGAGAATCTTTAACATAGACGGCAAGGAAGTCGGTGCATGCGGCAATGCCACGCGCTGCATTGCGTATCTTCTTCTCGAGGAGACCGGCGAGGACGAGGTGCAGATTGAAACGAAAGCAGGTGTCCTTCACTGTCGAAGAGCAGGGCCAATGCAAATCAGCGTCACGTTTGGGCCAATCAGCATGGACTGGCGCAGGATTCCCCTGTCCAGAGAGGTAGATACGCTTCACTTGCCAGTACAAAGCGGACCACTGAAGGACGGCCTCGCGCTCGATATAGGCAACCCGCACGCTGTCTTCTTCGTCGATTGCCTCGAACTCTTTGACATGGCTCACCATGCGCCGGTGGTGCAGAACGACCCCCTCTTTCCCGAGGGCATTAATGTGGACGCCGCCGAGGTTCTGGACGGGCGGACACTGCGGCTCGCCGTCTGGGAGCGTCCGGGCATATTGACCAAGGCATGCGGAACCGGCGCATGCGTCGCCGCCTATGCGGCACTGAAACGAGGCCTCGTCACTTCCACCAGAATTGCGGTCCACCTTCCGGCCGGATTGCTGAAAATCGAGATCGCAAACGGAGACATGGCTGTCATGACCGGGCCTGTCGCGTTCTGCTGTCATGGCTTTATAGAAGGAGGCAAGAAGTCGTAGGCTAACGTCAGTTAGCTCTTGCGAGGTTGCGCGGGTTGAGGGGCTGAGTGAGCCAGGCAAGTGGATCGACGTTGTTCATCTTCCCCATTTATGCCGACCGTCGACCTATCCCGAGCACCTCTTCCCACATTGACCTTGCCACCAAGTTTTATCCAGCTTTGAGTTCGCTCCAGCGGTTTGAGTTGCTGCGACGTACATCACAGCGCAAGACTCGTTCCACCCTCGTTCTTCCTTTGGCTGACCAATCTCTGACGGATATATCGCGGACGAGCGTAACCCCGCAGACTCAGCAATTTTCTCACGTCCAAAGAAATGCCGTTGTCGGATATATGACATTGACGATAGTCAGCCATCGTCCCTTTCTCCCTCATCTGAGCACTGAACATTAATGATAGAAAGTGCCCCGATGTTTGTGCGGCTGGCACAACTCTTGCTGGTGTGAATTGAAGAGCGGGAGCCGACGAGAGTGCCGAGAGTGACGAGAAGAGCGCTAGTTTTTATCGAAGGTAATACCGCCGGTACCGGACAACTTTATGTCCGGGCCGCGCAGGATCTTGGGCTCCATCCAATAGTCCTGGCAGCTCCGCCCGTCCAATACGACTATCTTAAGGAAAAATGTATCGAGGCAATCGTAGTTGATACGAAAGATCTTGATGCGCTTATCCGCGAATGTTCCCGCCTCCGTTCAACGTATGACGTAGCTGGGATCACCTGCGCCAGAGAGGCATTCTATGCGACTAGTGGCAAACTCTGTCGGCATTTTGGGCTACCAGGCCCCAATCCGGAGGCGGTAGAAAGATGCTGCAACAAATTCACGCAACGTCAGCTCCTTAAGGAAGGAGGCGTTTCCGTACCGTCATATTTTCTAGCAGTGAATACTACCGAAGTTATATCCGCCGCTGCAGAGATTGGCTTCCCTGTAGTTGTTAAGCCAGTCGTAGGTGTTGGTAGTGCCGGTGTACGACTCTGCTGCAATGTCGATGAGCTGTGTGAGCAGACGAGCCATTTGCTGAACAGCACTGACGTGCGAAATTTCTCGTCAGGCATACTGATTGAAGAATTGGCGCGAGGCCCACATTTTTCGGTTGAAACAATGGGGACTGACGTTATAGGGGTCTGTGCCGCTGATTTCGGCCCACCGCCGCACTTCGTGTATCGTCATTTCGCATTTCCGGCCCCGCTGAATGAATACGAGTACCAGCGTATCGTCGACGTTGCACAGAGTTCTTTGCGAGCTCTCGGTCTTGAATGGGGACCGGCCAATATCGAACTCCGGTGGACGAGTCGTGGACCCGTCGTTATAGAAGTCAATCCGCGCCTTGCTGGAACGCCGGACCCACAATTGATTCTCTTAGCATACGGTATCGACCTCATCACCGAGCACATCAAGCTTGCTATCGGCGAGGAGTCGACGTTGCACAGGAGACGTTCGCACACTGCGGCCGCCCGAATACTAGTTCCTGACCGCGACGGCACACTAACGTGGTCTGATAGCGAGAGCCGGTTGGCCGTTTTACCAGGTGTCGCCGAGGTCAAATTGTATCTAGCTACGAACACGCCGATCATTAGGAAAGGAGATGCCCGAGACTGGATCGGGCACGTCATAGCGGTTTCACCGAGCCTAGCCCAGTGCGAGGCGATCCTTCAGAATGCCGTCGATCAAATCGATTGGACAATAACTCCATTTCCGACGTAAACGCCTATTTCTGCCCACATCGCCAGGCCTTTGATCTTCGGTTCCAGCTAGAGGCATTTGTGAGCCGCGTTCCCGCCGTATCGTGTTTCGTCAATTCGCATTTCCGGCCCCGCTGAACGAATACGAGTACCGGCGTATGGCCGACGTTGCACAGATTTCTTTGCGAGCGATCTCACCATCAGTGAAGCAAAAGTAGAGAAAACCCGGACAACCGGCTGATAATTTACGATCGTTTGACGAAACAGCGCGCGCGCATCTTGCAAATACTGCTCATATGCCTGCAGTTGTTGTTCTGCTTCGATTGTGATCGACCTCAATCTCTTCGGCAACGCCAGTTGATCAGGGTCTGGACGGCGAAACGGGTGACGGAGATCATCAATCCGTGGAGCGTCGCGATTGCCCTCCTGCCGTAATCCGATTGCCGGGATAGTCACCAGAACACGCGGTGCGGCAGCAATTTGCCGACCGATTCGGCGACGAAGTAATAGGCACTGCGCGGCGTACTAGGCCCTGTTGACAAAGTCTGTGACTGAGGTGAACCTCTCGCAATGTAGTTTCGCAACATCATTGAGCCTTACGTTGAGGGGCAGGCATACCGGTGCCCGTGCTGCCATTTCGCGACCCTTTCAGAGCGAGGCGGCTACGAGATTCGCCCTGTGTGTTTTTGGGAAGATGATGGGCAAGACGATCATGATGCTGAGTTGGTCCGAGGCGGTCCGAACGGCCCGCTGTCGCTGGTCCAAGCGCGACTGAATTTCGCAGAATCCGGCGCTTGCAACCTTCCACCATCGCAATAATATACGTCCGCCTACCGAAGCTGAACGCTAACGATCCCCAAATGAGCTGAACTCTGATTCAAAGCTGCTCTTTGCTACCAGGAGGACGCGTCTACCCACCAGATCAGAAAAGCTCATGCGCGCGTGCAAGTCCGGTCGCAATTGCAAGCTCCTCGAGGCTGTAGCCTCTGGAGATACGAGCAGCCCTGCGGCTTGCTGCCGGGGTCGTATCTGACATGACAATCTGATCCATGTTCTTTATCTCCAATTTTGCGTGCAAGAAATGTCCTAAGAGGCATTGAGTTCCTAGTGCCGCGAGCTAGTCCGCAGGCGCCCTCTTGCTCTTCTCCTCGCGTAGTCGCGACATCCTCAGACCTTCCGTCAGCGGCGCGCTTGAGTATGCCATCTTCACTACTGAGGAGAAGGGCAGGGTCGTCGACTGGCCGCCCGGTTGTGAGCAGGCGATATTCGGCCGGGTGCTGGACGAGATGCCGGGAAGGCCGCTGCCATTAAGCTGGGCACCCGAAGATTGGGCCGCAGGGGTTCCGGAAGCGAGCTTTCATGTTCGCCGCAACCGCAGCAGACCTCACCGGATCTCTCGTCTTGTTCATGTTCCGAAGCCGCATGAGGTGACCGTTCTCGACTGTGGCGTCCTTTGAGTGGGGAACGACCGCCGTCAGGATCCCGAAGAGTTGGAGACTGAGGTCTTGTTGTAGATCGCTCCTCCGCTATGTCGATAGCTGGAGGATGTCACATGCCAACGCACGACAAACACTTCCGCATGCTTTCGGAAGCGGTACAGGCTTGGTACCGCTATTACGAAGTCGAACCCGACGACCAGGCGTCGCAAACCTTGTGCTCGGCCGCCATCGAGTTCTTCAACGAAGGCGCGAGATCGTTAGAGGATGTCACGACGCTGCTCATCGGCACCTATGTCGGCAGGTGGGCAACACGTGTAAACGCGCCGACGTCGGCTGCCGTTCACTGACCTGCCCGATTGACTGCATAACCAGGCTTCGCCCTGAGCATTCTTAATCGATCGACAGCTTCCAGCCGACGGCCACGACCTCACTGGAACCGAACTCGCCTCGCGACGCCATCTTCTGGAAGGGCTGGTGCCGGCAGGCGGCGAAGACGCCCTTCGACTGTCCGAGGATCGAGACGGACGGAGAGGTTCTCCTGCGCATCGCCTGCGACCACGGGCTTGAGGGGATCATCGCCAAGCGAAGGGACGCCACCTATCGACCCGGTCGGCTGGGTGAAGATCAAATGTGTCCAGAGCGATGGCTTTTTAATCATTGGGCATGAGAAGTCGACGGCGTCATTGCGGGCATTGGGCGGCTGCTGCTCGCCGCGCAGAGGAAAAGAGCTGGTATGTCGGGGGAGTGGGAACCGGCTTCAGCGAATGTTCTGCGGGTGAGTTCCGGAAACAGATAGACAAACTGACCATCGGCAAGCCCCCTGTCGATACGGACGGAAGTGAAATGCGGTCTTCGTCGATCCGAAGCTTGTTGCCGAGATCAAATATCGAGCGTGGACGCACGACGGGAAGCTGCGGCACGCGTCATTTAAGGGGCTGCGCGACGCTGCTGATAACGCAGGCGTTTATGAGGTGCAATAATTCGCCGGCGCCGCTACGACCCGTAGCGGCCAATTCACGCCCGCGATGGGCTGAAATCCGTCCCTGGTCGCTGAATGAGGTTGCAGTTTACAATTTCTTCCGGTCCTCCTGCTTAGGTGTGATTATCCGCACGAAGCGATAGAGCCATGGAACCGGCTGGAAACCTGCGACACGACATCGAGGCGGCACTGCAACGTCAAAACTTGACGGGTTGGCAGCGAACGTTTCTTGCCGACATTCACGCTCGCCTTGAGCGTTCTGGCGGAAATGCTCGCCTCTCAACAGTGGCGAAAGACTTTCGAGATTCTAAGGCAGCGCTCGGCCCGCCCCATCGCAATCCGCGGTCGTTCCCTTTCCCCGATCTCGCCACCAGCCCAAGAAAATGTTCGTCCCCAGTTTTGGTAGAGCAGGCAGACGGCTGGCCATTGGGCTCCTGATCGTTGCTGCTGTGGCCGTCGCACAGCAGGTATCCGATTTGGGAGGGCAATTTCAGTCAACTCCGGCACAGCGAGGACATCTGTGGCCCAGGAATTCACGGTGACCGACGGAGACACCGTACACGTCGTTGGCGATGCCGCCGGAACACGTTTGGTGGGCTTCAACACGCCGGAGAAGTTCTCGCCCCAATGCTAATATGAGCGCCAACAGGGCGAGCGGGCGTCGGCGCGGCTTCGAGAGCTGGTTGCCGGCGGCAGCACCGAACTGAGAAAAGTCGCGTGCTTTTGTCCGCCGGGCACCGAAGGTACGAAGAAATGCGACCATGGCGCTCTTTCGGGATGCTGTTGGTTGACGGGAAGGATGTCGGCAGCATTCTGATCAGCGAAGGCCTTGCAGTACCATTCGTCTGCGGCCGCAAGAGCTGTCCTCCGAGGCCGAGACCATGGTGCAAGGCATAGCCGACGAAATCCGGTGGACCCGTTGGATAGTGAGCGCCTTATGACGACCATCGAAAAAAGCGCCCCTGACTCCTTTTTTGAAAGGAACAAAATGGGAACATTCCTGAGGCGCTCTATTCCATCTCGAATACGGAGGATCCGGCATGCCTACGGTGTTGTTCAGACACGACCAAGACATCTCGCTTAACGATGTACTGAAGATTGCAGTCTACGCGAAGCACGTTGCAGGCAGTGCTATGAAGTGTTCGCGGAAGATGGTTCGAGGTCTCGTCGGACGCTCTGTCGCGGCGAGCGCGGGACGTGTCTGATGCCCTCGATTTCAGTGAAGAACCATATTTCTCGCCGGAGACGACGAGGAAGGTTCTTAAGCTTCGCAATGCGGTGTGGGGTATGTGCTTCGACTATCTCGGTGAATGCGGCCACCTGGGCAAATCAACCGACCTTCTCAGGATGGACCAGGACCTGGAATACGTCGTCGAAAAACTCGTCATCTACCACCTGTCTCCTCAGGAGATCGAAGGCCGAGTAGGCGCATGAAGGCCAGTTGTTTCGCTGATCTTGGCATCGGCGACGACACGGAGCCTCGGGGCAGCATTTGACATCTCTTCATACTTCAAGATCCGGACAATTTTGATATTGCAGTTTCTGAAGCGATGCCTCGAGGTCGAGCTTGAAGCCGGTTGCGGCGTAGTCAAACGAGACGTCTCCGAAAGCGGACAGGCTCGTATTGACCAAGCGGGAGCCGAAGCCCTTCTTCTTTGGGGCTTCCACGGCTGGGCCACCGCTCTCTTGCCAATGGAGATTGAAGCGATCGTCGCCGACATTTTTGCGCACGGACCACTCGATCTCGACAGTTCCTGTATCCCCTGATAGAGCCCCGTACTTTGTCGCATTGGTGACAAGCTCATGCAGCACGAGGGCGAAGCCAAGAGCCGCTTGCGGGTTCAGGCTGACTGCCGGACCGCTTGCTTTGATGCGGCTCGGTTCAACGCCGAGATTCACCGTGGTCGCTTCGATGATCGTATCGACGGCTGCGGATAACCAGTTCTTCTGCAGCAAAATATCGTGCGCGTTTGCATATGCCTTGATGCGCGACGAGATCGACTGCTCCGCGGCTTCGATGCTGGCGGCGTTCCGGAATGACTGGTTGGTGATCGCCTGAACGACTGCCAGCGTGTTCTTGATGCGGTGAGAAAGTTCGTGCATCAGGACGCGCTGTCGCTCCTCATTTTCCCGCTGCTCGGTTCGATCCCTGAGGATCTTCACGAAGCCTTCGAGTTCGCCATCATCCGATCTCAACGCCATCATCTGGCCCGACGCCCAGAATAACGAGCCGTCCTTTCGAAGGTGCCAGCGCTCATCATCTCCATGGCCCTGGGTCAGTGTGGCGGTCATTTCCCGTTGAGGAATGCCCGCCGCGCGGTCTTCCTCAGTGAAAATAACGGCCACGGGATGGCCGACGATTTCGGTCTCATCCCATCCGAGAATTCGGCGGGCACCCTCATTCCAGGTGATCACTCGGGAGTCGAGATCCAGGGCGATGATCGCATATTCGATGGCACTCTGAAGGATTGCTTCGAGAAAGCGCTCCCGAGCGCGACTGGAGGTGGAAATGGGGTTCATGATTTTATTCTGCGCCTGATCCTTCCGGTCGCGCAAGCGGAATTGCCTTACCTCATCCCATACAGGCGCAATGACAACGCCATCGAATCGTGACTCCCGGACGGGCTGGTCGGGAAGCCTGCCGCATAGGCCAGTCGGTCGATCGTCTTTTAGGAAAAAGACGGCGTGCGACGTTATCGGACCTCTTATTGAGCGTGGAAGCATGACGACCCAATTTGACAACTGCACGGCGACTTACCTTCGGTATCGTCAGAAGCAGCCTTGGCCGACCGGAAAGAACTTGCGGCGGTCGCGTTCGAACGAATAGGATGCCGATGGTCGTCAATGGCGCGCGCAAGCCGGATCTGCCGATCGTGCTGGCCTACAGATCATTCCTCGAGCTGACCGGTTGCGCCGCCGGAGAGGTGCTGGGCCGGAATTGTCGTTTCCTTTAGGGCCCGGCGACGTCTCCGATCGCCGTCGCCGAACTTCGCGCTGCATCGCCGACGAGCGGGAGGTGAGCGTCGAGATCTTGAATTATAAGAAGAACGGGGAGCAGTTCTGGAACCGCTTGCATTTAAGTCCCATCCATGGGGACGACGGAAGGATGCTTTATTTTTTTGGATCGTAAATCGACATGACGGAGTACCGGCGGATAGAGGCGCTGGAAGCGTCCGAGCATCGGCTGCTGACGGAGGTCGGCCACCGGTCGAAGAACGTCCTCGCCATCGCGGACAGCATTGTTCGCCTCACCAACGCCGACGATCCGGCCGGAGGCGGGCAAAGAGGGCGAGATTGTAAGCGACCACCGATGACCAGACATAAGCCTTGAAGTGGTCGAGCCCACGCCAGGTGCAGCGCCCCAAGCCACAAGCGCGTTTCAAACATGAGATGCCGGCCTCGATGCCGGCGCGGAAGTTTCTGAGCTTGCGATCGACCCCGGCTACCGACCATATCTTCGATCTTGAGGCCGCACTTCTTGTGGAAGGCCATGTCGCGGATGCCGCAGGCTTTGGCTCGGCTCAAATTATCGCGGCTGGCATAGCCGGCCCTGATGCGGCGCCTGGCCATAAAAGGCGATGTGGCGTTCCAGCATCGGCAGCAAACGCTTGCTGTCTGCCGGTTGCCGGTTTCGACGACGAGGTCGAGGACCAGTCCGCTTCTGCCGGTGGTCAGATTGAGTTTGTGGCCGTAGTCGACGTCGCGGCTGCCTTCGACGATGATGTCGGCATGCGGCTCGAAGAGGCTCACCAGCTTCTCGCCAGCCGGCACCGGCTCGCCGGCCAGGACCCGCCGTTCGGTCTGGCCGATGATCCGGTCGATCAGCAGCTTATAGTGGCGGAGCTGGGTCTGCCACAGTTCGCCGGCCGGGCCAGCCGTCAGGGGCAACTGTTCACTCGCCTGCTGCAGATAACTCAAGGTCGTGCGCGTGATCTTGAGCAGTTCGCGGTAGTGCTTGATCCGTTTGGGGCGGCCGCGGGTATTCGATCGCTCGAGCCCGCTTCTTTGCCGCGCGGCGGTGGTCGTGCCATGGGATGGCGCTACCCAGTGCCACGGCCTGCTGCAACAGCCGCACCGTCACCCGGACAGCGTCCCATAATAGGCTACTGTCGCTCGGCTCATGGATCAGTGCGGCGGTGACGTGCTGTCGACGCGCACGACCTTGCCACTTTCCAGCTTCTCCTGCCGGGCGCTCGCCAGCAGCACCCTGCCAGAATAATTTTGCCCTGCGAGGAAAAGCAAAATTCGTGCGTGTTTGTGCCTGTGGTTCCCAAGGTTGCGAGTGTCGCGGCATTCAGGATAGAACGAGCGAGTTCCATCTCAGTGTGCTCCAAGCATTGGCGGCGACGAGGAGGCTGCTGCAGCAATGTTATACGCAGAGGACTTTGGTCGTCAAAGCTAAAGGTGACATTCAAAACGACGATCGTTTTCTCAGATGCCACCCGCTTTTCAATTGGATGCTTGGCAGAGGGGAATTGGACGCGGCGGTGGTGCTGGATGATCCTGCTTATATCTTGCGATGATCGGCTCCAGCCGCTCTTTCGGCCAGAACTGCGGAGAGCCGATCTCGCCAAGGCAGGTAGCGTTCCAGTATGATCCAGCGCTTACTGGCGACTTGCCCGATGTCGTTGCCCGGCCGACCGCGGCGATGTCGCGCGCCTCCGGGTAGATATAGAGCGTCGTCGGATTATCCTTGACCATCGACAAGACTTCCGGGGTCTCTTCCGGCGACCAGCTGGTGCATCCGTCGCTTCGCCCGCCCGCATAGGTGACCAACTTCCCGACAGGGACATAGCCTTTCCGATCGGCATATGGGCTCTCCGGCTTTTTCTGCATGCAGATCCCAGAGACGAGCGCCGCAGCATGCCCGCCGATTGCGCGTTGTCTGGCGTTGGCGGTATCGCCGATCCCATCGAATTGAACAAACGAGCGGGTCAAAACCGCCTCTCTGTTAGAAGGCGCCAGATAATAGCCTTTGAACGAGGTCTTGATCTCGCTTGTCAGATACGCGCCACCGGCGGTCAAGTTTGAGTCCAGCGCGTTGCCAAAATTCTTAGCGCATTCCCGGCCGTTGGAGAAGTTGACCACGCCAGGGAGGTTGAGGCCGCCACCATGCCCTGCCGAGATCACCCGAAACGACTGCTTCGCCTCGCAGATCACGTAGAACCGGCCAACTGTCAGATCGTTGGGTCGTGTCGCATCCATTGCGAAGTAACAGGCGTTCTTGACCGTTCCCTCCGCGACCTTCTCCAGATATAACCTCCGCGCCCGCTCCAGAACCACGCGCGTGATCTGGCCTTTCCCGTCGCCGACGTAGTCTGCTATCCAAGCCGGGAAAGGCGAACTCTTGCCCGCGGCACGTGCGGGAGTTGATCCGGACAGCATTGGTGCCAGGATGACCAACCCCGTTGCTAGCAAAAGGTTGAGCCTGGAACGCATCTGGTGCTCTCCGTGATGTAAACAAAGACCTGAATGACATCGATCATCATGACAGAGGCGACAACGAGGTTCGATAGTTCGCAATTATGCCTCGACACTCCTTAACAGCGCACTTCCAATCGGGTCGCAACAATCTGCGAGTAGTCTGTGCCCACTGGATCGTTGAAGAACATCGTCGTCAGCATCGCCTGATTTTCGGAAAGGATTTCTTTCGAGCCAGGCCTGACGACTTTGTGAGTGCAACCGCTAAAGCCTTCGCCCGAGATTTTCAGATCGGCATCGCTGGCAAAATCGAGAGCAGTATAGAGTGTCGGATCATAAACGCCGAAAACAATCAATCCTTTGAGCGGCGTCTTGGCCATTGGCTTCTGTGCGAAAGACAGGGTGAGGGAGCCGTTCTCATAGGTCCCATGCAGGATGTCCGGCTTCGCAAGCGCGAGTGTTTTCCCATTGATCGTGATGTTCATATAATAGTTGTACTGCGCAAGCGACTCCCGGACTGTTTTGGCGACGGCAGCAACTTCCGCAGGGTCGAGGGCATTGTTGCGGTTCTTGTCGTAGTCGAGCAGCACTGACGACGAAAACACCTCATCGAACTGCCATGTGTCGCGCAGCTCCTGGAGGCTTCCATCGGGCGCCGCGACCGCCTCGAATTTTGCATCAACGAAGATATGGGGATGGGCGAACGTGTTAGTCGGCATCCCGAGGAAGAGAAGTGAAGTTGCGATAGTGGCGTGGCGGCGTTTGTTCGCGAGGCTCATGCTACGTGAGTGTCGAGAAGATTGCGACGGATTTAAGTTTCGATCGCCGTGGTTTACCGGAATGCACCTTCCGCTATTTCGCCGCCGAGACGTTGGTCGAGTTCCTCGTGCTGGCCGTTGCGGCAACTTGGCGATTCACGCCGCCACCGCGCGCCTATCGCTGCGGCAGCACAGCCGGCTTCGACGCATCTTCATTCAGACAAGGCGATGGCAAAAATCATCGTCACGCCCGGGCGCGCTGGCCCTGTCGAGATTGCGGCCTTCCTGATGAAAGGCGACATCGATCCGCTGGACGCCAAGAAGTGACCTTCGTCTTGTCGACCCCCCCCTGCGGGAATAGAGCCAATCAAGCGTGCGGCGCGCCAGTGGGAGGACGCGTGCCGTTGCGGCAAGTGGAACATCCGTGTCGATTCTCGCGTCAGCGATTTTGAGCTTGCTCGGGCTTCCGGCGAGATTGAAATTGGGAATTAGAATGCCTTCACTGCAAACACACCGGATCTTCATTTTACGTGGCGCAACTTTCCTCAAACGAACCCGCACCCGTGCGGTATTTGGCCACATCCTCGCCGAGGCCGGAGCCGGAATAACCGGGTCCGAGCTTCACTCTCATCACATCAAGGGTGCCTGCCACGAGCAAACGCCTAATAATTGGCGCGAAGCCAAACCGCGTCGGTGACAGGGCACTCACAGTAATGGGCAGGTGCGGCTGTGGGCCGGCAATTGCTTATTTTGACGCGTCGCTTTTGTTGGCATGCGCCTGAATTTGCGTGCATCGCTCGAACAGGTGCTCGAACGGCTCGGAATCGCCGAGCAGCAGACCGTCGTCGACCATGCGCGCGTAATCCTCACCGAGTGCGCGCAGACCTTCTCCGGAGGGTGTCAGAACCAGATTGCCATTGACGGCTGCGGCGTAGTCGATGGGCGAGCGGTCGGCCGCCTTTTCCGCAAAGAACATGGATTTGTGTTTCGCCACGGCATTGGCAAGCTGCCGATCCGCGAATGCCTTGTCGGCGAAACCAGCATCGTTCAACCGGACGACGTCATGCCAATGACGAGCAAAACGATCACCGCGGAGGCGCTCCTGCAGGCAGAAGACATGGATGGCGGTCGCTTTCTCCCAGAACGTCCGCTCCGCGTGCATGACGCGGGGAGTCGCTTTCGGAAATTCGACACCATCAACCTGACCCGACGCGTCACAGTCGACATCGCGAATACTGGCCGGCTCGCCGGTGGATCGGTCCCCGAATTCGAGCATGACGCTCCGGGCGACATAACCGGATCCGCTGCTCACCGCGTCATAGTCCACGCTTCTCCTCGCTGCGGGTTTTCGGCAGCGCCTCATCATTGTCGCCGACCAAGTCCGGCGCCAGGGCGCGGATATCATAGGTCAGGTCGACATCCTCGGAGAACCTTTTGATGACACCGTAGGCTTTCGATAGCGAAGTGCCGCCCTTGAAGACGAGATGCTCACCGAGCTTGGACGAAAAGAGCGTCTGCAGCGTCCAGACGACCCAGACATCCTTTTCGAGGAGATGAATGGGCCGTCCGGTGCGGTCGGCCGCCACCGCCAAGGCTTCGCGTCGGTTATCCTTTGACAAGGTCAGAAACAGATCAGCGATGCGCAGCCTTTCCTACGCTTCTTGCAAGCCAGGTCGGAAACTGCGGAGCCGCCGCCACCAGCTCGCCGAACGCGTCTGGCGGCAGCTTTCGCTTGATCCGCGACAGTGCTTCATCGGCCCTCTCCGGCCCAAGCCATGCAAGTGCGCGGACCGCCACGCCAGCAGGTCGATCTGCCAAGGCCAATTGCCAGCGCGGCACGTGCTTGAGCTCGACCGTCTGCTGTCCAAGGGTCATCGTCCGGCTACGGCCGGATGTCAGGTAGACGGAGCGGACCGGGACCTGGGAGGTCAGGCCCAGGGCATTTGCCGCGGCGGCGCCATTCGAGACGATGACCTCACCGCGCTGCTGCGCCACCGCCTCTACGGCCTGTTCGACCGTCGGCGGCCGACTGCCAAAGCGACTTTTGACGGGCCGCATATAGATACCACGGCCCGCCCGGACGAGCTCGCCACGCTCGGCCAGGCGCGACAGAGCCCGATCCAGGGCGGCTCGATTTCCGAGATGCAAAAAGCTCTTTGCCGAAAGCGCGGATCCTTCCGGCAGTCGTTCAGCATGTCCCATGATTTGCGATGTCAGCTTTTGCATGGCATTTCTCTTGTCAGAAATATATGCAAATTTCTGACAGTTTGCAATGAGAGGGGAAGACGGCGAGCCCGGACGGTGCTGACCAATTTTTATCGGTCAGTGACCCGCTGTCTCTTCACAATCACGATTCATCTATCAGGCCGTCAAACACTTCCACCATCGCATCGCTGATGGCCTTGCCTAGCGCGGCTGCAGCGTTTGCAAGCGCCTCGTCGTCCATATCGCGAGCGGCCATCGCAAAAGCAGTTCCCTCGGACGTTACGATTTCCCGCGCCCGCTCAATTGCCCAAAGGCCGAAGTCGCTGCGGCTGCTGATTTCCACGGTTTCCATGTTGTCTCCTGATTTGTTCGAGAGGACGGCTTATACCGATTTGCCGGACAATGCAGTCTGAAAACCGAGCCCGAGGACCGACTTCGATCTGTCTCGTGAGCGCATTCCCTACGGGACCGTGCTCTATTGCGCCGCACCTTGGCGACTGCGGTGTCACCAGCATTTGTACTGCGGTATAATTTGGAAGCGCTATGTGGGGGTCAATGGTTCAATTTTGCCGCTCCGATAGCACCCATTTGTCATATCACTGAAAAACTTCTGACCTAACGAGGCTTTCCGGGCCTCCGTTCAGGGTGCGGCCGTCGATCAGGAGTGACGAAATCATGTTGCAACGTGTTGGCAGCGGATCGAAAGAGGTCGAAACCCTGGTCGTGGACCTCGGCCAGAAAGACGTGACTGGCCGTTTTGCATCGACAAAAACCATCGACGCCGGCGAAATACGAAAGATCGCGCCGAGCGGTAACGGGCAGGCACTCGACATCTCCGCTGCGCGGGGCTTCGTCGGGTTTACCCAGAGCAAAAGCGGCGCCACCGCGATCCTGGTCGATGCAAAGGTGAGCACGCCCGAAACCGACCCGGGCAACGATCTCAAGATCGACCTGGACGGTTTGAAGAAGGTTGCCGCTTCCGAATTCGGCAGCACCGTGCCCAACAATATCACCCACCTGTTCAACCCGACCATCCAGGCGATGGCCAACCAGCTTTACGGGGGAGACAGCCCCGAGGTGCGCGATCAGTTCAAGGCCGACGTCAAGGCGCTTCTCGGTCCGCTGCTCGACAAGGTCGGTGCCGGAGAGGTCAGTCAGGCTGATCTTGGCGGCCTTCTGGAGCGCCTGACGTCGCAGTTGGCGGCTCCCGGCGGCAAGGAAGTCTGGGGTTACCGCCACGCGGTGCAGACCGCGCTCGAAGGGCTCGTCATGGGCGCCAGCCTGGTCTCGAAGTTGCCGGCCGATGCCGAGTGGGACAAGAGCGTCTCGCCGCTGCCCTCCAGCAATCTCGCCAGCTATTCGTTCAACGACGTCATGGCGGCGATCATGATCGGCACCGGGCTGGCCGGCAAGGGCATTGCCGCCAACGGCTCAGACGGCGGGCGCTTCTTCGCCGGCAGCGGCGGCGACGCCTGGATCGCCGAGCGCATGTTCGCCACCAAGGACAATGGCTGGAGCAAGACCATCCAAAGTCTCGATCTGCCCTATATCGACAGCGACTATCTGACATCCAGCCTCAAGAAGATGGACCTTGTCATGTCGGGCTCGGATGCCATCGAGCCGGTCGTGGAGCGCCCGATCGACGAGAACGACATCCTGGAAAGCAAGGTGCTGCGCGGCTACGCTCCGTCGACCGCCTATGAGCCGACGCTGAAGAAGCTCGACGAACTCAAATACGGCATTCTCGGCGACGCCGTGAAGACGTGAACCGGGATTTCGTCGCGCCCGACAACATGGACCACCTCGACCAGCTGACGCCGGAACAGAAGGCGACGCTGCTCTACGATCTCATCGAGATCAAACAGCAGTTCAATGGCTATATGAACCAGTATGGCGACAGCGTGCCCGATGGCGAGCGCGTCGGCAAGGACCTCGATGCGCGGATCGAAAAGCTGACGGCCGATCCGGCGACGCAGCAGCATCTCTCGGATATCTTCGCGAGCGGCATGAAGGAATATCTGCAGCGACCGGAGAATTCCGATCTGCTCACCAACATCGAGGACGCCTATCTGATCGACATCGGAGGAGGCAAGGCGATCGACCGGGCGCTGAGCGCCGGCAAGAGCTTCGAAGATGCCCTGAAGGATTATTATTCCGAACTCAACACCCTCGTCGATCTCCTGCCCCAGGATTATATCGATGCGCATCTCGACGCCGCGAACGTCACCTTCGCCAATATCGTCAAGGAACATTATATCGGCGACGGCCAGGGTGTCGATCTCGAGCCGCTGCTGTCGGGGCCGGATGACACCTTCGAGCCCGGGGCGACGAATGACGCCATCAGCCAGTTGGCAACTACGTTCGCCGAGGATTTCATCAGCAAAAACGGCCCGGCCGATGGCGGCGAAACGCTGAAACAGAACCTGGCGCAGGATATAGCGCGCGACGTCGACGGCGTTCTGCGGATGGTGCGCGGCGGTATGAAGCTCGACGATGCGCTCGCCTCCTTCAAGGATTCGCTCGATCTGCCGCGCCAGACCCGGACACCTGCCGGCATCGATGCCGAGGTGTACAAGGCCGGTCTGGTGCACGCCGTGCAGATGCTGACGATGTCGAGCGTGCTGGTGGCGCGCGGCCTCGGCGCCGGCGGCAAGTGGACGCCGGCCGATATCGCCGCCGCGGTCGGCTCGGCGACGCAGATCGTCGGCATGACGATGGAAGGTCTCGGCAAGAACCTCGACGTTGCCGGCAAACCGTTCAGCGCCTTCGGCAATCAGCCTGGCAGCTGGGGCAAGGGGATCTCGATGAACTTCTCGCCGAAGACGATTGAAGCGGCAGGCAAGATCCTCGGCGCGGCCGGCGGCCTCGCCATGGCCGGCCTCGGCTTCTATTCGGCGTCGCGGTCGATGAAGGCCGGCGACCGCGCCAAGGGCGCGCTCGAAATAATCGGCGGCATTGCCGGTACCGGCAACGCGCTGATCGGTTTCTCCGAGGCGATGCTTTATCTGACCAATGCCATGTCCCGTGCCTTTTCCGGACTCGCAACGGTGGCGCCGGAAGTCGTGACCATCTTCAGCAGCGCCGCCAAAACCGGCCTTGCCGCGGCCGGACTGGTCACCGGCCTCGTTGCCTCGGCCGTCGGGCTGGCGCTTGGTCTGTGGGATATGGCCAATGGCGTGAAGAAGCTCGACAAAATGGAAAAGCAGCTGAACGAGAAGCTTGAACGCTACACCGGCGAGTCCGTGCATCTCGAATTTGGGCCAGACCCGTCATTCATCTGGTAGAGGCAGAGGGGCGGCAACGATGACCGCCACAGCCTGGGAAATACCCTGCGACCCCTCGGTAAAAATGTGATTTTTGATCTCCAGGCGCGAGGCCGCTGCATTTTATGCAACCGCGATGTCGCGATCGGGCTTGAATTATCACGCAAAGGTCGATCTTATGCCTAACGTAAGGTAAACGACGTCATCCGCGAAAAGCGGAAAAAGAAAATCAAAGGGAACGCATGTCATCGATCGCACCAGCATCTTCGGATATCGATACGGTTTCATTTCTCCGGCTAAACGCCAATTCCGATCCAAAGTCCGAAAATTCCACGAGCCAGGGCAAAACCACGAGCACCACGGTCAAGAAGGCATCGCCTTTTGCCTCTGACGGGACCACGACGGCAGCCCTGACGATTTTCTCCTCTATATCGGCGCAGACGAGCAGTCCGAAGTTCGTTTCGCTGGCCGCCACGTCGAATGGCACGTCCCGCCCTACCGCGCCGATCCAGCCGGTCATCGATCTCCTGTTCAATTCCGATTTCATGAGCGAGATCAATCAGGGCTTCATGGAAGGGCTGAAGGACAAGGACAAATCCTTCGAGAGCATCGACGTCGTCAAAAACCCTCACAATTACACTGCCGAGCAGAAACTGATCATGTATCTCGATCTGCTTCAGACCAAGGCGACCTTCGGCCAATACAAGGACAGCCTCGGCGACAACCAGCGCGGCATCTACAACGACCAGGAGATCCTGAAGGATCTCGACAAGTCGATCGCCATCCTGGGCTCGGACCCCGACGTCAACTCGCTGATGACGGAGAAGGCGCTGAAGGCCTTCAAGCTGATCTTCTCCGGTTATCGCGTGGCGCCGCCCGATACGAACAAGGACGCTTCCGAGATCATCAACGACACGATAACGCGTGACGAGAAGATGAAGGACCTGCGTACGAAGGTCGAGGATGCCTTTGAGCGCGACATCGTCAATGGCGGCCTGCTGAATGACGGTCTCAAATCCGGCAAGGACGTCACCACCATTCTCAAGGAATATAATGCCGCCCTCGGCTTCTATTCCATGGTGCTTCCCGACGATTTCGTAAAGCAGCGCTCGGCGATTGCCGACAAGACCTATGCCGAATTCTTCGACAAGAACGTGCTGCCGACGATCTCCGATCCGACGACGGCGCTCGATGGCCTGATCCGCATGGGACTGGCCGGCAACAAGACCGAGCGGGAACTGAAGGGGCTCGGCTCCATCCTGCCGGTTGTGGATTTCGACCAGTCGCTCGGGCTCGGCGGGAGCCTGTTCCCCGATCTCAAGATCGACCTCGACGGTTTGAAAAAGGTTGCCGCTTCCGAATTCGGCAGCACCGTTCCCAACAATATCACCCACCTGTTCAACCCGACCATCCAGGCGATGGCCAACCAGTTTTACGGGTCAGACAGCCCCGAGGTGCGCGATCAGTTCAAGGCCGACGTCAAGGCGCTTCTCGGTCCGCTGCTCGACAAGGTAGGCGCCGGAGAAATCGGCATCGGCGATCTCGCCGGCAATCTGGAGCGCCTGACGTCGCGCCTGAGCGCACCCGGCGGCAAGGAGGTCTTGGGCTACCGCCATGCGGTGCAGACCGCGCTGGAAGGGCTCGTCATGGGCGCCAGCCTGGTCTCGAAGTTGCCGGCCAATGCCGAGTGGGACAAGAGCGTCTCGCCGCTGCCCTCCAGCAATCTCGCCAGCTATTCGTTCAACGACGTCATGGCGGCGATCATGATCGGCACCGGGCTGGCCGGCAAGGGCATTGCCGCCAACGGCTCAGACGGCGGGCGCTTCTTCGCCGGCAGCGGCGGCGACGCCTGGATCGCCGAGCGCATGTTCGCCACCACGGACAATGGCTGGAGCAAGACCATCCAAAGTCTCGATCTGCCCTATATCGACAGCGAATATCTGACATCGAGCCTCAAGGACATGGGACTTTCCATGTCAGGCCTGATGAAGACGCTGATGCCCGGCACGGATGTGATCGATCCAATCATCGTCGACGGCAAGACCGCCGAAGAGGCGATCAAGAAGATCATCGCCCCGAGCCTCGACGCGCTGGCGGAAACCCTGTTCAAGGGCAATGCCGATGCCATGGCGCAATACAAGACCAATTTCACGACGATCTTCACCGCGCTTTGGGCGACGATGCGACCGGGCGGCAGCGTCGAAACGATCAAGGCCGACCTTGCCAAGCTGATCGACAAGACCGCGACGGCGGCGCCGGCAGGGGTCGATCCTGTCAAATACAAGGCGGCGCTCTCTTCCGGCGTGATGTCGGTGCTTACCGCATCCCGCTCCATCTATGCCGGCCTCAACATGACGAGCCCGACCTGGGACAGCATCGGCATCGTGGTTCTGCACGCCCTTGGCGCTCTCGCGCACATGGGCAGTGCGCTCGGCTCGGCGATCAAAGCCTCGAATTTTTCGCTGCTGGATGGGATCAGTTCACTCGTCGGCGTTTCCGACGAGCTGGCGCGGGCGCAGCGCAGCGTGCTCTCCGCCTTTTTCAAGAATACCGGGACGACGGTTGGCGCCGTTGCCGGCATCGCTTGGCTGCCGGTGGAATATTACCAGTTCCTGCAGGGGCTCACCAGTGGCAAGGGCGATCCGGTCGATCTCATCTTCATGGGTATCGGAACCGCGGCGGACACGGTCGGCGCGATCGAGGGCATCGCAGGCGTTGCCAATATGCTGGTGAATTCCACCTTCCTCGGGCGCACGGGCGCAACGGTAGCGCTCGTCTCCGGCGGCTTCTCGCTCGCCTTCGCGATCGCCGGCGCGGTGTCCTGGGCGGCCTGGGCGGGCTTTGCCATCTACCAGAGCATCAAGCAGGAAAAAGCCTTCCACAAGCAGACCGACATGATGAACGACATGCTTAAGCGCACTGTCAACGACACGGTCGGCATCTACGCCAAAACAGGTCAGCGCGTCGGCGCCAAGGGCGGCGTCGCCCCCGCGCCCCGCGACCCGGAACAGCGCGAGCTGACCCCTGAGAACTGGGACGCGATCATCGCCGATATCGAGAAGCGCCGCGGTACGGCGGTGGGCTGATCCGGGACGCTTTCGCAACACCAAATATCTGGGTACTCACAGGCCCGGTTGGCGTAGAGGCGGTCGGGCCTGTGAACATTTGATAGCAATAAATTTAAGTATGAATTTCATGCGCAATCTGGATATCTGCTGCGCTTTATGGATAAAAACGTTCAATTTTAATATAAAGGTCGAGAAAGTTGTCAAAGCCGATTGTAATTTCCGAAAATTAACCATCGGTTAAGTTTAAACAATTGACCGGCCGTTTTTTTATCCATATCAAATCATGCATTCATTTTGATAACTCCTTGATGGAAGTGCTCATATGGCCGTAGATGCAGTGAATTCCGACCTGAACCTGGCGCCTGCAAACCCTGTCTCGGTGGGGCTGACGACTGATAAGACAGGTTCCAAGGACACCACCGGCAGCACGACGAAAAAGGTCGATCCGAACAGCGAGAGCGAGATACTCTCCGCTGCCGTGGACGCGTTTCTGCCAGGCATGATTTCCAACACCCTGATGCTGAACAATTCGCTTTTCAATTTCGCCAAGGAGGCGATCGACGAAGGCAGCGACGAGTAGCGTTCCCGTTCATCGTTTGCAGTTGACGTGTACCGAGTTGAGGAATTGCAATGAGCGGAGAAGAACTTACCGGCCGCGCCTTTACGCCGCCCGTTGATGGCGTATCGACAGGCAATGTGCTGAAGACCTCGGAGATCGTGGCGGAACGGATCGGGCTGCAGCCGGCGGATTTCGCCGGCCTTCGGCCAACCGAACTCACCTCCATTCCCAACATCCAGGGCCGCAAGATCGCGCCTGAGTCCGACGCCGTCCCGCCCTCCTATTCACCGGAAGGCAATACCAGGCCCTCCAGCATTCTCGACCGGCTGTCGGCATTCTTCATGCCGGTGGCCGGGAACGGCCAGCCGGAGACGCCGCTGGTGCGATTTGCCGCGGACAAGGATCACAGCGGCCCGAAGATCGAAGACATCACGACATCGATCGACCGGCTGGAGAAATCACAGCAATTCGCGACCGGCACGACGCTGCTGTCGTCACTCACCCAGTCGGTGATGTCGTCGTCCAAACGGCTGACGCAGGGCCAGTGAATATCATGATCACATCGGCCCTTGCGAGATCACCGATCACTTCGCCCGCGCGCAAAGTCCTTCCGAAGGCCGCCATGCTCGCCCTCTGCCTGTTCCTCGCCGCCTGCAGCCAGGACGTGCTGACGGGACTCGATCAGCGCGATGCGTTGGATGCTCAGGTCCTGCTCGAACGCGCCGGCATCTCCGTCACCATGAAGAGCGAAAAGGGCGGGACCTATGCGATCGCCGCTGAATCAGCCGATCATGCCCGGGCGATCGAGTTGCTGGCGGACGCCGGTCTGCCGCGTCAGTCGTTCGGAAATGTCGCCGAACTCTTTCCCGGCAACGGCTTCCTTGTGACGCCTTACGAACAAAAAGCCCGGATGAGCTACGCCATCGAGCAGCAGCTTGCCGAAACGCTTTCGGGGCTTGACGGCGTGGCGACGGCGCGCGTCCATGTGGTGCTGCCGGAGGAAAACGGCCGCGGGCTCATCAAGGAAAAGGCGAGGGCGGCGGCCGTGTTGCAATATCGCCCCGGCGCCAATCTCAACGAGATCGACATGAAAAGCCGGTCCGTTCTGGTCAACAGCATCCGTGATCTCTCTTACGAAGATGTCTCGGTGGTGGTCAGCCCCTGGTCGGAGGTCGGCGCGCCGGCGGCCCCGCCGGCAACGGCAGCATCGGCCCCGGCGGCAACCGTGACGCCGGCACCCGCCGCAGCGCCATTCTCGATGGTGCAAAGCGCTCTCTCGGCTTTCAAGGCCCCCAATCTGGCCGTGATCGGCGCAATTATCCTCGCCATCGGGGCATGCCTGCTGCTGCTGTTGCCGCAGCGGAAGGAGCGCTGAGCATGCGCACGCCGCGTTCGGACGGCGAGGCGATCTCGGATGCGGCGAGGATCCGCAGGGCAGCGCTGCTTTCCGCGGATATGCTGACGGCCGCCCGATGGGATGGGACCGCGCCGCTCCTTGCCGATGGGTCTACCCTGTCGCGGCGGCTGCACCGGCGGCTTTTCACGGAGATCGCAGAAGCCCATGGCGACCCCGCCACATTTGCCGACGGCGCCCGCCGCCTGATTTCCATGGACGCGGACGGACTCGCAAAGGCCGCGTTCCGGGCGGGCTTCGCCTATCATCTCGCAGCCTTCTGCCCCGCGGTCGATCGCCCGACCCTTGCGAGGCTCAGGGCCGCCTACGGCGAGGAAGCGGTCGCATTCGCCCTCGGCCACATCAATCTTTCCACGGCAACGCCGCCGCTTGATCTGTTGAGCGAGCAGGCAAGGCATGTCGTCGAGGCCGATGGCTGGTCGATGCTGGCGCTTCTGGCAGACGAATATCGGATCTCTGCGGCATGGCGGTGGGCGGGCTGGCGCGACATGGCCGAAAACGGCTCGGCTTCCCTGTTGAAGAGCCCGGCGCTCGTTCTGGCGACGGCCGCCGTCGACGAGGTCGCCTCCACACAGGAAGGCGCCGGACGATGAGCTCGGGATTTGCACGCCACGACCGCATCATTCCGGCGGAAAACTTCGGCCAGATCAGGGAGGCGGCGCAAATTCTGGCGGCTGCCCGCCAGGACGCCGCCCAATCCCAGGCCACACTTGCAGCCGCCAGCGAGCAGGCCGCCCAAAACGGCTATCGCGACGGGTTCGAACAGGGCGTTCGTGATGCCGCCGCACGGCTTGCCGCCTCGCTCGGAAAAGCCGAACAGGAGATTGCCAATCTCGACAGCTGGGTCGAGGCGGTGGTTCTGAAATCGGTCGGATTGATCCTCGGATCGATGGAGGCCGACGAACGCACCAGGCGATTGGTCCGCCACGCCATATCCCAGACCGCAGAGGCCCAGGAGATCGCCCTCCATGTCGCCCCCGAGGATGCCGCCATGATCGCCCAGGCAATTGCGGATATCGATCATCGCATCACTATCGAAACGGATCCGCTGATGTCTGCCGGCGAGATCGTCCTGGAGACATCGGCGGGACGAAGCCAGATCGGCTTGAAAGACCAGCTCGCCACCGTAATCGAGGCCCTCGTCCATGGCTGACGCATTGCTTCGCATGGAGCGGACGCTCGAACAGACGGACGTGCGACGGCAGAGCGGCCGCGTGACGAGTGTTTCGGGCCTGCTGGTGCGGGCGCTCATCCCCTCGGTTCGGATCGGCGAGCTCTGCGAACTGCATGAGCCGGGCAGGGGCCGCATCGGCCTCGCCGATGTCGTCGGTATCGACGGCGAGACGGCACTTCTCTCGCTTCACGGCGAAACCCGCGGCATCTCCCAGCGCACGGAAATCGTCCCGACCGGCCGGGAGCCGGCGATCTCTGTCGGCAACTTCCTGCTCGGCGCGATCGTCGATGCGCACGGCAACGTCCTGCGTCCCTCCGCCAATCCGGCCGGCGAGGACGCGCGTTTCCTGCAGCCGCTCTACGGCCAGCCGGTCAACCCCTTGTCGCGCCGTCCCATCCGCCAGCCGTTCACCTCGGGAATTGCCGCCCTGGACGGATTGCTGACCTGCGGGCAGGGCCAGCGCATCGGTATTTTCGGCGCGCCTGGCGCCGGCAAGTCGACGCTGGTGTCCCAGATCGTCGCCAACAACAAGGCCGATGTGATCGTCTGCGCCCTGGTGGGCGAACGCGGACGCGAGGTCGGCGAATTCGTTGCCGGCAACATGCCGGAAGGCGTCCCCTCGAATGTGACGCTGGTTGTCGCCACATCCGACCGCCCGGCGCTGGAGCGGTTCAAGGCGGTGATGACGGCAACGGCGATCGCCGAATATTTTCGCGAGCAGGGAAAACACGTGCTGCTCGTCATCGACAGCGTCACCCGCATGGCCCGCGCCTTGCGCGAAGTGGGGCTTGCCGCCGGCGAACCGCCGGTGCGGCGCGGCTTTCCGCCTTCCGTATTCGCCGTCCTGCCGCAAATCTTCGAGCGTGCCGGCAACAGCGCAAACGGCATGATGACGGCTTTCTATACGGTGCTCGTCGAAGGCGAAGAGCAAGACGATCCGATTGCCGAAGAAACCAGATCGCTGCTGGACGGCCATATCGTGCTCTCCGACAAGATTGCCAAGGCAGGCAATTTTCCGGCGATCGATGTGCTGGCCAGCCGAAGCCGGACGATGAGCGCAGTGGTGAGCGAGAGCCATCGCCAGGCAGCCGACAGGCTGCGCGCCCTGCTTGCCCTCTATGACGAGGTGGAACTGCTGATCCGCGTCGGCGAATATCGCCAGGGGCGCGACGCCGCCGTCGACGAGGCCGTCGCCAAACACGGGCTCATCCAGCGCTTCCTGTTTGACGGCCAGGGCAAGCCGCAGCCGTTCGGCGCGATCGTCGAAGCGCTCGAGGAGCTTGTCCGATGAATATCGCCGCGCCCGCATGGCCCCGCTCATCGATGGCCGGGAGCTTCTTTTCCCGTTCCGGCACGACGATGCGCGCCGCCTGGCAAATTCCGGTCCGGGAGCAGACGCTTTCCGTTCGCCCGCTGTCCCCCGATATCGCAGCCGCGCGGATTGCCGATCCAGTCGGCATTCTCTGCCGCGTCGGCGAACGGGAGCAGATGCTGATTGCGTCGGCCGGCGCATTGTGGTTGCTGGCCGAAAGGCTTGAACCGCTGCTCCTCTGGGAAAAACTGTCACCGCACGAACAGGCGGCGGTGGTCGAACATCAGTTCGTCGAGGCCTTCGAGGAAATCGAGAACAAGATCGGCATCAGCCTGTCGCTGCTGCAGATCGGTGCAGAGCCGCAGCCGGATTTCAGCGGCAATTTCGGCTTCGAAATCGGCTGGAGCGGCATGAGCCTGCCCTTGAGCGGCCGTTTCGATGAAACCTTCCTTGCCGGCCTCGTCGGCTGGGCAAGCCGCCTACCGCGCCGCACGCTCAATGCCCTGACGACGGCGGTCAACATCCGGCGCGGTTATGCCGTGCTGTCGGTCGGTCAGATCAAATCCCTGCGATTGGGGGACGGCATCGTCATCGATGGGGGGGCAGCGGAGACCGTGGTCGCGATCACGGGTGAACGTTACCTTGCAACCTGCATGCGCTCGGACAAAGGCGCGGTCCTCACCGAGCCGCTCCTGTCGACGCCAACCGGACCAATGAGGCATTTCATGACGAATGACACCGTCGATCAGGAATTGCAGGGCGAGCCGCGTCCGTCGCCTGTCGATAGCATCCCGATCAAGCTGGTCTTCGATGCCGGACGGCTGGAGTTGCCGCTGCGCGCACTCGAGACGATCGGCGAGGGCTATGTGTTCAACCTCGACAGGCCATTGTCGGACGCCGTCGATATCATCGCCCAGGGCCGCATTATCGGACGGGGCGAAATCATTTCCGTGGATGGGTTGAGCGCCGTTCGCGTCACGGCGCTGCACGACTGATGGAACAGAGCTTTCCTCTTGCCCAGAGCCTCGCGGCAATGGCGGCGATCTCGATGCTGCCGGTCATTGCCGTGATCGCAACCTCCTTCACCAAGATTTCAGTCGTCCTGCTGATCGTGCGCAATGCGATCGGCATCCAGCAGACGCCGCCGAATCTCCTGGTCTTTGCGATTGCCATCGTGCTATCGGCCTTCGTGATGAACCCGGTGCTGCAAAACAGCTGGCAATTGTTGCTCGCCCATAGCGGCGATTTCGGCACGGTCAGTGGCATGGCGGACGGCATGATCAAAGTGGCAGCGCCGCTGAAGGATTTCATGCTGAAATTTTCCGACGCCGAGGTGCGCGACTCTTTCGTGCAGGCGTCGCAGAAGATCTGGGCAAACGCGCCGGCAACCCCCATTGCCTCCGACGATATCACCGTGCTGACGCCGAGCTTCCTCGTTTCGGAACTGACGCGGGCCTTTGAAATCGGATTTCTGATCTATCTGCCCTTCCTGATGATCGACTTCGCCGTCTCCGCCATTCTGGTGGCGCTCGGCATGCAGATGATGTCCCCGACCGTGGTGTCGACACCGCTGAAGCTGCTGCTGTTCGTCTCGATCGACGGCTGGCGGCGATTGCTGGAAGGTCTGGTGCTGTCCTATGCGCAGTGAGCATCGCGCCTTGACGAAAGCCCCGGTTCGAGCGCCTGCCGCGCCCACGCGAAAGGCCTGCCGTCATGGGTGAAGACCAGGTCGCAGCCGAAATCGGCATGTCCGTCATGGCGACCTTCGCCTTGGCCGGCCCCATTCTAGGCCTGGCCGCGCTTCTCGGGCTGATCATCGCCATTTTCCAGGCGGCAACGCAAATCCAGGAGCAGACCATCGCGCAGATCGTCAAGATTTTCGTGATCTCCATCACCCTGCTGCTGTTCGGCCGGGTGCTGGCAACGCCGCTGATCGAACATTCCGTTCATATCCTGAACGACTTCCCGACCATGGTTCAGTGAGGCGGGGCGGATGGGGCCGGATCATCTTCCGCTCGTCGGCATCGAGGTCGCGGTACCGGCCGCGGCGATGCTCGGCGCCGCCCGCGCGCTCGGGATCCTGCTGATCTTCCCGATCTTCTCGCTGTTCAGCATCGTCGGCATTCTGCGTTTCGGCCTGGCAATCGGCCTTTCGGCGCCCTCCGTCGCCTTCGCCTATTCGGTGCTGGCTCTCGGAGATACGTCCTGGTTCGATCTGGCCGCCCTTTCGATGAAGGAACTTTGCTTCGGGGCGCTTATCGGCATGGGGCTCGGCATTCCCTTTTGGGCGGCCCAGGCGGCGGGTGATATGACCGATGTCTATCGCGGCGCCAATGCCGCCAATCTCTTCGACCAGATCAACGCGCTGGAAACCGCGCCGCTCGGTTCGCTGATGATGTCGATCGCCCTGGTGCTTTTCGTCAGCGCCGGCGGCATCATCGATCTGGTCGCGATTTTCTACAAGTCGTTCGAGTTCTGGCCGCTCTTCAAGCTCATGCCCGCCATGCCCGACGATCCGCTCGACATGATCCTCGGTGTATTCGGCCGGCTGTTCAAAGCGGCCGGATTGCTTGCCGCCCCGTTCATGATCGTCACCTGCGCGCTCGAATTGTCGCTGGCCTTCGTTGGCCGATCGTCGAAACAATTCCCGCTGAACGATAGCCTGCCGGCCATCAAGAACTTCGCGGTCGTGGTCATTCTCGTCATCTACACGGCCTTTATTTCCAGCTATTTCCACGATCTCTGGATCGACGGATTCAACGAGGTGAAAGCCATGCTGGAGGTGACCCATGGCCAAAAATGACGATACCGAGGAAAAAACCCTGCCGCCGAGCCGGGTGAAGCTCGATCGGCTCCGGCGCGAGGGCCAGGTTCCCCGCTCGAAGGAAATCCCGGTTGCGATCTCCGTCCTTGCCATCGCCGTCTACGTCACCTGGGGCTTGCCTGCTATCCTCGAGGATTTCACCCGCAGTTTCGATAGCGGCCTGCAGTCCGCCGGACGGGCCGACCTCTCCGACGCCGTCACTGTCGGCTTGAGCGAAACCGGCGTGGCGCTGCTCGATCTCATCTGGCTGCCGCTTGCCACGGGTCTTGCCGCGACCATCCTGGTGTCGATCCTCGACGGGCAGGGGTTTCCCGTATCGTTCAAACATATGAGCTTCGATTTCACCCGGCTCAATCCGTTCGAGGGCATCAAGAGGCTTTTTTCGCTCGCGAGCATCGCCGAGTTCGTCAAGGGGCTCGTCAAGTTTGTCCTGCTCGCCACCGCCGGCGGCGGTGCGATCCTCTATTTCCTCAACAGCATCTTCTGGTCGCCTCTTTGCGGAGAAGCATGCACGCTCTCCGCGACAGCCCATCTCCTCGGCTCGATCCTCGTCATTGCCGCCGGCATCATGGTGGCCGCGGCGTTTTTCGATATCCGCATTTCGCGCGCGTTGTTCAGGCACGAACACCGCATGACCAAGACCGAGGCGCGGCGCGAATACAAGGATACCCAGGGCGACCCGAAGCTGAAATCGGCGCGCCGGCAAATCGGCGCGGAAATGCGCAGCAGCCCGCCGCGCAGGCAAGGACCAGGCCGGCAATGAAAAGCGGGAGCCTAAGCCGCCCGCTTGATCTTCGCTTTGCGGTTCCGGTGGTCGGGCGTCTCAGACGCCCGATTGGTTGTCACCTACACGCGTCCAGTTCTTCACATCGTCCAGCGTGATATCGGAGAGGAACGTCACACTGGCAAGTGAGCTGTCGGTGCGGAAGACGTTGCTGCCGTGGGAGAACGCCCCGCCATCGATGGTGACGTCGGCGTCGATCTGCTTGCCGCCGTTGGTGCGCACGAGCGTGGTAAAGCCGTCAGCGACGAAATCCTTCAGATAGAACCTCGTGTCGGCATTGATCTGGAAGATCTTGTCGGTCGCGCCCTTGGCGGAGCCACCGACAATAGTGACGTCGCCGGCGCTTTTTACCGTCAGCGCATTCTCGCCGACATTCTGCCAATTGACGTTTTCGAGCGTCGCGCCGCCATAAACGTGGATTCCGTCGGCGCCATTCTCGCCGAGATTGACATTCTTGAGCGTCGCGCCGTTCTTGAGAATGAACAGCGGCGATTGGGTTTCGGACTGGCCGCCATCGCCGAGCTTGGACGAGGCCGTATAGGTCGCGCCCTTGCCGTCGAACACGCCGCCATCCACGACGATCGGCTCGTTGACGACGATGACGCTGCCCTCTTTCGAGAGGTCGGGTTTTTCCGTCGTGGTCTGCAAAGTCGTGGCCTGTTTCTCGTCGGATGGATCCACCTTCTTGGAGTGGGATTGCCAGTTGATGTGCTTGCGCAGCAGATCCTTGGGGTCGGAATCCATGCCGTTTTCCGACGTTTCCCGCGACTTCGGCACATAGGAGGTCAGCGTCGGCGGGTTGCCGGAGAAATCTTCGAAGGGCGAGACCTTGCGGGTTCGGATGGCGGTGAAATCCGTGTCGGCCCTATTGCTGCCGCCAAGGCAATCGGACTCAAGGTCGAAACGGGAGGTTCTGTCGAAGTCTATGGGCCTTTGTCCATCTACGCCACACATTGCATTCATCCCCAGTTGGTCTCGTCTACTTCACTTGCTCTATCAGCCCGGCCTTTGTTTGGAGCCGGCAGCGTTCCGGATTTGCCCGATCTCTCCGATGGTTTCGATCGTTATATCCCTGTCGATCTCCTCCGCCGCCAGCACCGGAATGCGGCAGTTGTGGTGGATCATCAGCGTCTGGGTGAGCAGGCGCCACTCGCCCGGCACGATGATGATGGGATCGTATCCCCGCTCGTTGGCGTCCTCGAGAGCCTGCCTGGCTTTCTCGGCCAGCAGGCGCAGCCTTTCGGCTATCTCGATCTTCTCGGTCGCTCCAGCGGCGTCATAGGAGCGGATGAAGTGGTCCCATTCGGCGGGAAGCACCAGCGCCGGCAGCAATCCGCGCCGGTCGAGAAGCCCGAAGGCGATCTGCTTGACCAGCGCGGCGCGCGCCATTTCGGCCAGGGCATCCGGCGCGTGATCGGTGCCGGCGTGCAGCATCACTTCCAGCAGTCCGCGCGGCTGGGAAAGCGTCAGGCCGGAATCCAGCAGGCGTCTGACGACCGCGACCGTCAGCATCAGCGGCACCTGGGTGGCGACGTCGATCGCCAGTTTGCCGAGACGCGGTTCGAGGCTGCCCAGCCATTGTGCCGCGTCGTCGACGCTGAACAGGGCGCCGATATGGCGGCGGACGATGCGCACGATGTCGTCGGCAATCTGTTCGGCCGTCCGTTCGGGACCGCAGCTGACGAGACCGGCGGGCACGTTTTCGACCTGAAGGTGGATCAGATCCTCGGCCATGCGGGGATCGGCGTTGAACGTCGGCACCGTCACGGAGACGCCGACGGCGCGCGCCGCCATGCGGATCCGCCCGTCCAGCATTTCGCCGAGTCGCATCGCCTCAAGCCGCGCCAGCGTTTCCACCGCGACGGTGGCGATGACGGGATCGCCATATTTCGTCCTGTCGAGCGGATAGGAATTGGCGCTTTCCACGGCATTTGCCGATCCGGCCGCGGCTGGGCCGGCGCGCCGGCGATGCACCATGAAGGCAAGGCCCGCCAGACACAGGCCGATCGCGCCGAGCACGCCTGTGGGAAATCCCGGCACGAAGCCCGCGCAGATCGTCAGCGCCGCCGCAATCGCCAATGCACGGGGCTCCCGGAAGAGTTCGCGGCCGATATCGCTGCCGAGACTGCCGTTGCCGTCATCGGACACGCGGGTCACGACGATACCGGCCGAGACTGCCATCAGAATGGACGGAATCTGCGACACCAGACCGTCGCCGATCGACAGCAGCGTATAGAGATGGGCGGCCTCGGCGAAGCTCAGGCCCTTCTGGAAGATACCGATCGCCAGGCCGCCGATGAGATTGACGGCGACGATCACCAATCCTGCGACCGCATCGCCCTTGACGAAGCGCATCGCGCCGTCCATCGCCCCGAAGAACTGGCTCTCCTGTTCGAGGCGCGACCGGCGCTTCTGCGCGGCTTCCGTGGTGATATGGCCGTTACGCAGGTCGCTGTCGATGGCGAGCTGCTTGCCGGGCATGGCGTCGAGCGTGAAACGCGCGCCGACCTCGGCGATGCGCTCGGCGCCCTTCGTCACCACGATGAACTGCACCAGCGCCACGATCAGGAAAATGATCAGCCCGACGACGACATTTCCCGCAACGACGAAATCGCCGAAGGCCATGATGATCTCGCCGGCATCGGCGTCCGCCAGCACGAGCCGGGTCGAGGAAATCGTCAAGGCCAGGCGGAACAGCGTGCCGATCAGAATGACCGCGGGAAAGGTCGAGATTTCAAGCACGCTCTTCAGATAGGTCGTGGTGATCAGCACCACGAAAGCGAAGGAGAGATTGAAAGCGATCAGCACGTCCAGAACGATTGTCGGAAGCGGCAGCACCAGCATCGTCACGACGGAGGCGAAAAACACCGCAAGCAGCATATCGGTGCGTTGCGCAAGCATGGCGATGGCGGATGACCTTACCTTCATGATCCGGCTTCCGACGCCATCGCCTATTCTTGTTCGCTGCTGGAAATTTCGGCGAGCTTCGGCTCGGCACTGCCGGCGGGGGCGAAATTGACCGTATCGTCCTCACTGTCGCGGGAAACGGTCATCTGGTCTTTGCCGATCTCCTTGATCCGCCAGCCGCTCGAAACGACATCGCCTTCCTCGTAGCGGCGGCCGTCGGAGCCGATGATGAATCTGACGGGCGTATAGCCGGCGGCGGCGACGAAGCCGTCGAGACCGGAAGAGAGGGCGGTGAGATCGACGATGGAAACGGAACCGCGCCGGCTCATCGAGGCGATGATGCTGCGCAGCTTGGCCTTGTCGGGCAGGCAGAGAGGGCGCGATCCTTCGCCGATGCGAATCTCGTCGGCGGTGGCGACGATGCTCAGATCTTGGGGAAGCTGAGCCATACGAATGACCTGGCGGATTTCGGCAGCAATTGCCGCCGATGACGGCGCCGGTTCCGGCGCGGCGGAAACCCTGACGAGCGGGGCTTCGTGAGCCGGCGCATCGCTGTTGTAAAGCCCGGCCAGCAAAAGCAACGCCGCCAGCCCGAGAAGGCCGGCAGCCGCAATCCGGCGTGGCGCGAACCGCACGCGCCCGGCGCCGAGACCTTCGAGTTCGCAGGCCGTGCCGTCGAAGGAGATGGTCTGCCTCTTCGTAAGGGTCATCGTCCGATCGCGTGGGATGGAACGACCGTTGATCACGACGTCATCCCGCAGCGCGGTCAACGACACCGTGTCGGAGCCGCGGGAGCGCTGCAAACTGATGGCAAAGGCGGGTTCTGGTTTGGCGCCGAGGATGATCAGGTCGCAATCGGCGCTGCCGCCGACCACCTGCCGCTCCGCCGTCAGCGGCAGATTGGAGCTGCGCCCGGCACGCGTGATGCGCAAGACCGGTCCGCCGCTGCCTGACGCAGCGTTGCCGGCGTTACCTCTGAATGTCGGCGAAGAGGAATCTAGATCCATAACCATCTTGTTCCCGAACCGTCCGTCGAGCGGCTTTTATTGTCTTCGAGAGCGGGGAAGCGAGACGGGCGAACCCGTCTCGCCATTGTTTCAATCAGCCTGGGCCGATCTTCTTGATGGCGTTTGCGACGCCGTTGATCTTGGTGATTTCGGTTGCAACCTTCAGGCTCTGCTCGGTCGCTTCGTTCTGGGCCGACTTGAAGGCGGAAATCGCCGAGCCGATGCCCGCATCAAGTGTCGAAGTACTAGCCATGTCTTGAACTCCTTGCATGGTTTTGGCGGCCAGAGCCTTGCAGAATTCAAGATCGAATTCAATAGCTTATGTTAAAAAGTTATTAATTCGCGATATGTACAACAAATGCGCGAAATGGATATCCGTCCTGTTCCCAGCGGACCGATGATCTGCAACAGTAGATCAGATAATTATTAATAGATTGGATTTCGCAGCCCTGCCTTCATTCGTTCATTAGTTGTCGGGCGATATCCGGATCGTGAGGTAAACTCAGATGTTTGCGCGTTTTGTTTACATGGCCGCTATCGGACTGCTGGCCTCCTTTCCTCCACCGGCCGGCGCCAGCGAGCGGGAGGTGCGCCTGGATGTCGTCTCCCTGCCGCTTGGCGATGTCGTCCAGACGCTGTCCTTCATGTCCGGCATCCCGGTCACGACAGTCGGGACGCTGAGCGGCAAGGTCGAGCACTGGTCCGTCCGGGAAAGCGGAGCCAAGGCCTTTGTCAAGCTTGGCGATGCCAGCAATCTCTTCGTCGCCTATGACGGCAGCCGCATCATCATCGCGCCGAAGCAGGAGGTCTCCACCGTTGTCCTCGATCGCGGCGGCCGCAGCTGGAAGACCGAGCAAAACGCCATTCGCGCGCTGTTCCCGCTGCTGCCGGACGATGCGCTGCGTGAAGATCCCGCCAGCGGCTTGGTGCTGGTGCGCGGGCCCGCCGTCTTCACCAAGGCCGTCGAAGACGTGCTGAGCCGGCAGCAAGCCGACAGCATCAAGGTCATCAAGGGCGGCCAGCTGGAAATCCTGACGACGAACAACGGTGCCTGAGCGGCTGATATGAAGGCGTTGAAATCTCTCAGGCAGTTGCTGCAGATCCGCAGCCTGCGGGCGGACAATCTTTCCCGCAGCCTCTCCGAGGCGCGGGCGGATGCCGAAAGCGCGCGGGAGCGGGAAACGAAAGCCTCCGAAGCGCTCGACATCGCGGCAAGCCGGGCCGCCGGCAATCCTGTCGTCGACGTATTGCGCAAGAGTGGTGTCATCGCCGCCGCCGAGCTTCAGGACGCGCTGATGCGACAATCCGTATTGCGCAGCCATGAAGCCGATGCCGGCCTATCGCTTGCGCAACACAAAGCCGCCCGGCGCGCCGCGCAAGAGCGGGCAGAACACGTCGCCGCCGATTTTTCGCGAGCACAGAAGGCGGTATTGCGCGTCGAATTTTCGCTTGAAGCAGCGGAGAAAATCGACCGGTAGGGAGCTAAGAACCAGCAGATGAACCAACCGGCTTCTGTTCTTCCATCTCTTCATCGACAATCGAGCTGACGAGGGCAACGACCCGGCTGCGCACACGCGGAGAAAGGAGCAAAACGTCGTCTATCAGACGCCGTCCCTCCGCCGTGGAAATGTAGGCAATCTTCTCATCGATCTCTGTTATGATTTGCTGGCCCTG
>NZ_MAWZ01000024.1:0-478358 GCF_001854685.1 Rhizobium sp. RSm-3 | reverse complement strand
GTTCTCGAACCACCAGTGATGCGAGCCATCGATCTGTACCAGTTCGCCAAAGCAATCACGTCGGCCGCGTGGCTGGAAAACCCGCTTCTTGCGTTCCCGACGCGAGACCCAGATGCCGGCCTCGGTCATCCATTGCCGCAGGGTCTCCTTGGCGACCGAGATCCGGTGCAGCTCGATCAGCTTCTCACGCGCCAGCGTCGGACCGAAATCCAGATAGCGCTCACGGATCAGATCCAGTGCCGCATTGCGAAACTCCTCGCTATGGCGCCGGTTGCTCGGTCGCGATCGCTTCTTGGAAACAAGCCCGGCCGGACCATCCCGGTCATAGGCCTGCAGCAGCCGATGGACCTGACTTCGACTGAGGTCGAGCCGTTCGGCGGCCTGCACAACGCTCAGGCGTTCGTCACGGATCTTCTGGATGAGTTCGAGGCGATGCAATTCTTTCTGCGACATAGTGATCATAAAGGACATGACGACTCCGACCGCTCATGGTCTCGACCAGGCTGAAGGTCGTCATCCTTGCTCCCGACATTGGCATTGACCAGTCGTCGAGAGGCGAGATTGTCGCATCTCTAACTGGCCCAACTGTCGCATTACTAAATAGCCTCTACAATCAAAGATCACATAAGATAGATTATGGAACATAAACATGTCATTTGATTGCAAAGGCATACTGCCGTCCCGCCTATAGCCCTACTCTTTTAAAGCGGAAATTTTCCCTGTGGCGCGGCTATTCCTGAGGCGTTGGGATGACTTTGGATGGCCTTTGTAGTTCCGCCGCGGCGGCTGAAGCCGTTGCATCTCCCGTCCCGCTGGAAACATGAACCGTCGGGGTTGCAAACTGGATGCCTTTTTCCGCGAATGTCTTCTTGAGCATGGCGAGTGCCTTCCGGCGAACGCCGAATTGTTCGCCGGGTTTGGCCATGAACTTCAGCCGAATTTGCACACCGTAATCGGCCATCTGCTCAATGCCCTGCATTTTCAAGGGCTCGATGATGTTAGGCCCGAGTTCGGCATCCTCCAGAAGCTCGACGCCGATGCGCTTGATGGTCTTGCGGACCTCTTCAAGGTCGCTGTCATAGTTTAGCGTAAGGGTAATGATGTCGATCACCCAGTCGCGGCTGAGGTTCTGCACCGCGCCGAGTTCCCCGAAGGGAACGATGGTGACCGGACCGCGATGGTGCCGCAGGCGGATCGACCGCAGCGAGAAACCTTCGACCGTCCCTTTGTATTTTGCCGCCTGAATGTACTCACCGATGCGAAAGGCATCGTCGAACAGATAAAAGACGCCGGAGATGATGTCCTTGACGAGTGTTTGTGCACCGAAGCCGACGGCAATGCCGACGACGCCGGCGCCCGCCAGCAGCGGTCCGATCTGAATGCCGACGGCATCCAGGATCATCAGGAAGCCGACAGCCCCGATCGCCAGAAACAGCACATTGCGAAGGATTGGCAGCAGCGTATTCAATCGCTGACGCCGGCGCGCGTCGGGTCCGTCCTGATGGCCCGCCTGCGCACTTCTCGACGCCAGTGCCATCTGACTGTCGATCAGCGTGCTCGCGAGCTTCCAGATGACGTCGGTCACCAGCAGCACGATAACGATGCGGATTCCTGCGCGGATCAAACGTGTGGTCACAGTCTCGGCTGCGGCAAGATCACCGAGATTGACATTCCACGAACGGGCAATGAGCAGCGCGGCGACCACGATGAGGCCATTGCGCAGCGTTTGCATGATGACAACAGACCATCCGACGATGGCCGGATCTTCAACAACGTGCTCGCCGCCGGAGCGTATGATGCGACCAATGATATCGCGAGCCACGGAAACGGTCAGCGGCAGAAGCGTCATGACGATCAATGTCCAGAATGCTCCGCGCAGCCCGGACACCCATAACAGCCACGATAGCACGATGCTCGCGCTGAAGCCGACACAGGCCAGCCGGTTCACCGGCGGCCCATCAGAACGAAAATGCCGCAGCCAGATCATGGCGATCAGCGTGATTGAAACGACACCGAGCCACGCCGCGGTAAAGAGGTCGACCAGGATTGGAGAAGCCCCGATGGTCTGGAACACTTCGATGATGGCCCAGCCAGCCGCCAGCACGGCGACGATTGCGAGGAGCCAGCGGTACCAGAACCAGGCAAGCGAGGTGACAAGCGTCAGAAGCCGCATATGCGGCAGCCGGGCGCCGGGCGCGATGACAATGCGGCCCACAAGCACGCCGAGGCGCACCAACAGCGCCGCGGACAGCAGAATGAGCGCAATATCGCGAAAGACGGCAGGCCATGGAAAGAGGATAAACGCGCCGAGACTTCCGATCAGATAACCGACCAATGCGAGAAGGCCCATTGCAAGCCGGCTCGCATGCAGCTTGATCCGCTGGCGGACGGTGTCGGCAGGCGCGGTCAGCACAAAATGAAGAAGTCCTCGCCCGGACCACCAGGCAAGGCGCTGCGCAGCGAATCCGCCTGCTACGAAGAGTGTGACCGCCAGGATCAGGCCGACAGGATCGATATGATTATCCGTTTGGAAGGTCTGCACCGCCGCCCGGATCTGCCCAGGAAGAGTCGGGACTGCATCGACGAGTGTCAGCAACCTCTGGCGCAAATCCTGTAATGCGGTGGCAATCGACGGCGCCGCCTCTTGCGGGGCCGCTATCGGCTGCGCCGGTTCCTGATTGCCGGGAACGATCCGATTGACCAATGCGCGTCCGGAATCATCGTTCGGCAATTCGATGATAACCCGGATTGGTGCCGACGGATTGGGCGATTCGGCCGCTGAAATAGAATGTACGCTCCAGATCAGAAGCGCCGAAAATACAGCCGTGAGGAATATGGAGATTTTGCGGAGGGAATGACGGTCGTCGTTGATGCGCATGTACCCGTGGTCCCCCAAAAGTTGTCGTCGCTATTGCCGGCCGATAAAGCGTCGCACTTTGTGAAGGGTCGCACGATCAACGTCAATCGACGACTGTCTGGCGAACGCAGACAGAATCCCTGCCGCCACGCTCCCTGCCCGCGCATCGCCTCCCCGCCCGCATCGCCTCAATGGGCGTGAAGATCAACAACGTCGATATTGCGTCCGGTCGAAACGAGACTAAGATCTGAGGGCGAAATGGTCGATCGCCCTGTCATTCATCGAGAGCCGGGTGACGGGGACAACCGGCGGCTTTGGCGCTCAGACTGGGGATGCAAAATGAACCTTGTCAACGGAGCTTTTGGAACGCCCGAATTTCTGTCCGAGGAGCCTGGTATCTTCACGTGGGATTTGGCGACCGACACGGTTTATGCGGATTCGGCGCTGGCAATGCTTTTTGGGCTTGAGCCGGCGCAGACCATCGCGGGGCTGCCGATCATAAAATACCTCGACCGGATTCACCCGGACGACAAGCCGTCCGTGGCCAAGGCGATTTCAGACTCGGTGATCACGGGAAATCCCTATCGCCATGACTACCGGGTATTTGATCGAAGCGGGCAAGTGGTGGCCGTGGCTGCCTTCGGCCGCTGCTTCAGGGACGAAGCCGGAAACCCGTCGCACTATGCAGGCATCGTATTTCCGACGAATGATCAGAGCCAGCAAGACGAATTGTCGGCTCACTGCAGAGCGGCATTGAAAATTGCGCAGTCGTCCGGCCTGCAGACGACGGCCGATGCGCTTGAAGCAATTCTGAAAGAGCTTGCCCCGCCGATGCCTTCCGACATCGCGCCGGTTCATTGATTTCCTCCCACGCAGTGGGATCGATGCGCCTGCTCTTATCCACACCGCTGCCTTCGGTTCCCAGTCAGCCGGTCACCGCCGTCTCGCCTCGGAGAGATGACCGGCATATCCGGCAAACATGACCCCCAGCGGAACATTTCGAACCAGCCTGGCGGCAATGAAGGTTGCGCAGATCGCTGCGGCAAGCTTCGCCCAGGGATAGCTGCCCAGTTGAACATGGGCGCTTGCATCGACCGATGCGGCCTTGGCCTTCAGCGCCGCCTCCGCGTCCTCGCGCAGCATGCCTATCCGAGCCTTCAGCAGCCTTAGCTCCTGCTGCAGGGCGTTCAGATCCTGGTCGGCTTTTTCACGCGCGGTCTCCATGGCGGCATCGGCAAAAGGCGGTTCACCGTCCGCGATCAGTTCATCGGGGTCGGGAAGGCGGCCGTCGCGATTGATGGATGATTGCATGGACATATCCTCGAACAACAAGAGAGATGAGATGAAGGCCCGGCATCGTGGCCAGGCCCCCCATTGCATGTCAGCCGATCAGTGGTCGCGCCGGAAACTCTGGCTCTGCCGAGATCCGCCTTGCGACTGGCTCTGCGATTGGCGATTGGCATCGTCCGATGGCGAAGCGTCGCCGGCGCTATAGGTGTAGGCCCGCACCTTGGCGCTTCCATGCGTGGTGTCCCGCGTCGCCACGGGTCGCGTATCGTCGAATGCGCTTTCGGACACGGCGAGGTCTTCGGACGCTTTGCCGCCGGAGGATTGGCCAACAAAACCGGTATTGGATGCGCCTTGCTGCCTGTCCTCCGACGACCAGAGGTCTGCCCGTTCATCCATATCGATGCTGCCCTCGTCGTCCAGAATATCGTGGACGGTCTCATAGAGCGCGTCATCGATATTATTGACCTGGACCAGGAAACCGCCTCGCCGCAGCCCCTCTGCGTAAACAGCCCGATCCTCATCGGGGAAGAAGAAGTCGGCCAGCGCGTCGAAGAAGCCGCTGCGGTCGTCGCTCATCGTGCCGGCGGGTTTTCCATCCGCCTCATATCCCGGCATCAACCGGATTCTCGCGACCGGCACGCCGGCGTCTTCGAGACGGGAGACGGCGGATTCGGCTTGCGATCGGCTGTCGAAAAATGCGGTGAGGCTGCTGCCCCCTGTCGGGCCCGAGAAGGCCGGATTGGTATCGTTGTAAATGCTGCTCATGGGAATCTCCTCTCGATGCATAGACCCACGCCGTCGATGCCGGCTGGTTTCCTGATCAGAAAAACAGGTGGACGAGAGGAATGTTCCAAGCCAATGCGCGGGAGATATCGGCGGCATCAGCCGCACTGCCCGCCCCGGCATTCGCAACTCTCCGACATCGAAATGAGGAACTTTTGGGCATCGAGGATCGTTGTCCGGCGCCACCGCAATTCAAAGCACTGTAGCGGTTGACGTCAAACCTTCGAGACGCTAGCACGGCTTTTGACGCATTGGGGATATTTCATATGGACATCTTTACGGCAGCCGGTCTGACGGCTTTGCTGCAGGTCATTGCTATCGACCTCGTTCTAGCCGGCGACAACGCGGTGGTGATCGGTCTTGCAGCTGCCGGGCTTGAGGCCACGCAGCGCCGAAAGGCGATCATTGTCGGCATAGCGGCCGCGACCGTCCTGCGTATTCTCTTTGCCAGCGTTGCGGTCTATCTGCTCGCGATCGTCGGTCTGCTGCTGGCCGGCGGACTTCTGCTCCTCTGGGTTTGCTGGAAGATGTGGCGTGAGCTTCGCGCCGGCCATGGCGAGAACCACGAAGCGGGGGGCGCCGAAGGCGCGCCGAAAAAGACCTTTTTCCAGGCGGCGACCCAGATCGTCATCGCCGACGTCTCGATGTCGCTCGACAACGTGCTCGCCGTTGCCGGCGCCGCGCGCGAACATCCGAACGTGCTGATCATCGGTCTTGCCCTGTCGATCGCGCTGATGGGCATCGCCGCCAACCTGATCGCCCGGTTGCTCCACGACCATCGCTGGATCGCCTATGTCGGCTTGCTGATCATCCTCTATGTCTCGCTTGACATGATCTATCGCGGCGCCGTCGAGGTTATGCCCTACATGTAGTGATTTCGGGCCTGATCATGCTCTGGGGCCGGGGCTCAAGCCCCGATCCTGACCTCGGTTTCGAAACTCATCTGATCATAGGCCGGCACCACATGGTCCGGCGTCTCAGCCATCACCGCGTCGTAATCGAGCGGCGTGTGCATATGCGTGAGGATCGCCCGTTTCGGCTTCAGCCGGCCGATCCAGTCGAGCGACTGTTCCAGCGATAGATGGCTCGGATGATAGGTATATTGCAGCGCGTCGATAATCAGCACATCGAGATTCTGGAGCTTGTCGACGGTCTGCGGCGGGAAGTCGCTGATATCGCTGCAATAAGCCACATCGCCGATCCGAAAGCCGAGCGAATTTATATCGCCGTGCTGCTGGATATGCGGATGAAACCGTATCTTGCCGCCGGGACCGCGGACTTCGACGGGCTCGTCGAGGTTTTCGATGACAACAGGCAGCACGATCGGCGGATAATTGCTGCCCGGCGGTGTCTCCAGGCAATAGCCGAAGGCTTCCCGCAGCCTGTCCATCGTATATTGGTCGGCAAAGATCGGCACCCGGCGGCGGGTGTTGTGAAAATAGCCGCGCAGATCGTCGATGCCATGAATATGATCGGCATGGGGATGGCTGTAGAGCACGGCATCGACATGGTCGGCCCCTGCCCTGATCATCTGCTCGCGAAAATCCGGTCCGGTGTCGATGACGACGGTGGTGACGCCGCCATCCGGCGCAAATTGCTGCACCATGAAGGCAGCGCGCGTGCGCCGGTTCTTCGGATTGCCGGGATTGCAGGCGCCCCAGTCGCCGGTAATGCGCGGCACGCCGGGTGACGATGAACAGCCGAGAATGGTGAAGCGCCGCCGGTAGAGCACGCTCTCAGACCCTCGGCATCTTCGTAAACAGGCGCAAAGCGTTCTCCGTCGTGATCCGCGCGACCTCTGCGTAGGAAAGGCCGATCGTCTCAGCGAGCACCTCGGCGGTGTTGACGACATAAGACGGTTCGTTGCGCTTGCCGCGCCAGCGCTTCGGCGCCAGATACGGCGCGTCCGTTTCCACCAGCAGCCGATCCCGAGGGATCGTCTTGGCGATCTCGCGCAGCTCTTCCGACTTCGGGAAAGTCAGGATGCCAGAAAAGGAGATATAGCCGCCGAGTTCGACGCCGGTTCGCGCCAGTTCCGGACCGGCCGAGAAGCAGTGCAGGATGAAGGGGAAGCCCCCCTTCCCCGTTTCCTCGGTCAGGATTGCTGCCATGTCCTCATCGGCGTTGCGGCTGTGGATGACGAGCGGCAGCTGCGTGGCGCGCGCTGCCGCAATATGGCGGCGGAAGCCGGTCTGCTGGTCCTCGGGCGTCTGCGTATCGTAGAAATAATCGAGACCCGCCTCGCCGATCGCCACCACCTTCTCATGGGCGTTGGCAAGGCGCACCAGCTCTTCCGTCTGGATATCCAGCTCTTCGTCGGCATTGTTCGGATGCGTACCGACCGAGCAGAACACCGAGGGATATTTCTCGGTGATTTCAAGCAGCCCGTCGAGCTTGCGCACCCGCGTCGAGATCGTCACCATCTGCTTGACGCCGGCCTGATGGGCGCGCGCGACGATCTCGTCGCGCTCCGCCTCGAAGTCGGCAAAATCGAGATGGCAATGCGTATCGATCAGCACAGCCTCAAGCCTCCGGAGCCACGTAGCGCGGGAAGACCGGCGCCGGCGCTTCGAGCGGCGTTCCGGCAACGAGACGGCCGGCTTGCCCCAGAGCGGCGAAATCGCGCTTGTCATCGGATGCCGCGACCAGATCGAGCAGCTTGCCCGCTGAATCAGGCATGAACGGCTGCAGCAGAATGGCGATCTGGCGCACGACTTCGGCTGTCACGTAAAGCACCGTGCCCATACGCTCGGGATCGGTCTTCTTCAGCGCCCATGGCGCCTGGCCGGCGAAATAACGGTCGGTCTCGGAAACGACCGAGATGATCGAGGCGAGCGCCCGGTGAATCTGCTGCTTGCCCATGTCCTCGCGTGTCGAGGCATGCAACGCGTCGGCCTGCGCCAGCATGGCCTTGTCCTCGTCGGTCAGTGGCCCGCATTCCGGGATCTTGCCGTCGCAATTCTTCACGATCATCGACAGCGAGCGGCTGGCAAGATTGCCGATGCCGTTGGCGAGGTCGGAATTGATGCGGATGCCGATCGCCTCTTCGCTATAGCTACCGTCCTGGCCGAAGGACACTTCGCGCAGGAAGAAGTAGCGCACCTGGTCGAGACCGAAATGGTTCACCAGATTGACGGGATCGACGACGTTGCCGAGCGACTTCGACATCTTCTCGCCCTTGTTGAGCAGGAAGCCGTGGGCGAAGACCCGCTTCGGCAGCGGCAGTTTCGCCGACATCAGGAAGGCCGGCCAGTAGACGGCATGGAAGCGGATGATGTCCTTGCCGATGATGTGGACATCGGCCGGCCAGTACTTCGCCCGCGGGCCGTTCCTGTCCTCGATATAGCCGGTGGCGGTGATATAGTTGGTCAGCGCGTCGACCCAGACATACATGACATGCGAAGGGTCGTTCGGCACTTTGATGCCCCAGTCGAAGGTCGTGCGCGAGACCGAAAGGTCCTTGAGGCCCGACTTGACGAAGGAGATCACCTCGTTGCGGCGCTCGGCAGGACCGATGAAATCGGGGTTCGCCTCGTAGTGGGCAAGCAGCTTTTCCTGGTATTCGGAGAGCTTGAAGAAATAGCTAGCCTCTTCCACCCACTCGACCGGCGTACCCTGCGGCCCGTAGCGCACGCCGTCGGCGCGCAGCTCCGTCTCGTTTTCCTGGTAATAGGCCTCGTCGCGCACCGAATACCAGCCGGCATAGCTGTCCTTGTAGATGTCGCCATTCTCGGCCATCAGGTTCCAGATGTTGCGCGATGTTTCGTGATGACGCTCCTGCGTGGTACGGATGAAGTCGTCATTCGAGGCGTTCAACAGTTTCGCCATCGCCTGGAATTCGCCGGAGTTGCGGTCGGCAAGCGCCTGGGCGGTAATCCCCTCCGCGCGTGCCGTTTGCTGCATCTTCTGGCCGTGTTCGTCGGTGCCGGTCAGGAAGAACACGTCCCTGCCATCCAGGCGCTGATAGCGCGCCATCGCATCCGTCGCGATCAGCTCGTAGGCATGGCCGATATGCGGCTTGCCGTTGGGATAGGAAATCGCGGTGGTGATGTAGAAGGGTGTCTTGTCTGTCATGGCGGCCAATGTCCGGCTAACTCTATAAAAATGGTCAGCCGCTCTTAGCGCATGTCACCGTCAAGCGAAACATCAAGTTTTACCGCCGTCGATGATTTCCGGGACACGGGCGGCGGTGAACTTGACTCAGCTTCTGCCGCAATCTACCCGTCATGGAAAAGAGGGCGGGACAGAACGAAGTGCCAGTTTTCATCTATCCGGACTGTCGTGGCCACGCGCCGTCGGAGGCGCTCGATTGACGTTTGAGCCGCTCTATTCGCTTTCGGGCCTGTTTGTCGGCGCGCTCGTCGGCATCACAGGTGTTGGCGGCGGTTCGCTGATGACGCCGCTGCTGGTGCTGCTCTTCGGCGTCCATCCCGCAACCGCCGTCGGCACCGATCTTCTCTATGCGGCGATCACCAAGACCGCCGGCACCGCCGTTCACGGCATGCACGGGCGCGTCAACTGGAAGATCGTCGGCGGTCTCGCCATAGGCAGCGTGCCGGCCGCCTTGCTGATGCTGTGGCTGCTGGCAGGCGTCGATCGCAAAAGCATCGGCGTGACCAATACGATCACCACGGCGCTCGGCTGGCTTCTTGTCATGACCGCGATCATGCTGGTCTTCCGAGGCCCGATACTCGAGCTGGCGCGCCGCGCCATCGGCGACCGCACGCCGCCGCAGCCGAGAACCATCCTCGCCCTTACCGTCATTCTCGGATTTCTCCTCGGTGTTCTCGTCACCCTGACCTCCGTCGGTGCGGGCGCCTTGGGGGTGACGATCCTGCTGGTCCTTTATCCCAGGCTCGATGTGCGCGAGATCGTCGGCTCCGATATCGTCCATGCGGTGCCGCTGACCCTGATCGGCGGCACGGGCTACTGGCTGATCGGTGAAATCGACTGGCCGATGCTGTTTGCCCTGCTCATCGGCTCCATCCCCGGCATCATCATCGGCAGCCTGCTGGCGCCGAAGCTGCACGAACGCACCATCCGCATCGTCCTTGCCGTCACACTTGCCGTCGTCGCATGCAAGCTGCTGGCCGGTTGACCCCTCTCAGGGCCTCCTCGGCACAGCACATTATATGCCCGGCTGCTTGATATCGGCGAGAATGCTGATGATCGTTTGTTTGCGGTCGAGGTTATAGGCATCCGAAATGGTCAGCCGCTCGGTGATCTCGGAATAGAGCCGCGCCAGCCGTTCCGCAGCCGTGATCTTCCCCTCGCCTGCCGCTGCGCGCGCCCGGCTCATGATGTCGTCGCCGACATGGCTGACGAAGAAATCGAAGATCGTGTCGCTTTCCCTGCCCGAAAGCGCGTCGGCCAGCCGATGCATCGCCTTGCGGGCCGTCGCTCCTTCGGCCGACAACATCTCTTCATAGGCGGCGATGATCTCGCCGCCGCCGTAATTCAACAGTTTCAGCGCCTCGCCGACGCTGCCCTTGGCAGCCGAAAGCACCGCCCCGCCCTCCCCTGATATGCCGAGATGGGCAAGCGCCGCCATCAGTGCATCATCGGCAAGCGGCGCCAGTTTCAGCGGCAGGCAGCGCGAGCGGATCGTCGGCAGCAATCGTCCCGGCGCATGCGAGAGCACCAGGAACAGCGCCCGCTTCGGCGGCTCTTCCAGGATTTTGAGAATGGCGTTGGCCGCATTGCGGTTCATGTCGTCGGCCGGATCGATGATGACGATCCGCCAATTGCCGGTGCCCGAGGTCTGCGAGAAGAATTTGCCGGCGCGGCGAACCTCGTCGACGGTGATCGCCGACTTCACCTTGCCGGTCTTTTCATCCACCGGACGGGCGAGATGCAGGAGATTGTGCGAGGCGCCTGAAGTGATCTGCCGGCTGACGGATGAGGCAGGATCCGGATCGCCGATCGTCTCCGGCGCCGTGGCAGGATCGGGATGCGAGAGCACGTGATTGGCGAAGCGGAAGGCGAGCGTCGCCTTGCCGATGCCCTCAGGCCCCTCTATCAGGATGGCGTGGTGTCCCTTGCCGGAGCGGTAGGAGTGCGCAAGGAAGGCCTCCGCCTCCTCATGGCCGAACAGCCTGGTATTTTCCCCCGGCCAGATGGCACCATCGAGCAGTCCGGGTCTTTCTTCACTCATGATGGGCTTCACTCATGATGGGCGGCTTCCGGCATGCGCGCATGGCCTGCAGGCGACATCAACTGCTGCACGATCGCCTGGATCTCGGCGGCGATCGCCTCCTCGCTCTGCAACGCGTTGATCACGTGACAGCGCTCCGGCTCGCGGGTGGCGATATCGAGAAAGGCTTCACGCCGTTTCTCGTGGGTTTCGAGCCGCTCTTTCTCGAAGCGGTCGGGAGCGTCGGCGGCGGCGCGCTTCTGCGCCCGCTCCAGCCCGATCTTGGCGGGAATGTCCAGGATCACGGTGCAATCCGGCATCACGCCGTTGATGGCGATGCGCTGCAGCGTCTCGATGAAATCCGGCTCGAGATTGCCGGTGATGCCCTGGTAGACGCGGGAGGAGTCAATAAAGCGGTCGCAGAGCACGATCTTGCCGACCGCCAGTGCGGGCCGGATCACCTCTTCTACGTGGTCGTTGCGCGCCGCCGCAAAGAGGATCGCCTCCATCCGCGTGCCGAAGGCTTCGGCAGCCCCCGACAACAGCACGTGGCGCACGGCCTCGGCACCCGGCGATCCGCCCGGTTCCCGCGTCACCAGCACATCGTGACCTTCGCCCTTCAGTGCCTCGGCGAGGCGGCGAATCTGCGTGGATTTCCCAGCGCCCTCCCCGCCTTCAAACGTAACGAACAATCCCGCACAGGATGACAATGACAACTTCCCGCATTCCAGGCGCCGCACGCGCCTTGCTTCTTCTATCTATCCGAAGACAGCAGGAAGGAAAACCTTTCGCCGCGGCGACAAATTCACCTTTCCCGGCAAATTGCATCGCAGCGCCGGCATTCAGCCGGGCGCGGACTTGTCCCAGAGCCAGGAGAAGAATAGCGATTCGCCGAGTTCCAGCATGGCGTCAACAGCCCGGCTGCTGAGCGAGCCCTCGCCGACCGCCCCCACGGTATAGAGCGGCACTTCCCTGAGCAGGCGGCTGCCCGCGAAAATCCTGAGCGTGCCTGCCTGGGTATCCGGCTGCACCGGCGCCGTCAGCGGCCAGCGATAGACGATACGCGCCGACAGCCGGTCGGGATTGCTGATCGGAATATAAACGCTGACCGGCGCTTTGGCCACGAGATCGACGGTGCGCACCGTGCCGCCATAGACGCTGGCGGCTCCAATCACTTCCTTGTCGGCGAAGATCTGCCGGTTCTCGAAGGCCGTCAGCCCCCATTCGAGTACCCGCTTGGCCTCCTCCGTCCGCTCCTTGTCGGAAGCGATGCCGGCAAGCGCCAGAAACAGCCGCCTGCCGTCGCGCTCGACCGACGCGACGATCGAATAACCCTCGCCCTCGGTAAATCCGGTGGCCAGCCCGTCGGCGCCGAGATCGAGCCCGAGCAGCGGATTGCGGTTGCGCTGGAAGATCTTGTTCCACTCGAAATCCGGCTGCGCGAAATAGGGATAGAGGTTCGGATAGGTCTGCTGCAGGGCCGTGGCCAGCGTCACCATCTCGCGCGCCGTCACCTTGCTCTTTCCATCGGGAAGGCCGGTGGAGTTGCCGAACTCGGCCGTCTCCATGCCGAGCTCACGGGCGCGCCGTGTCATCGACTCGGCAAATTGGTGCTCGCTTCCAGCCATGCCTTCGGCCAGGATGATGCAGCTGTCATTGGCGCCCTGGATGGCGATGCCCTTGATCAGATCCTCAACGCGCACGCGCGATTTAAGGCTGGCAAACATCGTCGCCGTCCTCGACGGAGCGCCGCCGGTCCGCCAGGCATACTCGGAAACGGGATATTCGGTGTCGAAGGTGATCTGGCCCTTCGTCACCGCCTCGAAGACGAGATCCATCGTCATCAGCTTGGCGAGCGAAGCCGGCGAAAAGCCCTGGTCCTCGTTCTTGGCGAGAAGCACGGTGCCGGTGGCGGCCTCGATCATGTAGGCCTGCGCCGCTTTAGTGGCGAAACCGGCGGCCCCGCTATCGGCTGCAAGCGCCCCTGTGGTCAACGGCATCAGGCATGCCAGAGCAATTCCAGCAAAAGTGCGCAGCGGTTTTGCTGGAATTGCGGCGAAACAAAGGCGAAGCATAGGCTTCAGCATCAAGAGTTTCCATCGATCGAGCGGCGTGTGGTCGGGAGGTTAGAGCGAGAGGAAATCCGATGCAATTGCCGCGCTCAGCGCGCGGCGAATTTAGCCTGTTGGCGCTTGGCCGAAGCAAGGATCGACTCCTGCGTCAGCCCGTCATTGCGCACCATCACCGCGTCGAAGGCGAGATCGACGGTCACCGTCTTCACGTCTTCGTTCTGGTAACCGAGCGCGAGCGAGCCCAGCGGCCGCTCATAAGGCATGGGACCAATCTCCGGCAGCACGACCATCTGGCCGAAGGCCTGCGGGGCATTGTTGGCGGACGGTGCCGGCGGCGCCACCAGGACATGGGCGCCCGGAGCAGGAGCGGCTGCCGCATTATAGCGTGCGCTCGGCGTCGAGCCGGCATAGGAAGTCGCCGACATCGGCACCGGCACGTTGGCCGGCGTTTCGTAATCTTCCGAACTCTGCAGCTGGTCGCGGGTGATCTTGCGGCTATTGGAGGCGACCATCACACCGGTCGCGATCTGGCCTTCCGGATTGACGCTGGGAATGCGGCTGCCCTTGGGCGCGTAGGAGGCCATCAGATAGGGCATGTCGTGTCCGTCCATGCGGGCGCGACCGACATATTGCACGCGCACCTTGCCAGTGCCGCTGTGCTGCAGATCCAGCATGTCGGCCGTCTTGTTCGAAAGGTCGATAATACGGCCTTCGTGATAGGGGCCGCGATCGTTGACGCGCACGATGACAGAGGAACCACTTTCGAGATTGGTGACACGCGCATAGCTCGGCAATGGGAAGGTCGGATGCGCCGCGGAAAGATGCATCTGGTCGTAGACTTCGCCGTTCGCCGTCAGGCGGCCATGAAAGGCCGAGCCGTACCAGGAGGCGACGCCGACCTTGTTATAGGCGAAGTCTTCCTTCGGATAATACCACTTGCCCTTCACCTCGTAAGGATTGCCGACGATATAACGGCCGCCGCCCTTGGGGATATTGTTGCCGGTGGCGACCCGCGGGCTCGCCTTGACGCCATATTCGGATTCGGAGAAATATTCTTTGCCGTGGGCTTTCTTCTTCGGCACCGCTTGCGTCGTGCCGCACGCCGCAACCGTCGCACACATCGCCGACACAGCCAGCCACCGTGCTGTCGTTGCGAAAGACACCGCCCCGTATCCCAATTTCATATGTCCCACGCCGCTCAAAGATCGTTATGGTTAAGGAACTTTGCCCCATACTGGGCCAATACGCCTTATCCCCGCCCGCCTAACGAGACTTTAATCTTGCGAAGTTCGTGGCAAATTTACGAACGATTTCGCTGCGATAGCGACAATTCTAATGATTATGGTTTATAAATCACTAACGCGGGTCCAGCCGCCCTGCCCTGCCGCTGCCGCAAAGAGGCCTGAAATTCCCGTGCCGATACGAGGCATATGGTAAACATTCAGCCGCTTCAAAACGCCCGAAAAGCTCCGTATTGAAACGCCAACGTGACGGCTCCACGGCGTTTACAGCTGCCTTGCTTCAGTCGCCCATCGGACGCAACGCAACGCGGATCTTGTAGTGATACTTCGATCCCCTGGGGGAACGAAATCTCCGCCACGGGATCCGACGGGCGCTAAAACAGGATGATCTTAGTCCAGGCCGGCGCCCTATGCTGCCGGCGGGCGATACCGAACCGACTTCGCCTTCCCCAAGGCTTCGATCGTATCCTCGACGCTGAGCAGGACAGTGGTTTCCATGGAACTGACTGCTCCTCCCGCCCCGATAGCAAGCGCGACAGCCGCCATCGAGACGTTATCGGGCGCCTCCCACAGGTTCCAACCATCATGCTCGCCAAAGGCATACCAGAACCCATGGAGCTTGCCGCCCACCGATTCAATGTAGCGACGGGCCGCCTCCCGGCGATCCTCGGGGTTGTCGATCATGCGCGCCCATGTTTCGGGCGTGTAGCTGAAGCGCGTGAGATACATGGCCATGGTTTTTTCCTCCGCCAGAACAATACAGTAAACGCTCAAGCCGGACGGAACGCCAATCACTTCCAGCGAGCGGAATGGGCAAAGACCTATGCGCCGGAACTGCAATCGGCGCGGATGCCGACAAATGCTGCCGGGCAAGTTGACGCTGCTACCAAAGCTGCTAAAAAGCCAGCCATCGAGTGATTGGATGGCAAACCGGAAGCAATGGCCGGTTCGTAGAAATCAACGCAATGTGGATTTCTGAAACCTTCTCAATCAGATGGAAGAGTGTCCGAGTGGTTTAAGGAACCGGTCTTGAAAACCGGCGTGCGGGAAACCGTACCGTGGGTTCGAATCCCACCTCTTCCGCCATAACGATTTGAATTATAACGTTTTTTCCAAGACATTAAGGCGCCACCTCCGGCCTCACCGCAGAACTGTGCTTTTGCTGCTGTTGCCCGTTATTGCGGAGGTGCAATAGACGTCGGCGCCGAGTAGGCCGGTGTTCAGCGCTTGTCTGTTCGCGGTTGCGCTCCAGCCGAATGATACGTTGAAGCCAGGCGCCGATCTTGACAGCGGTGCGGGTGGGGGCCGTCCACCAGCGCAACGACGCGTTTTCATCGTGGCCAACGAATAGCATTGCCTTCGCCTTCGATCAGATGCTGGCGCCATCGATAGGACACTTCAGGCGTTTCATCGCTCGGTTGATCGTCCTTTTCCGGTTCTCCGTTGGTTGCGTCGCGAAAGCCGGAACAAGTGCTTGGGTCTCCGCATCGTAGTAAGCGGTGTGCTGTTCGCACTTAGGTGAGAAGGCCGATTAGTCGCTATTGTTTGCCAGCAATAAGATTATGGGATCCATACTGTACCGCGCCCGGGTGAACCCTCGCCAGTCCGCCATCATATCCAGGGAGGGCGCATCTGAAGCAATTTTGTTGAGATTCTCTTGGGTGCAGTCGATGGGATATAGCCCTTCCGAAAGCCTTCGCCACGTGCATTCGCAATCAAGTTCGATTTCGCTAAGCGCTGTCACATATTCTGAAATTGAGGACGCCAACATGTTGCCTGGCTCCAATTGGCCGTGCTGTCCGAAGTAGAACTGCTTTCCGATATTATTGAGCCCGTTTTTGATCGTTGCGTTCGGTGTGAGCATCGTCGCGACCATCGCGACCTGCAGGCAGTGATATCCGCCACATTGGTGGTGCAACGCGATCCATTCGCGGTCATTCGTAAGCGGTGGAACGCTTTGCAAGAATGCCAAGATGGGCACCACATGTATGGCCCGCCGCTCTTCCTCCTCTGTCGGAAATTGGTGTAGCGAGACGACGTCGTCGCGGAAAAAGAGATCGCCTGTGTTCGAAAAGAGGTTAGACGGCAGGCTGCGCACCGGAACTTTTCCTTTATCGCGAAAGCCCGACAACACCTCTTCCGTAACAATCATAGCATCGACCTCACACCATCATACCTGAACCAATACGTTGAGCAAAACCTCTGGCACGCGTAGCCAACTGCTGCAAGTGAACCACAGCGTCGTCGGGAGCGCTCGCTACCTGGTACTGAAATTCCAAGGTAAAAGTTCATCAATTCGGCGCTGTTTGTGGCCGTTGACGGTCTTGGCCCACGAGGCTTTCTCAAGGCCCGGCGAGGCCAAGAGAAAAGGCGAAACCCGGACCAATACGAAGCATAATTATTGTCTCCTCAAGAATTTTGAACTCCGCGAGTAAGACATACCAGCTATGACTACCTATGAAGGATTCCGTGAGGTCACGCCATGCCATCCGTATCGGCAGCTGAAGTCGCCGCACGCGCTTATGAAAGCAGCGAGTAGACCCAGATGCCGATAGAACCCCAGAAGATGACCGGCGCAAGTATCATCCCCGCAATGATAACCTTCGTCACAGCAAAAGCTCCGAAATTTCACTCATCCCGCGAATCTATTGCACCGACCGAAGGGTTGGTATGGGGTATGAAGTCCGGGATTGATCGGACTTTTGTCTGAGATTCGATCGCTTATCGCATATTCTAAATCGGACCGCCGGCATCAATGGATGCTTGCTGCTACACCTCCGCCTATTGTGGGCCGGACCAGCCGAAAGCGTTCAGCCGCTCGATGAAGCGTCCCTTCTGAACGTGGCGTTCAAAGATCGAATGCAGGCGGCGGGCGAAGTCGGGGGTGTCGCCGTTCTTCGCGGCGATCGTCTTCAAGTCCATGAGGAAGTGGCTGCCGGGATTTCATCGTGGACGATGGCTCAAGTCTGCGTTCCGCCTTGATGAGACCAGATGCAGCACGCCGGCAGTTTCGAAGATTCGAAACGCCTCGGCAAGGGTCAGCCCGGAATAGAGCCGCCACCATTTGCCTATGTGCCGATATTCCCGATCCATTGTTTCTTGCGCTCGATATCCTCGACCCATATTTTCGGTGCCGGACTGTATCCCACGAACCAGACGGGCCAGAATGGCAAACCACCGAAAGGCGAGCAGTGCGATGAAATTGGGCTGGCAGCCACGGAAATGGCTCGAGAAAAAGACCAAGCGGGGTATCCGCGGCTACCCCATCGGTACGATCGCCTACTATGGTCCGGACAACCGCCGCGCCACCAAGGCGGCCGTCAGTATTATCCCGGCGCCGCATGCGGAGCCGGTCGATCTGCGCCGATGGTTTGCCGAAACCGGCGATCTCAGAACAGACGACGCCGTTGTCGCTGAGATCGCGGCATTCCTGCGCGACAATGACGTGAAATCGGTGGCGGCGATGGATGGAATCTTTGGCTGCCCTCACGAAGAGGGAATCGACTATCCGGTCGGCGAGGCTTGTCCGGCTTGCTCCTATTGGAACGGGCGAAACCGCTTCACAGGTAAGCTTGAGGCAGATTGAATTCCCGACGGCTTGTGCTCGATAGATCCGGCCCGAGCGCGGTCATGCTCCTTCGGACTTGGTTCGGCGCCGGTAGGCCCCGCCCGCGATGGTGAGCGCGACGGCGATCAATGCGGCTGCGACGCCGAAGGTGATCTGCATGCCTGAATGCACGGCTTCGGGAGGCGCCGCGGCGATCTCGGATGCTGCCGATCCGTACGCAAACACGGCCCCCATGACGGATGCGCCGGTAATCAGCCCGAGATTGCGCGACAGGTTGAGTATGCCGGAGATGACGCCGCGCTGATCGGGCTGTACATCCGCCATGACGGCTGTGTTGTTGGCTGCCTGGAACAGCTGGTAGCCGGATGTCAGCATGGCGATGCCGGCGATGTAGCCGGCAATTCCGGGCAGCGCGGCAAGAGCGGTGGAGCCGGCGGTCATGGCGACGAGCCCTGCGGCAATCACGAAGGGTGCGTCCAGACGGTCGACCAGGCGACCGGCCGGGACGCCGCTGAGGATGGAGATCACGGGACCGATCGACATGACGGCTCCAACCAGCGCTTCGCCGAGCCCGAGCGCACGCGAGAGATAGAAGGGCGCGACCACCAGCGTCGCCATCATCACAGTCGAAACGAGTGCGTTCATTGCCAGGCTGGCCGTGAGCACGCGATTGCGGAACACCGGCAACTCGATCAACGGCGACGCGATTCTCGCCTCGGTGAAGACGAAGAGACCGGCGCTGAATGCGGCTGTGAGCAGCAGGGCGAGGTTCAACAGGCCAAAGCGGCCATGCCCGATCGTCATCGCCAGCGCATAGGCCGAAAGCGTCAGGGCAAGCAGCAGCGTGCCCATTGTATCGAAGCCGGCCCGATCCTTCTTCCGTCCGCCGATATCGTTCGGCAGGTAATGATAGGCGAGAACGAAGGTCGTAACGCCGAGCGGCACGTTGACGAGGAATATCGCCGGCCAGCCGAAACAGGAGATCAGCAGACCGCCGAGCGACGGCCCAAGGGCGGTGCCGATCGCCGACATGGTTCCGAGCAGCCCCATGGCGCTCCCGGTCCTCGCCTTCGGCACCGTTTCACCGACAAAGGCCATGGTCAGCGCCATCATGATCGCCGCACCCAGACCCTGCAGCGCGCGCGCCGCAATCATCAGCCACAGCGCCGGCGCAAGGCCGCAGAGGACCGAGGCCAGCGTGAACAGCAGGATGCCGCCGAGCAGCAGCCGTCGCCGGCCGGTGACATCGCCGAGCCGCCCGACGCTGACGATCAGGGTGGTAATGGCAAGGAGATAGGCGAGCACGATCCACTGCACGTGCTGGAAGGCGGCGTCGAAGCCCCGCGCCAGGCTTGGCAGACCGACATTGGCGATGCTGGTGCCGAGCGATGGCAGCAGCATGGAAAGAGAAAGGCTGGCGAGTGCCCAGCGGACGGAATAGGGTCGTTCGGCGACGGCCTCGCCTGGTTCTGCAATGATCGGTTTCACCGTTGACTCCGTTTTCTCGCTCCCGAAACGGAGCCGCCGGAAAACATAAGCCTCCGACTGGAATGGCGGAACGCGCAGCATTTGCATTCTATTCGTGCGTTGGACGCCATATGAAGCCATGTTATATCGGATGCATGTCGACACCCGATCTCAACCTGCTCGCCACCCTGGATGTGCTGCTTGCCGAAGGCAGCGTGGCCCGCGCCGCCCAAAGGCTGCGGCTCAGCCCGTCGGCAATGAGCCGGGCGCTGGCGCGACTGCGCGAGACGACGGGCGATCCGCTGCTGGTGCGCGCCGGCCGCGGCCTCGTACCCACGCCCCGGGCACTCGAACTGCGCGAGCGGGTCGGCCGGATCGTCGAGGATGCGCAAGCGGTGCTGCGCCCCGCCGAAGCGCTTGATCTCAAGCGCTTGGTACGAACGTTCACCCTGCGCGCCAGCGAGGGTTTCGCCGAGAGCTTCGGACCCGATCTTATCGCCCACCTCAGCGGGCAAGCGCCCGGCGTGCGGCTGCGCTTCGTGCCGAAGCCGGATAAGGACAGCGCCCCATTGCGCGACGGAAGCGTCGACCTGGAAACCGGCGTCGTCGGCGAAACGATGGGACCGGAGGTGCGGGCGCAGGCCTTGTTCCGCGACCGGTTCATCGGCGTCGTGCGCATCGGGCATCCGCTCTGCCAGGGCGAAATCACGCCCGCCCGATATGCGGCCGGCCGGCACATCGCCGTCTCGCGGCGCGGGCTCGACAAGGGACCGATCGACGAAGCTCTGAATGCGCTCGGGCTGGAACGGCAGATTGCCACCATCGTCGGCGGATTTTCCACGGCCCTGGCGCTCGCCCGCGCCTCGGATCTGATAGCCTGTGTTCCGGAACGACACACGGGCGCATTGCGCCACGGAATGCACAGTTTTCCCCTGCCCGTTCCGATCCCTGAGATCACCCTTTCCTTGCTCTGGCATCCGCGGATGGATGCCGATCCGGCCCATCGCTGGCTGCGCGGCTGCGTTCGGGACGCCTGCGCGGCGACGTGATCGAGGGGCCGCGGAGGACTGCGGGCGGAAGTTCGATCCGTTCGTCATGGTTGACTATCCCGTGTCGACGTGATTTTCCCGCCGAAGATCATCAGGCGAATTTATGAGGGGAACATCATGGCCGACGACATCATCGTAAAGGACAGCAATGGAAGCCAGCTTCACGACGGCGATTCCGTGACGCTGATCAAGGACCTCAAGGTCAAGGGAACTTCCGAGACGCTGAAGCGTGGAACATTGGTCAAGGGCATTCGCCTGACCGACAATCCCGGCGAGATCGAGTGCAACACCAAGCAGGTCAAAGGCCTGGTGCTGAAGACGGAATTCCTCAAGAAGGCATAGGACCGGCCTCCCCCGTCGCCGCCTGCGGCACTTCTTCGGTGATCACCTCGAAGCGGGTAAGCGTAGCCGGCCCGAAGGCCGTCGACATTGCGACGTCGGTGGCGTCGCGGCCGGTTCCCATCAGGATTCGGCCGATGCGCGGCGTGTTGTGACGGGCATCGACCGTATGCCAGTGACCGCCGAGAAAGACCTCGAACCAAGCGCTGAAATCCATCGGATTGGGATCGATCGGAACGCCGATATCGCCGAGATAGCCGGTGCAATAGCGGGCTGGGATATTCATGCATCGGCACAGCGCGATGGCGAGATGGGCAAAGTCGCGGCAGACGCCTGCCTTGTCGACGAAGCCGCCATGCGCGGTCCGGAGAAGGTCCGCCTTCAGGTAGTCGAAGGTGATGTGGTCGTGGACGAAATCGCAGATCGCCTGGACGCGCGCCCAGCCGAGCGGCGTCGACGAGAAGGTTGCCCAGGCGAAATCGGCAAGCCTGTCGGTGTCGCAATAGCGGCTGCCGAGCAGGAAGACGAGAACCTCGTCCGGCAGGTCGTTGATCGCGTGCTGGACGGCGTCGTCGGGAACGACATCGGGTTGGCCACTGTCGTAAATCTCGAACGCGGTGGAGATCGTCGTCACGCCAGCCGGGGCGACGATCCGGCTGCAGGCATTGCCGAAACCATCGGTATATTCCCAGGTCTCGATCGGCCGGTCGAATGTCAGGACCTGCTCGCTGAGAAGATCGGCGCGGCGCGAAGGATGAATGTTGAGAGCGAGCAGCATCGGCGTCGGCTGTATGCATTCATAGCCCAGATGAAACCCGGCGCGTATTTTCATGGTGGCGTCCTCGCGTCCCGCACAGATGGCGTGACTATGCAACGTCGATCGTCCTGCCCGGTTCCCGCAGACGCGATTGTCGCCGCGCCCAAACCTCGGGAAGTCCAACGTCACTTCGTGGTGACGTTGACCTGCACTGTCATGCTGTCGAAATCCGTCCCGTCGCCATCATAGCTGCCGCTTAACGGGACCGCCTGACGCGGATCGCGGGCGACGGCGACACGAATGAGATCGCGGTTGCCGACGATCCCGTTGGTCGGGTCGAATTCCGCCCAGCCGGCGCCGGGAAGATAAACCTGACACCAGGCATGGGTGGAACCGCCGCCGAGCACAGTGGAGCCGTCCCGGTCGGGAACATAGACATAGCCGGTGACGAACCGCGCCGCGAGGCCGAGGACGCGTGCCGCCTCCATCATCAGCAGCGCGAAATCCCGGCAGGTGCCGGAGCGAAGCTGCAAAGTCTGCAGCGGCGTCTGCGTTCCATGCTCCATCCGACGCGCATAGACGAAGCTTTCGCGAATGGCGTAACAGAGCGTCATCAGCATATGTCCGGTCTCCGTCGGACGCCCCTGGCGCACGAACCGGCGCGCCCAGCGTCCGACCTCATCGCCCGGGTCGGGATAGTGGCGCTGCATCGCCGGCGTCAGATCGGCAATCTCGTCCTTGTCGTAGGAGAACGGATAGGTCAGGGCCTGATCGTCCACCTTGAGGTCGAGGGCAACCTGGGGCGTATGATCGAGCGTGATCCAGGTTTCGAAACGAAGCTCGGACGCCGGCCTCGAAATATCGATGAGCGCCACGCAATTGCCGAAAACATCGTGGATCCAGCGCACATGACTTTCCTCAGGATATATCGTCAACGACGCCTCGATCAGCCGCTGGTCAAAACTGTCGCGCGGCCGGAACATCAAGCGATGCTCGCCGAAATCGACATCCCTGACGTAACGATAGGACGTGATGTGGCGGACGGAGAATATCGTCATAGGCCGCCTTTCCTCCGTGTGAGGCGCGCCCTGCCCGCTTCCCGCTTATCCCGATTTCTTGTCATATAAGCACATGCGAAAGATTGTTATTCTGCATTCACCGATCGACGGCAGAGCCGTCCAACCTAAGAGGATAAAATGCATATCATCTGGGACGTTCTGACGCTTATGCTGACAATCGGCTCGCTCTATGGCGGTCGCGAATATCGGATTATTCGCGCCCGTGCCCGCGCCCAGAACTGGGGCAACTTCTGATCCGATTCCGAAGCCTGATCGTATAGGCTGCTGCCGGAACGGCGGCGGATACGTCGAATGACGTAAAGCCACACGCTTTAGGAAATGCTTCATTAGCAGAGACGGCGTCTATCCGTCCATTCCTCCTGTTATTGCGAGCCCGCCTCACCCCAGGCGGGCTTTTTTCGCGGTGAGTCTTCTCACGTTCCTTACTTCTTGGCGCCGGCGGAAAGCACCCGATGCGTCGCATTGTCCATGGCGTGGCTCGCCTCTTGTCCATCCTTCTTCAGCCCGTATGCGGTGTTGCCGCAGCCGGAAAGTGTGAGCAGGCAGATGCAGGCGACGGCGATTGCGGCTTTTGACATCAAGTTCCCCCGGATGGATTGGCGATAAGGGAAAGATGATGCATTCCCCGGCAAAATCAATCCACCGGCGTTCAGCGCGAACGGCATAGGGAACTCTATGGCGCGACCGGCGTTTATGGAAGCCATCCAACCGAGGTACCACGACATGGATTATCAGATTGCCTTCGCTGCGACCGTTGCGACAGCGTCCTTCCTCGTCTTCATGCTCGTTGTTCACCGGACGTAGAACCAATCATCTTCCGCCAGTCACCTTCCACAAACCGCCGAGACAGGGCCGAGCGCATCAAAACGCGTCCTCGCCCGTGCACTCAGAAATAACAAACGATAAATCTTTCAATTTCTACAAGTACTCCGACGTAAATAGATGTATTAAACTTTAACTAAATGCCATACTTAACTATTCATTAACAATATACTTGCGCACCGTTCTCTTCCGCTTATGCTTTATGCAAAGGGGAGAAGAACAATGTTTACGAAAAGCCTAATCATGCCGTTGGGATTCGCAATGCTTGCCATTGCCGGCCTGTTGTTCCAGATTGCTTCCTACGCGTTGCACTCGCCCGTGACCATGCTGCAGCCGTAAGTCACATAAGTTGTTGAACCGGCAGGCAATCTCGTAACTGGGAGTGGAACTTCCGTTCGTTTCGTGCATTCTGTGACTCGTTTTGCCAGGAGGGAGATAACCATGGAAAACGCAGGCGTGGGTTGGATTGCAGCCATCATCATCGGTGGCGTCGCCGGATGGCTGGCGGAAAAAGCCATGAGCAGCAACATGGGTTTGCTCATGAACATATTGCTCGGCATCGTCGGCGCCATCGTCGCCAACTGGATCCTGGGTCTGTTGCACATCCAGCCGCTGGCCGGTTGGCTGGGTTATCTGATCACCGGCTTCGTCGGTGCCTGCATTCTGATTTTCGTCGGCCGCGCCATTCGCCGCTGATCGCCGCTGATGCAGCAGACACAATTAAAAGCCGGGCGCGCTTCGCGTCCGGCTTTTCTCTTTCCCCAATTGTCTGTCAGCGGCGGCTCAGCAGGCCAAAAACATAGGCGATGCCTGCCGTCACCGCGAGCGCCATGAGCGGCTCTTCACGAACCTTGTCGCGCAACTGTTCCGTCATCAGCGACGCCTCGTCGGTAACCGCCGACTTTGCTCCCTGCCCGAGCGCGACCACGCTTTCCGTCAGCCGGGAGAGATCGTTGCGAAGGGCTGCGACCTGCGCCGACAGGTCGTCTGCTGCCATATCAGCCTTGACGCGCGCAGCGGTGGATTCGGCGGAAGCGGTTTTCAATTCAGCCATGGTCTGCTCCTGTTGCATGGGATGCCGCTTCAACGAAATGACGGCCCGAAAGGTTCCGCCGCAACCGATCTTTTGTTGGCCGCAAAGCCGCCGCGGATAAGCGGCGCGCTTGTGCAGCTTTTCGCGCGACAAACCCTTCATTTCCTGTCGGGTTTGTTTTAAGGAACGTCGAATGTCCGCCCGCGCGCGGCTCAATGATACTGCGAGGTTTGCGTTTCCATGTTCCATATCCTGAGAAGAGCTGCTCAGACCTGGGTTGCCAAGCTGCTCCTGCTTCTCCTCGTCGTCTCCTTCGGCGCCTGGGGCGTGTCGCATCAGCTCTTGTCGGGCGGCAACAGCACCACGGTCGTGACCGTCGGCGATCAGCATGTGGACGTCAACGAATTCCACCTCGCTTATCAGCGCCAGGTGGCAAGCCTCGGCCAGCAATTCGGCATGCGTCTCACCCCGGAACAGGCCCGCGCCTTCGGCGTCGAGCAGCAGGTGCTCGCCCAACTCGTTGCCGGCGCCTCACTCGACCAGCTCGCCGAAGACATGAACCTCGGCCTGTCCGAAGACCGCCTCGCCCAGCTGATCGCCGACGATCCGGCTTTCAAGGCCGTCAACGGCAAGTTCGACCGCGAGCTCTTCGTCTCGCGCCTGCGCAATGCCAATATCCGCCAGGACGATTACATCAAGGAGCGCAGCAAGGTCGCTGTCCGCAGCCAGCTCGTCGATGCCATTTCGAACGGCTTCACCGCCCCGAAGACGCTGATCGACGCTCTGAAGCTCTATGGCAATGAAAACCGCAGCATCGACTATCTGCTGCTCACCAACGCCAATATCGAACCGATCAAGGCACCTGCCGACGACGTGCTGGCGACGTGGTTCGACGGCGTCAAGCAGCGATACCAGGCGCCTGAGTACCGCAAGCTTGTCTATCTCTCGCTGCAGCCCGCCGATATCGCCGACGCCGCGACCGTCACGGACGACCAGATCCACGAAGCCTTCGACAAGAGCAAGGATACCTACCGCACGCCGGAAAGCCGCACCATCGAACAGCTGAGCTTTGCCAGCAAGGATCTTGCCGTCGCCGCCGAAACGGCGCTGAAGGGCGGTACCAGCTTCGACCAGCTGGTCTCCGACCAGGGCAAGACGGCAAGCGACGTACTGCTCGGCGAATTCACCAAGGACAAGGTTCCCGACCAGGCCGTTGCCGATGCGGCCTTCGCAGTTTCGAAGGATGGCGGCACGACACCTGTCGTCGATGGCTCCTTCGGCTCCGTCATCCTGCGCATCACCAACATCAAGCCGGAAACCACCCGGAATTTCGACGAGGTGAAGGAGGACATCCGCAAGCAGCTGGCGCTTTCCAATGCCTCGCAGGAAGTGATCAATGTTCATGACCGCATCGAGGATCTGCGCGCCGGCGGCGCCACGCTGGAGGATATCGCCGGCCAGCTGAAGCTGAAGGCTGTCAACGTCGACGCCGTCGATATGACCGGCGCCGACAAGGACGGCAAAGAGGTCAAGGATATTCCCGTCAAGCAGCAGCTGCTCGCCGAGGCCTTCAAGACCGAGGTCGGCGTCGATGCGTCGCCGCTGCCGATCGGCAATGACGGCTATGTCTGGTTCAACGTCCGCGAAATTACCCCGACCCGCGAGCGCCCGGTCACCGAGGTCCGCGAAAAGGCGGTCGAGGACTGGACGGCGGAACAGCAGAAGGCCGAACTCGCCAAGAAAGCCGAAGCATTGAAGGTTGAAGCCGCCAAGGGCACCGCGCTTGCCGATATTGCAGCGCCGCTCGGCATCGCCGTCGAAAGCAAGAGCGGCGTCACCCGCTCCACCGATGATCCGGTGCTTGGCCGCGCCGGCGTCACCGCCGCCTTCTCCGGCCCGATCGATGCGGTCGCGAGCGCCGTCGGCGCCGATCCCTCGACGCAGATCCTGATGAAGGTCACCGAGGTCAACAGCGAGCCGACCAGCGACGCGCTGAACAACCGCGATGCCCAGATCACTGCCATGGCCAATGCCGCCGGCGACGATATTCTCGATCAGATGGTCAACCTGCTGCAGACGCAGTACGGCGCGCAGATCAACCAGACACTCGCTGAACAGGCGACGCTTCGCTAGGAGGCCTTATGACCGATCTGAAGCCGTTCCTGGCCAAGGCCGCAAGCCGCGAGCCGCTGACGCGTGACGAGGCGCGCGCCGCCTTCGACATCCTCATGTCGGGCCAGGCGACGCCCTCGCAGATCGGCGGCTTCCTGATGGCGCTGCGCGTGCGCGGCGAAACCGTCGACGAGATCGTCGGCGCCGTCACCGCGATGCGCTCGAAGATGCTGACCGTCGAAGCGCCGGCCGATGCGATCGACATCGTCGGCACCGGTGGCGATGCCAGCGGCACCTACAATATCTCGACGCTGGCGGCGCTGATCGTTGCCGGCGCCGGCGTCCCCGTCGCAAAACACGGCAACCGGGCGCTGAGCTCGAAATCGGGCGCGGCGGACAATCTCGCCGCACTCGGCGTCAAGCTCGATGTCGGTCCCGAGGTCATCTCCCGCTGCATCGCTGAGGCCGGCGTCGGCTTCATGTTCGCCCAGCTTCATCATTCCGCCATGCGCCATGTCGGCCCCTCCCGCGTCGAACTCGGCACCCGCACCATTTTCAACCTGTTGGGGCCCCTTTCCAGTCCGGCCGGCGTCCGCCGCCAGCTGCTCGGCGTCTTCTCTCCGCAATGGCTGGTGCCGCTTGCCGAAGTCATGCGCGATCTCGGCTCCGAATGCGTCTGGGTGGTTCATGGCGACGGCCTCGACGAAATCACCACGACCGGCATCACCCAGGTTGCCGCGCTCGAAGACGGCAAGATCCGCACCTTCGAGCTGTCGCCGGCCGATTTCGGCGTCAGCCCTTGCGTGCTCGCCGACATCAAGGGCGGCGACGGTGTTGCCAATGCCGCAGCACTTCGCGAGGTGCTCAGCGGCGCGAAGAACGCCTATCGCGATATTTCGCTCGCCAATTCTGCGGCCTCGCTCGTCATCGCCGGCAAGGTCGAAACGATTCGCGACGGCATGACGCTTGCGGCACAGTCGCTCGATAGCGGCGCCACCGCGCTTGCCCTCGACAAACTCATCGCCGTTTCCAACGATATCGACTAGGATTGCCCGATGACCGATATCCTGAAGAAGATCGAACTTTACAAGCGCGAGGAGATCGCCGCCGCCAAGGCTGCGGTATCGCTTGCCGACCTGAAGGCGATGCAGACCGGCCAGTCCGCCCCGCGCGGTTTTTATAAGGCGCTTACTGCAAAGCGCGACGCCGGACATTTCGGGCTGATCGCCGAAATCAAGAAGGCGAGCCCATCGAAGGGCCTCATTCGTCCGGATTTCGATCCGCCGGCGCTGGCAAAGGCTTACGAAGCCGGTGGCGCGGCCTGCCTTTCCGTGTTGACCGATAGGCCGAGCTTTCAGGGTGCGCCGGAATTCCTGACCGCGGCGCGGGCCGCCTGCGCGCTGCCCGCTTTGCGCAAGGATTTCATGTTCGAGACCTATCAGGTGCATGAGGCGCGCGCCTGGGGAGCTGACTGCATTCTGCTCATCATGGCGTCGCTGAGCGACGATGATGCGGAGCGGCTGCAGGACGAAGCTTTCTCGCTCGGCATGGACGTGCTGGTCGAGGTCCACGACGCCGAGGAGATGGAGCGGGCGCTAAAACTGTCCTCGCCCCTCATCGGCATCAACAACCGCAATCTGCGCACCTTCGAGGTCAGCCTGACAGTCAGCGAGACGCTTGCTTCATTGGTTCCGGCAGACAGGCTCCTCATCGGCGAAAGCGGCATCTTCACCCATGCCGATTGCAAGCGCCTGCAGGTCGTCGATATCAGCACCTTCCTTGTCGGCGAAAGCCTGATGCGAAAGGATGACGTGACGGCCGCCACCCACGCGCTGCTCTTCGGCGAAACCGCCATCGCGGCCGAATGATATGAGCGGCGGAAAGCCCGGCCTCACCCATATCGATGCCTCAGGCGAGGCGCATATGGTCGATGTTTCCGACAAGGCCGAGACGGTGCGCATCGCCACGGCCGAGGGCCATGTGAAGATGGCGGCGGAAACGCTGGCGCTGATCCGCCAGGGCAATGCCAAGAAGGGCGATGTGATCGGCACTGCCCGCCTTGCCGGCATCATGGCGGCCAAACGCACCGCCGATCTCATCCCGCTCTGCCATCCGCTGATGCTGACCAAGGTCACGTTAGAGATCGAGGAAGACGCCGCCCTGCCCGGCCTGCGCGTCACGGCAACCGCCAAGCTGACCGGCAAGACCGGTGTCGAGATGGAGGCGCTGACCGCCGTCTCGGTCGCCTGCCTTACGATCTACGACATGGCCAAGGCCGCCGACAAGGCAATGGAGATCGGCGGCATCCGGCTGCTCGAGAAATCCGGTGGCAAATCAGGCGATTTCCGTCATCCGGAGGCGAGATGAACCTTCTCCCGGTCACCGAGGCGCTGAGCCGCTTGCTGTCACGCGCAACGCCCGTCACTGCATCCGAGACATTGCCGCTCGCCGAGGCTGAAGGCCGCGTCCTGGCCGTCGACCTCAAGGCCGGGATAACCCAACCGCCCTTCAACGCCTCGGCCATGGATGGTTATGCGCTGCGCCGCGACGATGCGCCGGAGCCAGGCGCTGTGCTGAACGTCATCGGCACATCTTCAGCCGGCCATGCCTTTGAAGGAAACGTCGGTCAAGGCGAGGCCGTCCGCATCTTCACCGGCGCACCGGTTCCGTCAGGCGCCGACAGCGTCCTGCTGCAGGAGGATGCCGAGAAGATCGACGGCGGCATCCGCACCAATTTCCCGGTTCGGCTGGGCCAGCATGTGCGTCCCCGCGGCCAGGATTTTGCCGAAGGCGAAACCGTGCTGTCGGCCGGCAGCGTGCTCGATTTCTCGCGGCTGACGGTTGCTGCCGGCATGAACCGGCCCGATGTCGAGGTCCTCAAACGCCCGCTGATCGCCATCCTCGCAACCGGCGACGAACTGCTGCCGCCCGGAAGCACGCCCGGCCCTTCGCAGATCATCGCATCCAATACGTTCGGTATCGCAGCCCTTGCCCGCAAAGCCGGCGCCGACGTGCTCGATCTCGGCATCGTGCCTGATGATAAGACCAGGATCACGGCGGCAATCGACGCGGCGCGAGACGCCAAGGCCGACGTCATCGTCACGCTCGGCGGCGCTTCGGTCGGCGACCATGACCTGGTGCAGGCAACGCTGATCGAGGCCGGCATGCAGCTGGACTTCTGGCGTATCGCCATGCGCCCCGGCAAACCGCTGATGGTCGGCAGCTTCGGCGAGACCCATGTGCTCGGCCTGCCCGGCAATCCGGTCTCGAGCTTGGTCTGCGCCCTGTTGTTCCTGGAGCCGCTGATCCGCAAACTCGCTTCCCTGCCGCCGGTGCATCGCGAGGCAATGGTCGAGGCAGCCGTGACGCTACGCGCCAACGACCACCGCCAGGACTATATCAGGTCGAAACTCTCGAAATCCGCCGCCGGAAACTGGCTGGCCGAACCCTTCGGCAAACAGGATTCCTCGATGATGAAGATCTTCGCGCAAGCCGATTGCCTCATCATTCGCCCGCCGCATGCGCCGGAGCTACCGGCCGGAGCGCCCTGCCCGGTCATGCTGTTGCGGCCGGATCTTCTGGTATAGCTCAGGCTGTCACCTGTTTCAGAAAAGGGAAAAAACGCCCGCCTGCACCACCCCGTCGCTGGCCCCTGCGCCGAAATCCGCAACCGCATGCGTCGCGATTCGCTGAAGTGCGCCCTGCGGCAGGTAGGCGCGATGGGGATCGCCAATCAGCACCTCGATGCCGGAGGCCTGGCAACGCCGCAGGAAAGCCAGCATTCGCAATGCAAGCGCGGAATCGTAAAACAGGTCGCCGACAACGAGGAGATCAGTCGCCTCCGGCGGCGGTGCCTCGATGATATCGGCGGCGACGGCTAGGATGTTCACGCCGTTCACTGCGGCGTTGAGGCCGATTGCCGTGATTGCGTTGGCATCGACATCGACCGCCGTGACCGCGGTAGCTCCGGCCTTGGCCGCCGCAATGGCGACGAGCCCGGAGCCGGCGCCGAGATCGACGACGCGGCGGCCGGCGACCACTTCCGGCCGGTCGAGCAGGTGACGGGCAAGCACGGCGCCACCGGCCCAGGGATAGGCCCAGTAGGGCGCTGGATCGGCTTCTCCGCGGCCGGCAAGCCGCCAGAGCCCGCTCGCAGGGCCCGCCGTATGAAGAAGGATTTCGGGAATGGTGGGAACGGGCGAAATCGGCAGATGGGCCTGGATGAAGGCGGCCGGATCGGGACGCGGCGGTCCGGAACGTTTCATCGTCGTCATGTTCCCTGTCCCCGCTATAAAATCCAACGATTCAATAGATCTTCATGGCGAGATGCGGCATGCCAGTGTCGAGATATTCCGCTTGCCGGCCAACAGTCAGATAAAGCCCTCCGCCTGAACTGGCGAAGGGCTGTGGCGAAATCAGCCGGGCTTCTTCTTCGAAAACTTGTTCTTCGGCCCGGCGCCGCCCTTGCCTTCGTATTTCGGGCGTTCGGATTTGGCGCCTTCGGATTTCCCGCCTTCGAATTTTGGCTTGTCGTATTTTGGCTTGTCGAACTTCGGCTTATCTGATCTCGGACCATCGAAGCCGGGCTTGCCCGGTTTCTTGCTCCAGGGCTTGCTATCCTGCTTTTGCGGGCCGCTATTGTCGGCCGCAGCATATCCGCCGCCCGCACCCTTGCCGAACTTGTGCTTCGGGCGTTCGTCGCGGAACGTGTCGCCCGACCGTTCGTCACGCGACGACTTGCCGGCGTAGGGCTTCGGCGACGGCGCCCTGCTGAAATCCGGCGTGCCGGAAAGCCTGGTCACGCGAATGCCGCGTTCGAGTGCCTTGTTCGGCCCGATCGCCGCCAGGAAGCTTTCGGCACTCGCTGCCGCGATCTCCACAAAGGTTTCCTCGGGCTGCATCTTGATCGCGCCGATCTCGCGCTTCGTCACGTTGCCGTTGCGGCAGAGCATCGGTATAAGCCAGCGCGGCTCGGCATTCTGCTTTCGCCCAACCGAGACGGAGAACCAGACACTGGCGCCGAAATCCTCGCGCGGTCCCTTCTGCGCCGGCTCGTACGGCTCGGCATTATCCCGGCGCTTGCGGCTGCCCCCGTCCTGCACGGTGACCTCGATCAGATCCTCCGGCGCCGAATGATTGGTGCGGTAAAGACGCAGGAAAGCGGCGGCGAGCTTTTCGGCGCCGTGGCTGGAAAGCAGTTGCTGCACCAGCCCCTGTTCTTCCTCCTGCGGCGCTTCGCTGAAGATCGGATCGGCGAGCAGCCGCTCGTCGTCGCGCTCATTCACCTCTTCGGCCGATGGCGGGCGAGCCCAGGCGGCCGAAATACCGGCATTCTCGAGCAGGCGCTCGGCCTTGCGCCGTGCATTCAGCGGCACGATCATGGCGCTGATGCCCTTGCGCCCGGCCCGGCCGGTGCGGCCGCTGCGGTGCAGCAGCGTTTCCGGATTGGTCGGCAGGTCGGCATGGATGACGAGATCGAGGCCCGGCAAGTCGATGCCGCGGGCAGCGACGTCGGTCGCAATGCAGACGCGGGCGCGCCCATCGCGCATCGCCTGCAGCGCATGGCTGCGTTCGTTCTGCGTCAGCTCGCCGGAAAGCGCCACCACGGCGAAATTGCGGTTGTTGAAGCGCGACGTGAGATGATTGACGGCGGCGCGCGTCGAACAGAAGACGATGGCGTTGGTCGCCTCGTAATAACGCAGCACGTTGATGATCGCGTTTTCGCGGTCGCTCGGAGCCACCATCAGCGCGCGATATTCGATGTCGATATGCTGCTTTTCCTCGGCCGCGGTGCTGATGCGCACGGCGTTGCGCTGGTAGCTCTTGGCAAGCTTGGCGATCGCGGCCGGCACCGTTGCCGAAAACATCAGCGTCCGACGCTCGTCCGGCGCCGAATCGAGAATGAATTCCAGGTCTTCGCGGAAGCCGAGATCGAGCATCTCGTCGGCTTCGTCGAGCACGGCGGCCTTCAGTTCCGACATGTCGAGCGCCCTGCGGCGGATATGGTCGCAGAGGCGGCCGGGCGTGCCGACGACGATATGGGCGCCGCGTTCGAGCGAACGGCGTTCGCTGCGGATGTCCATGCCGCCGACGCAACTGGCGATCACCGCGCCGGTCATCTCATAGAGCCATTCGAGCTCACGCTTCACCTGCAGGGCAAGTTCGCGCGTCGGGGCGATGACAAGCGCAAGCGGCGCGCCGGCATTGCCGAAGCGCTCCCCGCCCTCGAGCAGCGTCGGCGCCAGCGCCAGGCCGAAGGCGACGGTCTTGCCGGAGCCGGTCTGGGCCGAAACCAGCGCGTCGGAGGCGGCGAGATCAGGATCGAGCATCGCCTTCTGGACCGGGGTGAGTTCGGCGTAACCGCGCTTCTGCAACGCCTTGGCGATCGCCGGAACGACGCCGTTGAATTCTGTCATGGGTTTCGATCTTTCGGAGCTGTCAGGCGCGAAATGCGCCATGGCCGGAGCCAGCCGGCGGGGTATTTGCGCCGTTCCTAGCCGCTCCCGCGGCGATTGTCAAAGCGTGCGGCTGCGCCACAGCCAGGCGTCGATATGGCTTGCCCGGCCGCGCAGCGTGGTTTCCAACGGCCCCTCCATCCGGCCGGCCTGCAGCAGCGCGCTGTCGGGGCCTGCGGCGCGGACGATTTCGGCACTCAGCGCCAGCTCGACGCCATTGTGGGCGGCCACCTCCATCAGCCGGCTGCCGACATTGATGGTGTCGCCCGCCGCCGTGATCTGCTGCCGGTCGCCGGTCCCAAGACGCGAGGCAACGATCGGCCCGCAATGGGCGCCGACCTTGAAGCCGATCTTCTTCTCGGCAAAGCCCGCATGCGCCTGAAGCCAGCCTCGGGTGCGCTCGCACAGGCTGACGGCGCAGGCTGCCGCCCGGGCGGCATCATCATCGGCTGGCTCCGGCAGTCCGAACAGGATCATCGCCCCGTCGCCCATGAAGCTGGTGATGGCGCCGCCGTGCGCGCGCGCCTCCTCGTCGATCAGTTCGAAGAAACCGCTCAGCACCTCGCTGACCTTGACCGGTCCGAGCTTTTCACTGAGGCCGGTGAAACCCGAGAGATCGATGAAGATGACGGCGGCGTTCTGGCGCACCGGCCGGGCGAGGAAATTCGGATCGCGCGCCAGCCACTCGCCGAGGCCGGGCGCCTCGATGCGCTGCAGCAGCGCGCTCTGCTCGGCGAAATGGCGGGCGCGGCCGCGATCGAGCCAGAGTTCGGCCGCACCGAAGATCAGCGCCGGCGGCAGCGCTGCGGCGATCGGCAGCGCCGCGCTCAGCCAGTAGCCATGCGCGAAGGCCGACAGATTGAGCACCGCCCAGACGATCAGCGTCAGTACGATGATGAGATAGCCCGCGGCACTCCGCCGCCAGGCGATCAACGCAACGAGCACAAGCGGCAGGCCGACGGCGGTGCCGGCGTCGATCAGGCGTATCCTGTGGTCGCGCACCATGCTGTCGCCGCTGACGAGATGGGTGATCGCCGTCGACATCACCTCGACACCAGGCATGACGGGGTCGAACGGCGTCGGGAAGACGTCGCCGCCGCCGGTGACCGTCGAACCGATGACGACGATGCGGCCGGCAACGGCATCGCCAGAAAGCTTGCCATCCAGCGCATCAGTAGCGCTTGATGTGGCGATGCTGCCATGCCCGCCATAGAAGGTCACCGGCAGGCGCTGGCCGATATCGGTGGGAATGCGCAGTTTTCCGAGCATGATGGCGCCAGGTTCGATGCTGGGATCGACGCCGAGCGCCACCGAAGCGGCGCGCAGCGGAAAGGCCGGATCCAGCCGATCCGCGCCGCGCGAAATCAGCGGGATGAAGCGCGGCGTGCCGGTCTGGTCGGTTGCGACATTGACGATGCCGACCGCGGCCGCCTCGGTAAAGCGAGGAAGCGGCAACAGAAGCTGGTTTGCCTCGGGGATAGCGGCAAGCGGATCGTTCGCCCCATCGGCGACCTCCTGGCTGCTCCTGGCAAAGGTGGCCGCGGCGGCGATCACGCTTGGCCCTTGGGCAAGGGCGGCAGCCAGCGCCGCGTCACCCTCCTCCGGCCCGGGATCGACGAGCAGAATGTCGAGCGCCAGCGCCTTCGGCTTCAAGGCGGTGATTGTGCCGACGAGGCGCGCAAGCGTGGCCCGATCAAGAGGATAGCCGTGGGTGGCGGCGGTGCGGTCGTCGATTGCAACGATCGAGACGACAGGCGGCGGTGTCTTCGCCCCGATGACGACGCTGCGGATATCGGCAAGCGACGCCTCCATCCGATCGAGAAGACCGCTTCCGCCATTGAGATTGGCATGACCCAGCGCCGCCCCCCAAAGACCGGCGAGCAGCAGCGCAATCACCGTCTGCAGGCGATGGTTCATGGATTTATTGGCCGAGGCGAGCAAGCAGGGCGGCGGCGCGCGGCGCCGGCCAGCGACGCACGACGAGCGATTCGGTCCCGCCGCTGACGTCGACGCCCTCGCCCGGCGACAGCACAACCTGCTCGCCAGCAGGCCGGCGGACCGCGACGCTGCCCCTGACGACCAGCACCGAGGTCTTGCCGGCCGCGACGTCGACTGCCCATTGCGTGCCGCGCACCGCAGCGATCGCCTGCGGCGTCACCACCTGGAAACCGCCGGCGTGCTGGCTGCTGTCGACATCGACGAGGATCGCCTTGCGCCGCAGCGACGCCGAATCGGGGCTGCCGTCACGGTTGCGGTCGGTAAGGCTGAAGGATGCGCCGGCCTCGGCCGTGATCTTTACCCCGCCGGGACACGTGAACACCTGGCGGGCGCTGGCGTCACGCGCGATTGTGCAGCCGGCAGACTGCGCAACGGCCGCCCCATTCGGAATGAGGCCGACAGCGAGTGCGGCGGCAAGCAGGCTGCGAAAGGTCATATTCATGGAAAGCCCCCATGACCGTGCGGACAGCGTTTTCGAAAGCGCCCGCCAACCGTCTTCTTCCATGTCGGGCATGATAGCCGAAATCGGGTATTTCCCTAGGCAAAAAAAAGCAAACCGGTGCGCTCGTTAAGCGCTGCCGCTCACTTCGGGCGCCGGTCCGGCATAACGCGCCCGCGGCCGGATCAATTCGCCGCTGTCGATCTGCTCCATCGCATGCGCCAGCCAGCCGGCGGAACGGGCAAGCGAGAACATGATGATCGGCGCCTCCCGCGGCAGATCGAACGCGGCGGCCATTGCGGCAAGCGCGAAATCGACATTGACCCTGTCGCCGACCATCTCCTCGCCGATTTCCCTGAGTTCGGCAAACGGCTGTGGCAGGGGAAAATGCGAAAGCAGTGTGAGAGCCCTGATATCACCGTCGGGATAGAGCGGATGGCCGAAGGCCGACAGGCGATGGCCCTGGGCAAGCGTACGGCGGATCGCCTGCTCGGCGCCAAGGCTGGCCGCGGCCTCGATCAAGGTATCGACGCCCTGCCAGGCGGCGCCATGCAGCGGCCCGGTCAGCGTCGCCAGACCGGACAGCACGGCGGCCGAAAGGGTAGCACCCGCCGATGCCGTGACCCGTGCCGCAAAGGTCGAGGCGTTGAGTTCGTGATCGGCAAGCAGCACCAGCGCCCGGCGCAGGCAATCGGCAGCATCCGGCCGCTGCCAGCTTTCCGCAAGCCGCAGATGCATAGGCCGATCCGAAGGCCCCGGCGCCAGTGCATCGGCGACCGTGGAGAGCACCCCGCTTGCTTCCCTGCGAAGGGCTGCCTGCGAGCGGCCGAGCGACGGCAGATCCGATGTCACCCGCCCAGCCAGCGCCAGGAATGCGGCCTGAAGCGATGGAGCCGCATGCCCTGTGGCGGTGACGGAGGCGAGTGCTTCCGCACCGTTCCAGAGCAATGCCGCTGTCTGCTCCAGCGTCGCCGCCTCGGCGAAATCGGCCGCGTTTCGTCCGCGGTAGAAAAGCCGTCCATTGATGATGGTGGAGATCGCCGAGGACAGCACCGGGTCGCCCCAGCGGATCGTCTCGGCGGCAACCGTTTCAGCCTTGCGCCGGCCGGCATGGCGTTCGGCCAGCCGCTGCACATCGGCCGCCTGGTAGAGGCTGCGGCGCGGGTCGGCGGGATCGGGTTTGGCGCGAATGCGCCCGCGGCTGACATTAGCATAGAGCGTCTGCGGCTTGGTCTTCAGCGCCTGCAGCGCTTCCTCGGCGGTCAGCCACGGCATCGGAGCCTCATATTGATCAATTGCATCAAGATTGACGTCAATGAGACTAGGTCGGATCATCGCAGTGGTAAAGGAGAACCAACATGAAAAATGGCTTGGAAGACGTCATTGCCGCCGAAACGCAGCTCTCGGATGTCGATGGCGAAGCGGGGCGGCTGATCATCCGCGGCGTCTCGCTGGACCATCTGGTCGCAGACTGCAGCTATGAAGGTGTCGCCGCATTGCTGCTCGACGGGCTGATGGAGCGAAGCTTCGATCAAGCGCAATTGCGCGAATGGCTGGCGAAAGCACGAGCCGGGATTTTCCACCATGTCGGGACCGCCGATACCTCCCTGCTGGCGCTGCCGCCGGTCGATGCGATGCGGGCGCTGATCGCCCGGCTGCCCGATGGCGAGGATTTTGATACCGCGCTGAGCCTTCTCGCGGCGCCTGCGGTCTTCCTGCCGGCGGTTCTGCGCCTGCAGCGCGGAGAAAAACCGATCACGCCCGACGCGGCGCTGTCGCAGGCGGCCGATGTCCTGCGCATGCTGACCGGACAATTACCGACGAGGGAGCAGACGGCGGCGCTCGATACCTATCTCGTGACGATCTCGGACCATGGCCTCAATGCCTCGACCTTCGCATCGCGCGTCATCGCCTCGACGCAGGCCGGCCTGACCTCCTCGGTGCTGGCGGCGCTGAGCGCGCTGAAGGGACCGCTGCATGGCGGGGCGCCCGGGCCGGTGCTCGACATGCTGGATGCGATCGGAACCGCTGAGAATGCCGAGCCATGGATTGGCGAAGCGCTTGATCGCGGCGAAAGGCTGATGGGCTTCGGCCACCGCATCTACCGCGTCCGCGATCCGCGCGCCGATGCGCTGAAAGGCGCGCTGAAGCCGCTGATTGCGTCAGGACAGGTCGACAGCGCCCGCGGCGCGCTGGCTGAAGCCGTGGAAGCTGCCGCCTTGGCTATCCTGAAGGCGCGCAAGCCGAACCGGCCGCTCGACGTCAATGTCGAATTTTATACCGCGCTGCTGCTGGAAACGCTCGGCTTCCCGCGTGAGACCTTCACCGGCGTCTTCGCGATCGGCCGCACCGTCGGTTGGCTGGCGCATGCCCGCGAACAGGCGCTCGACGGTCGGCTGATTCGCCCACGCTCGGTCTATATCGGCCCGCTGCCGGCCGCGGCCTGAAGACTGAAATGGGCGGCGGGGCATGTCCCTGCCGCCCGGAGGTTGCTGCATGTCATCAGTACCGATGCCGACCAACAGCCGGCACCTCTTTGAATTCTGAATGCCGCATACACGGCCATCACTCTCAGCTCTCCGGCCGCACGATGCAGCGAAATCCAAGATGCGAGATAGAGGTGTCGATGGCCTGCGCCATCCGTGCTGCGGGCCGGTAACGTCGGCAGTAGTTGGGCGCGCAAAGATGCGAACCGCCCTTGGTGACCTTGCGCGGAATCCTCATGTTCGGTTGGAGTTGGTCGTAGCTCCCCTCGCGCTCGCCACCGCGCGGGTTGGCTGCGGTGCAGCAAGGACTCTCGATCCGGCCGTGATCCTGATACCAGTCGGTCGTCCATTGCCAGACATTGCCTGCCATATCGTACAGTCCATAGCCGTTGGCCGGGAACGAGCCGACCGGCGCGGTATATTCGAAGCCGTCCGCCGAGGTGTTCCGGTACGGGAAGTCTCCTTGCCAGATATTGGCCATGTGATTGCCTCCTGGAGTCAACTCGTCGCCCCAGACGTATTCGGCGCCGTCAAGACCGCCCCGAGCGGCAAACTCCCATTCCGCTTCGCTCGGCAGCTCCTTGCCTGCCCATTTGGCATAGGCCACGACATCGTCGTAGGCCACGTGCACGACGGGGTGGTCGCCAAGCTTCCTGATGGAACTCGCCGAACCACGTGGATGGCGCCAGTTGGCGCCGCGGACATAGACCCACCAGTTGTAGTGGTCGCGCATATCGACGGGTGCTGAAGGCTTCTTGAACATGATCGAAGAAGGCGCCAGCATCTCTGGCTTGGCGCCCGGATAGTTCGCTGGGTCGGCCGGTTTCTCAGCGAGCGTCACGTAGCCTGTCGCCGAAACGAAGCGCCCGAAGTCAAGGTTGGTGACGGTGAAGCGATCCATCCAGAAGCCGTCGACTCGCACCCGGTGCGCCGGGGCCTCCTCCGGATAGGCCCTATCCGAGCCCATCAGAAACTCTCCGCCAGGAATCCAGACCATGCCGGGAAACGGCGGTGTGCCGAGCGGTCGAGGAGCTGCTGTTGGGTTCGAGACCTGCGTTTCGGTTCTCGTTACGCTACTCATTGCTCAGCTCTTGCGACCTGCCGGCAGCGGGCCGGATTCGCGCGTTTTCGAAGATGCAACTCGTTGGATTGATGATCGCTTCATTTTTCAAAACCGAATACCTTTTTCCAATCCTTCTTCATATCGACGACCGTCCAGCCATTGGCCGCGGCCTGGTCCAGCCCTTCGTCAAGCCTACCAATGCTTGACTGGCGATCATAGGCCCATTCACGCTCGCCGTCGGTGTGGTGAACATAAAGACAGAAGCGGAGGCCGGACCCTGTGCACGTCCATTGCAGCATCTGCAAGTCGCCGTCCGAGTTTCCGAAGGCAGCAATCGGTCGACGACCGATATGCCGCTGGATGCCGACAGGCTTGCCAGCCTTGTCATCGACAAAATCGACCCCCGGCTCCTTCATCAGCACCGGTCTGCCGTCGCGGGTCTCGAATTTGGTCTTGCCGGCGCTGCCGACAACTTGCTCAGGCGGGACTCCATACGTGTCCTCCGCAAAGGCGCGGACGAATTCGATACCGCCGCCCGTGACGATGAAGGTCTTGAAGCCACTCGATCGCAGGAACGCGAGCAGTTCCAGCATCGGCTGATAGGTCATTTCGGTATATTGACGCTGGGTTTTCGGGTGCCGCGCTCTAGCAAGCCAATCCTTTACGATGCTGTTGAACTCTTCCGTGGTCATATCTGAATGCGTTGCCGCAACCAATTCGACAATCGCATGCTCGCCACCTGCGAGGGCACTCTTGACATCCCCTTTCAGAAGGGAGGCAAAGGGCTCCTTGTCTTTCCATTCCGGATGCTGCGGTGCGAGCGCCTTTGCGCGGTCAATGGCGAACAAAACCTGGAAATAGAGCGGCTGTTCAGCCCAAAGGGTGCCGTCATTGTCGAACACCGCGATGCGCTCCTCCGGCACGACATAGTCTGGCCCACCTTCTGCCGTTACCCCTGCAACGAAATCGAGGATCGCCTGCTTCGACGCGCCGTCGTTCCATGATGGCAGCAGATCAGTCTGCGCCGCTGCCGGAGATGCCAAGGCCGCAAAGTTGACCCAGATTGGGATCAGAAGCGCAAAAATGCGGAGGAACGATTCCATTGGACCTCTCCATGTTAAGAAGAGACGACCGGCTCAACTGGTTGGGCTATCGACCCGCCGCCGCTTACGAATCCAGGAAGCTGCGCTAGTTACCACCCCCCGCCGCTGCGCCCTGCATATTTTCCATCACCTGGTCGATCGAGAAACTTCCGGGCTTCTGCCTGGGTGGGAACTCCTTGAACGTTTCCAAGAACTTGGCGACATAGGCTTGCGCCGGCACCACTACAAACAGGTGCTCCACACGCCAGCGTTCATAATCCATGCCCTCATGGTCGGCCGTCTCGAATGGATCGGAGCGAAGATTGAAGAGCTTGGGAAGGCGCAGCGGCACAAAAGGCTCTTGCCAGACATTGAGGCCCTCTTCGCGTTGTTCGGCGAAGACGATCTTCCACTGCTGATAACGAAGGCCAACAAGCGAACCATCGTCGACGAAATAGATGAATTCCTTGCGCGGGTCCTCTCCTTTCCCGGAGAGGTAGTCGGTAATGTTGTAGCCGTCGAGGTGCACTTTGAAGGTCTTGGCACCGGCCGTGTGACCCTTGAGGAGCTTCTCCTTGATCTCCGGTTCGCCGGCCGCGGCCAGGAGAGTGGGTATCCAATCTTCATGCGCCACGATGTCATTATAGACAGTCCCGGGCTGGATCACCCCCGGCCAGCGAACCATGGCCGGAACCCGGTAGCCGCCCTCCCAATTGGTGTTCTTTTCCCCGCGGAACGGTGATTGGCCACCATCCGGCCATGTAAACTTCTCGGCGCCGTTGTCGGTCGAATACATGACGATCGTGTTTTCCGACAGGCCGAGATCATCAAGCGCCTTGAGCATCTCACCAACCTGGGCGTCGTGCTCGACCATCCCGTCCGGATATATCCCAAGGCCGGTCTTGCCCTGGCTCTCGGCCTTGAGCCGCGTCCAGATATGCATCCGGGTCGAGTTCCACCACAGGAAGAACGGCTTGTCCTGTTCCTTGGCGCGCTTCAGGAAACCAATCGCGGCATCGGTGACCTCCTGGTCGATCGTCTCCATGCGCTTCCTGGTGAGCGGGCCGGTATTCTCGATGCGGCCGTCCGCATAGGAATGGAGGACTCCCCGTGGGCCGAATTTTTCCCGGAAGGCCGGGTCTTTGGGATAGTCCGGATTCTCAGGTTCGTCCTCCGCATTGAGGTGGTAGAGAGAGCCGAAGAACTCGTCAAAGCCGTGGGCGGTCGGGAGATGTTCATCGAGGTCGCCGAGATGGTTCTTGCCGAACTGTCCGGTCATGTAGCCGAGCGGCTTGAGCAGATCCGCGAGTGACGGATCTTCCGCCTGCATTCCCTCCTTGGCCCCCGGCAGGCCGACCTTCAACAATCCCGTGCGGTATGGCGACTGACCGGTGATGAACGCCGCCCTTCCCGCGGTGCAGCTCTGTTGACCATAATAATCGGTGAAGAGCCCACCCTCGTTCGCGACCCTGTCGATATTCGGCGTCTTGTAGCCCATCATACCCTGGTTGTAGGCGCTGATGTTCCAATAGCCGATGTCGTCACCCCACAGGATCAGGATGTTCGGCGGTCTGGTTGCGGTCTGGGCCTTTGCCGGCGTACTCAGACTGCTCAGCACACTCGAAGATAGTGCTGAAGCGCCAAGCAGCGAGACACCGCTCAGCAACAGATCGCGACGCCTCAACCCCGGTTGAGTTTGATGTTTCCGTCCTGTGATACCTGCTGGAACTTCCTTGCTCATGGCGCGCTCCTCCTTCGACGCGTTGAAGTTCGTCGACGTGCGCCGGACGCGTCCAACGCAGCTACGTTCGATGCACACCTTGCCCGCCGCTTACCCGCCGGAGCTACTCAGGGAGTGCAATGCTCGGCCCTAAAACGCAAAAATTGCGTGAATTAATTGCCTGGCAATTGGGAACTCGGTCATAGAGGCAAGCGCACAGGTCTAGGAAACATCTGTATGAAGCCAGGCTGCTGGGCGATTCAGACGAGGATTGTGAGCACTGCGCCAAGCGATCGATGCATCGCGTCCGGGAGCGGAAAACGCCCTATCTTCGAGACCGGCCCAGTCCAACAAAAGCAGTAGGTCGCCACGTCTGGGGAGGTCGACAACCATTCGCGCGCGAAGCATTGTTCCCGAAGCCGCAATGTTGCGTTACTCTGCGGGTGCAGAATTTAGCCCAAAACTGCGGGGCCGAAATTTGCTGTTGTGAGAGGCTGTGCTATGCCCCACGCTCGGAAAGATCCGTTGCGCCGATTTTCGGCTGTCCGAACCCGCGACGTTGGTGAGCTTCGCCAGCGTCTGTCGGGTATGTTCTCGGTCCGGTCACTCGATATAGGCCGCGTAGCGCAGCAGGATTTCGAGGGACACCTCAATCACTGCGAGCTGCACGATGTCGGGCTGAGCTTTGCTCGATACGGTTCTTCGATTGAGGCATCCCTTTCGCATGGGGATTTTTATCTTCAAGGCTTTCCACTTCGAGGGGATGGCAGTTTTGTCGTCGACGGCTCAGAGACGACCGTCTCCCGCCGTCGTGGTTTGGTAACAGGGGTGGGCGCCGAGGTGCGACTTAGGTACTCACCGGACTTCGAGCATTTGATCGTGAGGATCAAGCCGCAAGCATTGATCAGGAAGCTCAGCGCGTTAATCGGCCGCCCTGTCGATCCACCGTTGACGATGGTGACCGACATCGCACCGGATTCCCAGGCTTCTGCCGCCCAGTTCCGCCTGCTGGAGTTTGTGATCGGAGAGCTCGACCGCGAAGACGCTTCGCTTCCGCCGCTCGTCCTGGCCGAACTTGAGCAAGCGCTCCTCGTCGCCTTCCTTTGCAGCAACCGCCATAATTATAGTCACCTACTCAACAAGCAGCCCCTCGCATCGGCGCCGTGGCAAGTGCGCAGGGTGGAGGAATATATCCGGCAGAACTGGGATCAGCCGCTGACCATCGAGGCCATGGCTCTGGTTGCAAACGCAAGCGTTCGCAGTCTCTTTTATGCTTTCAAGAAGGGTCGCGGTGTCTCTCCTATGACTTTCGTCAAGCAGGTTCGCATGCGTAACGCCAAGGCGATGCTGGCGAGCCCGAGTTCAACAACGAGTGTAACGTCGGTCGCCTACGCCTGCGGGTTTAGCAATCTCGGGCACTTCGCCAGATACTATTACAGCACTTTCGGAGAGCACCCATCCGATACGCTCAGGAAGGCGTTCCGCGACTCCGGCCCCCATTAGGCGCGACCAGCTTCGGTGGCTTGGAACGACACTGGTGCACAGATGACCACACTCACCGGGAAAGTTTCGGGGATCCGTGTGCAAGGAGGCAGTGGATTCAATGGACCGTCATTTCGCCGGAAAAACTCTTGTCTTCGGCATCGCAGACAGTGGCCCAGATGATCCGTGGGGCCATGCCGGCAAAATAGAGCACCACAGGTACTTGCCCAGATCGCGCTTGAAATCGCGCGATCTGGATCGTCATTGCGGTTAGACGAGGCGGCTCTGTTCCGTTGCCGCTTCGATGAAGCTGGCAAACAGCGGATGCGGGTCGAGCGGCCGGCTCTTCAGTTCGGGGTGATACTGCACGCCGATGAACCAGGGATGATCGGGATATTCGATCGTCTCCGGCAGCACGCCATCCGGCGACATGCCGGAGAAGACGAGGCCGCAGCTCTCGAGCCGGTCCTTGTAGTCGACATTGACCTCGTAGCGGTGGCGGTGACGCTCGGAAATATCGGTGGAACCGTAGATATCCGAGATCTTCGTGCCCTTCTTCAGCGCTGCCTTATAGGCGCCGAGACGCATCGTGCCGCCGAGATCGCCGGCTGCCGTGCGCTTCTGCAGCTCGTTGCCCTTGACCCATTCGGTCATCAGGCCGACCACCGGCTCCTTGGTCGGGCCGAATTCGGTCGAGGAAGCGCCGGACACGTCGGCGAGATTGCGCGCCGCCTCGATGACCGCCATCTGCATGCCGAAGCAGATCCCGAAATACGGCACCTTGCGTTCGCGGGCGAAGCGGGCGGCGTGGATCTTGCCTTCCGAACCGCGTTCGCCGAAGCCGCCGGGCACGAGGATGCCGTGCACCTTTTCCAGATAGGGCGCCGGATCTTCCTTTTCGAAGACCTCGGACTCGATCCATTCGAGCTTGACCTTGACGCGATTAGCGATGCCGCCGTGATGCAGCGCCTCGATCAGCGATTTATAGGCATCCTTGAGGCCGGTATATTTGCCGACGATCGCGATCGTCACCTCGCCCTCAGGCGTGCGGATGCGGTTGCAGACCTCTTCCCAGGGGTCGAGACGCGGCTTCGGCGCCGGCTCGATGCCGAAGGCTGCGAGCACCTCGTCATCCAGGCCTTCCTTGTGGTAGGCGATCGGCACATCGTAGATGTTGGCGACGTCGAGCGCCTGAATGACGGCCGACGGGCGCACGTTGCAGAACAGCGACAGCTTGCGGCGCTCGGCTTCCGGAATTTCGCGGTCGGCGCGCACCAACAGGATATCGGGATGAATGCCGAGCGCCTGCAGTTCCTTGACCGAATGCTGGGTCGGCTTGGTCTTGAGTTCGCCGGCTGCCGGAATATAGGGCATCAGCGTCAGGTGGACGTAGACGGCCGTGCCGCGCGGCAGGTCGTTGCCGAGCTGGCGGATCGCCTCCATAAACGGCATCGCCTCGATATCGCCGACCGTGCCGCCGATCTCGCAGATGACGAAGTCGTAATCGTCATTGCCCTCGATGACGAAATCCTTGATCTCGTTGGTGACGTGCGGGATGACCTGCACCGTCGCGCCGAGATAATCGCCGCGCCGTTCCTTGTCGATGATGTTCTTGTAGATGCGGCCGGTGGTGATGTTGTCGGTCTTGGTCGCCGAACGCCCCGTGAAGCGTTCGTAGTGGCCGAGATCGAGATCGGTTTCCGCGCCGTCGTCGGTGACGAAGACCTCGCCATGCTGAGTCGGGCTCATCGTGCCCGGGTCAACGTTCAGATAGGGATCGAGCTTGCGAAGCCGCACCCGATATCCACGGGCCTGCAGCAACGCTCCGAGAGCCGCGGCCGCAATTCCTTTTCCGAGAGAGGAAACCACGCCGCCAGTGATGAATACGTATCGCGCCATGGGATTCACCGGATACCTTTTCAAAAACGATTCCACCAGCCCCAAAAATTCTTTTCCGGAATTTTCGAAGCGTGGCGAAGGAATCTGAACAAAAGAAAACCGGCAGACCCGAGGGCCTGCCGGCGGTTTATGTCGAAGACCGGTTTACTGTCCCGTCGGGACGCCGGCCGGCTGAGCCGGTGCGGCCGGAGTTGCAGGCGCTGCCGGGGCAGTCGTTGCCGGAGCCGGCGCTGAAGGTTCGCTGGCAGCCGGAGCCGCTGGAGCGGTCGTTGCCGGAGCCCCACTGGCAGGAGCTTGAGCGGCGGGAGCCTGCGGTGCGGGCGTCGCAGCACCGCTGCTCGGAACGCCGTTGCCGGCCGGCTGGCTTGCCGGAGCCTGCGCACCGCCGCCGAGCGAATCGAGAATGCCGTTGCCCTGGCCGCCCGTTGCCGGAATGCGGTCGAGAATATCGCTCGGACGGCCTTCGTAACGGGTCAGAATGCCGAGGCCGAGCGAGGTGATGAAGAACAGGGTCGCAAGGATCGCGGTCGTGCGCGTCAGCGCATTGGCCGTGCCGCGCGCCGACATGAAGCCGGAACCGCCGCCAATGCCGAGGCCGCCGCCTTCAGAGCGCTGGATGAGCACGACGCCGACAAGGGCGAGCACGATCATGAGATGAATGACAATCAATACGGTCTGCATGGGTCCAGTCCTGCCCGCCTGGAGACGGACAAAGTTAAGAATTCTGGCGGCTCTTTACATGAGGCTTTCATCTATTCCAAGCCCTTCGGCCCGGAATAAGCCCCGGGATAAACGAATAACCCGGGAATAAAAACAATGCCTCAGGCGAGCAGCGCCTCATAGGCACGGTAGATGGCGAGGAAGTCGGCCGCTTTCAAGCTCGCCCCACCGATCAGCGCGCCGTCGACATTGGCGATGCCCATCAGCTCGCCGGCATTGGCCGGTTTGACCGAGCCGCCATAGAGAAGACGCATCTTGCGGCCTTCACCGCCGAAGCGGGCCACGAGTTCGGCACGCATGAAGGCATGCGCCTTTTCGACATCGCCCGCAGTCGGCGTCACTCCGGTGCCGATCGCCCAGATCGGCTCATAGGCGATCACGGTGTTCTCGGCGGTGGCGGCGTCCGGAACCGAGGCGGAAAGCTGACGCTTGATGACGTCGAGCGCCTGGCCTGTGCGGCGCTCATCGGCCGTTTCGCCGATGCAGATGATCGCCGTCAGCCCGGCGGCGAAGGCAGCCTCCGCCTTGGCGCGGACCAGATGATCCGTTTCGGCATGGTCGGTGCGCCGCTCGGAGTGGCCGACGATGACATAAGTGCCGTAACAATCGGCAATCATCTCGGTCGAGATATCGCCGGTATGCGCACCCGACGGGTTCTGATGGCAATCCTGAGCGCCGATCGCCAGCGGGCTGTCGGTGCAGAGCGCCGTCGCTACGTAGAGCAGCGTCGCCGGCGGGCAGATCAGCGCTTCGACCTTGTCGGCAAGCGGCGAGGAAACGCCCTCGGCGATCGCCTTGATTTGATCCAGGGAGGCACGCATGCCATTCATTTTCCAGTTTCCCGCCACGAGCGGGCGCACGTCAGGTGTCATGCCAGCCTTCCAAATTCTGCCTAGGCCTTGGGCCATATCAAAAGCGCGCGGCAAAGAAAAGCATGATGCCCTTGACGTAAGGGGAATCTCGGCGATCCCGCCTATATTTCTCCGAAATTCAACTGCTAGTCGGCAAGAATCCAATTCAAGACCCGGCGCCAGTCGATCATCCGGATCGGCGTCCCGTGGTTTCCGGTCTGAAACAGTGTGAAGTGCGTCGGATATTTGACCTTGTGCAGGCTTTCAAACAGCGCCTGCTGAGTGCTGGCGGCATAGACCGGGTCGCGGCTGCCATGGGCGAACCAGAGCGGTAGCTTCGCCTTGTAGAAGACGCTCCTGGTGAAATCGGGATCGGTGACGCCACTCATGACAAGCATGCCCTTCAGCCGCTTGACGCTGTCGCCATCGCGGGCAATGCCCCAGCAGACCTGGCTGCCCATCGAGGCACAGGACAGGATGATCGGCCGGCCGGGCGATTGTGCGCTGGCATAGCGGATCAGGCCGGCGATTGCCGCAACGCCGTTGCTGTCGAAACTCCTGACCGTCGGCGAATAATAGACGCCGCCATTACCGGCGACGAGGTTCTTCAGCCGGTTGAAATTGCCGCCGAAGCTGTAGTCGTTGGCGCCCAGCCGCCGGTCGCCGTCGCGGCCATGGATGAAAATCACCGTGAAGGCGGCATTCTGGGCCTGTCCCACCCTGGTGACATCGAGCTTGACGCCGTCGAGAGACAGGGTTTCGTCGACTTGAGCCTTGCGGATGCCGAGCGCCACATATTTCTGCTGCACCCGCTTTTGCGGGATCTGGTCGCGGCCGTTGATATCGCGCATCTCGTCATAGTCGATAACCTCGAAGGCGCCGTCATCGCCGGTCTGCAAGATGGCCTGCTTCGAAAACAGATCGTCCTTGAACGGCGGCAGCGCATCGCCCGCCCTCGCCGGCCCGACAGCCGACAAAACAGCCGCGGACAGGAAAAAGGCCGCAATTGCAGTGATGATGGTGCAATGACTTGTGGACATTCGCATTCGGATGGTTCCTGAAGCCTGCCGCCGCTTGCCATTCCGCGCCCGGCAACGCAAATCATGTGTGAAAAGCCGCCAAAACTGGCGGTGTCGCGTATAGAGGTGCTTTCTGGCAAAATCTGCCTGATTCGCAAACGTGACATGAAATGCGGTGATTTTGGGTCGGCGGCGGATGCAAGCCCCAAGCCTGACCCAAGACAGGATGAAGATCTGAACGGCTCCATGGACGATAGCAACGACCTCTTTTCCGGAATGCCCCTCTCTGAAAAACGCGAGGAGGCGCAGAAGCCTGCGGCCGAACGGCCGGCGGTGACGGCTGCGCCCGCCGCTGCCCCGCCTGCTGCTGGAGCCTCCTCTGCTGGAGCCTCTGCGCGCCCGGCACCCGCCGCGTCAAACGCCGATGAATACGGCGCCTCGTCGATCCGCGTCCTCGAAGGCCTCGAGCCGGTGCGCATGCGCCCGGGCATGTATATCGGCGGCACCGATGAAAAGGCGCTGCATCACCTTTTTGCCGAAGTCATCGACAATGCGATGGACGAGGCGGTCGCCGGACACGCCAATTTCATCGAGGTCTACCTCGACCTCGAGGGTTATCTGACCGTCTCCGACAACGGCCGCGGCATCCCCGTCGAGAACCATCCGCAGGTGCCGGGCAAGTCGACGCTCGAAGTCATCATGACCAAGCTGCATGCTGGCGGCAAATTCGACGGCAAGGCCTACGAGACCTCAGGCGGCCTGCACGGCGTCGGCGTCTCGGTCGTCAACGCCCTCTCCGACGACCTCGAAGTGGAAGTGGCACGCAACCGCAAGCTCTACCGCCAGCGCTTCTCCCGCGGCTTGCCGCAAGGCGGCCTGGAAGAATTGGGCGACGTCCACAATCGCCGCGGTACCCGCGTGCGCTTCCACCCCGACCCCCAGATCTTCGGGGATCACATGAAGTTCGACGCCGCCCGGGTGTTCCGGATGGCGCGCTCGAAGGCCTATCTGTTCGGCGGTGTCGAGATCCGCTGGAGCTGCGAGCCGGGCGTCTTGCCCGAAGGTTCAGAGGTGCCTGACAAGGCGGTCTTCCATTTCCCCGGCGGCCTGAAGGATTACCTCCAGGCGACGATGGGCAAGGAGTTCACCGTCACCCGCGAGATCTTCGCCGGCAAGACCGAGAAAACCAGCGGCCACGGCTCGATGGAATGGGCGATCACCTGGTACGGCGGCGATCCGCAGGTGCATTCCTATTGCAACACCATCCCGACTCCTGAAGGCGGCACGCATGAGGCCGGCCTGCGCATCGCGCTGACCAAGGGCCTGAAGGCCTATGCCGAGCTGACGCAGAACAAGCGCGCCGCGCAGATCACCACCGATGACGTGATGATCTCGGCCGTCGGCATGCTGTCGGTCTTCATCCGCGAGCCGGAATTCGTCGGCCAGACCAAGGACAAGCTTGCGACCGTCGAGGCCCAGCGCATCGTCGAGAACGCGCTGCGCGATCCCTTCGACCATTACCTTGCCGATAACCCGAATGAGTCGGCCAAGCTGCTCGACTGGGTGATCGAGCGCGCCGAGGAGCGCCTGCGCCGCCGCAAGGAAAAGGAAGTCAACCGCAAGACGGCGGTGCGCAAACTGCGCCTGCCCGGCAAGCTTGCCGACTGCTCGCAGAACACCGCCGAAGGTGCCGAACTCTTCATCGTCGAGGGCGATTCGGCAGGCGGTTCGGCCAAGCAGGCGCGCAACCGCGCCAATCAGGCGATCCTGCCGCTGCGCGGCAAGATCCTCAACGTCGCCAGCGCCGGCCGCGAAAAACTCGGCGCCAATCAGCAGCTCGCCGATCTCATCCAGGCGCTCGGCTGCGGCACCCGCTCGAAATACCGCGACGAAGACCTGCGCTACGAACGCATCATCGTCATGACCGATGCCGACGTCGACGGCGCCCATATCGCCTCGCTGCTGATCACCTTCTTCTATCAGGAGATGCCGGAGCTGGTGCGCGGCGGCCACCTCTTCCTCGCCGTGCCGCCGCTCTACAAGATCACCCAAGGGGCCAAATCCGCCTATGCCCGCGACGACAATCATCGCGCCGAGCTGATGCAGACGGAGTTCAAGGGCAAGGCCAAGGTCGAGATCAGCCGCTTCAAAGGTCTCGGCGAGATGATGCCCGCCCAGCTCAAGGAAACCACGATGGATCCGTCCAAACGCACCCTGCTGAAGGTGCTGATCGACGAGGTGGATTTCGAGGGCACCCGCAGCGCCGTCGACGACCTGATGGGCACCAAGCCGGAAGCCCGCTTCCGCTTCATCCAGGAACGCGCGGCCTTCGCTGAAAACCTCGATATTTAAGTTATAAGAGTCGCGCCGAACTGGAATAGATACCGTTCGGCGCGGCCTGCATTTTAGCATCTGCAATTTCACGGAACTGACGAAGAACCGTAACAACTCCGTCAAACAACGGGCGCATGAAGCGGTCGGCGTGCGGCCTTCTCCTGAGAAGAGCGGCTGCGCCGGTTCGAACCGTTTTTCAACCCATTGCCGGATTTTGCCATGACCAAGCGTTTTCTCGCGGCTGCCGCTTTCGTTTTCCTGTCCAGCACCGTCACCGCCAGCGCCACAGATATTGGGGCCAGCTTCGAAACGGCCTGCCCCTTCGGCGATTGCGCCGCCGGCATTTCGCTCTCCTATCTCGGTGAATTCGTTATCCCCACAGGCCATATGGAAAACGGCGTCGAGTTCGGTGGCATTTCCGGCCTCGATTTCGATGCCGCCACCGGCCACTATCTCGCCATCAGCGACGACCGCTCGGAAAGGGCGCCGGCCCGCTTCTATGAACTCGCCGTCGATGTCGATGCCTCGGGCCTCAAGGGCGTCTCCATCGTCAAGCAGACTACGCTGAAGGACAAGAACGGCGAACCCTTCGCCGCCAGGACCGTCGATCCCGAATCGATCCGTCTCGGCAAGGACGGCATTTACTGGGGCAGTGAAGGCGACGGCAAGGCGCTGCTTGCGCCCTTCGTCCGTGTCGCTGCGCCGGATGGTTCCTTCCTGCGCGAATTCAAGCTGCCGGAGGGCTTTGCGCCGACGGCCGATAAATCGACCGGCATTCGCGACAACCTCGCTTTCGAGGATCTGGCCGTGGCACCCTCGGGCGATGTCTTCGTCGGCGTTGAAGCCGCCCTCTATCAGGACGGCCCGAACCCGTCGCTGACCACGGGCAGCCTGTCGCGCATCATCCGTTATGACGGCGCAACCGGCGAGCCGAAGGCTCAGTACGTCTATCCGGTTTCACCGATCCCGCAGGCCGCAACCAAACCCGACGGCGGCAATGACAACGGCATGTCGGAAATGCTTGCGCTTGACGATCACCGCCTGCTCGCCGTCGAGCGCAGCTATGCCCAGGGCTACGGCAACACCATCAAGATCATGATGATGGATCTGGCCGATGCCACTGATATATCCGCCATCGCTTCGCTCGCCAAAACCGACCAGCGCGTCGTCCCCGCCCGCAAGAGCCAGATCCTTGATCTGAGAGCAATCGGGCTCGTCCCCGACAATATCGAGGCGATGTCGCTCGGCAAGGCCAAGGACGGCACCGACGTTCTCATTCTTGGTTCCGACAACAATTTCTCGACCGCCCAGAAGACTCAATTCTACGCCTTCAAGCTTCTCAAGCGTCCGCAGCAGTAAGACGCGCGGTCTGACGGCCGAATAGCGACGCTTTGTATACGCTTTCGGGGTGCGGACCTTGAAACAGCCGGGGTGATGGCCCATAACCAGAGGACAAGAAAAAGAAGAGGCGCGTGTGGGTGTGTTCGACCGTCAGAAAAGCAATCATGAACCGCGATGGCTCGGCTCGTCGGCGCCGACACGCACGCCGCTGATTCCCTCCATCTCGGCCGCACGCTGGCTGCTGGTTCTGATCGTCGCGGCCGGGGTTTACTTCTTCTACGGCTTCCTGGTGCCGGTGCTGGCAGCCCTGGTCATCGGCTTTGCCAGCTGGCCGCTCTACCGCAAGCTTCTTGCCCGCGTCGGCGGCAATACGACGGTCGCCGCGACCATCGCCATCATCATGATCGTCACCTTCCTGGTCATCCCGATCGGGCTTGCGGTCACCTATACGACAGGTGAAGTGCGCACCTGGGTTGCCTGGGCAATCCACGCCAACCGCGCCGGCGCCCCGACACCGGCCTGGATCGTCGCGCTGCCTTGGGCCGGCGCCTATCTCGATGAAGTCTGGACCAAATATATCGGCAGCCCCGGCGCCCTGGGCGAGGTCATCCAGGCGGTCAGCGGCGCCAATATCGGCAATATCTACCGTGCCGTGCTTGCGGCCGGCGGCGGCGCCTTCCACCTGCTGTTGACGCTGCTCTTCATGCTGATCGCGCTGTTCTTCGTCTATCGCGACGGTTTTTCCTTTTCCAAGCAGATCGACATGCTCGGCGAGCGCATCCTGCCGAACCGCTGGGAGCGCATTTCCCGCGTCGTGCCGGCGACGATCAGCTCCACCGTCATGGGCATGACGCTGATTGCGATCGGCGAAGGCATCGTGCTCGGACTTGCCTATTGGATTGCCGGCGTGCCGTCACCGGTAACCCTCGGCGTGCTGACGGGCGTGATGGCGCTGATCCCGGGCGGCGCGCCGCTCTCCTTCACGCTGGTCTCGATCTATCTGCTGGCCAGCGGCTCGCATGTCGCCGGTATCGGTCTCTTCGTCTGGGGTACGGTCGAACTCTTCATCGTCGACAAAACTCTGCGGCCGAAGCTCGTCGGCGGTCCGATCAAGCTGCCTTTCCTGCCGACTTTCTTCGGGCTTGTCGGCGGCGTCAAGACAATGGGCTTCCTCGGCCTCTTCATCGGCCCGGTGCTGATGGCGTTGATCGTCGCCATCTGGCGCGAATGGATCCACGAGGCCCGCAGCGCCGATAAGGGCGAAACGGGACCGCAGGTTCTCATCAACGAGCAAGCCCCACCGGCAATCCCCCGTATTGCCGAAGGCTGAAAAGGCCCTATTGCCGAAGGCTGAACCGGCCTTTGCAGACCGTCATCCCAGCCGCTTTTCCATGAACAGGCTGAGCGGGTCCGGCAGATAGCTGCCGAAAGGCTCGATGTCCCGGTAACCGTATTTGCGGTAGAGCGCGATCGCCTCGGGCTGGTAGATGCCGGTTTCGAGCCGGATTGCCGACAGCTGCTTCTCCCCAGCGATCGCTTCGAGCGCATGCATCAGGCCGCTGGCAATCCTCAGGCCCCTCGCCTCGGGATCGACGAACATGCGCTTGATTTCGGCGGTGCCGTCGCCAGCCTCGACGAGCGCGCAGCAGCCGACGATCGCATCGCCGTTGCGCGCGACCAGGAAGCTCACTGACGGCTTTTCCAGCAAGGAAAGGTCGACCAGATGGTTGCTCTCTGGGGGATAGAGCGACTGCGCATAGGCATCGGAAAGATCGAGAAGGCGGATGACGCCGTCCTGACGCGGCGGCTCCAGGGCGATGGTGACGGACATGCTGCTTCTTTCTGCCGGGCAGGCACAATTTTCCCGAGATGACCAAGAGTTAATGCCCTTGCCTTCATTCGGTTGGAATTGCGCCCTCTAAGACGATGACATGCTCAATAGCCAAGGAGACAGAATATGCAAGCGGTGCTGATCGCGATGACCATTCTCGGTTGCGACGACTCCATCAGCCAGTGCAACTATGTCGCGACCGTGGACAAGCGCTGGGAGACGGTTGCCGCCTGCGATGCCGAAGCCGAACGCCGGCTGAAAACCTATGCCAATGTCAGCTATCCCTCGGTGATCGCGGTCTGCGAGGCACCGAAAGCGCTCGCCGCCGCCGAACCGCCGAAACCGGCGCCCGTACCGCCGGCCGCACCCGAAGTCGCCGAACAGCATCCGCAGGGACTGCGTGGTTTTGCCGACGACATTGCTGGAAAGGTCCGCGACCATCTGCCCTCCGGCAGGAGCGTCAAGGACACGCTCGCCAAACCGGTGCATTTCGTCTCCGCCAGCTATTCCTGGGTGGTGACGCGGCTCGCCGATTGAGAAGAGCGCGGCCGCAAACTCATTCAGTTGAAATGTCGCCAGGCCAAACCTGGGCGCCGTGGAGGACGCGAAGGATCCGGATTAGGTCCTCCTGCACGACGTATGCGGCGATATAGGGCGTGCCTGGGATGACCAACTCCCGCGTACCTGCGATCCGTCCCGGTCTTCCGCTTTCCGGAAATTCGACGAGGCGACGAACGGCAAAAACGATTTTCTGGTCGACATGGACTGCCGCCCTTGGATTCTCGATTTCAATGTATGTGAAAATATTGTCTCGATCGGATACGGCACACCTGGCCCAGACAAGCCTCACGATTCAGCGGCCTGGCTCTTCCGCATTGCGGCCGCGCGCCTCTTCTCGAAGCTAGCCTCGACATCGGCATCATCAACATCGGCTCGGGTGTCATTGAGAGCTTCAAGGACCTTTCCACGAAACCATGTGTCATAAGCGTCGCTGTTGCTGATAAGTTCGAGCGGCAGAGCCCCCTCATTCGCGGTGCGGGTCAATAAAATGCGGACGACATCCGAGACTGTCAGGCCCATATCTTCCAGAACAGCCGTAGCGCGATCCTTGACGGCAGCATCTATGCGAGTTTGGACGAGCGCGTTTGATGCCATGCGGGGTCTCCTTGGATATGCTTCAATGTAATGCAATTGAATGACATATGCCAGCCAGGATCAATCTTATCCCAGCAGGGGACGAGCGGTGCGAGCGGTTTCTGAATTTATGCAGCCGCTAGCGCCGCATAGACACGGGCCGATTGCCGCTGTTCGGCGACCCCAAGTTTTTCCACCATATCGAGCAGTTCGCCGACCGCGCCGTGGGCGCCGTCATGGTGACGAAATTTTTCGAGAAGCCGGCTGCAGACGGTGCCGAGCACGCTGCCCGGTGCTTTCCTGGCGGCTTCGCGCCACAGTAGCGTCGCCTCCACGAAGATGACGCTGATATCCCTGGGCAGGCCGGCGGACTCGTAGAGCGCGCGCACGGCATGCATGCGTCCGGTCGCCAGGATCGAGCGAACCCGGCGCTCGCCGCACCCCGTCAGATTGACGATCGCTCCGGCGAAGAAATCCACCTTGCCGGCGCAGAGCGCACGCATCAGGAAGGACGGGGTCAGCCGGCCGTTGAGGCGCAGATGTTCGACGAGGTCGGGGATTTCGCGCGGCGCGATGTCGCCGGCGATCGAAACAATGGCAGCCTCGGTCGCCTCGCGGCTGATGCGCTGGAGCCGCTGCAGGCCGATCGCCGCCTGTGCCAGCGGCAGGCCGATCAGCGCATTGCTGACATGCTGGGTCAGCAATTGACGGGCGTCGGCCGGAAGATCGCTGCGGTCGAGAAGCAGGTTGCGGATGTCGCAGCAGTCGCCGAGCCGTTCGGCGATGCGTTTCAACGACAGGGTCGAGATCACCGCGCCGTCATTCTCGAGCAGGCAGAGCAGTTCCTCTTCGTCGCCGACCTCCGCAAGAGCGGCGGAGACAGGGCGCGTCACATGCGCCCTCGCCGCGATCAGCATGCGGGTGGCGCCGTTGCCGCGTGCGGCAAGGTCGACGAGATCGGCATCGCTTAAAAGCGGCGAACAGGTGACCGCGTGGCAGGCGACTTCGGGCTGGTCTTCGGCAAGCGAAAGGATCAGGCTGCGCGGCGCATCAGGCGACCAGGCGATCGCCTCGGCCAGTGCCAGCCGCACGCGCGGCGAAGGATCATCGAGCAGGAAGGTCATCGCCATCTCGGCCGCCGCCCGTTCGTCCACCGTCATCTCGGACTGCAGATAGGCCCGCCCGAGCGCGTTTGCGGCCCGGGCCCGGTCACCGGTCTTGGCCGTTTCGATCCAACGAAGGAAAGCTTCTACGATCACGCGACGCCCCAGCACTTGAACGCGATTCCCTCGCGTTTCATTCAATGCTGCGACGGTAGCGGCAAAAGGTTTAAGATTGGTTCACCATATTTCTTAAGCCTTTATATGCCTTGCGGCCGATCTAAACCTTCGGCAGGTGCGGCCGCATCATCTCGAAAACATCGCTGCCTTCGCTGTAATCCATGTAGCCCATACGGGCCAAGGGCCGAGCGATCGACATGTCGAGACGGCCATCCCTGACGATCGCCTCGTCAATGCGGATGCCGACCACCTCACCGAAGACGAGGACGTTTTCCGACGGTGTGCCCGACAGCGTCTTCGGCTCGATGATCTCGGTGACCCTGCATTCGAGCACCGCGAAAGCCTCGCCGACATAGGGCGCGTCGATGAGCTCGGCCTGCTTCGGCGTCAGCCCGGCGAAAGCAAATTCGCTCTCGCCATAGGGCAGCGCCGCCGAGGAAAGGTTCATCTTCTCGGCGAGATCGCGACCCACGAAATTGCAGGTGAAGACGCCGGTCTCGGCCGCGTTGCGCTGGCTGTCCTTGCGCCCTGCGGACGAAAACATCACCAGCTTCGGGCGGTCGGCAACGGCATTGAAGAAGGAATAGGGGGCGAGGTTGATCGAACCGTCCCTGCCCTTGCTGCCGATCCAGCCGATCGGGCGCGGCGACACGATCGCCTTGAACGGATCATGCGCCAGCCCGTGCCGGTTCCCGTCGGTGGTGTAAAACATCAGTTCTCCCCGCCGACCCAGGTCACGGTATCGGCAAGCTCCGGCCGCGGCCGCTCGATGGCCGGAAACGTCGTCGAGCCGATGTGGATGAAGCCCGCCACCTTTTCGTCGGGCCCGACGCCGAGCAGCGGATAGGCGCGCTCGTCATAGGCGAACCATTCCGTCAGCCAGTTGGCGACATAACCGCTGGCATTGGCGGCGAGGATGACGTTGAAGCAAAGCGCGCCGGCCGACATCAACTGCTCCCATTCCGGGATCTTGATATGCGGTCCTGCCTTGCTGACGACGGCAACCACCACCGGCGCACGGGTGAAACGGGCGCGCTCGACCTGGATCATCTCTTCGGAAAGCTCGGGTTTCGTCTGAAGTGCCAAGGTCAGAAGCTCTTCGCCGAGGCGGGCGCGCTCATCTCCGCGATAGACGATGAAGCGCCATGGCGCGATCTTGCCGTGATCGGGAACACGCGAGGCAAGACGCAGGATTTCCTCGATTTCGGCCTTCTCCGGGCCTGGTTCGCACATCTGGAACGCGGGGATGGAGCGGCGCACGGCGAGGTAGTCGATCAGCTTGATATCGGATTTCATGCGGGAGAAACTCTCATTTTTATGCTGCTGCAATGGGCGGGTCTTGAATTTGCCATCGCGTTGGTCTTGAAGTGGCCTTTGCGATTTCAGAAGTCAATCGGTTCACGAAACAGATGTTTGGCATTTCGCCTTTTGCACGCATCGGCCTTGCCATTGCCCTGACGATCCTGACGCCTCCAGGCGCCGGCGCTCAGGATGCCTTCAAGGAGTTCAAACAGCTTGAATCGACGTCGAAGATGCCGAAGCTCGATGCTTTCATCGCACCGGGTGCTGCGGCCGAAGGGGTCAAGCTGCGCGATGTGCCGATGGAAGCCAAGCTGACGGCGGACGGCACCCCGGTCGAAGAGGGCCTCTCCTGGTATGTCTTCAGCCCGATCGCCGGAGCCGACGGCAAGCTGCCGCTGATTGCCAGCGCCAAGGGCGGACCCGCTGCCTTCCAGCTCGCTCCCGGCGATTATTTCGTCAACGTCTCTTTCGGCCGCGCCGGCGTCACCAAGAAACTGACCGTGCCCGCTGACGGCGAGGTCGACAAGCAGGTGATGGTGCTCGATGCCGGCGGCCTGCTGCTCAATGCCGTCTCCGGCACCGATGCCCGCATCCGCCCCGACCAGTTGAGCTTCTCGATCTATTCCTCGGAAGTGCGCGACGACGGCGAGCGCGGCCTCGTCGTGGCCGATGTCTCGCCGAACACCGTCGTCCGTCTCAATGCCGGCACCTATCACATCGTTTCCGAATATGGCAGCGTCAATGCCGTCATCCGCGCCGATATCCAGGTCGAAGCCGGCAAGCTGACCGAAGCGACGATCCAGCATCGCGCCGCGCAGGTCACCTTCAAGCTGGTCTCCGATGCCGGCGGCGAGGCGATCGCCGATACGGCATGGTCGATCCTGACAGCGGCCGGCGACAGCGTCGGCGAAAGCGTCAGCGCCTTCCCGACCATGGTTCTCGCCGAAGGCGGATATTCCGCCGTCGCCCGCAACAAGGACAAGATCTACCAGCGCGATTTCACCGTCGTCGCCGGCAGGAATACCGATGTCGAGGTTCTGATGAAGGACCAGCAGCCGCAGCCGCCGGTGAACGACGCGGCCCGCACGGTGCAGCAAGTGCCTGTCGGCACGCCGCCGCCGCCAGGCGTCCAGCCGGCTCCGGTGGCGCCACTCCCGTCCTACGAACAGCTCGCGCCGCAAGGCGGCGACGACTCCAGTCTCGATTGATTGTACCGCAAGCGGTCTCGGCTCAGCCGGGACGGGCGCGCTTCGGCAGCACCGCTGACATGAGAGGCTCATGATAGCGCCGCTGACCGTCCAGACAGGAAGCGTTCCGAGCGCGCGTTCCATCTTTGGCATGGGAAATTCTTTGAAGCGCATTGCAGCGTGTTTATTCGCTGCATGATCGTGACGGCAATATCGCGGCCTTTGATCAGATTTCCGACAGCGCCGTAGCCCGGCGCTGTCGGATAGAGGCGTTTATCAGGCCGCCCTGGCTTTCCTTGCTTCGGCCTTGCGACGGACGTCTGGCGGCGTCGCTTCCAAGGCAAGGCTGTCGACGGCGGCGTCGAGCCCCATCGAAACCTGGTCCTGGCTGCCGAGGCGGCGGATATTGACCGTGCGCTCCTCGGCTTCCTTCCTGCCGCAGACGATGATGACAGGCACCTTGGTGACCGAATGTTCGCGGACCTTGTAGTTGATCTTCTCGTTGCGGAAATCGGTCTCGACGTTGAGACCGGCCTCGCGCAGCGCCTCGGCCACTTCAAGCCCGTAAGCGTCGGCTTCCGAAGTGATCGTCGCGACCACCACCTGCAGTGGCGACACCCAGAGCGGCAGATGGCCGGCGAAGTTTTCGATCAGGATACCGAGGAAGCGTTCCATCGAGCCGCAGATGGCGCGATGGATCATCACCGGCTGCGTCTTTTCGGAGTTGCTGTCGATATAGAAGGCGCCGAATCGCTCAGGCAGGTTGAAATCGACCTGCGTCGTGCCGCACTGCCATTCGCGGCCGATCGCATCCTTCAGCGTATATTCGAACTTCGGCCCGTAGAAGGCGCCCTCGCCCGGCAGAATGCCGGTCTTGATGCGGCCCTCCGACTGCGCTTCGATCGTATTCAGCACGTCGGTCATCACGGCTTCGGCGCGATCCCAGAGTGCGTCGGAACCGACGCGCTTTTCCGGCCGGGTGGAAAGTTTGACGACGATTTCCTTGAAGCCGAAATCTTCGTAGACCGACAGGATCAGATCGTTGATCTTCAGGCATTCGGCGGCCATCTGCTCGTCGGTGCAGAAGATGTGCGCGTCGTCCTGCGTGAAGCCGCGCACACGCATCAGCCCATGCAGCGCGCCCGAAGGCTCGTAGCGATGCACCAGACCGAATTCGGCCAGACGGATCGGCAGTTCGCGATAGGACTTCAGCCCGTGCTTGAAGATCTGCACGTGGCCGGGGCAGTTCATCGGCTTCAGCGCAAAGACGCGATTATCGGCTTCCTTGTCTTCCGGATGCGTCATCGCATGCGCCGATTTCACAGCGAACATGTTTTCCTGATACCAGCCCCAGTGACCCGAGGTTTCCCAGAGCGCGGTATCGAGTACCTGCGGCGCGTTGACCTCTTCATAATCGACCGCGAGCCGGCGACGCATATAGGAGACGAGCGCCTGGAAGATGCGCCAGCCCTTGCCATGCCAGAAGACGACGCCCGGGCCTTCCTCCTGGAAATGGAACAGATCCATTTCGCGGCCGAGCTTGCGATGGTCGCGCTTTTCGGCTTCCGCCAGCATGTGCAGGTAGTTGTCGAGATCGGCCTGGTCGGCCCATGCCGTGCCGTAAATGCGGGACAACATGGCGTTGTTGCTGTCGCCGCGCCAATAAGCACCGGCAACCTTCATCAGCTTGAAGGCCGTGCCCACCTGGCCGGTAGAGGCCATATGCGGGCCGCGGCAAAGGTCGAACCACTCTCCCTGATTGTAAATCTTCAGATCCTGGCCAGCCGGGATGGCGTCGACGAGCTCGACCTTGTACTGCTCGCCCTTGGCGGCAAAGACTTCCTTGGCTTTCTCGCGCGACCAGATCTGCTTGGTGAAGGGCGCATTGCGGGCAATGATCTCCTTCATCTTCTTCTCGATCTTCGGCAGATCGTCGGGCGTGAAGGGCTCGTTCTTGGCGAAGTCGTAATAGAAGCCGTTTTCGATGACCGGGCCGATCGTCACCTGCGTGCCGGGCCAGAGCTCCTGCACGGCTTCAGCCATGACGTGCGCAGCATCATGCCGGATGAGCTCCAGCGCGCGGCCGTCCTTGCGGGTGATGATCTCGATCCTGCCATCGGTGACGGTATCGGAAAGGTCCTGCACGGCGCCGTCGAGCGCAATGGCGACTGCGCTCTTGGCGAGCGACTTGGAAATGGATTCGGCGACATCCCTGCCGGTTGCGCCAGCCGGAAAGCTGCGCACGGAACCATCGGGAAATGTCAGGGAAATGGCTTCAGACATCGAAATTCTCCTTGTCCAGTCCCGCCAACGAATGCGGGTGGTTGAAACGCAAGCGCCTCCGTTCTTTGGATGCGCCGCCGCCTGATACTCAGATTTGCGGCGCTAGTAAAGGAGAAGCGAGGCGAAACGAAACACAGCGCCTATCCGCCATAGCTTCCCGCATAGCTCTTGAGAGCCGATTTCAAGGGTTGATCGATTTCATCGTCGATAGACCCATCGTAAAGGCCGCGCCGTGACAGGCTCCTCTTTAGCGCTGTGCGGGTGAAAGGCGAAAAAGCCTTCAACTCATCGGTAATCTGCCTGTCGCCCTGCTGGATCGCGAGAAGGATGTTCTCGGCCGCATTGTCGGAGCTGAAGGTCGCATCGTAAGCATAGGCAAGTCGATAGGCGGCTCTTCGGTAGCCCGCGTCAGCGGCTCGGAGATACCATTTGATGGCTTCTTGCCGGTTGACAGCAATTCCGAGGCCATCGTCGTAGAAACGCCCGAGCGCGAACATGCCGCCGGCCGAATTCAGCTCGGCGGATTTCTTGTAATATTGGAATGCGATAGCCTGGTCTTGATCCTTGCCGTTCTCGTAATACCACGCAAGATTAAGAGCGCCGGCCGCAGATCCCGCATCGGCCGCCTTCTGAAACCAGTTGCGGGCGATGGTCTGGTCCTCTTTGGTGCCAATGCCGTTCTGGTAGTAATAGCCGACGGCGTTCATCGCTTCAGGATATTGCTTGAAGGCCGCCATCATGAACCAGCTGAGCGCCTTGGAGCGATCAATAGGCACGCCCTGCCCATATTCGTACATATCGCCCAGGGAGTATTGGGCTTTCGCATTTCCATAGGCCCCGGCCTTCGTCAGCCATTCCAGAGCCTTGCCGAAATCCTTCAGGTTTCCATCCGCTCCTCGATAGAGAGTCCCGAGCCTGTACATCGCGTCGGCAGATTTCTTGTTCGCCGCGGCTTCGTACCACTCGATCGCTTTCGCATAGTCGCGAACGACCCCATCGCCATCCTCATATTTGATGCCGAGCAGGATCATCGCCGTGGCGTTATCAGCGGCCGCGCCTTTTTCCAGATAGTCGATCGACTTGCCGTCGTCTCGTGGCAGATTGGCATCATTGGCGTACATTTCGCCAAGCTCGGCGAAGGCCTCGATATATCCGTTCTCCGCAGCGGCCTTGAACCAGTGTACGGCTTCTCTCGAATCCTGAGCAGTACCTTCGCCTCTTTCATACATAAGCCCAACACAATATTGGGCCTTGGCCGAACCACTTTCGGCGGCCTTGAAATACCAGGCAAAGGATTTTTTGGCGTCGACAGTCGTACCCGTACCGTCATAGGAACGGTCCGCGACTTCAAGATATGCGTCCTCATCTCCTTCGTTGGCCGCCTTCTGGAACCATTCGAAAGCTTTCACCGCATCCTTCGGAAGACCGCTGCCATTTTCATAACCGTAGGCAAGGACCCGCATGGCATAGGTGTCGCCCGAAGCAGCCGACTTCTCGAGCCACTTAACACCGTTTTCGACGTCGCGAGGACCACCCGTTCCCATATAGAGCGATTGGCCGAAATGTCGGGCACCGCTTGAATCTCCGAGTTCGGCAGATTTTTCATACCAGATGCGGGCTTCGCCTTCGTCTGCCGGCACACCTTTACCCTGCTCATATATACTGCCCACATCCGCCATGGCACGGGCATCTCCGCGAGAGGCGGCTTCTTTCATCCAGTACATGGCTTGGTCATAGCGCGGATCGGGCATGTTCAGGAAAAGCCCAGCCTTGCCGCGATAGGCAGCGATTATCCGTTGCGTAATTGCCTGATCCAGCAGGGCCTCTGCCTTCGCGAAGTCTCGCTCCGTTTCCTTGCCCGCGATGTAAACGTCTGCCAGCGTCCTCATCGCGCTGCCGTCGCCAAGCACCACGGCTTTCTCGAGGAGATCGAGCGCCGTCTTTTTCTGCGCCTTGTCCCCATCTTTCAGATAAAATCGAGCAAGGGTCCTCATCCCATCGGCGGAGCCTCTCCGCACCAGATCGTCCAGCATGGTAACAGCGCGTTCGGCGTTCTTTTCCGTTCCAATACCTCTTGTGTAAAGGAATGCGATGTCCGTTATCGCTCGCTCATCGCCCTTTTGTGCTGCGGCTGAAAGCAATTCGAAAGCTCGCTCGGCGTCGACCGAAACACCGACCCCATCCAGATACATCCAGGAAAGCGATCTCTTGGCCGGAACATAGCCCAGCCGTTCTGCAAGTTCGAAATAGGACCGCGCCATGACGAAGTCCTGCGGAACGCCCCATCCCAGCTTATACATCTCTCCGAGATAATCGGCGGAGCGCGGATCGTTTGCTTCTCTTGCCTTTCTCAGCCAGGACAGCGCAGTATTGAAATCGCGCTCACGTCCGAAACCGTAAGCAGATGCCGCCGCCAGATAATCCATGGAGGGAGCGTGCCCCTGGGCCGCCAATTCCTCGAATCCGGCAAGTGCCGGCTCATATTGCTGAAGATTGAACTTGCTGGCGAGCCAGAAATAACGGGCGTCGATGGAGCTTGGTTCTGCCTCCAAATAGGCTTCGCAAGCGGCAAGCGCATCCCGCCAGTAAGCGAGATTGTTGATTTCTACTTCATCACGCGCCAGATGGCGGCACCTGGCGCCGGATGTAAGGTCCGCGCCACTCGCCCAGGTTATGGGAGAATTGACAATGGAGACAACGAGAAGAAGTGACGCGGTTGCGAGATAAGTGAAAAACTTCATTTGCGCGGATTTTCAAAACCAGGAGAGGAAATACACAGATATCCGCGACTTATTCAACTGCAAGTGCATTTTTCAACTCGCGGTGAAAACTTTCAAAGACCGTGCTCTTCCTGCATCTAGAACAGCATGTCCGTCAGGCCGCACACCGTGTTCCAATTGCGCATCGTCCCGATGCCGAGCCGCTTGGTCGTCAGTGCCGAAAGCAATTTGGATTGGCTGGGTTTGCCGGCGAAATCGATCCAGAGATCGCCGCCGACGATGGCGATGCGCTGTCCCTCCGTCATCAGCGGTTTCAGCGCCTCCACCTTCTCAGGATCGACCGGCAGCCTCATCACCCGGACAATGACCTGGTCGCCGCTGCCGTCCCTGAAAGGATTGGTGCCGCAAAGCGCCATCCAGGTGCAGTCGCTGCGCACGATGATATCGACATGTTTGCCGAATTTCTCTTCGAACCCCTCTTCCAGCGCGACCTCGAGTTCGTGCGGCCTGACGTCGTCGGCCTCGAAAACCAGATTGCCGGTGGAAACAAGCGTGCGCGGCTCGCGATAGCCAAGCTCTTTGGCAAGCGCGCGCAGATCTTCCATGATGACGCGGCGGTCGGGCGTCAGGACGATGCTGTGCAGAAGTGCGACGAACATGCCCATTGCCCTCACTCTCTCTTGCGTCCGAGGAAGAAATACCGCCACGGCGTCCACCAGCGGAATTTGTCGTCCAGCATCTCCGGCACCCGGTCGGGGCCGCTGGTGCCGCCGGGGCCGCAGCGGCCGACGCGAAACAGCGTCATCCAGCCGCCAGCCCACAGGCCGTGACGGGCGATCGACTCGTAGCCATATTCGGAGCAGGTCGGGATATGGCGGCAGGAATTGCCGACAAAGCCGGAAAGCGTCAACTGGTAGAGACGGATGAACCCCATGCCGAGCAGACGGTCGGGAGTCTTACGGAACGGACCGGTATAATTGCGGGAAATACGTGCGGCCTTTTCACGCGGCTTGTCGGGCCCGGCGGCGCCACCGTCGTCCTCATCGCCTGCCTGCAGGGCGCAGAACTCACACATCTCAGTTACGCCTCGACAAACTCAGCCCGATTCGCCTCGATCTGCCCGATCGCATCGACGACCGCATCGAAGGTCAGCATCGTCGAAGCATGGCGGGCCTTGTAGTCCCGCACCGGCAGCAGATAGCGCATGTCCTCGAACCGTCCCTCGGGCCCGGCTCCATCCGCCTTCAACATGGCGAGCATATCCTGGCGTGCCTGGCGCAATTCGCCCGATGTCGCGCCGACGACATGGCGCGCCATGATCGAGGACGAGGCCTGGCCGAGGGCGCAGGCCTTCACGTCATGGGCAAAACCGGTGACGATATCGCCGTCCATTTTCAGCCAGATCCTGACCTTCGAACCGCACAGCTTCGAATAGGCCTGGGCGCTCGCATCGGCATCCGCCAATGTGCCGGTCAACGGAATATTGCCGGCGAATTCGAGGATCTTGCTGTTGTAGATGTCGTCCATGTTGGATTTCCGCTCCAAAATCGCTGCGGATCGGCCTCAATAAGGGCTGTTATTGTTATTGAAACAAAAAACACACCGTGTCATCTGAGGATACTTACATACGATGGCCGTCTTCCTATATGTATGTCGTTCGAAGGCCATTAAAATGCAATGGCCTCGTGTAAGTTTGATTGGGAAACCGTGCCGGACAGGTGTTGAATGCACCTCGAAAGCCCCGGAGCCTGCCAAAGGTGCATGAATTCCCGCATGGGATTGACCAGTGGCGATTCCGACAGATGGGTCCGCGGTGCGGACCAGGAGACCATTGTTCATGGACGCCATCGTTAAGAACTTTCCGCAGACGAACCGCGATTCCGATCGCCCCTCCCAGCAGGAGGCGGAGGAAGCCGTTCGCGTCCTGCTGCGCTGGGCCGGTGAGAACCCGGCGCGCGAAGGCCTGATCGAAACGCCGGCCCGTGTCGTCAAATCGTACCGCGAGCTTTTTTCCGGTTACGACATGGCGCCGGAAGACGTGCTCGGCCGCACTTTCGAGGAGGTCGCCGGCTACGACGACATGGTCCTCGTCAAGGACATTCCGTTCTTCTCGCATTGCGAACACCATATGGTGCCGATCATCGGCAAGGCGCACGTCGCCTACATGCCTGATGGCCGTGTGCTCGGCCTGTCGAAGATTGCCCGCGTCGTCGAGATCTATGGCCGCCGCCTGCAGACGCAGGAAACGATGACGGCGCAGATCGCCCGGGCGATCGACGATACGCTCAACCCACGTGGTGTCGCCGTGATGATCGAGGCCGAACATATGTGCATGGCGATGCGCGGCGTTCAGAAGCAGGGCTCGACCACCTTGACGACGACGTTTACGGGTACGTTCAAGACCGAGCCGGCCGATCAGGCCCGGTTCATGACCATGGTGCGGAGCCGCTGATACCGGCTCCCTCAGGAGGGCCGCGATGGGTCAACTGATCTTCAACCAACCATCCGAAGACAAGTCGGCCTTGGAAGACGCCGGCGATTTCACGCCGCGATTCGACGACCGCGGCCTGATCACCGCGATCGTCACCGACGCCGGCGACGGCGAACTGCTGATGGTGGCGCATATGAACGCCCAGGCCCTGGCGCTGACCATCCAGACCGGCACGGCCCATTATTTCAGCCGTTCGCGCGGCAAGATCTGGAAGAAGGGCGAGACCTCGGGCAATCTCCAGACGGTCAAGGAAATCCGCACCGATTGCGATCAGGACGCCATCTGGCTGAAGGTCGAGGTCGCCGGCCACGACGCCACCTGTCACACTGGCCGCCGCTCCTGCTTCTATCGCACGATCACGCTTCAAGACGGAAAGCCGATGCTCGATATCGTCGACGACGAGCGTCATTTCGATCCGCAGGACGTTTACGGAAAATAGGCTCGGAAACAGAGTCGGAATTTCCCGGCATCTGCTCCTTATTGCGCCAGAAGTCGCCTCTATATACCATTTGGAAACTGATCGGGCACACTATCGAAACCCAAGTGTTCTGCTGGGAGGGAGAGCGCCATGCTGAGCTGGAATTTGCATCGTCAAAGCTCCGAAGGCGAGGGTTCCGGTTCCGGCATGTCGACCACGATCGAGACGATCCCGCCTCCAGCTCCCGTCAAAAGAATCAAGATCGCACTCGCACTTGGCGGTGGAGCGGCCCGCGGCTGGGCCCATATCGGCGTGCTGCGCGCCCTTGACGAGGCAAAAATCGAGATCGGCATGATTGCCGGCACTTCGATCGGCGCGCTGGTCGGCGGCTGCTATCTCGCCGGCAAACTCGATGAACTCGAAACTTTCGCCCGCTCGCTGACGATGCGGCGCATCGCAAGTCTCCTCGATCTCACCATCGGCGGCAGCGGCCTGTTCGGCGGCATGCGGCTGACCAAGCGCATGCAGGAACATCTCGAAGGCCTGAACGTCGAGGATCTCGACCGGCCGTTCGTCGCCGTCGCCGCCGAGGTCAATACCGGCCATGAGGTCTGGATCGCCAATGGTTCGCTGATTACGGCGCTGCGCGCCTCCTATGCCCTGCCCGGTATTTTCGAGCCGGTGCGCAGCAATCACCGCACGCTGGTCGACGGCGCGCTGGTCAATCCCGTTCCCGTCTCCGTTTGCCGCGCCTACGAGCAGCCGCTGGTCGTCGCCGTCAATCTCAATTACGATCTCTATGGCCGCTCGGCCGTCGTCCGGCACAATGCCAGCCTCTCGCCCCAGGAAGTGCAGAAGCAGGAAGAGGCGCCCTATGCCCGTCTCGGCATGACCGGCGTCATGGTGCAGGCATTCAACATCATCCAGGATAGGATCGCCCGCGCGCGCCTTGCCGGCGACCCGCCGGATATTTCGCTGCAGCCGCGTCTGAGCTATATCGGCCTTTCCGAATTCCACCGCGCCGGCGAGGCGATCGAACGCGGCTACGAGGAAGCGAGAGCCAGGCTCCCCGAAATCAAACGCATGCAGGAAATCTACGCCAGCCAGCCCTGACGCCCAACCCCTTACACTTTGCCCAGAAGCGCGTCAGCGTTTTGGGGCAACGATCAGCCAAATGCGCCGGGGAAAACCTCAGCCCGCGATATAGGCCTTGATTTCCTCGGTCTCGCGCTCGACTTCGGCGATGCGCGATTTCACTACGTCACCGATCGAGATGATGCCGGCAAGCTTGCCGTTGCTTTCCACCGGCACGTGGCGGAAACGGCGGCTGGTCATCAGCTCCATCAGCTCGTTGACGGTCGTCTCTTCATGGCAGCGGTAGACCTTCGCGGTCATCACCTGGGCCAGCGACTGGTCGAGGCCGTCCTTGCCATATTTGGCGATGGCATGCACGAGATCGCGCTCCGTAAACATGCCGGAAATCCGGTTCTCCATGCCGACGACAACGATAGCGCCGATCTTTTTCTTGCTAAGGATGACCGCCGCTTCGGCGACGGTGGTATTCGGCCCGGCGGTAAATACGTCCCTGCCCTTCAGGTCGAGAATTGCTTTGACTGAACTGGTCATTCGAACCTCCTATGTCCGTGAAACACTTGTCACAGGCATCCGCGGCGGTTTCTCCCCCCATCGCGGATAGGTCGATGGTGCACTGACCGGCTCAGGATTGCAACACATCCTTCTGCGTATCGGCGGCTTCCGTGACAGGTGGGCGCGGCGCCCGGTCGAACAGCGAAAACAGCAGGAAACCGAAGACGAAACCGCCGATATGGGCGTCCCAGGCAATGGCCTGATCGCTGTCGCCGACGAGCGGGATGCCGACGGCGATCAGGGCGTTGCCGACCAGCCAGAGCAGCATGAAAATGACGACGGTGCGGCTCCGCAGCGCCTCGACGATGGAAAGCCGGGCATTGAGATGCGCAGGCAGCATCGGCCGCCGTTCGGCCGGAAAGGCGAATCGGCAGGCAGCCCCCATCAGCCCGGAGATGACGCCCGACGCGCCGATCAAAAGCGTCACATCCCCCCAGTTCAGGACCGCGTGCAGGGCCGCCGACGCGATGGCTGAGAAAAGCCAGAAGAGCACGAAACGCAGCGTCCCGATGCGGCGCACGACCGGCGCGCCGAAGGCCATCAACCAGAAGCCGTTGAAGACGATATGCTGGACGCTGCCATGCAGCAGCGAATAGGTGACGGGCGTCCAGAACAGCTCCGGCCCCTGCTGCGACAGCGGAATTACATAGCGGGCGGGCACGAAGCCGAAGGTGAAGAACAGCCAGCTCAGCGCATCGTCGGAGAGCACGAGTTCCTGCACCGCATAGATGACGACAAGCAGGCAAAGGCTGAAGAACAGCGCCGGCGGAAGGTTGAAGACCGGCTCGCGCGGCGGTTTTGCCGGCGGCTGGACCTCGAAAGGTTCGGGCGCCTTATGCGGCTCGACCGTCTGCTCATTCATTTCACTATCGCCTCGTTGAGGCCACAGCCATACAGGAGCACCTGTCAAAAAAAAAGCCGTCCGAAGCGCCGGACGGCATACCGGGATCTCCAGGAAAGACCTTGGCCCGGGCAGGTTGTGCTGAACTTCGAAAGTCGAAGCGATGGCGCGACAGTGTCACGATAGCCGCCGCACCTCAACCGAAACCCTTTCTTAACCTTAACCGCCCCGAGTTGGCATGAAATCCGCAAGGTAGAGCCTGTAGGGGCAATGAGTGCCCGAAAATGATCCGGAATGGGACAGGTTGGTGAAAAATGCGTGTGCAAACGACCATCGAAATTTTTGACTATTGGAACCGTATCCGCGGCGCAGCCGATGCGCCGCTGAAATCGCAGGTCGAACCCTCCGCCGTCCCCCATCTGCTCCAAAGCCTGTTCATCCTCGAGATCCGCGAGGAAGGCGACATCGGCTTCCGGCTCGCCGGCACCCGCATCTGCGATCTGTTCGGGCGGGATCTGCGCGGCGCACGTTTCTCCTCACTCTGGGCAAACGGCCAGCACGCTGACATCGAACGCACGGCGATGGGCGTCATGGACCACGCCATGCCGACCCTGTTCAACGCCACCGGCTACAGCACTGTCGGACATCAGGCCTCCTTCGAGATCATCATGATGCCGCTGCGCTCGCCGGGCGGCGTCTGTGACCGGCTGCTCGGCGCGATCGCACCCACGGCGGCCGCGAGCTGGCTGGAGATCGTACCGCTCGAATTCCTGGCGCTCGACCGCAGCCGTCTGCTGCCCGGAAAATTCGGCAATGCTGAAGCCGCTGAGCTGCGCCCGATCAACGAAATCGTCGCCGGCAGAAGCGCCGGTTTCGGCCAGGTCATGCGCCGCATGGTGTCGCAGTTGCTGACAAGTGCGGAGGCGCGCTGACAGTCCCGTTTCAGGACATCGGGCATACTCGTTTTCGGCTATATGAGAATGAGGCAAAACAACCTTCTGTTAATGGATTACGGGTAATGATCGGTCCCTCAGATCTCATAAAGAAGCCCTTTGATGCACTCGTTCCAGCCAGCTCAGACGCAAAGACCTGCGCCGCGCCCTGAACAGGGCGTTTTTCAGCGTGTGCCCATCAATATGCAGGGCCGGCTGATGCTTGCGAACTACGAGGAGTTCGAATGCATGGTGATCGACATGTCGCCCGGCGACATGTACGTCACCTGCCTTGGCCGTCCCCGCACCAACGAACGCGTCGTCGCCTATATCGACCATCTCGGCCGTGTCGAAGGCTATGTCCAGACCATCGATGGCCGCGGCTTCACCATGTCGATCAACGCCACCGAGCGGAAGCGGGAGAAGCTCGCCGCCCAGCTCACCTGGCTTGCCAACAAACATGAACTCGGCCTGCCGGAAGATCGTCGCCATGACCGTCTGACGCCGCGCGATACAAATACCGAACTGACGCTCGAGGACGGTACGCGTTATACCTGCCGGATCATGGACCTTTCGCTGTCGGGCGCCGCCGTCGATGTCGAGATGCGCCCCTCGATCGGAACCGCGGTGCGGCTCGGCAACATGCGCGGCCGCGTCGTCCGCCATTTCGTCGAAGGTGTGGCGATCGAATTCCTGTCGATCCAGTCCCGCGAGACGCTGCGCGAATTCCTCTAAGAGACCGCGGCTGACGGTGCCGCGAAGTGCTTGCCGGGCGCGCACCCGGTCGGGTCGCGTTGAAAAGCCCCGGCTTCACGGCAGGAGATCTGCCTGCGGCAACGAATCCGGCTTCGGAAAGCAGGCGCCAAATCTTGTCGCAAGTCGTTCCAACCATTCAGCCATAGATATTATGAGTAGAACAACCTGCGACAGGCAGAACGATGTCAGCTCTCTATCCGGAAATCGAACCCCATGATCATGGCCTGCTCGACACCGGCGACGGCAACCTGATCTACTGGGAGGCCTGCGGCAATCCGGCGGGCCGGCCGGCGCTGTTACTGCACGGCGGGCCGGGCTCCGGCTGTTCGAGGACGGCGCGGCGCCTTTTCGATCCCGACGCCTACCGAATCATTCTGTTCGACCAGCGCAATTGCGGCCGCAGCCTGCCGAGCGCCGCCGATCGCAAAACCGATCTCTCCCTCAACACCACCTGGCATCTCGTCGGCGATATCGAGCGGCTGCGGGTCTTCTTCGGTATCGACACCTGGCTCGTTTTCGGCAATTCCTGGGGCTCGACGCTGGCGCTCGCCTATGCCGAAACCCATCCGCAGCGTGTCGCCGCGATCGTCATATCGGGCGTGACCACCACGAGGCGCTCGGAAATCGACTGGCTCTGTCGCGGCATGGCGCCGCTCTTTCCTGAGGAATGGCACCGTTTCCGCGAGGCGGCTTTTTCAGGCGGCCAGGGGCAAGATCAGGATATGGTTGCCGCCTATCATCGTCTGCTCAACCATCCCGACTCAGAGACGCGGCTGAAAGCGGCCCGCGACTGGCATGATTGGGAGGCGGCCTCGATCCTGCTCGCCGATCCTGAAGGGTTGCCGCGCCGCTGGGCCGATCCGGCCTATCTGCTGACGCGCGCCCGCATCATCACCCACTATTTCGTCAACGGCGCCTGGTTGGAAGACGGCCAACTGTTGAACAACGCCGGACGGCTGACAGGCATCCCGGCGATCCTGCTGCAGGGGCGGCTCGATATCGAGGCGCCGCTCGTCACCGCCTGGGAACTGGCCCGCGCCTGGCCGCAAAGCGAGCTGCAAATCCTTCCGTATGCGGCCCATTCCACCGCAAATCCCGATATGAGCGCCGCGATCGTCGCCGCCACTGATCAATTTCGCGATTTCCAGCAAAAATAATTTTACCGCCGAAAACTGAAATCCGAACGATCGTCTGCTTTTGACCGGGCCGAATCGCCCGATTCCGCCTGCATTGCCAGCCCATCGCGCGGCGCCGAACCGCGGCCGGCCTTTATCCGGCTCAGCGAAAATCCTTAACGCCCAGGCGGCAATGCAAGCTTTTCCCAGTCGAAAGCCTTGTTGCGGCAGGTACAATTTTAATCGATTTCGAGACAAATGCGCGTCGAATTTTACGCGCATTCGAGATTGTTTTTAGCCAGATTTTATCGGCATTTGAATCAACTAAGCCTTTAATTCTATTGCGTAATTTTCCGTGAGATAAAAACGTACGTGTCATTGTCGCCTCAACTTACGGGGAGACGGCTATGACAACTGCAAACATCTGGAAAGGCGGCCTTCTGGCCGGTGCTCTCATGACGGCGATGGCGGGTTCGGGACAGGCGATGCCGGCCAGCATGGCCCTGGCGGGCAATGCCAGCCCGCCGATCGGGCACTATGAATTCTGCAAGGCGAATCCGACGGAATGCGTCTTTGCCGGCGGCGATGCCGGGCCGGCCATCCTCACCGAGGATCGCTGGAAGGAAATTCTCAAGGTCAACTACACCGTCAATTCGACGATCCAGCCGGAGACGGATGAACAGATTTACGGCGTCGAAGAGCGCTGGGCCTATCCGACAACCGTCGGCGACTGCGAGGATTATGTGCTGCTGAAGCGCAAGATGCTGATCGAAGACGGCTTCTCGCCATCCGACACGCTGATCACCGTCGTGCTGCAGCCGAACGGCGAAGGCCATGCCGTGCTGACTGTTCGTACCGATCACGGCGACTTCATCCTCGACAACATGCGCAACAAGGTGCTGCTGTGGTCAGATACCGAATACACCTACCTGAAGCGTCAGTCCGCCGACAATCCGGCCCGCTGGTCGAAGCTCCAGGACGGCCGCGCTGTCGCGGTCGGTAGCGTCAAGTAAGAACAGCCTGTCGGCTGCAGCCTGCGGCCCGGTCAGTCCCCGTATCCCGTCCCGACCGGTGCCCAAGAGCCGTTCCCGCTGTCCCGGGAACGGCTCGTCCCTTTTCGGGACAGGCTTCGTCCCCAGGCGACCCACGCCCCTGAAATCTTAGCGAATTATTAACCGTGCTGGTCTGATCATGCCGATCAGATTCATCATCGGCACCGGCGGCTCATGTTCCTCCTGCGGCGGACCGAAATACGAAGCACCGCCATGAGCCACGCCGCGCACAGCGCACCCGACGAGCAGCCGCTTTTTTCCATGGGCTTTCTCCTCCGCACGATGGCGGTGATCGCCATCCTCGCGGTCCTGACCGTCGCCATCAGTATCGGCGGCCGCTGGTTCGGCCGGCATATTTCGCTTGCCGGCAACACCGACAGCACGGTCGAAATCACGCTGGCCATCGGCCGCGACACCGTGAAACTCCCCGAGAATGCCATCCGCTTCCCCAGTCAAAGGCATGACGGTGCGGCCGAGCGTGTCGATCTCTACCTCGCCTGGCCCGAGATGCAGGGCTACGGCAAGGAAAACCACCTTCGATTCGACGATATCGGCCAATCCTCCGGTCTGATCTTTCTGCAGATTACCCAGAGCACCATGTCGCGCGACATGTCCGGACGGCTGGAGCCGATCTATTCGCACCTGCTCGAAGGCCCGGCCGAGCCCTTCCGCGACAGCCTGACGCTCCACCGTCTTCGCGCCGACGCGGGTTACGGCGACGAGGTACTGCTGACGGCGCCCGTCAAAAACGGGCCGGATTACGTCGTGCGCTGCATCTTGCCGTCTGTCCCGGACAGGGCGGCAAGCGGGGATTGTCAGCGTGATATCAAGGTCGGCAGAGATCTTAGTGTTCTCTACCGCTTCTCAAGCAGCCATTTGAATGACTGGGAACATATTGATGCCGCTATCCGCACCTTTGTGGAAGCGCGTCTTATGAACCGTTCTGCGACAAGTCCCTAAAATGCTCCCCTGCCAGCGAAATAAACGATTCATCATAAACGGATTGGTAACGCCCAATCGGTAAATTCCAAAGACGGGCTGTGCTGCGGGAGGCGTGCCGTCCCAGTGCCGAATATCCGAATGCCAAATAACTGAAATGCAAGCGAAGAGTGGAATAGTGTCAAGGTCAGTCTCCTCCGTATCATCGTCCCGATCCGGCAGCTTTTTTGCAAAGCTCATGGCGATCCTTTCGGTAGCCCTCACGGTCGTCCTGGTCGATTCGGTCAGTGCCGAAGCGGAAGCGGCGAATTCGAAATATGCGGGCATCGTCGTCGACGCCAAGACCGGCAACGTTCTCTACAGCGAGAATGCCGACCGGCTGCAATACCCCGCCTCGCTGACCAAGATGATGACCATCTACATGACCTTCGAGGCGCTGGAGCAGGGCCGCATCCGCTTGGATACGCCGGTTCCCTTCTCCGCCCATGCGGCAGCCCAGGCGCCGACCAAGCTCGGCGTTCGTGCCGGCGGCACGATCACCGTCGAACAGGGCATCCTCGGCCTCGTCACCCTGTCGGCCAATGACGCGGCAACCGCGCTCGGTGAAATGCTCGGCGGCGGCAGCGAGGATCGCTTTGCCCAGCTGATGACCGCCAAGGCGCATGCGCTCGGCATGACGCGCACCACCTATCGCAATGCCAACGGCCTGCCGAACACGGCGCAGATGACGACGGCGCGCGATCAGGCCCGTCTCGGCATCGCCCTTCGCCAGCATTTCCCGCAATATTACGGCTATTTCTCCACCCGTGCCTTCAAGTTCGGCACCCGCACGATCCGCAGCCACAACCGCCTGGTCGGTTCGGTGCGAGGCGTCGACGGCATCAAGACCGGATATACCCGCGCCGCCGGCTTCAATCTGGTGAGCTCGGTGCAGGTGGACGGCAAGTCGATCGTCGGTGTCGTGCTCGGCGGCGCCTCGACACCCGCCCGCGACGCCCAGATGCGCAACCTGATCGCCACCTACCTGCCGAAGGCATCGAGCCGCGGCGGATCGTCGGCACTGATCGCCCAGGCGGCCCCTGCCCCTGAGATGATCGTGACGCCTGCTCCGGTCATGCCGCAGAAGGTCCAGCCGCAAGTGGCAAAGACGATCACCGCAGCACAGCCGCCGGTTTCCGCAGCCGCTGCCGATCTCAGCCTGCCGCATAAGGGCCCGCTGCCGGATGCGCGCTATCAGGCTGCCGAGACCGAGGTCGCCTATGCCGAGACCGCTCAGCCGAAATCCGACAATCCGCTGGTAGCCCAGCCGATGCCGGCGCCGACCAAGGTCAAGACCACGACCTTCAAGCAGCAGGCATCGCTCTCCGCGCCGAAGCCGGCACCCGCTTCCATGCGGCCGGAACAGGCCGATACGGCGGTCGACAACGTCACCACTGCTTCGACCACCCCTGCCCCGGCCAGCGCCGCTTCAACCGACAATGGCCCGAGCGGCTGGGTCGTGCAGGTCGGCGTCTCGCCGAGCCGGCAGATGGCGATGGATCTTCTGGAGAGCGCCAAGACCAAGGGCGGCAAGGCGCTGGCCTCGGCAAAGCCCTTCGCCGTCGCCTATGCGGCCGGCGGTGACCAGCTTTACCGCGCCCGCTTCGGCGGTTTCGACGACCAGCGCGATGCTGTCAATGCCTGCAAGGCCTTGAAGAAGGCCGGTATCAAGTGCTGGGCGGCTGCCCAATGAGCTATTCGGTGCTGCCTGCAAGATGGCCGGCGGCATCGGTAACGGCCGGAATCGGTGTTTGCGTTTCCGGCCATCGTTCTTGAACTCGATCAGTATGGCGTACGGGGAAAACAATGGCGATCAATGAGAATGTTCCGGGAATGCCTTCAGACCGCCGCATGGCGGCCAAGGGGCGTTCGTCGCTGCATCCGTTGCACGAGGCGGCGATGCGGCTGGCCGAGATCGGCCTGCAGCGGCCGAAGGCGAAGTCTCCGAAGACCCGCGACCTCATCAACCTGCTGCTTTGCCATGGTGCCCGCGCCTGGCGCTATTCCCAGCCCGAAGCCCGCATCCATCTGCATGTAACCTCGCCTGACGGCAGCGCGCCGGTGCAGCTGCGCCTGCGCTGAAGCTTGGTGCCGCCGCCCGGAACCGAACGCGTTTTGGGGCGGTAGAGGTTAAAGCAGGCCAAGATCCGTCAGCTCGCGGCGAAGGTCCGCGGGCATTTCGACGATGCCGGCGCCAAGGCTCATCAGGTCGCGCGGCACGTCGTCCTCTGTGTAATAACGCCAGCCCTGGAAGGGACGCTTCGGCTGCACGGCCGTCTCGATGACCTCCGGGCCGAGCATCAGGCGGCAACGCGAGATGCCCTCGCCGTCGGTGAAGGTCTCGATGCCGAGCAGCTTCTGCCGCGCCTGCACCTGCCCCTTGATCACCCAATAGAGCGAGCCGCCATCGAGCAGCTCCTCCATGCGCTTCGGCACCATGCGCGTCGTGTGCACCGAATGCGGCTCGAGCCCGGCGGCGATGGCGCTGAGCGAGCGTTCCGCCACCCATTCGCGCAGATCGTCTATCGAGTCGGCGCCAACACAGAGTTTGATGAGATGCAATGCCATGCCGCCGTTGAAATCCTTTTGGCGGCAGGCGTCAAGCATCTAAAGCATTCCAGGAGAAGCGCGAAGCGGTAAAGCGCTGATCCGCTCTAAGGGCGCGTCCACAAAGTCAGCATTCGACGACATTGACGGCAAGGCCGCCCGTGGAGGTTTCCTTGTATTTCTCGCTCATGTCGTGGCCGGTCTGGCGCATCGTCTCGATACAGGCATCGAGCGGCACGAAATGCTGGCCGTCGCCCTTGACCGCCAGGGATGCCGCAGTGACCGCCTTGACGGCGCCGAGCGCGTTGCGCTCGATGCAGGGAACCTGCACGAGGCCGGCGACCGGATCGCAGGTCATACCGAGATGATGTTCGAGCGCGATCTCGGCGGCGTTTTCGATCTGCTCCGCCGTACCGCCCATGACGGCGGCAAGGCCTGCGGCCGCCATCGCCGCGGCCGAGCCGACCTCGCCCTGACAGCCGACTTCGGCGCCCGAGATCGAGGCATTGTGCTTGATGATGCCGCCGATCGCCGCGGCCGTCAGCAGATAATCGCGGATGCCGTCCTGGTCCCAGTCTTCGTGGAAATGCTCGTAATAGCGGATCGTCGCCGGAATCACCCCGGCCGCCCCGTTGGTCGGCGCCGTGACGACGCGCCCGCCGGCGGCATTCTCCTCATTGACGGCCATCGCATAGACGCTCAGCCAGTCGTTGGCGAGCAGCGGGTTGACGCGGTTGCTGCGCCACTCCTCTTCCAGCTTGTCGTGAATCCGGCGGGCGCGGCGCTTGACATTGAGGCCGCCCGGCATGATGCCCTCGACCTTGAGGCCGCGCTCGATACAGGAGCGCATCGCCTCCCAGATGCGGTCGAGCCCCTGATCGAGCTCCTCGCGCGAGCGCTGGCTCTCCTCGTTCGCCCGCTTCATCTGGGCGATCGACAGCCCGGAGCGCTCCGCCATGTCGAGCATCTGCCTGGCGGTCGCGAAGGGATAGGGCACGCGCGTGCCGCCGGCCGCATTCTTCTTCGCCCGCATCTGTTCCAGCTCGGTGTCGGTGACGACGAAGCCACCGCCGACCGAATAATAGACGCGCTTGATGAGCAGCCGGCCGTCCCGGTCAAAGGCGGAAAAGACCATGCCGTTGGCATGGCCTGGCAGCGGCTGCTTCTTGTCGAAGATCAGATCAGTCTTCGGCTGGAACTGATAGGCGGGATGTCCCTCGGGCGTGATGCGGCCGGTACGTTCGACCGTATCGATGATGCCGTCCATCCTGTCGGGATCGACGCTGTCGGGCGCCTCGCCCATCAGGCCGAGAATAACGGCCCTGCCCGTGCCGTGGCCGATGCCGGTATGGGCGAGCGAGCCGTGCAGGCTGACCTTGATCGCGACGACCTGCGCACCCGTGGACGGGCGCGGCCATTCGTCCGACAGAATCAGCGCGAGAAACCGGTTGGCGGCCGACATCGGACCCATCGTGTGCGAGCTCGACGGCCCGACACCGATCTTGAAGACATCGAATACCGAGAGAAACATGAATGTGCCTTCTGATTACGAGGATGCAAGCTTAAGCGACGCCGGTTTTCAATCCGTGCGGGTCACCGACATCGCATGCAGCCGGTGCGACATTCCCCTTGAACAGCAGAACGATACATCCGTAAGAACGCCTAAGCCGCGTCTAACACTCTTCCACTGAACCAGCAGCTACGCAAGGCGTGGTGCCGATTCGACTCCACTGCCCCTCTACCTCTTGACACCCCCATTCTCGATGACAAGTCATGTCCGCTGCCACGAAAACGGTCTCCTGTTCGTTTGCATTGCTCAAAACGTCAGTCCATCGAAGACCAGTCAGATTGGACAAAGGCTTCAGGCCAATCCGCACTAACCTACTCCATCCAAACAACTTCAATTCCACCTATGTCATCGCCGTGTCAGCGCGCTGCTCAGGCTGTAGGACTAGTCTTTGTAGTGCAATATCGCGCAATCTGCCACGCTCCACTAGCCGATTTGCGTAGTAGGAACAGCTCCTCGTATGTCGCGGGCGTGACATCGCCGGTCGCCTTGATGGTCTCGGTGCCCTTGGTGGCGCTCCGGACGAAAGCCCAGTCGGCGCTGGTTTGCACGACCTCCTTGATTTCATAGGTCATGTCGAATCCGACTTTCTCGAAGACGCCGGGATAGACCATGGCGAGCCTGTCCTTGCCCACTGCCGCCGGCCTGCCGGGAGCCATCAATACGCCGTCATCGGCGTATGTCGCTGTGACGGCGGCGACGTCGGCGCGATTGAACGCGGTCAAGTAGGAAACAGCGGTCGCTTCAACAGCGGCCAGTTCTTCATTAAATACTTCGCTCATCACCATTCCCTCAAATGCCGTGCTCCAAAGCATGGCGCATCACTGTTCAGCTTAAATTCGGCAAGCAGTTGCTTTAAGGATCGAACCTCGTTTGCAAGACCACGGCTTATCGCCATTGTCTCTTCAACCATTACCTCCGGAGATAGTCGTATTGATGTTTTCCGTTATGGATCTGAAGCCGATAGGCGCCAGTTCGTCGATAAAAATAGGAGCCGGCTGCAGAAGTCGCCCGGCTCCTGATGTTGCCTCAATGCTTATCAGCGTTTGAGGATGAGGTTCAGGCCCTGCAGGCTTTCACCGAACTGCTGTAGCCGCCCGCCTTCCTGAATTCGGCCAAGATCGATTGCCGCGTAGCCAAGTCGGCTGACAAGGGCAGCGACCGACTTTCGTGCCTCGGCATCATCGCCGGACACGAAGATAACCCTTCGGCCTTCCGCCTCGCCCGGATCTTCAGCGAGGGTCGCGGCAGGTAGAGTGTTAAAGGCCTTCACGACGCGCGCACCTGGCAAAATCTCGGCTACGATGTCCGATGAAAGTTTACCGTTTAGCTCTGTTGGACTGAAATCACTGAAGTCGATTGCGTTGGTCGCATCGATCACCGTGCGGCCGGACCAGTCGATCTTGTCCGCAAGCTCGGGCACTGTCGTGTACAGGACGGCTAAGATGATAGTGTCGGCCTGCAATGCTTCCGGCAAATCGACAGCCCGGACATGAGGACCAAGCTTTCGGGCCAGTTCCCGCAACGAGGATGCGCCGCGGCTGTTGGTGATCGCCACGTCAATTCCGTTGGCGGCGAAACGCCGCGCTAGAACCGACCCGATGGCGCCCGACCCGATGATAGAGATAGTCATAGTTACTTCCTTTCAAAAATGTGTGTCATTGACACAATTACAATTTTCGCGAATAAATTAACTAGGGATTCTGAAATCACCTCGTTGCGCAATTTCCGCTGCTATGTCCGCCACTGTCACGCATGCCAACTCTGCTTCGAGAGCGGCTTGCGCCTTATCCAAGGTTGGACGCAGCACGTTTTGGATGTTTCGCCCAACCACGCAGACGCTGTTTGGTGGCGAGCGATGCATGGAAAACAATTCGCTGTCCTCGACCGCGCGATAAACATCCAACAACGCAATGTGGGACGGCTTGCGAGCCAGCAATGCCCCACCGCCAGCGCCGAGCTGCGCGGTGGTGAAACCTGCATCGGCCAGCCCCGACAACAAAGACCTGATAACGGTCGGATTTGTATTCGCACTGAACGCCAGATCCTCCGAACGCACGGGCCGTCCCTCGTTGATCGCCAAGATCGCGAGAGTATGGACGGCCACGACGAAGCGAGTACTGGTAGGCAAGGTCCATCCTTTCGTTAGTGCGTTAGCGACTTACATACAGATCCGAGTGATATGTCAAGGTACTCGTCGGAGTCATTGCAGCATTTCGATGCATATGTAAGGTGGCCGCACTTCATGCGGAGACTGAATCACTGATGACGACGGCGGACTATATCGCTCTGGCCTTCTTTGCCTGTGTCTGGATGGGCTATTCCTGGCTGCTGAAGGGCCGCACCTTTTTCGGTCGCACAAGCCTCACCCATGCGATGACCGAGCGGCGGCGCGAGTGGATCTACAATTCGCTGCGCCGCGACCTGAAGATGATCGACACGCAGATCATGGCCGGCCTGCAGAACGGCACCGCCTTCTTCGCCTCGACGTCGATCTTCGCGATCGGCAGTTGCTTCGCCTTGCTGGGCGCAACCGAAAAGGTCGATGCCGTCTTCGCCGACCTGCCCTTCGTCTTCCATGGCGGCCACGGCGCCTTCGAGATGAAGGTCGGCGGACTGGCGGCCCTTTTCGGTTATGCCTTCTTCAAATTCGGCTGGTCCTATCGGCTGTTCAACTACTGCACCATCCTGTTCGGCTCGATCCCGATGCTGCGCGACGCCGAGGGCGACATCATCGCCGCCGAGCGGGCAGCCGAACGCGTCATCCGCATGAATGTCATTGCCGGCAGCAATTTCAACGAGGGCCTCAGGGCGATCTTCCTGTCGATCGGCTATCTCGGCTGGTTCATCAACCCCTATGTCTTCATGACGACGACAGCGATCGTCATCTTCGTGCTGGCGCGGCGGCAGTTCTTTTCGCAGGCGCGGCTGGCGATCATGGATGCCGGTCCGCCATCGAATCTCCACCTTTCCGCTCTCCGCCGCGACATGCCGTCGAGCGACGGACGTGATTTGCCCGAGGGACTGTGATGACATTGCCTGCAATCGAAACCGATGCGGCGGCAAGACCGCCGCGCATCGGCCTGTTGGACACGGCGCGCGGTGTCGCGCTGATCGCCATGGCGAGTTACCATTTCAGCTGGGATATGGAGTTCATGGGTTATCTCGCGCCGGGTACGGCCGAGACAGGCTGGCTGAAGATCTATGCCCGGGCGATCGCCACGACCTTTCTCTTCATCGTCGGCATCAGCCTGGTGCTGTCGAGCAAGCCGGAGATCCGCTGGCCGTCCTTCTGGAAGCGTTTCGGCATGATTGCCGCAGCGGCCGCTGCGATCTCGATCGCGACGCGCATCGCCATGCCGAACGAGTGGATCTATTTCGGCATCCTGCATTGCATCGCGGTGCTGACGCTGATCGGCATCGTCTTTTTGAGGCTGCCGCTCGCCTTCACGCTGATCGCCACGCTGGCGCTCCTTGCCGCCTGGCTTACCGACAATTTCGGCACGCCCGGCCTGCTGCGGTCATCCTTCTTCGATCCGAGATATCTGGCCTGGATCGGGCTGGCCGCGATGCCGGAACGGTCGAATGATTATGTGCCGCTATTTCCCTGGGCAGCGCCGTTTTTCGCGGGATTGAGTTTTGCCTCGATCGCCATCAGAACCAGGCTGCTGCATCGGCTTGCCGCTATCGGCACCGGTTCCTGGTGGCCGGCAAAGCTCGGCCGCCACAGCCTTGCCTTCTACCTTGTTCACCAGCCGGTGCTGATCGGCATCGCTTACGGGCTTTCCCTTCTCGTCCCGCCGCCGAAGCCGGATCCGGCCGAAACTTACCTAAAGCAATGCAACTCCACTTGCGTCATGCAACAGGGCGAAGCGCTTTGCAGCAGCTTTTGCCAGTGTACGCTGGAGAAATTGCAGGCCCAAAGCCTGTTGACTCCGCTGCAGGCGAACGAGATCGACGTCGAGAAGGATGAGCGGATCCAGATGATCGCCGGCGAATGCAGCGCCGAGGTCGAGCCTGCGCCACAGCCGCAGCAATGATCAGGTGGTGACGCCGATTTCGGCGAGGCGGCCGAGGCAGGCCTCTTCGATATTGTCGAGTTCCACCAGCGTGTCGTCGATATCCTTGCGCTTCTGACGCAGGTCATCGCGCTTCTCGTCGACGCGCTTCATCAGCAGCTTCAACTGACCGAGTTCGCCCGGCGGCTCCTTGTAGACCTGGATGATCTCGCGGATTTCCGCAATGGTGAAGCCGATGCGCCGGCCGCGCAGGATTTCCGCGATAAGCCGTCGGTCGGCCTGGCGGAAGAGACGGGTGCGCCCTCGCCGTTCCGGATGGATCAGTCCCTCGTCCTCGTAGAAGCGGAGCGTGCGCGTCGAGACACCGAATTCGCGCGTCAACTCCGTTATGCTATAAAACTTGTTCACCAGCATGTGTTCCCCGTCATGAACCGGCAATAATATTGACTTTTACGTAATAGTCAATTTTGACGGCCGGTCAAATGCCGAACCACCATGTGGCGATGCCGAGAAAAGCGAAGAAGCCGGTACAGTCGGTCACCGTCGTCACGAAGACCGACGAGGCGATCGCCGGGTCGGCGCCCACCTTGTCGAGCAGCAGCGGCAGCAGGATGCCGGCAAGGGCCGCTGCCATCAGATTGATGATCATCGCCGCCGCGATCACCCCGCCGAGCTGATAGTCGTGGAACCAGGTGCCGGCGATCAAGCCCATGATCGTCGCGAAGACGATGCCGTTGAGGATGCCGACACCCGCCTCCCTGCGGATGATGCGGCCGGCATTGTAGATGTCGAGATCGCGGGTGGCGAGCGCCCGCACCGTCACCGTCATCGTCTGCGTGCCGGCATTGCCGCCCATCGAGGCGACGATCGGCATCAGCACCGCAAGGGCGATCATTTTCTCGATCGAGGCGTCGAACAGGCCGATGACGCTGGCCGACAGCATTGCCGTGGCGAGATTGATCAGAAGCCAGAGGAAACGCGAGCGCGCCGTCGACAGCACATTGTCCGACAGCTCTTCGTCACCGACGCCGCCAAGGCGCTTGATGTCCTCGTCCGCCTCCTCGTGGATGACGTCGACGACGTCGTCGATGGTCAGCACGCCGACCAGCCGGCCGTTCTCGTCGACGACGGCGGCCGAGAGAAGGTCGTACTGCTCGAAGAGCTGGGCGGCCTCCTCCTGGTCCATCTCGGCCGGCACCGGATGGTTGGTCTCGCGCATGATCTGCTCGATCTTCGTCTGCCGTTTGGTGCGCAGGATCTGGTCGAGATCCACGGCGCCGAGCAGCTTGAAGGTCGGATCGATGACGAAGATCTGCGAGAAGGAATAGGGAAGATCCTCCTCGTCGCGCATGTAATCAATCGTCTGTCCCACAGTCCAGAATGGCGGCACGGCGACGAATTCCGTCTGCATGCGGCGACCGGCCGAGCTTTCGGGATAGTCGAGCGCCCGGCGCAGCCGCACCCGCTCGGTAAACGGCAGTTGCGCCAGGATTTCTTCCCGGTCTTCCTTGTCGAGATCTTCGAGAATGTAGACGGCGTCGTCCGAATCGAGATCGCCGATCGCGGCGGCAATCTGCTCGTTCGGCATCTGGTCGACGATCTCGCGGCGGATCGCCTCGTCGACTTCGGTCAGCGCCGTCATGTCGAAATCGTCGCCGAGCAGGCGCACCAGCGCCAGGCGCTGATCCGGCTGGATCGCTTCCAGCAGGTCGCCTATTTCGGATTCATGCAGGCGGGCAACGTTCTGGCGCAGGAACAGCGTGTCGCGGTCGGCGATCGCGGCGCCGACCAGCGCCAGGAAATCGCTGCGGACATTGCCGTCCTCGTCGTAGATATCGGCTCCCTCGTCGTCGGGACGCCTGCGGATGCGGTCTTCCCCATCGGTCGTCGTCATCTGCCGCCCTCGCATCTGGTTCGAATTTCAACGACTACAGCGCCACATTCGCGAATGTCGGCGGAAAACATATTGTCAACAAGCAGATAAGCAAATCCCCGCGCGAGGTTCCCGCGGTCGGAATTCATGGTTCCTGCTAGCCCAAAGCATCCCTGCCGTAAAGCCGCAAACCTGCCTCTTGATGACAATGCCCGCGGCCGGCGATAGTTTCGCCATGCATCCGAGCCGAGGAACACCGCCCCATGCCAATTCGCCCGATCCTGCGCTATCCGCATCCTGGTCTGAAGACCGTCTGCGCGCCGGTGACAGTCTTCGATTCGTCGCTTGCCGGGCTTGCCGACGACCTGCTGGCGACGATGCGCGCCGCTCCCGGCGTCGGCATCACCGCCGCTCATATCGGCGTCTTTAGCCGTGTGACGGTGCTGGAACTCGACAAGACCGACGGCGTGCGGCTCTACGTCAACCCGGAGGTCACCTGGTTCTCGAAGGAGACGATGACCCATGCCGAAGGCAGCGTCTCGATGCCGGGAGCAACCGACGAGATCACGCGCCCGCGCTCGATCCGCTTCCGCTATCAGGACGCCGAGGGCAACATGCACGAGGACGTCGCCGAAGATTTTCTCGCCATCTGCATCCAGCACGAGGTCGACCAGCTCGACGGCATTTTCTGGCTGCAGCGCCTCTCGCGGCTGAAACGCGACCGTCTCGTCAAAAAATGGGAGAAAGTGCAAGCCTGACGATCAGGGCCGACAAATCGGCCTCCCGCGCCGAACCATTCGCCATTGCCGGCGTTTCCCGCAAAGAAACCCAGCGATTTCCCGCAAAAAGGAGCGACTGCAATGGCAAGGATCGGTGACAAGCCCCCGATTTCACGCGAAGGTCCCAAGCCTTTTGATGAAAAGGCAGAGCTTTCCCGTGAAGAAGATTATCGCGACCTCGAGGAACGCAATCTCGACGACGGCTGGCCGTACGCCGACGGCACCGGCGCCGACCCGGCCAACCGCCCCTATGGCGAGACGGCCGCGAATTTCGACAGCGACCCCAACAGAGGCTTCCGGATCGACGGCACGGATGAAGACGGCAATGAGAACCGTCTGAAGGACTCGCTGCGGGCCGACACCATCGACCGCGATGAAAGCGACGAACTCGAAGCACGGGTGAACGATCATCTCGAAGCTATTCCCGAGGTCGACATCAACAGCATCGAGGTTCATGCAGACGGACACGTCATCACCCTGGAAGGTTCGGTGGAGACGATCGGCATTGCCCGCAAGGTCGAACTCAGTGCGCTTTCGGTCGACGGCGTCCGCCATGTCCGCAACAGACTGCAGCTGACCGGCGTCGACGCGCATATCCCGAACGAAGACTGATCAGGCATCAGAAACGATAGTCGGCGGAGGGCGGCAATGCCTTCCGTCGCCGCGGTCTGTCCTTTGCAACATTACCAAAAGTTAACAATTACAGATTGCATCGCAATGTGTGTTCGGCGATACGGTATTTTATGATTTTGCTTAGGCGGCTGGCGTAACGCGAACGTCAATTTCGGTGACAACACTGTGATTTCATTTGGACAAAAGGTCGCGGCTGCGCCGCCGTTCCATCACAAAATTGCCTGAATTGCGGCGCGAACTTGGATGCGCCAGGGGTTGGTTTTATGTTGTGAAATTCAACAGCAGATTGAGGAGATAAACCCATGCGCATCAAATTTGCCCTTGCCGCGTCCCTGTTCGCCGTCAGCCTTGCAGGCGCCGCCTTCGCCCAGCCGACCTATTCGGACGACTATACCAACGATAGCGACGGCTTCTCACCGAGCCCGATGGCCAAACCCGCCCCTGTTCACTACACGAACCGTAAGGCCCCGGCCTATTCCAGCGACTACACCAACGACAGCGACGGCTTCGCCCCGAGCGCCATGGCCGCCCCTGCCGTCGACAAGACCGCCACGGCGAGCATCGCTCCCCTGCCCCCATGCCATAGCATGATTGGCCCGAAGGGCTCTCACACCAAGGGTGCCGACAGCGGCGCCTCCCGTACCGAAGCGTGCCGCGCCACGCATTGATCCAACGAGAAGGGGCCGGAAAATCGGCCCCTTCCTGTTAATCCGCTTCCATTACCTCAGAACACGAATGGAACGAGCCGGTAACGGGTCCTGGCCATGAAGGCGGTATAGGCGGGATCCTCTTTGAGCAGACGTTCCTCCGCCAGAAGGCGCAGACATTGCGCGGCAAGAGCCGTCGCATAAATGGCGAAATTCAAGATCGCCGGATTGGCCAGGAAAAAGCTGACATGCGTCATCAAATAGCCCGCATACATCGGGTGGCGGACAAACCTGTAGGGGCCGCCGATCTTGACGCCACGATTGGCCGGCACCAGACCGAAGCTTCGCCGCAATACCAGCTTTGCCGATATTTGCAGGATGAAGCCGAGGCACATCACTACTCCACAGAGCCAAAGCGGTACAAGCGGCTCCAACGTCGTTGGCGAGACGAGCAGTGGGAAGAGCGTGCCGATGGCGGTGACAGTCCAGTCATAGACCCGTAGGGACGCATTCCTCGTCGGTCGGCGGGTCAGGATCAGAAAGGCGGCGGCTCCTTCCGAAACGATCAGCAGGCCATCGATGATCGCCCTGTTGCCCTGCATCTGGGGCAAGATACGCATGACGATCGCAACGAATAAATAGCAGATCAGGACCTTTTCGACGATATCCAGAACGAAATGGATATCGAGAAACGACCAGTTTGCCGCTGCTTTTTTTTTCATATTCCGCAAGACTTCCACATCATAAGATGTTGCAAGCTATATCTGCGTTGTCGATAATTATGGGTTAAGGCGTTCGCTCATATCTGAGGGAGCGGCGGTTGTTGCTTTGCCGATTCTGACTGCAGAGCGCCGCAGCAATGACAGGCCGGATCGGCGTCAGCTTTCGCGCACCGTTTCACCGAAAACCGCCTCAAAGGCGGTGCGCAGCCGGATATCGACATCGGCCATCATCACCGGCAAGCCGAGATCGACCAGGCTGGTCACGCCATAGGCCGAGATCCCGCAGGGCACGATGCCGCCGAAATGATCGAGATCGGGATCGACGTTGAGCGACAGTCCGTGGAAGGTCACCCATTTCCGCAGCCTGATGCCGAGGGCGGCGATTTTGTCCTCGGCCATCGTTCCATCGGCAAGCAATGGCTTTTCCGGCCGCCGCACCCAGACGCCGACGCGATCTTCACGCCGCTCGCCACGCACATTCATCATGTCGAGCGTGCGGATGACGACGTCCTCGAGGGCGGCGACGAAGGCGCGCACGTCCTGGCGCCTGCGTTTCAGGTCGAGCATGACATAGGCGACGCGCTGGCCGGGTCCATGATAGGTATATTCACCGCCGCGCCCCGTCGCAAAGACCGGGAAACGGTCAGGCTGGACGAGATCCCCGGCATTGGCGCTGGTACCGGCGGTATAGAGCGGCGGATGTTCGACGAGCCAGACGAGCTCGTCGCCGCCGTCTGATATCACCGCCACCTCGCGCTCCATCGTCTCCACCGCCTCCTCATAGGCAACGAGGCCGTCGGCGATGCGCCAGCGCACCGGGCGGGTACCGGGATTCGGGAGCATGGAGAATTCGAGATCGGTGCGCAGCATGGCCATTCCTTGCCGCTCTCCCCGAAATGCCTGATAAAAAGGGGCGGCAGGAGACCTATATGGACCCGTTTCAGGGCCAATTCAAATGCTGTGACCGGTTTTGAAAAAAACTGTCACATCGCCCTTGTGCACCCCAAATCCTTTTGCTACATGCTGCCCCGCCGACGCAAATCGGCACCTACCACGATGCGGTCGTGGCGGAATTGGTAGACGCGCAGCGTTGAGGTCGCTGTGGGGCAACCCGTGGAAGTTCGAGTCTTCTCGACCGCACCATCTCCCTTCAGGGAAACGCTTTCGAAGCGACGATTTCGATTTTTCCTCGACGCTATTTGCGGTTGCTCGGCTTGATCGGCCGGCCGTCGCATGGTTGATGGCGTCATCCCCGTCACGAATCGGCCGCCATGTCAGAGCATCCAGCCCATCAAAACTCCCTGCAGGGCATGGCGATCATGTCCGGCGCCATGCTGATCCTGCCGACCATGGATGCCATCGCCAAATATATGGCGACTTTCGAGGCGATGTCGCCGGGTCAGGTAACCTTCTACCGATTCTTCTTCCAGATCGCCTGCACCCTGCCGATTCTCCTCGGCCTTTTCGGACTGAAGGCGCTTTCGGCCAAGCGGCCATGGATGAACCTGCTGCGCGGCGTGCTGCATGGCGCCGCCAGCCTGCTTTTTTTCGTTGCCGTCAAATACATGCCGCTTGCCGACGTCTTCGCCATCTATTTCGTCGAGCCCTTCATGCTGACGGCCATGTCGGCGCTGTTCCTCGGGGAGAAGGTCGGTTGGCGGCGCTGGATGGCGATCGTCGTCGGTTTCGGCGGCGCGATGATCGTCATTCAGCCGAGTTACGAAATATTCGGCCTAAAGGCGCTGCTGCCGGTCGCCTGCGCCTTTCTGTTCTCACTCTATCTTTTCCTCAACCGCGCCATCGGCGAGGCCGATTCGCCGCTGACCATGCAGACGATGGCCGGCATCGGCGGAACGGTTTTCATGGCCGCCGCCCTTCTCGTCGGCAGCGGTTCCGGCAATGCCGATTTCGCCGTCTCCCTGCCCGGCTCCGGCCTTGGTCTTGTCCTGCTTCTCGCGCTGGGTTCGATCTCCGGATATGCGCATATGCTGATCGTCCGGGCTTTTCGGCTCGCGCCGCTGTCGCTGCTTGCGCCGTTCCAATATTTCGAGATCATCTCGGCGACCGTTCTTGGCTATGCGCTGTTCAACGATTTCCCGAACTTTTCCAAATGGGTCGGCATCTTCATCATCGTCGCATCGGGCCTGTTCATCATCTGGCGCGAGCGGCTGCAGGCACGATCGCTAAAATCCTCCTGATCCCGGGAAGATTGGATTAACTCCGCTTCTTGAGGGATCGTCAATTCGCAGACGGTAAAACTGTACCCGGCTTCATGATGAAGCCTGGAGCTAAAACATGAGCGAATTCCGTCTCGCTTTCCCGGCCTGTGTGGTGGCCGGCAAGCATCGGCTGACAGCCGAAGATATAGTCCTGTTGCGCAAACATGCTTTCCCGGAGGGAATCCGGACATCCGACGATGTCGTGGCGATGTTGGCGCTCAACAATTCCTGCCCTGAAAAATGCGCCGCCTGGAACATCTTCTTCGTCGAGCAACTCGCCGGCTTCATCGTCCATTACACCTATCCGCAAGGCTCGCTCGACGAAATCAACGTCGCCTGGATCATGCGCATGTTCACGACCGATGGTGTCGTCAACTCGGCGCTGGAACTCGAGCTCATTCTCCATGTGATGGAGCTTTCGGCCGATGTCCCGGGTGAATTGCGAGCGCTGGCACTGGATCAGCTACGCCTGGCGATCACCGACAATATCGGTGGCTACAAGCTGTCGCGCGCCGTCGATCGCCGGGGCATTACCCGCCAGGATGTCGATTTCGCCATGCGCATCTTCAGAAGCGTCGCTGAAGGCGGTGTCATCCCCGTCTCCGCGGTCGAATACGGCGTGCTCCAGCAGATCGATCAGGCGACGCTGCCCGGCGCCAATCACCCGCATTGGGCCGGCATCATGGCCGCCGCCGAGCTGCGCGACTATGCCGAGCCGCGGCGCAGCCGCTGGCTGCGCATCGTCGACGAGGAACCCGTCTCGGAAGCGGCCGTCGCCTGAAGCTCCTCAAGCCTGCCACTCCTCAAGCATGATTGTGCGTTCCGGTGTTTTGTGCGTAAAACTCCGGAACGCATTTCTGGGTGGAGTCTCGATGTTCAAGAAAATCCTGATCGCGAATCGCGGCGAAATCGCCTGCCGCGTGATCAAGACTGCGCGCCGCATGGGCATTTCGACCGTCGCGGTCTATTCGGATGCGGACCGGGACGCGCTGCATGTCGAGATGGCCGACGAGGCCGTGCATATCGGCCCTGCCGCCGCCTCAGAGAGTTACCTGGTTGCCGAAAAGATCATCGCCGCCTGCAAGGCGACCGGCGCCGAGGCGGTGCATCCCGGTTATGGCTTCCTGTCCGAGCGCGCCTCCTTCTGCGCCGAGCTGGAAAAACAGGGCATCGTCTTCATCGGCCCGAAGCCGAAGGCCATCATGGCGATGGGCGACAAGATCGAATCGAAAAAATTCGCCAATGCCGCCGGCGTATCCACCGTGCCAGGCCATCTCGGCGTCATCGAGGATGCCGCCCATGCGGAAGTGATATCGGGCGGCATCGGTTATCCCGTCATGATCAAGGCATCGGCCGGCGGCGGCGGCAAGGGCATGCGCATCGCCTGGAATGAGGCGGAGGTGCGCGACGGTTTCGAGCGCGCCCGCTCCGAGGCGAAGAGCTCCTTCGGCGACAACCGCGTCTTCATCGAGAAATTCATCGTCGAGCCGCGCCACATCGAGATCCAGGTGCTGGCCGATGCGCATGGCAAGGTCGTCTATCTCGGCGAACGCGAATGCTCGATCCAGCGGCGGAACCAGAAGGTGGCGGAAGAGGCGCCCTCGCCCTTCCTCGACGAAAAAACCCGCAAGGCGATGGGCGAACAATCGGTGGCGCTGGCCAGAGCCGTCGATTACCAGAGCGCCGGCACCGTCGAATTCATCGTCGACCGCGACCGCAACTTCTATTTCCTCGAAATGAACACCCGCCTGCAGGTCGAACATCCCGTCACCGAACTGGTCACCGGCATCGATCTCGTCGAGCAGATGATCCGTGTCGCCGCGGGCGAGCCGCTTGCCCTCGCCCAGGACGATATCAGGCTCGACGGCTGGGCGATCGAAAGCCGGCTCTATGCAGAAGACCCCTACCGCAACTTCCTGCCCTCGATCGGCCGCCTGACGCGCTACCGCCCGCCGGCCGAAGGCCGCACCGGCAATGTCGTGGTCCGCAACGATACCGGCGTTTTCGAGGGCGCCGAGATCTCGATGTATTACGATCCGATGATCGCCAAACTCTGCACCTGGGCGCCGACGCGGCTGGAGGCGATCGAGGCCATGGGCCGGGCGCTCGACGGCTTCGTCGTCGATGGCATCGAGCACAATGTCCCGTTCCTGTCGGCGCTGATGAAACATCCGCGCTGGCGCGAGGGCCGGCTTTCCACGGGCTTCATTTCAGAGGAATATCCCGACGGCTTCGCGCCGATGAAACCGGACAGGACGGAAGAGGCTGTGCTGGCTGCCATTGCGCTATCCGCCTGCCTGATCGAGGCGAACCGGCGCGAGCGTTTCGCCGATCGCTTGCGCGCCGCCTCGGGCGCCCTGCGCGAGCACTGGGTGGTCAAAACAGGCGACAGCCATGTCGCCGTCCGATTGCTCGACGGCCTCGTCACCATCCCTTTCGATATGGAGATGGCGATGGAGGGCGAAAACAGCAGCGTTGTCACCGATTGGAGACCCGGTGATCCCGTCTGGAGCGGCAAGGTCGGCGGCCGGGATATCACCGCACAGATCCGCCCCGTGCTCAATGGGCTGCGCATCGACTGGCAGGGGCTTTCGGTGACGGCCAAAGTCTTTTCGCCGCGTCATGCCGAACTCGAACGGCTGATGCCGGTGAAGCTGCCGCCCGATACCTCCAAGCTGCTGCTCTGTCCGATGCCCGGCCTCGTCGTGTCCATCGCAGTCGCCGAGGGCCAGGAGGTCAAGGCGGGTGAGACGCTGGCGATCGTCGAGGCGATGAAGATGGAAAACGTGCTGCGCGCCGACCGCGATCTCATCGTTTCGAAGATCAATGCCGCGGCCGGCGAAAGCCTGGCGGTCGATGCCGTGATCATGGAATTCGCCTGAGAGCAAAAGACCGCCGGGCCGTTTTCGCTTGAGCGCGGCTTGCCAGCCATGCCAAGGTCAGCCCCAATAAAATTGTCAGGGAGATTGTGAAAATGGACGTTCGCGCCGCCGTAGCCGTTCAGGCCGGAAAACCGCTCGAAGTGATGACCGTGCAGCTGGAAGGCCCGCGGGCCGGCGAAGTGCTGGTCGAGGTCAAGGCGACCGGCATCTGCCACACCGACGACTTCACGCTGTCGGGCGCCGATCCGGAAGGCCTGTTTCCGGCCATCCTCGGCCATGAGGGCGCCGGCATCGTCGTCGATGTCGGCCCCGGCGTCACCTCGGTCAAGAAGGGCGACCACGTCATTCCGCTCTACACGCCGGAATGCCGCGAATGTTATTCCTGCCTTTCCCGCAAGACCAATCTYTGCACCGCGATCCGCTCGACCCAGGGCCAGGGTCTGATGCCGGAYGGYACCTCGCGTTTCTCGATCGGCAAGGACAAGATCCATCATTACATGGGCTGCTCGACCTTCGCCAATTWCACCGTGCTGCCGGAGATTGCCCTTGCCAAGGTCAATCCCGACGCCCCCTTCGACAAGATCTGCTATATCGGCTGYGGCGTCACCACCGGCATCGGCGCGGTGATCAACACCGCCAAGGTCGAGATCGGTTCGACGGCGATCGTYTTCGGTCTTGGCGGCATYGGYCTCAACGTGCTGCAGGGCCTCAGGCTCGCCGGYGCCGACATGATCATCGGCGTCGACATCAACAATGACCGCAAGGAATGGGGCGAGAAGTTCGGCATGACGCATTTCGTCAATCCGAAGGAGGTCGGCGACGACATCGTCCCCCACCTCGTCAACATGACCAAGCGCAATGGCGACCTGATCGGCGGYGCCGACTACACCTTCGACTGCACCGGCAACACCAAGGTGATGCGCCAGGCGCTTGAGGCCTCCYATCGCGGCTGGGGCAAATCGATCATCATCGGCGTTGCCGGCGCCGGTCAGGAGATCTCCACCCGTCCGTTCCAACTGGTCACCGGCCGCAACTGGATGGGCACCGCCTTCGGCGGCGCGCGCGGCCGCACCGACGTGCCGAAGATCGTCGACTGGTACATGCAGGGCAAGATCCAGATCGACCCGATGATCACCCACACCATGCCGCTCGACGACATCAACAAGGGCTTCGACATGATGCACAAGGGTGAAAGCATCCGCGGCGTGGTGGTCTACTGACCACACATGGATTTCCTGAAGAATTGGAGATTGAAGTTGCGATACGGAAAGCTGAAAACGGCTTTCCGTCATTTTGCCGTCATTGCAGACGGAGAGGTCGTCACATCCAATGTCGATTTCGGCACGACGGCCGGCTCAGCAGCTTTTTTCTCCATGCAGGCTTGGGCGATCGACAGCGAACAGGCCACTGATATGGTTGTGACGATTGGCCGGGACGTAGGATTTGAAGCATCTGGACGAGTGTATGTTTACTCGACCGAGCCACAGCAGCCTCCAGGACAAAATCCCTATGCCTACGGCCTGAACTTTAATCAATACCTGCGCTAGGACGAGCCGGTCTGCAGGCAACCGGCCGCATCCGGCAGCAACCATTTCCTTTCTTGAAGTCAGCCGTTCTGTCGTACATATACGGAAAGCCTAACAGCTCCCGCATTCCGGCGGGAGCATTCCTGGCGTGGTTTTATCAATGGCTTCGATTCCCTACACGGCCGACCTCAAGGGCCTCCACGAGCTCTCCCCGCGGGAGCTCTACGACCTGCTCAAGATGCGTGTCGATGTCTTCGTCGTCGAGCAGAACTGTGCCTATCCCGAACTCGACGGCAAGGATATCGATGCCCTGCATCTACGGCTGCTGGAGAACGGCGAACTCCTGGCTTCGGCGCGAATCCTGAAGCCGCGCGGGCTGCAGGATCCGTCAAAGATCGGCCGCGTCGTCGTCTCGCCGGCCCATCGCGGCCGGCGTCTCGGCGATGCATTGATGAGCGAAGCGATCTCCGCTTGCGGGCGGCTTTATCCGGCAAGCCCCATCGCCCTGTCGGCGCAGGCCCATCTGCGACGCTTTTATGAAACCTTCGGTTTCATCGTGGCATCCGGGGAATATCTGGAAGACGGCATTCCCCATCTCGATATGGTCCGCCAAGTGTCAATTCGGCCGGCGAGTATATTGTCATGATCTACGTCGATGCCGATGCCTGCCCGGTAAAGCCGGAAGTGCTGAAGGTCGCCGAACGACTCGGCCTCGAAGTCACCTTCGTCGCCAATTCCGGCCTGCGCCCATCGCGCGATCCGATGATCCATAACGTCATCGTCTCCAACGCCTTCGACGCCGCCGACAATTGGATCGCCGAGCACGCCGGTCCGGGCGACGTCGTCGTCACCGCCGACGTGCCGCTCGCCGTGCGCTGTGTCGCCACCGGCGCCTTCGTCAGCGGCCCCACGGGCCGCGTCTTCGACGAGACCAATATCGGCATGGCGAGCGCCATGCGCGATCTCGGCGCGCATTTGCGCGAAACCGGTGAGAGCAAGGGCTACAACGCCGCCTTCAGCCCGAAAGACCGTTCGCGTTTCCTGGAAACCTTCGACCGCCTCTGCCGCCGCGCCAAGAGCCTTTCCAAGGAGGCTGGCGGGCAGCCCTGATCCGCGCGGCATGAAACGGGTGGCATAGCGGCCATGCGGATTCCCACCTTGAACACAGCCGTTCTCTCGCGCATATAGACACGATCGCAGACGACTGCGGCGTCCTGAGGATGCAACGTCGCGGGGACGGCCTCGCTCTTGAACAAGGAGAGTCGTATGGCTTGGTTTCTGCTTTTTCTCGCTGGTCTTTTCGAATGCGGCTGGGCGATCGGCCTTAAATACACCGATGGGTTCACACGGCCGCTGCCGACCGCATTGACCGTCATTTCAATGGTGGTGAGCATCGTGCTGCTCGGCCTGGCGGTGAAGCACCTGCCGATCGGCACCGCCTATGCGGTCTGGACCGGCATCGGCACGGTTGGCACCGTGCTCCTCGGCATCTGGCTGCTTGGCGATGAGGCAAGTGTCTCCCGTCTTGCCTGCATCATGCTGATCGTCGGCGGCATCGCCGGTCTCAAGCTCACTGCCTGACGAAGGAAATGCTGCGGGGCATCGTAACGCCCCGCAGCTAGAGCAAATTCCAGGAAAAGTGCGAAGCGGTTTTCCGTCCGGAATTGCGTCAAAACAAAAGGTTAGAGCGGTTCTACGCTTCCATGAAAAGTTGAACCGCTCTCGGCTCAGGCTGCCTTACGATTATCGACGGCGAACGCGCCGGGACCGGAGAAGAACAGGTAGAGGAAGACGAAGCAGAACAGGATCGCGGCATCGCCCTGGTTGACGGCCGGGAAGAAGCTGCTCGGAGCATGCGCCATGAAATAGGCAACCGCCATTTCGCCGGCGAGCAGGAAGGCGACGGGGCGCGTCAGCAGGCCGATGAGAATGAGGATGCCGCCGACAAGCTCGAGAACAGCCGCGAAAAGCATCAGCGGCGGCAGCGAGCCGGACATCTGCGACGCCGGGAAGCCGAAAAGCTTCATCGTGCCGTGTTCGATGAACAGCAGCGCAGTGATGATTCTGAGAGCGGCCAGCCCATAGGGGCGATAGGCAGCAAGACGCTCGAAAGTTGACATAAAACCTCTCCATTAAAAGAATACTGGCGAGCGTTAGCTCGTCACCGACAGGGATTGAACACACGGATCACTGACGGCCGTTCACTTTTTCGACAGCAGGCAAACAGCCGAGCCGGCAGCTTTATTCATTTTCGAATATCAGAGCGGAATGTTGTCGTGTTTCTTCCACGGATTGGCGAGGTCCTTGTTGCGCAGCATCTTCAGCCCCCGCGCCAGCCGCCGCCGCGTCGAATGCGGCATGATCACCTCATCGACATAACCGCGCTCGGCGGCGACGAAGGGCGAGAGGAACCGGTCCTCGTACATTTTCGTATGGGCAGCGATCTTTTCCGGATCGGCGATATCCTTGCGGAAGATGATCTCGACCGCGCCCTTGGCCCCCATCACGGCGATCTGCGCCGTCGGCCAGGCATAGTTGAGATCACCGCGCAGATGCTTCGACGCCATCACGTCATAAGCGCCGCCGAAGGCCTTGCGGGTGATGACGGTGAGCTTCGGCACCGTCGCTTCGGCATAGGCAAAGAGCAGCTTGGCGCCGTGCTTGATCAGCCCGCCATATTCCTGCGCCGTGCCCGGCAGGAAGCCCGGTACGTCGACGAAGGTGACGATCGGAATGCTGAAGCAGTCGCAGAAGCGCACGAAGCGCGCCGCCTTGCGCGAGGCGTCGCTGTCGAGCACGCCGGCCAGCACCATCGGCTGGTTGGCGACGAAACCGACGGTGGAGCCTTCGACGCGGCAGAAGCCGCAGACGATATTGCCGGCAAAGCTTGCCTGGATCTCGAAGAAATCCCCCTCGTCCGCCACCTTCCGGATCAACTCCTTGATATCGTATGGCTTGTTGGCGCTGGCCGGCACCAGCGTATCGAGCGACATGTCGACTTCTGTCACCGACTGGTAACATTCGATCTCGGGCAGCGGCGCGGTATTCGAAAGCGGCAGGAAATCGATCAGCCGGCGCACCTGTAGCAGCGTTTCCACATCATTCTCATAGGCACCGTCGGCAATCGAAGAGCGCGTCGTGTGGACCACGGCGCCGCCGAGTTCTTCCGCCGTCACCGTCTCGTTGGTGACGGTTTTCACCACATCCGGTCCGGTGACGAACATGTAGGAGGTATCGCGCACCATAAAGATGAAATCGGTCATGGCCGGCGAATAGACGTCGCCGCCGGCGCAGGGACCCATGATCACCGAGATCTGCGGGATGACGCCGGAAGCGAGCACATTGCGCTGGAACACTTCGGCGTAACCGCCAAGCGCCGCCACGCCCTCCTGGATGCGGGCGCCGCCGGCATCGTAGATGCCGACGATCGGCGCGCGGTTCTTCAGCGCCATGTCCTGCACCTTCATGATCTTCTCGGCATGCGCTTCCGAAAGCGAGCCGCCGAAGACGGTGAAATCCTTGGCGAAGACGAATACCGTGCGGCCGTTGACCGTGCCCCAGCCGGTGACGACACCGTCGCCGGCAACACGGCTCTTGTCCATGCCGAAATCGGTGGAGCGATGTTCGACGAACATGTCGAACTCCTCGAAGGAGCCTTCGTCGAGGAAAAGGTCGATGCGCTCGCGCGCCGTCAGCTTGCCGCGCTTGTGCTGGGCGTCGATGCGCGCCTTGCCGCCGCCGAGGCGGGCGACGCCGCGGCGCCGTTCCAGTTCTTCGAGAATTTCCTTCATGCGATCTCCCTCGCCTTTATTTCTAGCATGTCGTTATCGCCGCGACATGCTTTAGAACAGGATGATTTCAAGCCAGTCGGCTTAAATCCTGTTCCAAATTAATTAGTTAGAGCGTGATGTCACCCGAAAACCGCTGACACTTTTCGGCATCATGCTTTAGTGCCCACGCCCGCTGAGCGAGAAAACCGAGCGTATTCTTGCTGCGACGTCCTCGGCCAAAATCTCGTCGGCAAGCTTGGGATCGGCGGCGATGCTGGTCACGTCGAAAGCGCTGACGGCGATGACCGAGCCGTCCTCGACCGAGGCTGCGTCGATACTGACCTTGGCGATGTTGCGGTCCTTCTGGAAGCCGAGACCCTTCTCGATGGCGACGACGCGGATCGTCAGCACCACCCGCGGCAGCACGGTGTCGCGCACCGTGGCATTGATCGCGGCGTTGACGCGGTCGTTGATGCCGGAAAGCAGCTCGGCCGGCATGTTCGGGCCGGAGACGACGACGGCGCTGCGCACATCATAAACCGGCGATGCCGGCTTCGTGCCCGTGAGGCTGACGCAGGCCGTAAGCGCGACACAGACGAGTGCGGCCCGGCAAAAACACGACCTCAGCCAATTCATTGCAAAATCCCGCACGACCCCGTTGGAGTCGCAGATTTCGTCATAATGGCGGGGAAGGCAATATGTTTCAGGCGCTTAGGGCTAAAAAAACGTCCGTCGCCGCCTTGAAGTCGGCAAAGCGCTTGGCCCGCCGCTCCTCGGCTTCCTCGTCGCTGCCCCAATGCTCGATCGTCCAGTCCTCGTCGAGATGGGCAAGCGACCACGCTTCCTCCATCGTCACCCGGCCGCAGGCGAAGGCGAGCGCCAGGATCGCCGAACCAGTGAGCGTGGTGACGGTGTGGAGTGCTGCGAGCGCGATCGGGTTATCATATCTGGCGAGCGTGACGGCGAAGGCGGCGGTCGCCTCGCGCGGCTGCTCACGCGGCATCACGCCTTCGATGAGGATGAAGCGGGCGCCGAGATCGTTCGCCGCCCAGTCGATGACCGGATCCCAGCGCTCGGCCTGGCGCTCGACCAGCAGTTCCGGCCCATCGGCGCGGTAGCAGATAAGATCGCTTGAGGAAAAGCGCAGGATATCTTCAAGGATCGCCTGCGTGTTGCCGGTAATGCCGTCGAGCGCGGTGTTGACGAGCCGCGTCATGGGCATCGTCATGGGATCGATCTCCTCACCCTGCGCCTGCCATTCGGCGGCGACAAGCCGCGCCAGCGCCTGCGTGGGAACCGCGAGAATCACCCGTGCCGGCGTGCGCACCATTTTGCCGTCGAGCGTGATCGCAAAACCACCCTCGTGCCCGGCAATGGCGACATCAGTGTAAAACCGCTTCGGCAGCGGCTTCTTCATCTGGATCTGCGCCCGGCGGATCGGATCGGGATGGCTCAGGCCTTCGGAAAGATCGTTCAGCAGATCGCGCATGGCATTACCTCAGGAAAAATGGCGCAATATTTCGTTTGGATGATAGGCGATCGCATCGGCGCCGTTGGCGATCAGCTCATCCACGCTGGCATAGCCCCAGGCAACGCCGATCGCCTTGGCGCCGGCAGCCTTAGCCATCTGCATATCGTAAATCGCATCGCCGATGACAATGGCATCCGCGGCATTCATGCCGGTTTCGTCGCAGCATTCCGTCACCATGGCCGGATGCGGCTTGGAAGGGCAATCGTCGGCGGTGCGCGCCACGGTGAAATAGCGGTCGAAGCCGTGCGTCTCCATCACCAGGTTCAGCCCGCGTCTGGATTTGCCCGTCACCGCACCGATCAGCAGATCCTCGCGCCCGGTAATCACGTCGATCATCTCGCGAATGCCGGGAAACAGCGGCTCCCGGTAGTCGAGATCCTGGCGCACGACCGAGAACAGCGATTTGTAATGCGCCGTCATCTCGATATCTTCCTGCTCGACATGCGGCCTGCCCTGCATGCGGGCGATCGCGATATCGAGCGACAGGCCGATAATCGCCTTGGTGTCCTCAAACCGAGGTGCCGGCTTGCCGAATTTCCCGAAGGTGCGGCGCATGGTTTCGTGGATCAGGCCGGCGCTGTCGACCAGCGTGCCGTCGCAATCGAAAAGAGCGAGTTTCATTCGCTATCCCTTTCGGCGCCGGCAAGGTCGAGGCCGAGCAGGTTCCAGGTCTGCACCATATGCGGCGGCAGCGGCGCGCTGACGCGCAGGCGGCCGCCCGATGGATGCGGGATGTCGATGTGGCGGGCGTGCAGATGCAGCTTCTTCTGGACGCCGCCCGGAAAATCCCAATTCGGATCGTCGTCGAAATATTTCGGGTCGCCGATGATCGGGTGACCGATATGCAGGGCATGGACACGCAGCTGATGGGTACGGCCGGTATAAGGCTCCATCTCAAGCCATGCGAGGTTCTGAGCCGCCGTCTCCACCACGCGGTAGAAGGAAATCGCATGGTCAGCGCCGTCCTCGCCGTGTCTGGCGATGCGCATGCGGTCGCCATCGGCTGTCGCTTCCTTGACGAGCCAGGTCGAGATCTTGTCCTCGTGCTTGCGCGGCACGCCCTTGACCAGCGCCCAATAGGTCTTCTTGGTGTCGCGCTCGCGGAAGGCGGCCGTCAGCTTCTGTGCGGCGCCGCGGGTGCGGGCGATGACCAGAACACCTGATGTGTCGCGGTCGAGGCGGTGAACGAGCCGCGGCTTTTCGCCCTTCGGACTGGTCCAGGCCTCAAGCATCTGGTCGATATGCCGGGCCACACCGGAGCCGCCCTGCACCGCGATACCGGGCGGCTTGTTGAGCACGATCACCTTATCGTCCTCATGCAGCACCATGCGCGACAGGAGCTCGAAATCCGACGAATGCTTGAGATCCTTGCCGGCGATCGGCCCGGACTTCTTCGCATCGACATCCAGCGGCGGCACCCGGACCGTCTGGCCGGGCTGCACCCGCGCATCCGATTTGACCCGGCCGCCGTCGACGCGCACCTGGCCGGAGCGCAGGAGCTTCTGCAGCGGGCCGAAGCCGAGCCCGGGAAAATGCACCTTGAACCAGCGATCGAGCCGCATGCCCGCTTCGTCGGCTTCAACCTTGATATGTTCTATGCCAGCCATAAAAAATCTTTCGGAAATTGCAGCACGGGCCAAGCCGGCGTTCTTGCCGCAGCCTTTAGAGCATTTTCACGCAAAACGGAAACCGGAAAAGAAATCAGGCCCAAGTGCGCATGACGGCGAGGCCCGCCATGACGGCTGCCATCGAAAGCCCGACGCTGGCAACGATGTAGACGCCGCCGGCCACCGCCTCCCCGCGCTCGAACAGCGAGATCGCATCCAGCGAGAAGGCCGAGAAGGTGGTGAAGCCGCCGAGAAAGCCGGTGATCAGCAACAGGCGCAATTCCACCGACGCGTTGAACCGGCGCGCGATCAGCTCGGCGAAGACGCCGATAACGAAACAGCCGACGATATTGACGGCAAGCGTGCCCCAGGGAAAGGCCGGGCCCATGAGCCGCAGAGACCACTGGCTGACATAATATCTGAGAAGGGAACCGATGGCGCCGCCGACGGCGACGAGGAGAGCCTGGATCATCAGCCGGATTTATCGCAACTCCGCTAGGATTCCAATCGTCACGGAATGAATTCTTACCATCCGGTAAAATGCCAATGATTTTCTTATGATGGCGCCAAGATCATGCCGATACCGTGACACTATGACCCAGCTCCTATCCATATCGGCCAACACCGCTGCCGTTGCCTTCGAATCGCTGCGGATTCCCCAGCGCGTCGCGACAAGCACCGCCGCCCGCGATGCCCGCCGCATTGCCGACCGGCAATTGAAGGCCGATAGCCCCGATCAGGTCGAGGAGCCCTCCAACATTATCCAGTCTACGGAAGTGGCGCTCGACCTGATGGCCAAAGGCAACCGCCAGCCACAGGCCGGCCTCAGGCAGGCACTGCAATCCTACGAAGACGTCTGAGGCGACCGCCTTCCAAATGAAAGCCCGCGGCTGCGATCACAGCCGCGGGCTTTGCTGTTTCGATCGGAACGCGCTTATTTGCCCTGCGCCGACAGCACCTGCAGCACCAGCTCGACCTTCCCGGCCTTTTCGAAAGTCAGCGTCACCGGCACCGTATCGCCCTGCTTGAACGGCGTCTTCACCTTCTGGAACATCAGATGCAGGTTGCCGGGCTCGAGCTTGAGCGTCTGGCCGGCGGCAATGGCGATACCTTCATTCAGCTGGCGCATCCGCATGACATTGTCCTTCGTCACCATCTCGTGGATCTGAACCTCGCCTGCTGCGGGCGATGTCACCGACACCAGGCGGTCATCCGTCTGGCCGTTGTTCTTCACCGTGAAGAAGCCGCCGCCGACCGGTTGGCCGGGCAGCATCGCCTTGGCGAACCCGCCGGAGACTTCGAGATCGCCGGCCTTGACCGCTTCGCCGGCCGGCGCCGCAGTCCCCATGCCGCTCATACCGGACATGTCCATGCCGGTTTTACCGGTCATGTCCATGCCGGCCATATCGTCATGATCGTGACCATGGTCTTCGCCGGCAATGACCTTCAACAGCGGCGCCGGGCTTTTCATTCCATGCGCGTCACCGCCCTCCTTCGCCACCTGATCCCAGGCCTCGACCGTGTCGCCGCATATCTGCGTCACCGGAAAGGCGAGCGAGGTGCCGGCCTCGACGCCCGATACCTTACCCTGGATGACGAAGGTGTCGTAGAAATCGTCGGAGAGATTGCCGTTCTTCCAGCGGATCTCGACCGCGCCCGTCTTCACCTTGTCGCCGTGATTGTCGTAGCTCTTCTGGTAGTCGCCCTTGATCACCTCGAGCTCCCAGCCGGTCTTCGGCTGCGGCTTGGCGAAGACGAAACCTTCCGGCAGCTTGACCCGCACCTCAGTGGTCGCCTTGCCGTCGCAACCATGCGGCAGCTGCAGCGTGGCGAGAATAGTGGCCTCTGCAGTCGCCTCCTTGTCCAGGAAGGTCACATGCGCCTCGGCGCCGGCAATGGCGGTCGCGGAAAGAAGGGCGGCAAGCGCGAACGTCTTGCCATATGTCTTGCTAATCTTCATCGGATATCTCCTCGCCGGCCGCAAACTTCTCTCTGGCGGACCGGCATGCTGCATCATCGGTGCGAAGGCAGATCAGGCGAGGATGGGCGGCGCGCGGGAGTTCGGCCGGCTGACGGCAGAGGCGCCGGCAACGGCCGACGTTTCGACCGGCGAGTTGACGAGCGAGGCAAACTTGCCTTCGAGCCAGAAGCCCGCAGCCGGTGCAGGCAGGATGACGGAGGCCGACAGCCGGCAGGCTTCGCAATTCGGCTTGAAGGCGACGCTCCTGCCATCGGCGTCCTTTACCGTGACGCAGAGCGAGGCGAAGGTGCCGTCGGGCAGCACATAGGCGCTCGCATCGTAACCTTCGGCGGCAACAGCCTGTGGCGGCTGATGGGCAAGGCCGAGCAAAGCCAGGCTCAAGGCGCAAAGCATGCGCAGGAAGAGCGTCGCTTTCAATCCGGTCCGCCGCATGAGATCCCCTTCAACAGCAAGCCGCGATAGCCGGTTTCGTCCCCGAATGCAAAAGCAGATTTGCCGCAGTTCAAGGCCTGATCGGAATAAGACGACAAAAATTTGCTCGCCGACGACATTTGCCGCTTGCCAAGTGCCGCTGCCGCCGGATAATTGCGCCAACCTTGTTGGGAGAATCCGGTGCTTGTCACCACCGGTGCCGAAGGAGCAACCGCCCCGGAAACTCTCAGGCCAAAGGACCAGCAAGGGGCAGACGGAACTCTGGAGAGAAGCGTTCTCGAAACGCTCGCCGAAGGGATAACAATCTCAGGCGTCAAGGACAGAGGGGGCTCAGGAGAGAAGTGCGCAGCCGCGCCTTCAGATTTGAGCCCGCGCCTTCGTGAAGAAGGCGCAAACCCCGGAGGCGTCTTTTGGACGATACTGCTGCCCTGAAGAAAACCCCGCTGCATGCCCTGCATCTCCAGCTCGGTGCCCGAATGGTGCCGTTTGCGGGTTACGACATGCCGGTGCAATATCCGGCAGGCGTGATGAAGGAGCACCTTCATACTCGCACCGAAGCCGGCGTCTTCGATGTCTCCCATATGGGCCAGGTCATCGTGAAGGCGAAATCCGGCAGCTACGAGGATGCCGCTCTGGCGCTCGAAAGCCTGGTGCCGGTCGATATCCTGGGCCTTGCCGAAGGCCGCCAGCGCTATGGCTTCTTCACCGACGACAGCGGCTGCATCCTCGACGATCTGATGATCACCCATCTCGACGACCATCTTTTCGTCGTCGTCAACGCCTCCTGCAAGGAGGCCGACCTCGCCCATCTGCAGGCCCATATCGGCGACACGTGCGACATCACCCTTCTCAACCGCGCACTGATCGCGCTGCAGGGACCGCGTGCCGTCGAGGTTCTTGCCGAGCTCTGGGCCGATGTTGCGGCGATGAAATTCATGGATGTGCGCCACTGCCGGCTGCACGATGTTTCCTGTCTTGTCTCGCGTTCCGGCTATAGCGGCGAGGACGGTTTCGAAATCTCGATCCCGGCTGATAAGGCCGTGGATGTCACCATGCGGTTGCTCGAGCATCCCGATGTCCAGGCAATCGGCCTCGGCGCCCGCGATTCGCTGCGCCTGGAAGCCGGTCTCTGCCTCTACGGCAACGATATCGACACCACCACCTCGCCGGTCGAGGCGGCGCTGGAATGGGCGATGCAGAAGGCGCGGCGCGCGGGCGGCGCCCGCGCCGGCGGCTTCCCGGGCTCCGGCCGCATCCTTTCCGAACTCGAAAACGGCGCCGCCCGCCGCCGCGTCGGCCTGAAGCCTGAGGGAAAGGCGCCGGTGCGCGGCCATGCCAAGCTCTATGCCGATGCCGAGGGCAAGGTTGAAATCGGCGAAGTCACCTCGGGCGGCTTCGGCCCCAGCGTCGAAGGCCCCGTCGCCATGGGCTATGTGCCGATCTCCCATGCTGCGGCCGGCACGCTCGTCTATGCCGAGGTGCGCGGCAAATATCTGCCGATCACCGTCAGCGCCCTGCCCTTCGTCACACCGACCTACAAACGCTAAATCTTTTCCAGAGAGGACGAACAATGCTGAAATTTACCGAAGAACACGAATGGCTGCAGATCGAAGGCGGCGTTGCGACGGTTGGCATCACCAACTATGCCGTCGATCAACTCGGCGACCTGGTTTTCGTCGAACTGCCGGAAGTCGGCGCGACCTTCTCCAGGAACGGCAATGCCGCGACCGTCGAATCCGTCAAGGCGGCGTCCGACGTCTATTGTCCGCTCGACGGCGAGATCACCGAGGTCAATCCGGCCATCGTCGCGGATCCGTCGCTGGTCAACTCCGATCCTCAAGGGTCGGGCTGGTTCTTCAAGCTGAAGCTTGCCAATCCCGCTGATGCCGACGGCCTGCTCGACGAGGCCGCCTATAAGGAGCTCACCGCGTAATGACGACGCCGACCGAATTCCAGTTCACCGACTATCAGCCTTACGATTTTGCCAATCGCCGTCACATCGGCCCGTCGCCGGCCGAGATGACCGACATGCTGAAGGTGATCGGCTATAACAGCCTCGACGGCTTGATCGATGCGACGCTGCCACCCGCAATCCGCCAGAAGGCGCCGCTCGTCTGGGGGGCGCCGATGACCGAACGCGAGGCGCTCGACAAGCTGCGCGAGACCGCCAACAAGAACAAGGTGCTGGTCTCGTTGATCGGCCAGGGTTACTACGGCACGATCACGCCCCCCGTCATCCAGCGCAACATCCTGGAGAACCCCGCCTGGTATACGGCCTATACGCCCTACCAGCCGGAGATCAGCCAGGGCCGCCTGGAAGCGCTGCTCAACTACCAGACCATGGTCTGCGATCTCACCGGCCTCGATGTCGCCAACGCCTCGCTGCTCGACGAAGCGACCGCCGCCGCCGAAGGCATGGCGATGGCCGAGCGCGTCTCCAAATCGAAGGCCAAGGCCTTCTTCGTCGACGCCGACTGCCATCCGCAGACCATTGCCCTGATCCGCACCCGCGCCGAGCCGCTCGGCTGGCAGGTCATCGTCGGCAATCCCTTCACCGATCTCGATCCGGTCGACGTCTTCGGGGCGATCTTCCAGTATCCCGGCACGCACGGTCATGTGCATGACTATACCGGCCTAATCTCCCGCCTGCACCAGACGGGCGCGATCGCCGTCGTTGCCGCCGATATTCTTTCTCTGACGCTTTTGAAGTCGCCGGGCGAAATGGGCGCCGATATCGCCGTCGGCTCCTCGCAGCGCTTCGGCGTTCCCGTCGGCTATGGCGGCCCGCATGCGGCCTATATGGCAGTCAAGGATGCCGTCAAGCGCTCGATGCCCGGCCGCCTTGTCGGCGTTTCCGTCGATGCCCGCGGCAACCGCGCCTATCGCCTGTCGCTGCAGACCCGCGAGCAGCATATCCGCCGTGAGAAGGCGACCTCCAACATCTGCACCGCCCAGGTGCTGCTCGCCGTCATGGCCTCGATGTATGCGGTCTTCCACGGTCCTGATGGCATCAAGGCGATCGCCCAGCAGGTGCACCAGAAAGCCGTGCTGATGGCCAAGGGCCTGGAAAAGCTCGGCTATAAGGTTGAACCCGAAAGCTTCTTCGACACCATCACCGTCGATGTCGGCCACATGCAGGGGCTCATCCTGCGCGCCGCCGTCGCCGAAGGCGTCAATCTGCGCAAGGTCGGCGAAACCGCAATCGGCATGAGCCTCGACGAGCGCACGCGGCCGGCAACACTCGAAGCCGTCTGGCGCGCCTTTGGCGGCAATTTCACCATCGCCGATTTCGAGCCGTCCTACCGGCTGCCGAAGGGCCTGCTTCGGACCAGCGACTACCTCAGCCATCCGATCTTCCACATGAACCGCGCCGAAAGCGAGATGACGCGTTACATCCGCCGGCTCTCCGACCGGGATCTGGCACTCGACCGCTCGATGATCCCGCTCGGCTCCTGCACGATGAAGCTCAATGCGACGGCGGAGATGCTGCCGATCACCTGGCCGGAATTTTCCGACATCCATCCCTTCGTGCCATCAGACCAGGCGCTCGGCTACCGCGAGATGATCGACGACCTGATCGAAAAGCTCTGCGCCGTCACCGGCTACGACGCCTTTTCCATGCAGCCGAATTCCGGTGCGCAAGGCGAATATGCCGGCCTGCTGACGATCCGCAACTTTCATATCGCCAATGGCGAGGGTCATCGGGACGTCTGCCTGATCCCGACCTCGGCGCATGGCACCAATCCGGCCTCGGCCCAGATGGTCGGCATGAAGGTGGTGGTCGTCAAGGTGCGCGAGAACGGCGATATCGATCTCGACGATTTCCGCGCCAAGGCCAAGGAGCATGCGGCAAACCTCTCCTGCTGCATGATCACCTACCCCTCGACGCACGGCGTCTTCGAGGAGACCGTCAAGGAAATCTGCGATCTCGTTCATCAGCACGGCGGCCAGGTCTATCTCGACGGCGCCAACATGAATGCCATGGTCGGCCTGTCCCGTCCCGGTGACATCGGCTCCGACGTGTCCCACCTCAACCTGCATAAGACCTTCTGCATCCCGCATGGCGGCGGCGGTCCCGGCATGGGACCGATCGGCGTCAAGGCGCATCTGGCGCCCCACCTGCCCGGCCATCCCGAGACCGACGGCCGTCCCGGCGCGGTTTCGGCCGCAGCCTTCGGCTCCGCCTCGATCCTGCCGATCTCGTGGAGCTACTGCCTGATGATGGGCGGCGAGGGCCTGACGCAGGCGACCAAGGTGGCGATCCTCAACGCCAACTACATCGCCGCCCGGCTGAAGGGCGCCTATGACGTGCTCTACAAGTCGAAGACCGGCCGCGTCGCACATGAATGCATCATCGACACCCGCCCGTTGGTCGACAGCGCAGGCGTCACCGTCGACGACGTCGCCAAGCGACTGATCGACTGCGGCTTCCATGCGCCCACAATGAGCTGGCCGGTGGCCGGCACGCTGATGATCGAGCCGACCGAGTCTGAGACGAAGGCCGAACTCGACCGCTTCTGTGAAGCGATGCTGGCGATCCGCGAGGAAGCCCGCGCCATCGAAAACGGCAGCATGGACAAGGTCAACAACCCGCTGAAGAACGCTCCGCACACGGTGGAAGACCTCGTCGGTGAATGGGACCGTCCCTATTCGCGCGAACAGGCCTGCTTCCCGCCCGGCGCCTTCCGCGTCGACAAATACTGGTCCCCGGTCAATCGCGTCGACAATGTCTACGGCGACCGCAACCTGATCTGCACCTGCCCGCCTGTGGAAAGTTATGCCGAGGCGGCGGAGTAACGGCGCCGCCCGCTGTCCGGCTCGTACCCAGTATCTGCCCCTCACCCTAACCCTTTCCCCGTTTTACGGGGAGAGGGGACGTTCCCTGCGAGAGGCTGGTGAGGGCCGAGAGGTTGCGGCATATCCCCTTCGCCCCGCGCGCGGGGAGAAGGTGCCGGCAGGCGGATGAGGGGCGACCTCGCCGGTTGTAAGCGTTGCCGTAAGCGATTTCAAATGCCACTTTCACGACAATAGGTTCAAATTTAACCTTTCTTAGCAAGTCTCTGTTAGCAATTGAAAATGGGCGGTTTTTCTCCAGCGGGAATATTGCCGTCGACCTTTTGTTTTGCGTGCAGGTTCTCATGCGTCCATCGGCTTTGCCAGCAATCCTCCTTGCCGCCCTGGTCCTGTCGGGATGCGCCGCCAGTTCCGGCGCCGAAGATGTGCTCACGCCTGTGCCTTCGGCGGAAACGACCAATGCAATCACCAAGCCGAATGGCCCGATACCGGCCGCCGCCGTCGGCGACACGGCACAGACAGGCGCGCCGCAGGAAGCGTTGAGCTGGACCGGGCCGATTCCCGAACCACAGGCGCTCGTCCCCGCGGACAGGCCGGTCGGCATGCCGATGCCGACGGAAAGACCTGTGGCGATGCTGATGCCCGCCAACCCGGAAGCCGATCCCGATGCCGGCAGGAAATCACCGTCACGCGGCCAGATCTACGGCCACCGCTTCCGCGACGCCAAGCCGATCAACTTCGGCTCCACCTCACCGAGAAAGCTTGCCGTGCACGGCGTCGACGTATCGCGCTGGCAGGGTGAAATCGACTGGGAGACGTTGAGGAAGCAAGGCGCAAACTTCGTCTACATCAAGGCGACGGACGGCGGCGATCACCTCGATCCGATGTTCAGGAAGAACTGGCGCCGGGCCAAGGAAGCCGGCCTGAAACACGGCGCCTATCATTTCTTCTACTGGTGCCGGACGGCCGGCGAACAAGCCGACTGGTTCATCCGCAACGTGCCGAGAGAAGCAAACGCGCTTCCACCCGTCATCGACGTCGAGTGGAACGGCGAATCGAGCTGCAAGCGGCGCATTTCCCCCGCCCGCGTCCGGGAAAAGATGCAGGTGTTCATGGACAAGCTGGAGCGCCATTACGGCCAGCGCCCGATCATCTACACGGCGCCGGATTTCTACCGCGACAATTTGAAGGGCCAGATGCTCGACTATCCCTTCTGGCTGCGTTCGGTCGCAGCACACCCCTCCAAGGTCTATCCGGGCCGCAAGTGGCTGTTCTGGCAATATTCCGGCTCCGGCCTTTCCGACGGTGTCGACGGCAAGATCGATCTCAACGTCTTCAACGGCAACGAAAGCGATTGGCACGACTGGGTAGCGTCGCGCTAGCGATGGTCTTTCGTGCCAATCCGGAACAGCCGGCACGGCAGGACGCACTCCTGTAGGTCTTTGCTAAGGCAACGCCTTCAGCATTCTCTAAATCCTTGCGGGTAAAAGACGATCATCCAGTTCTGGGGAAACGGCTGATGAGCATATCCGGCATTACGAATACTGCTCTTTCGGGAATGCGGGCGCAGACGACGCGGATCGGCGCGATCGCCAACAACGTCGCAAACAGCAGCACACCTGACTACGCCAGGCTGAACACCAGCCTCACTTCAGATGCATCAGGCGGCGTCCAGGCAACCGTCAGCCCGACGGCGTCGGATGTGGATCCGGCCACCGAACTGACCGACTTGCTCGAAGCCGAACAGAGCTACAAGGCGAACGCCGTGGTCTTCGAGACCGGCGCCGACATGTGGGAAATGTTGATGAGCATCAAGCGGGACTAAGCGCGCTTTCGTAACATGACGCGCCGCCACTGACGTAGCGCCGGTGGCCAATTTAACGGCTTAGGAATGCACCGGCTCGCTTTGGCGCTGCGCGGCAAGGGCCGCGAGATCGGCGGGCTTCAGTTCGACGGATTCGCCGCAGCCGCAGGCCGATGTCTGGTTCGGGTTGGTGAAGGTAAAACCGGAGCGCAGCGTCGTCTGCTCGAAGCCCATTTCAGTGCCGAGCAGATAGAGCACGGCCGATGGTTCAACCCAGACCATGGCGCCATCGCGCTCGATCAGGTCGTCCTTGGCATTGGGCTCGGTCACCAGATCGATGGTATATTCCATTCCGGCGCAGCCGCCCTTCTTGATGCCGACGCGCACGCCCTTGGCCTCCGGCCCGGAATTTTCGACGATCGCCTTGACGCGGGCCGCAGCCCCGTCCGTCATGCTCATCACTGCAAAGCCCATGGGCTCGATCTCCTTCCACAACCGGGGTCAAGATCCGGCGCTTCGTGATTCAAATGTAGTCGTCGCAAGTAAACGGATCAATACCACGGTACTGGATCAGTACCAGCCGACCGCGACCTGCGCCTCTTCGGACATGCGATCAGGCGTCCACGGCGGATCGAAGGTCATTGCCACTTCGACGCCGGACACGCCTTCGACGGCGCCGACGGCATTTTCAACCCAGCCCGGCATCTCGCCGGCAACCGGGCAGCCGGGGGCGGTGAGCGTCATCATGATCTTCACCATCCGGTCGTCCTCGATGTCGATCTTGTAGATCAGGCCGAGTTCGAAGATATCGGCAGGAATTTCCGGATCGTAGACGGTCTTCAGCGCGCTGATGACGTCGTCGCTAAGCCGCGCCAGTTCATCGGCCGGAATGCTGGAATGCACGATGCCTTCGCGCACGTCGATCTTCTGTTCGCTTTCGTCCAGGCTCATCACGGACACTCCTCAAGCAAAGAACTTGCGCGCATATTCAAGCGCATCGGCCAGGGCATCGACCTCGGCGCGGGTATTGTACATGCCGAAGGATGCACGGCATGTGGAGGTGACGCCGAAGCGTTTCAAGAGCGGCATGGCGCAATGCGTGCCGGCCCGCACCGCAACGCCCTGCCGATCGATCACCATCGAGACGTCGTGCGCATGAATGCCGGCAAGCTCGAAGGAAAAGATGCTGCCCTTGTCGGGCGCCGTTCCGAACACCCGCAGCGAATTGACCGATTTCAGCCGCTCGACGGCGTAGGCCGCAAGATCGGCCTCATGCCGGGCAATCGCCTCACGGCCGACCTTCTCCATATAGTCGAGCGCGTAGCCGAGCCCGATCGCCTGGACGATCGGCGGCGTGCCGGCCTCGAAGCGGTGCGGCGGGTCATTATAGGTGACTGCGTCCTCAGCAACTTCGAAAATCATCTCGCCGCCGCCCTGGAAGGGACGCATCTGGGAAAGCCGCTCCTTCTTGCCGTAGAGCACGCCGATGCCGGAGGGCCCGTAAAGCTTGTGGCCGGTCATCACGTACCAGTCGCAATCGATGTCCTGTACATCCACAGGCAGATGCACCGCACCCTGGCTGCCGTCGATCAAGACCGGAATGCCGCGCTCATGCGCAATGCGGCAGACCTCCTTGACCGGAACGATCGTGCCGAGCGCGTTCGACATATGGGTGATGGCGACGAGTTTGGTGCGCTCCGTCAGGCTCTTTTCGAAATCCTCGATATGGAAGGCGCCCTCGTCATCGACGGGCACCCAGACGAGCTTGGCGCCCTGCCGCTCGCGGATGAAGTGCCAGGGCACGATATTGGAATGGTGCTCCATGATCGTCAGGACGATCTCGTCGCCTTCGCCGATCTCAGGCATGCCCCAGCCATAGGCGACGGTATTAATCGCCTCCGTCGAATTCTTGGTGAAGACGATGTCGTTGACCGAAGGGGCATTGAGGAAACGGCGCACCTTCTCGCGCGCCGCCTCATAAGCATCCGTCGCCGCATTGGAGAGATAATGCAGGCCGCGATGCACATTGGCGTATTCGTGGCTATAGGCACGCGAGATGGCGTCGATCACCGCCTGCGGCTTCTGGGCCGAGGCGCCGTTATCGAGATAGACCAGCGGCTTGCCGTGCACCTTCTCCGCCAGGATCGGAAAATCCCGGCGGATGGCTTCGACATCGTATGGCGTGGCCGGCACGATCTTGTCCATTGTTATATCCGATCAGGCGTGCTTTTCGAGCCAGGCCGAAATCACGCCTTCCAGCGCCTCGACCAGGGCCTCGTCTTCCAGTTCCTCGACGATCTCGGCGACGAAAGCGTTGACGAGCATCGCCCGCGCCTTGTTCTCCGGAATGCCGCGCGCCATCATATAATAGAGATGGTTCGCGTCGATATCGGTCACCGTCGCGCCATGGCCGCACTGCACGTCGTCGGCGAAGATCTCAAGCTCGGGCTTGACCGAGAATTCGGCATCGTCGGACATCAATAGCGTGTTGCAGGCCATCTTGGCGTCGGTCTTCTGCGCATCGGGCGCCACCCGGATCATGCCCTGGAAGACACCCTTGGCACGGTCGAAAACAACGTTGCGGATCACTTCGGTCGAGCCGGTGTGGGGCACGTCGTGGCCGAGCACCATCGTCACGTCCGTATGGCTGTCAGCCCCGAGCAGGTTAATGCCGCGCAGCGTCAGGTCCGCACCCTCGCCCGTCACCTTGATATGCAGCTCCTGGCGCACCAATTTGCCGCCGGCATTGATGACGAACAGGCGAAGCTTGGCGTCAGCACCGAGATCGATGCGGATCTGGCCGAGATGCGTATCCTCGGCCCCCTGCTGCTGCAGGATGATCCAGGTCAGCTCTGCGCCCTCGCCGACTGTGATGTCACTGACATGGGACACCAGCGCCGCGTCACCGGTCACCGCACGGTGACGCTCGATGACGGTTGCCTTGACACCGGCGCCAAAGGCAACGGGAAGACGTGTATGCGCCTGCCCGCCGGCATGGAGGAACTGGATTTCGAGCGGAGCATCAAGCTCGGTCTCGGCGGGCACGTCGACGACATAGCCGTCGCGGACGAAGCTGCCGTTGATGCGGCCGACCGCGTCGTCGCTGCCGAGCGCATCGAGCCCCTCTGCGGCCGAGCCGTCGAGCAGCCGCTCTGAATAGGCTGCAATGCCAAGACCGTCGGCGGCAGCCTTCTGGTCGGCATGGCCCTGGATCACCGCCAGCGCCGTCGAGCCGGCAACCAGCGGCTCAAGCGCGTCGGAGCCGGCGTCACCGGCCTGCGGCGGCAAGGCGCGCAGCAGATTTTTCAGATCGGTGTAGTGCCAGGCCTCGATGCGGCGCGTCGGCAGGCCGGCCTTCTTCAGATCGTCGAGAAGCCGGTCGCGCAGCGCCGTCACCGCGCCATTGCCCGGCAGATCGCCGATCTGATGGTTGAAGGCCTCGATCAGCGCCGTTTCGGCCGCAGTCAGGCGGCTCGTCGTCTGCATGTTCATGGACGTCGTCCTTTCCACCTGAACTCAGGCCGCCGCGCCGATGATGTCGGCATAGCCGTTGGCCTCGAGCTCATGCGCCAGCGTCTTGTCGCCCGACTTGATCACCTGGCCCTTGTAGAGCACGTGGACGGTATCCGGCACGATATAGTCGAGCAGACGCTGGTAGTGGGTGATGACGACGACGGCGCGATCAGGCGAACGCAGCGCGTTGACGCCGTCGGCGACGATCTTCAGCGCGTCGATGTCGAGGCCGGAATCGGTTTCGTCAAGCACGCAGAGCTTCGGCTCCAGCAGCGCCATTTGCAGGATTTCGGCGCGCTTCTTTTCGCCGCCGGAGAAGCCGACATTGAGCGGCCGCTTCAGCATCTCGGTGTTGATCTGCAGTTTGCCGGCAGCATCCTTGACCCGGCGCATGAAATCCGGCGTCGTCAACTCGTCCTCGCCGCGCGCCTTGCGCTGCTCGTTCATCGCCACCTTCAGGAACTGCATGGTGGCGACACCCGGAATTTCCACAGGATACTGGAAGGCGAGGAAGACGCCCTTAGCGGCGCGTTCGGCCGGATCGAGCTCGAGAATGCTCTCACCATTGTAAAGAATGTCGCCCTCAGTGACTTCATAGTCGCTGCGGCCGGACAGCACGTAGGAGAGCGTCGACTTGCCGGAGCCGTTCGGTCCCATGATCGCGGCAACTTCGCCGGCCTTCACCGTCAGGTTCAGGCCACGGATGATCTCGGTGCCGTCTTCGGCAATGCGGGCATGGAGGTTTCTGATTTCAAGCATCTTTGTCTTTCCTGTTATCCGGCGGATTTCAAGGACCCGCCCAATTGACCGTTCGCACCGGTCTAGATCGTCATCCTCGGGCTTGTCCCGAGGATCTAAGCCCTCAATTGTAATCGCTCCACTCCCGCGTATTCGGATGCGGCCGATAGACATTCTCAATTTCATCAATCCGCTCGTAGAGGTCCATCCAGGTCGGATTGAGTTCCTCTATGAGCTTGATTTTCCATTCACGCAGGTAGCGCTTCAGAGACTTCTCTCGCTGGATCGCCAACACGATATTCGGATGGTACTCAAACCAGACGAGATTTTTTGCTTTGTACCTCTGCGTGAAACCCTTCTGGATTTCGTTGCGGTGCTCCCATATGCGACCGTGCAAATCACTGGTGACGCCGGTGTAGATCACGCCACGAGGCTTATCGGACATCATATAGACGAAACCAGTCATCCTTGTCCTCTGGCCGCAGCAGATCCTCGGGACAAGCCCGAGGATGACGGAGGTTGTGTTAGCCGACACTCCCCTCAAGCGAAATGCTGATCAGCTTCTGCGCCTCGACGGCGAATTCCATCGGCAGTTCCTGCAACACTTCCTTGACGAAGCCGTTGACGATCAGCGCGATCGCCGCTTCTGTCGGGATACCGCGCTGCAGGCAGTAGAACAGCTGGTCCTCGGAGATCTTCGAGGTCGTCGCTTCATGCTCGAACTGCGCCGTCGAGTTCTTCGCCTCGATATAAGGCACCGTATGGGCGCCGCACTTGTCGCCGATCAACAGCGAATCGCACTGGGTGAAGTTGCGCGCATTCGAGGCCTTGCGGTGGGCCGAGACCTGGCCGCGATAGGTGTTGTTGGAAACGCCGGCGGCGATGCCCTTGGAGACGATGCGGCTCGACGTGTTCTTGCCGAGATGGATCATCTTGGTGCCGCTGTCGATCTGCTGGTGACCGTTGGAGACGGCGATCGAGTAGAACTCGCCTCTGGAGTCGTCGCCGCGCAGAATGCAGGACGGATATTTCCAGGTGATCGCCGAGCCGGTTTCGACCTGCGTCCACGAGATCTTCGACCGGTCGCCGCGGCAATCGCCCCGCTTGGTGACGAAGTTGTAGATGCCGCCCTTGCCTTCCTTATCACCAGGATACCAGTTCTGGACGGTGGAATATTTGATCTCGGCATCGTCGAGAGCCACGAGCTCGACCACGGCGGCATGCAGCTGGTTTTCGTCGCGCTGCGGCGCCGTGCAGCCTTCGAGGTAGGAGACGTAGGCGCCCTCTTCCGCGATGATCAGCGTGCGCTCGAACTGGCCGGTGCCCTTCTCGTTGATGCGGAAATAGGTGGAAAGCTCCATCGGGCAGCGAACGCCCTTCGGCACGAAGACGAAGGAGCCGTCGGTAAAGACCGCCGAATTCAGCGTCGCGTAATAATTGTCCGAAGTCGGCACGACCGAGCCGAGATATTTCCGGACGAGATCGGGATATTCACGGATCGCTTCCGAGATCGACATGAAGATCACGCCGGCCTTCTTCAGCTCGGCCTTGAAGGTGGTGACGACCGAGACACTGTCGAAGACGGCGTCGACGGCAATCTTCGGCTTCTCGACGCCGGCCAGGATCTCCTGCTCACGCAGCGGAATGCCGAGCTTCTCATAGACCTTCAACAGCTCCGGATCGACCTCGTCGAGCGACTTCGGACCCGGCGTGCTCTTCGGTGCCGCGTAATAATAGATGTCGTTGAAATCGATCTTCGGATAGTCGACGCGCGCCCAGGTCGGCTCTTCCAGCGTCAGCCAGCGGCGATAGGCCTCGAGACGCCATTCCAGCATCCATTCCGGCTCCTGCTTCTTGGCCGAAATGAAGCGGATGATGTCCTCGGACAGGCCTTTCGGCGCCTTGTCCATTTCGATGACGGTCTCGAAACCGTATTTGTACTGGTCGACATCGATCAGGCGGACCTGGTCGATCGTTTCCTGCACGGCAGCCATTTCGTTCTCCAATCTCGCCGGATACAAGGTCCGGCAGCTTGTAACGTACGGGCAATTTCTTGCCCTTGATGTCGGGCAAGCTCTTGCCCTTGATGTAAGAGGCCAAAAGGGACTTTTCAGCCCGGTTGGCAAGCAGAAATTTGCGTTTCCGCAAGTTTATGAGGCGATCAGGCCGCCTCGCCCGCCGACCTGCGCCGGCAGGCGATCTTCGCAAAAGCGGCAATCGCCCGGTCGATATCTTCTTCCGTCGTCGAAAAGCCGAGCGAAATGCGCAAGCCCCCGAGCTTGGCGTCGCGGCCCATCGCCGTCAGCACATGGCTTTCGCCGAGCCGGCCGGATGAGCAGGCCGAGCCAGCCGAAAGCGCCACGCCTTCGAGATCGAAGGCGATCTGTCCGGTCTCGGCCTTCAGCCCCGGCAGAGTGAAGAAGATCGTATTGGCGACCCGCTCGCCGCCCTCGCCATGGATCACGACATCGGCTGCCGCCTGACGCATGCCGGCTTCCAGCCGCTCGCGCAGCACAGCGATCGCCGCATTGCGCGCCTCGACTTCGTCGGCCGCGACTTCCGCCGCCGCGCCGAAGCCGATCAGCGCCAGTGAATTCTGTGTCCCCGAGCGGTGACCCCGCTCCTGCCCGCCACCCTGGATCAGCGGCCGCGGCATCAGCGCTTCGCCGCGGGCAATCAGCGCCCCGGCGCCCTTCGGTCCGCCGATCTTGTGCGAGGAAACGATCATGAAATCGGCGCCGATCCTGCCGATATCGAGCCCGATACGGCCGGCCGCCTGAACGGCATCGACGACGAAGAGCCCGCCATGGGCGTGGACGATCTTTGCCGCCGCCTCCACAGGCTGGACGATGCCGGTCTCGTTGTTGACGAGCATGATGGCGACCATCGGCAGGCCGGCGGCCTTGTCATGCGTATCAAGCAACGTGCCCAGCGCATCGAGATCGACGATGCCGGCCGAAGTGACCGGAATCTCCGTCATCTTCTCCCTGGCAAAACGGCCGCCTTCGCGCACCGCCGGATGCTCTATTGCTGAGAAGTAGAGGCGGCCGAGCTGAAGCGGCGTGCGGCCCATGCGGAAATCCGGCGTCAGCACCAGATTGGCGGCCTCGGTTGCGCCGCTGGTAAAGATCACATTGCCGGCGTCGGTGCCGACCAGCGCCGCCACTTTGCGCCGTGCACATTCGATTGCGGCGCGGGCGGCACGGCCTTCGCCGTGAACGGAATTCGGATTGCCGAAAATGTCGATGGCGCGCATGATCGCCTCGCGGGCTACGGGGTGCAGCGGCGCTGTGGCATTCCAGTCGAGATAAAGGCGTGGCGGCGCCATGATCTTCAGTCCTGCGCTTGACGAGCTTGCTTCAGCACCCGCGGCTCATTTTTCTTGAAATTTCGGCCGGGCTTGCCTTATGACACATTCACGATGCGTGGATCGCCATGCAAGTTTCGAATTGTTCTAAACTGCGTTTTAGAAAAGCTGACAACACTAGTCAAGTCATGTTGTCGTCTGACGCAGCGCGAACGCGAAATAAAACCCGGAGTACCAATGCCCGAAGTTATTTTCAACGGCCCAGCCGGCCGTCTTGAAGGCCGCTACCAGCCCTCCAAGGAAAAAAGCGCGCCCATCGCCCTGATTCTGCATCCGCATCCGCAGTTCGGCGGCACGATGAACAATCAGATCGTCTACCAGCTCTTCTACATGTTCCAGAAGCGCGGGTTCACGACGCTGCGCTTCAATTTCCGGGGCATCGGCCGCAGCCAGGGCGAATTCGACCACGGCGCCGGCGAACTTTCGGATGCCGCCTCGGCGCTCGACTGGGTGCAGAGCCTGCATCCTGATTCGAAGACCTGTTGGGTCGCCGGCTATTCCTTCGGCTCCTGGATCGGCATGCAGCTTCTGATGCGCCGGCCGGAGATCGAAGGCTTCATGTCGATCGCCCCGCAGCCGAATACCTACGACTTCTCCTTCCTGGCGCCCTGCCCCTCCTCCGGCCTGATCATCAACGGCGAGGCCGACAAGGTGGCGCCCGAAAAGGACGTCAACGGCCTGGTGGAGAAGCTGAAGACCCAGAAGGGCATTCTCATTACCCATCGCACCGTTTCCAACGCCAACCACTTCTTCAACGGCCAGGTGGAAACGCTGATGGGCGAATGCGAGGATTATCTCGACCGCCGCCTGAACGGCGAACTGGTGCCGGAACCGGCCGCCAAGCGAATTCGCTGACGCCATAGCGCTCACATCTATCTCATGCGGCGCGATCCGGGCCGCATGGGTCGATTGTCCCGAAACAGATCATCTACCGTGTTGCAATACATATTGCAGTGCGGTAGGTTCCTCGCGATCCTAACTAAAGCGAGGTCCGCAATGACCAAGTCGTTCGGGGAAGTCCTGGATAAGTATAGGGGTATTGGTCCGGGGTTCGACTTTCTTCGAATTGGGCTCGCCTTTTCTATCGTATTGACCCATTCCTTTTTGCTGACAAGGAATGATGCCTTCATCAGGGGCTCGGTATTCTGGTTCACCGAATACGCTCTTGTTCCGATGTTTTTCGCGTTGAGCGGATTTCTGATCGCCGGCAGCGCCCAGCGCCTGAGTCTACGAAATTTCCTGATCAATCGCGGCTTGCGCATCGTCCCGGCACTGGCCGTCGATATCGTCGTTTGCTCGCTGATCATCGGGCCGATCGTCACGATCGTCTATCACGCCGACTATTTTACCGATCCGCGATTTTTCAAATACTTCCTGAATATCGTCGGCTGGATCCATTACGAGCTGCCGGGTGTTTTCCAGGACAATCCCAGCCAGCGTGTCAACGGCGCTCTCTGGACGGTTCCCTGGGAAATCTTCTGCTACATCATCATGTCGTTCCTGATGATCACCGCCATCGTGAAGACGCGCTACAAGCTGCTCGCCGTAACGGCCGCCTATATCGTCCTCGGCCTGATCGTGCAGAAGATGCCCTATCTGTTCCCGGGCTCGATCAAGCCGATCGCGCGCTTCCTGTTCATGAGCCGGGGCTCGCAGCTGATAACGGCGTTCATGATGGGCATCGTCGCCTTTCAGTTCAAAGCGGTCATTCCGCATTCCCGCTGGCTATTCGCCGCCGCCTGCCTGGTCTGCATCACCGCCATTCTCACCCTCGACAGCCGCGCGGTGGAGTCGGTGATTAACCGGCCGATCGTCATCACTTCCCTTGTTTATATCACCGTCTTCATCGGCCTGTCGGAGGTGCCGATCCCAGCCTTCTTCAGGAAAGGCGATTATTCCTACGGCGTCTATCTGTACCACGATCCGTTCCTGCAGATCTGGATCAGCGCGTTCCCCTCGGTCTTTCTCTTTCCGAAATATGGGGCGCTGGCGCTCTATCTCGTCGGCCTGCCCTCGGCTCTCGCCGTCGCCGTTCTGTCCTGGCACTTCATCGAGAAGCCGATCCTCGGCCTTCGCAAGAAGTTCTCGTTCATCGCCCAGGTCAGAGGCGTCGAGGACGGCAATCAGGCTGGGCGCGGATCCAATGTCCGGCCAGTCGCCGTAAAAAGCTAGGGCCTTGCCGGCCGCATATCGGCGGTTAGCCGCGGCGTCTTCGGGATGATCGTTGCGCTCATGGCCTTGCGAGCATTCCCCCACTGACAGGAGCGCCGACCCCCGTCGTGCCGGGAAACGTCAATGGAAGCCCGTCCAGCGAGCGGACAGCGAGATAGGCCCAGGCCTCGGCCTCCATCGCGTCGCCGTCGAAGCCAGCCTGCTCGGCGGTCAATACCTTCGATCCCAGCGCTTCGGCCATGGCCGAAAACTCCGCCATCAAAGTGACGTTCAGCCGCCCGCCACCGCAGACGATATAGGTCGACGGGCTCTCGGGCAGAAAACCGGCGCATTTGACGATCGAGGCGGCGGCGACATGCGCCAGCGTCCGGGCGCCGTCTTCAAGGCTCGCCTCGCCCCGATGAAGCGGCGCAAAATCGCCGCGATCGAGCGAGCGGCGGACATTTCCGCGGAAGAATGGGTTATCAAGATAGCGCTCAGCCAGCGCGACCACGACCTTGCCGCGTCCGGCGATCTCGCCGCCGGGATCATAGGTTCTGCCGGTCTGCATCTCCACCCACTGGTCGATCAGCGTATTGCCCGGGCCGCTGTCGAAGGCCGATATCCGCCCGTCCGTGCCGATGAAGGTCAGATTGGAGATGCCGCCGATATTGACGAAACAGACAGCCTCCCCGGCCTGCTGGAATTTTCCGGCAAGTGCAGCATGATAGGCCGGCACCAGCGGCGCGCCCTGGCCGCCGTGGACCATATCGTTGGCGCGCATATCATAGACCACCGATATGCCGGTTCGGCGCGCCAACTCCCCGCCGTCGCCGATCTGAATCGTCAGCCCCTCATCGGGTCGATGCAGCACCGTCTGACCATGGAAGCCGAGAACATCGACGGCATCGGTAGCAAACCCGAAATGCTCCAGGAATGCCGTAACGGCAATTGCGTGCCGTTGGGTCAACTCAAGCTCGATGTCGCGAAGTTCAGCGGGGCGGCCGTTCCTGTCGGTCAGCGGCCGCGCCACTTCCAGCGCCCGTTTGAGCCGCCCACGGAAATCGGCCTCATAGGGCACGCCCATGAACGGGCCGCGCTCGATAAAGCCGCGGCCGTCGGTCCTGATCAACGCCACGTCGATTCCGTCCATCGACGTGCCGCTCATCAGGCCGATCGCGGTTCTGATGACATCCATGCGGCTTGCCTCCCATGCGATTCCCGGATGCACTTTTATAAAAACAGTGCTAAACGCGCCGCGACAGATCAACAACAACGAACTTGCGCGAGGCCACCGGTCAAGCGCAGACACCAAGAGACGAAAGCCATGTCCGAGTTCAAGTCCGATTTCCTCCGCACGCTGAAAGAGCGCGGCTTCATTCATCAGGTCTCTGATGAAAGCGGCCTCGACGACCTGTTCGCCAAGGAAACCGTGACGGCCTATATCGGCTTCGATCCCACGGCGCCCAGCTTGCATGCCGGCTCGCTGATCCAGATCATGATGCTGCATTGGATGCAGAAGACCGGTCATCGCGCCATCTCGCTGATGGGCGGCGGCACCGGCATGGTCGGCGATCCCTCCTTCAAGGAAGAGGCCCGCCAGCTCATGACCGTGGATACGATCGAAGGCAACATCGCCTCGATCAAGCGTGTGTTCTCCAGCTACCTGAACTACGGCGACGGTCCCAAGGACGCGCTGATGATCAACAATGCCGAATGGCTGCGCTCGCTGAACTACCTCGAATTCCTCCGCGATGTCGGCAAGCACTTCTCGGTCAATCGCATGTTGTCCTTCGACAGCGTGAAGACACGCCTTGACCGCGAACAGTCGCTGTCCTTCCTGGAATTCAATTACATGATCCTCCAGGCCTACGACTTCGTCGAGATCGCCAAGCGCTACGACTGCCGTCTGCAGATGGGCGGTTCGGACCAGTGGGGCAACATCGTCAACGGTATCGACCTCGGTCACCGCATGGGGACACAGCAGCTCTATGCATTGACATCACCGCTGCTGACGACGTCGTCGGGCGCCAAAATGGGCAAGTCGGCGACGGGCGCTGTCTGGCTGAACGCCGACATGCTGTCGGCCTATGATTTCTGGCAGTACTGGCGCAACACCGAGGACGCCGACGTCTCGCGCTTCCTGAAGCTCTACACGACGCTGCCGATGGATGAAATCGCTCGTCTTTCGGCACTCGGCGGTTCGGAGATCAACGAGGTCAAGAAGATCCTCGCGACCGAAGTCACTGCGATCCTGCACGGCCGTCCGTCCGCCGAGCAGGCCGCGGAAACGGCGCGCAAGACCTTCGAAGAAGGCGGGCTCTCGGAAAACCTGCCTTCGGTCGATATCCCCGCCACCGAACTCGACGGCGGCATCGGCCTGCTCTCGCTGATGGTCCGCGCCGGCCTTGCCGGCTCGAACGGCGAAGCCCGCCGCCACGTTCAGGGCGGCGCGGTGCGCATCAACGACGAGGCGGTCAGCGACGAGCGCCGCTTGATCGGCAGCAACGAAATCAGCGCCGACGGCGTCATCAAGCTCTCGCTCGGCAAGAAGAAGCACATCCTGATCCGCCGCGCTGCGTAAGCGGATTCAATCTGAACAGATATCAAAGCCGGCGTCCGCGCCGGCTTTTCCTTGCCCAACTCCCGAGTTGGCGCGCAAGCCTCACTCTACTCCGGGCCGCGATGTCGCATCCGTTCGTTCGGCCTCCCGGAAGACATAGGGTGGCGGATTGACGCCGGGTGCGCGCGTCACGCGTGACCACCAGCTGATCGAGAAAGTCGGCGGTGTCACTGTCGCGTCGAGGGGAACGAGGAGGATGTGGCCGGAGCGGATGTTCTCGGGCTGCTTCAGACGCTGACCTTTCTCCGCGGAATACGAAGCCTGATGGCCGACCGTGACGACGATCATGGCGGCCGATGCAAGAGAGACTGTCCGGGAGCACTGCATGGCATTCTCCGCCGGCCATTGTTTCCGGGCCGAATGCGAATACTACATCAGAACTCCCTAAAATACGTCATGCGTCGATGACAAAAATTGCCTGCCGGGCGCAACCTGCGCAATAGCCTTGCCCGCCTCACTGGAATTCGAAGATCTGCCGGAAGACACCCGGCGCGATAATCGACAGCGGATTGATCTGCAGGTTCGGATGGTCGAACTTGCCTGTCAGCTTGAAGGTGATGCCGATCAGGCCGCGGTCGCTGCCATTGCCGAGGATGATGCCGATCAGCGGCAGTTCGGCAAACAGCCGGTTGAGGCCATAGGCCGGCATGAAGGTGCCGGTCATGTCCATGTTGCCCTTGCCGTCCCGCACTATGCCCTGGAATGTCGCGCCGATTTGGTCGCCGCGCAGCACGCCGTTTTCGATGCCGATCATGCCACCCCGCGAAACGACCCGGGCAAAGCCACGCTGAAAGCGCTGCGACGAGGTGTCGATGTCGCGCTTGACGGCTTCGTTGAGGCTGCGCTGTTCATTTCCGACAGGCGTCGATACGATCGATTGCAGCCGTTGCTCGTTGACGATCGAGAAACGGCGCACGTCGAGCGAGCCGTCCCAGCCGCCCTGCGCCGAAAGCCGGATCGCCAGATTGAGCAGGCCGCCCTGCATGTGCTGGTAGAGGTCGGCGAAACGCGAGACTGCGCCGGCATCGCCGCTGGTAATGTTGATGACGCCGCCGTCCTTCATCTGGCTGACCACGGCCTCGCCGCTGTCGGTCACGGCCGAAAAGTTCAGCGCCTGCAGTTTGTCGCCGCGCAGTGACACCTGCGCCTGGAAATTGCCGATCTTCTCATCGTTGAAGCCGATGACGTTTTTCAGCCTGGCGCGCACCGATACGCCGGTGTCGCCGCCATCCCCGTCATCATCCCCATCGCCCGAGCCCGATTTCAACCGTGCGATCACCGGCCGCGCATCGGCGCTGTCGCCGGAGACCGAAACGTCGAAATTCCCCTTGCTGCGTTTCACCGACAGGGCGAAATCGTCAAGTGAGGAGAGTTTGACACTGTCGAAATCGGCCGAGATCAGCCCGCCTTTGCCGATGTTCATCGAACCGTTGGCGCCGAAACCGTCGCCCTTCAGCCGGAAGTTCTTGATCTGGGTATTTTCGGCCGGGCCGGAGGTTTCGAATTCGGCCGAAGCTGCAATGCCGCTGCCCTTCGACCAGCCGATCCACGGCAGGTCGAGTTGCGAGCGGGTGAGGTCGAGCTGGACGTCCTGCCGGTCGTCGTCGATCCGCGTCAGCACCATCTTGACGCTGCCGCCGACGATACCGGAAAGGCCAGGTATCAGCTTGTTGCGCTGCTCCTCGGAAAGCGTCGCGGTGATCACCCGCTGCCGCTTCGCGCTGTCGGACGCCTCGACCGGCTCTGTAAGATCGATATCGGCTGGGACGCCGTCGATCTGGGCCTTGGCGTCGAGGGTGATCTGTTTCGGATTGCCGTTCAGCGTCCCGTCGAGATTGCTGATCGTGCGGCCCGAAAACGGCTTGGCAAGATCGATATCGCTGAGCTTCATCGCCGCCGTCCACTCGGCCGGCGGCGGGTTCTGCGAGGAGAGCAGGCCGAAATGCGCCTTCACATTCGCCTCGATCCGCCCCTTGAAATCGTCGGGCGTAAAGCCGGCGCGCTGCAGCACCCGGATCGGCCGGTAGGTCAGAAGCTCGCCGACGGCGTCCGCTGTCCCTGAGATCGCCAGATCGATATCGGCCATCAGCGGCTTGTCGTAGGTTGCCGGTATGATGAAGGTTCCCTGCCCGAGACCGACGGACCGGCCGGAGGGGAAAAACGACGCGCCGCTCTTGATCGCGATCGTCGCAGTGGGGCCGGTCAGGTCGAAATGGGCCGCCATGTCGCGAACCGGCGGAATGTCGCCGGCGACGTTCATCCGCGCGTCCGCAATGTCGAAGCCGATGCGGATCTGGTTGGCGTCGAGCTTCAATCCCTTGCCGCCTGCCGCCTCGTCCAGCCTGCCGAAGGGAATGAAGACGGAGATGGAGGCGTTGGTGACAGTGCCGCCGAAGAGGTTGCCGTGCACCCAGGTGCGCACCTTGGGCGCCATCCAGAATGGCCACAGCTGCTTGATCGCCGTTGTCTGCATCTGTGCCGACTGGCCGGCAAAGCTGATCTCCGGCGATTTGCCGCCGAGCTTGACGTGCAGTGCTCCGTAAAGCGCGCCGAGCGGGCTGGAGACGGTCATGTTGGGAAACAGGAACTCTCGCCCGGCAACCAGGTAGCGCCCGGTCGCCTGGATGTCGAAGGCGACCGGCTGCTCGCCGGAGCCGCCGGGGGCTGCCGTGCCGCCGCTGACCAGCAGGTCGATGCCGAAGCCCTTTCCGGCCTGCGGATCGAGCTTGTCGAGATCGATCAGCGCGCCGTTGATCGGAACGGTGGTGGCGCCGAACCGGGCGTTCGACCGGGCGATTTCGAGCGTCTGTTTGGCGAAATCATAGACGAGGTTGATCTGTCCGCCCGACAGTTCCTGCGGATCGCCGTCCGCATAGATCAGGCCGGGATCGATGTCGAGCGTCGCCGCAAGCGCCGGCTGCACGCCATCGCGCGCCCTGGTGGCCGATACCGTCAGGTCGGCAAAGGCGCTGAGCCCCTGCCGGATCGCCCCCTGATCATTGCGTTTCAGCGCAAAGGGCGTGAGATCGGCATGCTTGAGCGTCGCCACGACCTTCGACACGTGGCCATCTTCCTTCTCGGCCAGCACCTCGAGCTCGGCCACCTCGCCGTTCAGCGCCACCTCGCCGGTCAATTGCAGCGAGGATGGGCCAGCATGGGCAAAGACGAGGTTGTCGATGACCAGCGACAGCGGGCCGTTGGCGGTGTCGGCAAGCTTGATGTTTAAGCCGGAGATGCGCACCGAACTGGTCGATCCGCGCGTCACAATACTGTCGAACATGTCCAACTGCGAAAAGATCTTCTCCATCGCCGTCGGCATGGCGTCGATGCGCAGATCGTCGAGCGTCACGGGATTGCCGGAGGGCAGAAGCGCGGTATCGAGCGCGATATCGTCGGCTTCGATGTCGCTGACGGCGATGCGTCCGCGGAAAAGCTGCAGCGGATCGAGCCCCAGGCGCACCGAACCCGTCGTAGACAGGTGCTGGCCGCTCTGCTCATCGATCATATTGACGTTGCGCGCTTCCAGCGCCAGCCGGAAATCCGAGGTGAAGCGGATGACGGTGGAGCCGACCTGGGCGCGGTAGCGCGGTCCAGCCACGCCGTTCAACGCCGCCTGCGCCTGCTGCGACAGCGGCTTGTCGAACATGCCGCTCTCGACGGTGAAGACGATCGCGGCGAGCACAAGGAGAATTACGCCCAGAAATCCTGCGGTCAGCTTCGCCGTACGCCGCACCGGCGAACGCGGCGGCGGGCAATGGACGATGATCGGATCCTCGGCCTGGGCGGACGGCAAGCGGTCCAGCGCAACGATATCCTTCTTGCGAAACGTGACCTTTTCGCCGCGGATGGCTGACATGCGCCTTCGGGCTCTCCCTTTAAGTGAAGAATTGAACCCGGCCATGCTGGACGGGTTACCGTCCACTATATAATTCGGGGAGAGAAAGTGTCATCCACAAACCCGGCAAAAGAAAGGTTTTCCCAATGGCGGTTCCCGGCATCGGCGCCACGGCTCCTGATTTCAACCTTCCCCGCGACGGCGGCGGCCGCGTCTCGCTGGCCGAATTCCAGGGCAGGCCGCTCGTGCTGTTCTTCTATCCCAAGGACGATACGACAGGCTGCACCGCCGAATCATTGGCTTTCACCGCGCTGGCAAGCGAGTTCGAGGCAGCGGGTGCGGCCGTCATCGGCATGTCGCCCGATTCGGCCGCCTGCCATGACAAGTTCATCAGGAAACACCGTCTCTCGGTGGCGCTGGCCTCGGACGAGGAAAAGACGACGCTGCAGGCCTACGGCGTCTGGAAGGAAAAGAGCATGTACGGCCGCAACTTCATGGGCGTCGAGCGCACCACCTTCCTGATCCGCCAGGACGGCACGATCGCCACCATCTGGCAGAAGGTGAAGGTGCAGGGCCATGCCGAAACCGTGCTCGAGGCCGTGCGGAATCTGGCCGCGTGACCGGCGACCTCGCGATAACTTCGCTGCGCGGCGGCGCCATCGATGCCATCTGCTCCGCCGATCTCGACCGCAAGACGGCGCTTGCGCAGGAAAGCGCCACCCGCTGGTTCGCCCGCCGGGTGTCGCTGCGCTCGCCGCTCGACGCGGCCCTGCCGGAGAGGCCCGGCCGCCCCGACAGGCCGGTGCTGACGCCGCCGACCCAGGTGGAAAAGCGCTCGCTGCATACGCTGAAAGGCCGGATCGCCCTGCTCCATGCCATCGCCCATATCGAACTCAATGCCGTCGATCTGGCGCTTGATATCGTTGCTCGATTCGCCACCGAACAGGTGCCGAATTCCTTTTTCGACGGCTGGATGCAGGTTGCCTTCGAGGAGGCGAAGCATTTCCGCATGGTGCGCGCCCGCCTCAACGATCTCGGCGCCGATTACGGCGATCTTCCCGCCCATGACGGGCTCTGGCAGGCGGCCCATTCGACGCGCAACGACCTGACGGCAAGGCTCGCCGTCGTGCCGCTGATTCTCGAGGCCCGCGGCCTCGACGTCACGCCGTCGCTGCAGGCAAAGATGCGCCAGACCGGCGATCTCGAAAGTGCCGCGGTCCTCGACGTCATCTACAACGACGAGAAAGGCCATGTCGCCGTCGGCGCCAAGTGGTTCCGCTTCCTCTGCGCGCGGGAGAAGCGCGACCCGGCAAAAGCCTTCCAGGAGCTGGTGCGCGCCAATTTCCGCGGGCCACTGAAGCCGCCCTTCAACGATCTCGCCCGTGCCGAGGCGGGGCTGACTCCGTCTTTCTACCGCACGCTCGCATCGATCAGCCATGCCTGAAATCGCTGGTATTTTCTACACGGACAGCGACAAAGAAAGCATTCGTTAACCATAAACGTGTCTAATTTTCCGAAAGAGGCGTAGTGCATCAATCGGGAGAGCCTGCGTGAACAGCGGACATCAGCACCGGGTATTCGGCAGGCGAGCGCAGGAACACATCCTGATCCTGGCAAGCGGCGACAAGGTCCGCCACATGACGGTGCGGCCGTGGATGGCAGCCGTTGCCTTCTGCTTCGTCGGCGTCTTCTCGATCGGCTATCTCCTCGCCACCTCTTATCTCGTCCTGCGCGACGACCTGATCGGCGCCACCATGGCGCGCCAGGCCCGCATGCAGCACGACTATGAAGACCGCATCGCCGCGCTTCGCTCCCAGGTCGACCGCATCACCTCCCGCCAGCTGCTCGACCAGCAGGTGGTCGAGGATAAGGTCGACAAGCTGATGGAGCAGCAGATGGCGCTGACGTCGCGCCACGGCAAGCTCGACAATCTGCTCGACCGGGCCGAAAGCTCCGGCCTGACGGATAAGGACGGCGCCCTGCCCGCCCCGTCTTCACCCGCCCTGTCTTCGCCTGTCCAGTCCTATGCCCCCGATATCAAGGACAAGCGCGCTGCGCTGACCGGCGGCGGCATCGATGCGATCGAGAAACAGCTGGCGAGCGGCGCGCCGGCCGATGCGACGCCCGACAATTCGACGCTTGCCTATGTGCCGTCCGCCGAGACGGTCGGCGACCGCGCCGACCGGATCTTCTCCAACGTGACGCTGTCGCTGAAGGGTGTCGAACAGGATCAGCGCAACCGCGTCGAGCAGCTGACCAGCGACGCCGGCAATGCCGCCAATGCCATTGGCAATGTGCTGACCCGCTTCAAGATTCCGGTGCCCGAGGAGACTGCGGCGAGGCAGGACGACGATGCCGTCGGCGGCCCCTATATCGAACCTGAAAGCAACGACGATTTCAACAATTCGCTGGCAGCGCTCGACGGCGCGCTGACCCGGCTGGAGGCCGTGCGCAGCACCGCCGAATCCCTGCCCTTCCGCAATCCCGCCATCGGCAGGGACGTGACCAGCCCGTTCGGCAATCGCCGCGACCCTTTCCTCGGCCGCCTCGCGCTGCATTCCGGCATCGACTTCCGCTTCTCGCCGGGTGAAAAGATCCGCCCGTCGGCGCCGGGCAAAGTTATCTCCGCCGGCTGGACCGGCGGTTACGGCAATATGGTCGAGGTCGATCACGGCAACGGCATCTCGACGCGCTACGGCCATATGTCGCAAGTGCTGGTCAAGCTCGGCGACACGGTCGGCCGCAACGACGTCATCGGCCTTGCCGGCAGCACCGGCCGCTCGACGGGGACGCATCTGCACTATGAAGTGCGCCAGGATGGCCACGCGGTCGATCCAGTATATTTCATGAATGCCGGCCTTAAACTCGCCACCTATATCAAGTAACAGCCGTCAGGTAACCATCGCTTCACTCTGTACGGGGTGCGGCCTCTCTATTTCTTGACTTGCCGGCCATTCGGGGCTATGTCGCGCTGCATTGCGGCATGCAATCCCGCCGACTCGTTCAGAGCTCGGCCGAACCGGAACGGAAACAGTTTTCCCTTTGACGACATTCGCTGACCTTGGCTTGAGCCAAAAAGTGCTATCCGCTGTTACCGACGCGGGCTACACGATACCCACGCCTATTCAGGCGGGAGCCATCCCCTTTGCGCTCGAGCGTCGCGATATTTGCGGCATCGCGCAGACGGGCACCGGCAAGACGGCATCCTTCGTTCTGCCGATGCTGTCGCTTCTGGAAAAGGGCCGCGCCCGCGCCCGCATGCCCCGTACGCTGATTCTCGAGCCGACGCGCGAACTCGCCGCCCAGGTCGCCGAGAATTTCGAAAAATACGGCAAGAACCATCGCCTCAACGTCGCCCTTTTGATCGGCGGCGTTTCCTTCGAGGACCAGGACCGCAAGCTCGAGCGCGGCGCCGATGTACTGATCTGCACGCCCGGCCGCCTGCTCGACCATTTCGAGCGCGGCAAGCTGTTGATGAGCGGCGTCGAGATCCTCGTCATCGACGAGGCCGACCGCATGCTCGATATGGGTTTCATCCCCGATATCGAACGCATCGCCAAGATGATCCCGTTCACCCGCCAGACGCTGTTCTTCTCGGCAACCATGCCGCCGGAGATCCAGAAGCTCGCCGACCGCTTCCTGCAGAATCCCGAGCGCATCGAAGTGGCCAAGCCCGCTTCGGCCGCAAAGACCGTGACGCAGCGCTTCGTCGCCTCGCACAGCAAGGATTACGAGAAGCGCGCGGTTCTGCGTGAACTCGTCCGCGCCCAGACTGAACTGAAGAACGCCATCATCTTCTGCAACCGCAAGAAGGATGTTGCCGATCTTTTCCGGTCGCTGGAACGCCACGGCTTCTCCGTCGGCGCGCTGCATGGCGACATGGACCAGCGCTCCCGCACGATGACGCTGCAGAGCTTCCGTGACGGCAATCTCCAGCTGCTGGTTGCCTCAGACGTCGCCGCCCGCGGCCTCGACATTCCCGATGTCAGCCACGTCTTCAATTTCGACGTGCCGATCCATTCCGAAGATTACGTCCACCGCATCGGCCGCACCGGCCGTGCCGGCCGCTCGGGCGCCGCCTTCACGCTGGTCACCAAGCGCGACAGCAAATTCGTCGATGCGATCGAAAAGCTGATCGGCGAGAAAGTCGAATGGCTGAGCGGCGATGTGAATTCCCTGCCGCCGGCAGAAGAAAGCGCCGACAGCGAACGCCCGCGGCGCAACAGCCGCGAGCGTGGCGCAAAGGGTGAGCGCGGCGAGAGGGATCGTGGTCGCGGACGCGGCAATCGCAGCGCCACAGGTCATAAATCTGATATCGACATCCAGGATAATGACGTCCAAGTGATCCAGGCAGCACCAGTAAAGGCCGACATCGTGAAGAACGAGCGCAGAGCAGAGCAGAAGCCGCAAAACAATGCGCGTAACACCCGGCCCTATCCGGCAAATGATGACAGCCGCGACCGCCGCCGCCATCGTGACCACGACGACGGCCCGACCCCGGTCGGCTTCGGCGACGATATCCCTGCCTTCATGCTGATCGCCGGCAGCGCCAAGATCTGATCGCGATGGCGAAGCCCGGTCTCGATTTTCCGGGCTTCGGCGTCGGTCTGGTCATTCTGCGCGACGCCAAGGTTCTGCTCTATAAACGCATGCGCCCACCGGAAGCCGGCTATTGGAATATCGTCGGCGGCAAGGTCGATCATATGGAGCCGGCCGAGCAAGCCGCGCGCCGCGAGGCCGAGGAAGAAACCGGCCTCAGGATCGGCCGGATCGAGCGGATCGGCATGACCGAACAGATCATCGACACCGACCGCCAGCACTGGATTTCCCTTCTCTATCTCGCCCGCGACGTCGAAGGCGAGCCGCAATTGACCGAACCGGACAAGCTTTCCGATTTCGGCTGGTTTGCGCTGACGGATTTGCCGGAACCGCTCTCGGCCTTCACCAAGGCGGCGATAGCGGCTTTGCCGATTGCCGAAGAGAGTCAGCCATCGGCGCGCAGCGACGCCTCATAGGCAAGCCGTACCCATTTCGCCATCAGATCGGGATCGTCATAGGCCTCGTCGGGGATCGTCCAATAGGGCATCTTCACCGGCTTGCCCTTCTTGCCCTCGTAGCTCCACTGCGTGGCGCCGGCGGCGGCAAATTCCGGAGCGCTCGTTTCATCCGCCTTCAGCAGCATCTCGTCGCGCACTTCGAGCGCGACGATGCGGCCGAGGTGATAGATGCCCTTGCCGCCGAACATGCGCTTGACCGTGACCGGGCCAAGCCCCTGAAACATTTCCTCGATGCCGGCATTGTCCATTCGCTATTCCCTTGAGATCCTGAAAATCACAGCGCGTGATAATCTCGGTTCATATAGATGAGCGCCGGGTGCTTTTCACTGAAACGCACGGCCGCGACCTCGCCGAAGATGACATTATGCGTCGGCATTTCCTTGATGTCTGTCACCCGGCAATCGAAAGCGGCGAGCGCATCGGCAAGCACCGGCGCACCGGTGACCAGCGTCTCGAAACGGGCGCTGGCGAAACGCTCGCCATCGCCAAGCGATGTCCGTCCGGAAAAGGCGTCGGCAACGCCCTGATGATGGGCGCCGAGCGTGTTCAGCACAAAGACGCCGCTGCGGAAAAAGATTTCGTTCTTCGGATTGGTGTTGTTGAGGCAGATCAGCACCGAGGCCGGATTATCCGAGACCGAGCAGGCGGCGGTGATCGTGACACCGCGGCGCAAGCCTTCCATCGCCGTCGTTACGAGCTGCACATGGCCGGCATAGCGGCTCATGGCGTCTCGATAAAGACCGGGATCGATATGCTGCCTGTTCAACACCTGCTTCTCCCGTGCTTTTCTGCATGGATCATCTTGTTATCGCGCCAATATGGCGAGCATCGGTTACCTTTTCTACAATAGGACCGGTGAAAAGCACTGCTTCACGCTTGTTTTTCTTTGACGATCGCGGCCTTGCGGATAAAAGGGCATGGACGATGGCTAGGGGATCTCCGCCTTTCATGATCAACCTGCGAGGGATAGCAGCCTTTCTTGCGCTGCTGGGAGCGGCGGCGCAAGGCCATGCGGCCGGCGTGACGATCGGCGTCGTCGCCCCTCAGAACGGTTCACTCGCTTTGCTCGGTGCCCAGATTGCCACCGGGGCCGGTTTCGAGATCCAGCAATCCGGAAATACCCTCGTCGCCATCAACGAGACCTGCGAGGACAATAGCGGTGCTGCGGTTGCCGATGCGCTGGTTGCGGCCAAGGCGCAGGTCGCGATCGGCTTTCTCTGCAGCGAGACGCTGGAAGGCGCGCTGCCGAAGCTGAAGGACGCCGGCATTGCCGCAATCACCGTCTCGGTTCGCTCCCGCATCCTGATGGAGGATACGCTGAAAAACGGCTGGCTGCTCTTCCGCCTGGCGCCCGCCGATGGCACCGAGGCGGCAAAGATCAACGAAGTGATCCTGAAGGACTGGGCCGCCGATCCGATTGCGCTGATCGAGGACGGCACCATACATGGCCGTGAACTGACGGAAGCGGTGCGCAATGCGCTGGAGCAGAACGGCCTGAAGCCGGTCTTTACCGATACCTATCGCCCGGGACAGGAGCAGCAGGTTGCCCTTGTCCGCCGGCTGAAACGCGCCGGCGCCACTAGGGTCTTCATCGGCGGCGACCGCAACGATGTCGCCGTCATCGCCCGTGACGCCAAGGCGGAAAACATCCCGCTCTCCATTCTCGGCGGCGATGCCATGCGCGCCGCCGACCAGCCGCTGCCGCTTGCCCCCGGCGTACGCGCCGTCGCCCTGCCGGAATATGCCCTTCTGCCGGAAGGCACAACGGCGGCCGACGCGCTGCGCGCCAAAGGCATCGAGCCGGAAGGCTATGTCCTGCCGTCGCTCGCCGCGGCACTGATTGCCGGCAAGGCAGGGGAAGCCGCCGCAGCGGCCGGCAAGCCTCTCCAGGACGCACTTCTCGGCACGACGTTCCAGACACCGGTCGGCGCCATCGCCTTCACCGCCGCGCACGAACTTGCGCAAAACGCCTACCGCCTGCTCGAATGGCGGGGCAACGGCTTTTTTCCACCTGCCGCGCCGACGGAGTGAGCGGCCGCCAGTCTTGAAATCGGAGACCGCGCTCAAATGGCGGCCCACAGGGAGTAAAACTTGATGACGCTGCCCATTCGCATTGCCCCTTCGATCCTCGCAGCGGATTTCGCCCGGCTCGGCGAGGAGGTGCGCAACGTCACGGCCGCCGGCGCCGACTGGATCCATCTCGACGTCATGGACGGACATTTCGTGCCGAACATCTCCTTCGGCCCCGATGTCATCAAGTCGCTGCGCTCCTATACCTCGGCCACTTTCGACTGCCACCTGATGATCTCGCCGGTCGACGACTATCTCGAAGCCTTCGCCAAGGCCGGCTGCGACCGCATCACCGTCCATGCCGAAGCCGGGCCGCATCTGCACCGCTCGCTGCAGACCATCCGCAATCTCGGCAAGAAGGTCGGGGTGACGCTCAATCCTGCCACCCCGCTCAGCGCCATCGAAAACGTGCTCGACGATGTCGACCTCATCCTCATCATGTCGGTCAATCCCGGCTTCGGCGGACAGAAATTTATTCCGGCAATGGCAGCCAAGATCGCAGCGGCAAAGTCACTGATCGGTGACCGTCCGATCGAACTCGAGGTCGACGGCGGCGTGACGGTGGAAACGGCGCCGGCAATCGCGCGCGCCGGCGCCAACGTCTTGGTCGCCGGTTCGGCAATTTTCAAGGGCGCGACGGTCGAGGATTATCGCCGGACCGTCACCGATCTGCGTCAGGCAGCCGAAGGGACACGAGGATGATGAAGCGTCTACTCATCGGCGGCATGCTTGCCGCTGCATTGCCCGGCCTGTCACTGGCTGGCGACATCGCAAATATCCAGCCGATCGGCTTTTCCGCCGATGGCAAGGTGTTCGGATTTCAGGAATTCGGCATCAAGGAGGAAGGCGGCGCCCCCTACTCCAACACCTATTTCGTCGATACCGAAAACGGCCAGTATCTCCAGGGTACGCCCTTCCGCACCGAGATGACCGAGAAGGACGCCAATCTTTCCAAGGCGCGGCGGCAGAACCTGACGGCGGCGCGCAGCCAGATGGACAAGTACGATCTCTTGACCAATCCCGGCCTGATCGCCGCTTTCAATCCGCCGACCGAACTCGGCTCCCCCTCGAAGACCATCCGCTACACCACGCTTGCGACCGATGGCCCGCCGAAATCGCCCTATACGCTGTCGCTCAGCGAGATGCCGGTGGCAACGCCGAAGGATTGCGCCGCCGTCGACAAGCGGGTCCTCGGCTTCAGCCTGCAGATGATCGAGAAACAAGGCGCTCCGAACCGCCAGGCGGCGCGGCAGGCGACGGCGGTTCCGACCGAGCGCGCCTGTTCTGTGGAATACCGGATCGGCGGAGCGGTGGTCTATCAGCCGGAAACGGGAGACCAGGTTCACATCGCCCTGGTCCTGGCTTTCGACGCCGACAGGAACGGACGCTGGATCGCCGTTCCGGTTCGGCCCTGAACCCGGCTCGCCCAAGGATGGATGGCCCGAGCCCGGATCGCCCCAAGACGGATCGCCCGAGGATGGATCGTCTCAGAGCCGCGCGGCCGCCCTACCCCGATCTGATTGCCGGCGCATTGTTCTGGGGCACGCAGATGCTCGCCTCCGCCATGCTAGGCCTTTACCTCCGCAACGGCCTGCAGACGAGCCGGCTTGCAGAAGTCGCGGTGCTCTATTTCGCCGGCGGCCTGTTCGCCTGGCCCTTCGCCCTGCCGGTCGCCCGCTTCTTTGCCTATGACAGGCCGCCGGAAGCGCGTTTTGCCGCCTTCTTCGTGACGCTGACGGCGGCGACGATCGCAATGACGGCCTTTCTCTTCGCCATGGAATACCGGCTCTTCTATTCGCGCTGGCACGCACCCTTCGGCAGTTTCGTCTGGGCTTTTCAGTTCGTCTTCACCAGCATCAGCGCCGTCTACCAGTTCCTGGTGATCGGCCTGCGCCTTTTCCTGCCGCTCGGCCTCGTCTGCCTTGTCGTCAGCAGCTATCATCTTGCCAAACGCATGCGTTGAGATTGCCGCCCGTCTTTGCTACAGGGGCACTGAAGCAATTCCAGGAGAAGTGCCCCGCGGCTTTCCGTCCGGAATTGCGCAAAAACGAAACGCTTAAACCTCTTGAAGTGAAGGCAGCCGCCCATGATCCCGCGTTACTCCCGGCCCGAAATGGTCGCCATCTGGTCTCCCGAAACCAAGTTCCGCATCTGGTTCGAGATCGAGGCGCATGCCTGCGACGCGCTGGCCGAGCTCGGCGTCATCCCGAAATCGGCGGCAAAGACGATCTGGGAAAAGGGCGGCGCGGCCACCTTCGACGTCGACCGCATCGACGAGATCGAGGCCGTCACCAAGCATGACGTCATCGCCTTCCTCACCCATCTCGCCGAAATCGTCGGCCCGGATGCGCGCTTCGTCCACCAGGGCATGACCTCATCTGATGTGCTCGACACCTGCTTCAACGTCCAGCTGGTGCGCGCCACCGACATCCTGATTGCCGATATCGACCGCCTGCTCGCAGCGCTCAAAACCCGCGCCTTCGAACACAAGGACACCGTCACCATCGGCCGCTCGCACGGCATTCACGCCGAGCCCACCACCTTCGGCGTCAAGCTGGCGCTTGCCTATGCCGAATTCGAGCGCTGCCGCCAGCGCCTCGTCGCTGCCCGCGAGGAAATCGCAACCTGCGCCATCTCGGGCGCCGTCGGCACCTTCGCCAATATCGATCCGCGCGTAGAGGAACACGTCGCCGCGGCGCTTGGCCTGAAGGCCGAGCCGGTCTCGACACAGGTCATCCCGCGCGACCGCCACGCCATGTATTTCGCCACCCTCGGCGTCGTCGCCTCGTCGATCGAGCGCCTGGCGACCGAAATCCGCCACCTGCAGCGCACCGAAGTGCTGGAAGCCGAGGAATATTTCTCCCCCGGCCAGAAGGGCTCCTCGGCCATGCCGCACAAGCGCAACCCGGTGCTGACCGAAAACCTCACCGGCCTCGCCCGCATGGTCCGCTCCTACGCCCTGCCGGCCATGGAAAACGTCGCCCTTTGGCACGAACGCGATATCTCCCACTCCTCCGTCGAACGCATGATCGGCCCCGACGCCACCGTCACCCTCGACTTCGCCCTCTCCCGTCTCGCCGGCGTCATCGAGAAGCTGCTCGTCTACCCTGAGAACATGGAGAAGAACCTCAACAAATTCCGCGGCCTCGTCCACTCCCAGCGCGTCCTCCTGGCCCTCACCCAGGCCGGCGCCTCCCGCGAAGACGCCTACCGACTGGTGCAGCGCAACGCCATGAAGGTCTGGGAACAGGGCAAGGATTTTTTGGAGGAGCTGCTGGCGGATGCGGAGGTGCGGGCTGCGCTGTCCGAGGAGGATATTCGCGAGAAGTTCGACCTAGGCTACCATACCAAGCATGTGGACACGATCTTCCGGCGGGTGTTTGGTCAGGCGTAACGGTTCGGAATTGCCATTGAGAATGGAAGCAGATGTGGGATCAATGTTCGCGTCAAAAGCGAGGGCGTGAGATCCTCGCGACGAGGATAGCTCGTTGTCGACTATGCGGACGCCCGATTTCTCCATTGGCTCAGGCTAAGCAATAAAAAAGTCTCGGGGCAAGTGAGCAGTTCAGATTGCGCTGAGATAAACAATTTTCTTGTCCGGATCACCAATGAATACACTGAAGAGCGCAGTTGAAAAGGAAGAAACGTCGGACAAATACATGCGGCGACAGCTTTTGGCGCTTCTCGGTGCAGTGCTAATTGCATTTATTATTGCAGCCTTAGCGTATATTTTCTTTCTGTTTCATGCTGATGTGGCATGTTATTTGGCACATAACAGTATATACATGGGATTGTGGCCCCGAAATCTCCACGATGCCGATGTCCTTTTAGGCGCTGGGTACCCGGTGCCAGATAGCTGCATACTGCTTTCCATGCGCTCCATTATCAGCGCGGTCATGCTGATCTATGTTTTTTACCTATTTTTCAGCCAGATTTGGGGCAAAGATACCAAATATATCCCTAACCTTATCCTGATATCTGCGTTTTTGACTTTGGGTTATCTTTACACGTCTATGAAGGAAATTTCCACTGAACCGGCCAGCATCTATTCTATTAGTACACACTCCAATGTTGCCGTAAATCTAATTAAAAGTTACGTCAAGATATGCGGATTATATCTGGGGTTTTCTTTACTCATCCAAAGGATATTCGCATTACTTCGCCTTAAATACAACAAGGACAATTTTCAGTAGAATTATCAAAAAATACTTTTCTTGTGGAAACACAATAGTCATTGATTCACGCATTCAATGCTATGAATCCTAATTGATAATTCAATTCAATCCTTCTCAAGCGGCCGTTGCTTCATCTTCGAGGCTTTGGCGCTCACCGGGCGTTTACGCGCCTCGGTCTTTTTCGGCGCAACGGTTTCCGCGGTCTCCATCGTCCGGCAAGCCTCCGTCTCACCCCTGCCCTTCGCGGCCTTGGCGACCAGCTCGTCGAGGCGCTTCAGTTCTTCCTCGTCGAGGTTTTCGATGCCGATGAAGCGGTTTTCGGCGTGGCTCGTCAGGATGATTTCGTTGAGTTTGGCCTGGATCGCCCTGGTGTCTCGTGTCTGGGCGTTCTGCAGCACGAAGACCATCAGGAAGGTAATGATCGTCGTGCCGGTGTTGATGACCAGCTGCCAGGTTTCCGAATAGTCGAAGACGGGGCCGAGTGCCGCCCAGATGATCACGGCGGTCAGCGCCAGAATGAAGATGACGGGTTTGCCCGCCCATTCCGAGATCTTGGTTGCGAAGCGGGCGAACAGATGCTTCATCGTCACCTCTGAAATCCTCCCCAAAAGCCGGTCACAAATAACGCGGCGGGAGGTCTGAGGTTCCGGGAACCGGGGAAGGTTTGAATTCCGGGGATCGCGAGAATTCGAGATCCCCGGAAACTTTCGACTACGCGGCTTCCCGCGCAATCAGCTTGCGATAAAGATGCCAGGTCGCATGGCCGAGGATCGGAATGACAAGCGCAAGCCCGGCAAAGACCGGGATCGTGCCGATGACGAGCAGTGCAGCGACGATCAGGCCCCAGAGCAGCACCGGCACCGGATTGGCGATCGTCGCGCGGATCGAGGCGACGACGGCGGCCACCGCACCGACATCGCGATCAAGCAAGAGCGGAAAGGTGATGACGGTGGTCGCCAGCACGACGAGCGCGAAGACGAAGCCGATCAGATTGCCCCAGATGATCAGCTGCATGCCCTCGGGCGTGCCGAAGACCTGGCGGAAGAAATCCGCCATGCTGCGGGGAAATACTTCGCCGAGCAGATTGCTGTAAAGCGTCTGCGCCGTCACCAACCAGACGACGAAAATGCCACAAAGCATCAAGCCGACTGCGACGATCGACGGCAGCGCCGGCGAATGGCGCACGTCGAGCGCATGCGTCCATGAGGTGTCGAGACCGGCCTCGCGCCGGCGGCTGATCTCGTAGAGGCCGATTGCTGCGATCGGGCCGATCAGCACGAAACCTGCCATCAGCGGAAAGACCATCGGCAAAAGATTGGCGCCCGATGTCCACAACGTCAGGAAGACGCCGGCGATCGGGTACATCAGGCACAGGAACACATAGTGGGACGGTTTCTCCATGAAATCGTCGTAACCGCGCTTCAGCGCGTCGAAGACGTCGGCGATACTGATGCGATTGACAACGGGCCGCGCGAAGTTTTCGCCTGCACCCGTCATGACATGAAATGCCGCCATGGCTTTCTCCTCCTCAGCCGAGACCTGGTCGGCGGCGGACACGCAATCGGCGGGCAAGCCGACACGAAATCCGCAACCGGCACTGGAGCAATATAGCAAACCAAAACGCCCGTGTCGCTCTCTCCCTTCACATCCCCTCTTGACATCTTGGGCGCGCCTTCTCACATCGGCGGCACTATGAAAGCCTCAGACGCAGATATCCTCATCATCCCCGGCTACACCAATTCCGGCCCTGGCCACTGGCAGAGTCGCTGGGAGGCAAAGCTCAGCACGGCGCGGCGCGTCGAACAGGCCGAATGGACAAAGCCGGTCCGCGAGGATTGGATTGCCCGCATCGCCGAGGAGGTGAACGCCTCGACCCGTCCGGTCGTGCTCGTCGCCCATTCGCTTGGAGTGACCTCGGCAATCCACGCCATCCCGCATTTCCGCAAGCCGGTGGCGGGCGCCTTCTTCGTCGCCCCGCCCGATGTCGCCAATCCCGATATCCGCCCGAAGCACCTGATGACCTTCGGCCCCTATCCGCGCGATCCGCTGCCTTTCCCGTCGATCACCGTGGCCAGCCGCAACGATCCGTTCGGCAGCTACGAACATGCCGATGATATTGCCAGCAGCTGGGGCTCCTTCCTCGTCGATGCCGGCGAGGCAGGCCATATCAACGCCGATTCCGGTCACGGTCCCTGGCCCGAGGGCACAATGGTCTTCGCACAGTTCCTCAGCCGGCTCTCCGCCTGAGCAGGGAAAACCGCTTCTCGTTAATTAAGCCAGTGCTTTCTAAGTCTTTCTTAATCGAATGACAGCAGACTGCACCGAGGTGAATTAAGCGAGAATGCCCGTGAAGAAAGCCCATCCACAGGCCGATGATCCCGCAGCGGCCGAGGCAGGCGTCGGCAACGAGGCGAACGACGATTCCGACCTGGCGGAGCGCGAGAGCCGGTGGAACCATGCGCTCGTCGGCTCCGGCCTTGGCGTCTGGGATCACAATTACCGTCTCGACCGGAAATATTATTCTGAGACGTGGAAGACCATGCGCGGCATGGCGCCCGACGAGGAGGCCGCCGGCGATTACGACACCTGGCTGGCCCTCGTCCATCCCGACGATCGCGATTTCGTCGTCCATGCCATCGACAGGCAGAATGCCGGCGATCCGGATTACCAGATCTTCGAATATCGCGAGCGCCACAGGGACGGCCACTGGATGTGGATCGACTGCCGCGGCGCCTGCGTGGAATGGGACGAGAGCGGCGTGCCGACCCGCATCGTCGGCACGGATACCGATATCACCGCCCGCAAGGAAGCCGATGAGACGCTGTCGCGCCTGTCGCGCCGGCTCGATCTGGCGCTGGAGATTTCCCGCATCGGCGTCTTCGAGGCGGATATCGAAAATGACACCGTCGAATGGGACGACCGCCTCATCGCCATTTACGGGCTGAAGGGCGTCTCGCGTCAGATCGCCGGCGACGTCTGGGCGAAAAGCCTGCATCCCGACGACCGCGAGCGCGTGCTGGGCTTGTCCGACCGCAGCGTCGAAAGCGGCAGCGATTTCCAGCAGGAATACCGCATCATCCGCGGCGACGGCGCCGAACGCGTCATCCGCGCCCGCTCGGCCTTCTTCGTCGACGGCAACGGCCACCGCAAGCTGATCGGCGCCAATTGGGATGTCACCGAGGAAGTCGCGCTCCGCAACGAGCTTCAGCGTGCCAAGGATCTGGCCGAAGCGCGCAACCGCGAACTCGAAGCCGCCAAGGAGAGCATCGAGCGCCTGGCGCTGCACGATTATCTCACCAGCCTGCCGAACCGCCGCTATCTCGACAAGATGCTGGACGAGCGCTCGGCCGAATGCCGGGCCAAGGGCCTGGGGCTGGCGATCCTGCATATCGATCTCGACCGTTTCAAGCAGATCAACGACACGCTCGGCCACCGGGCCGGCGACGCCATGCTGCAGCATGCCGCAAGCGTGCTCAGAAATTCCGTCCGCGCCGCCGATTTCGTCGCCCGCATCGGCGGCGACGAATTCGTCATCCTCTGCACTGTCGATCCCGCGTCGAAGAAGATCGCCGGCCTTGCCGAACGTATCATTCGCGAGTTGCGCAAACCGGTGAGGTATGAGGGACACGACTGCCGTTTCGGGGCCAGCATCGGCATCGCCGTCGACAGCGGTCCGACGCTCGACGCCAAGCAGATGCTGCTCGATGCCGATATCGCGCTCTATCGCGCCAAGGGCCTCGGCCGCAACCGCTTCGAATTTTTCTCGGCTTCTGCCCGCCGCGACGTCATCTCGGCCAAACATCTCGCCGACCAGATCCTGATCGGCCTCGAGCGCAATGAATTTGTGCCCTTCTATCAGCTGCAGTTCGATGCCCGCACGCTCGATGTCGTCGGCGTCGAAACACTCGCCCGCTGGCAGCACCCGGTGCATGGGCTGCTGACACCCGACCGTTTCCTCGATATCGCCGAGGATCTCGACGTCGTCTCGACCATCGACGCCCTGATCCTGGAGCGCGCCATCGCCGATCGCCGCGCCTGGATCAAGGACGGGCTGCCGGTCCCGAAGATATCGGTCAATGTTTCCGCCCGGCGGCTTGCCGATCCCGATCTCGGCAAGAAGCTCCGCGCCCTGAAGATCGAGCCCGGCACCTTCGCTTTCGAATTGCTGGAATCGATCTCGCTCGACGATTGCGACGAGGCGGTCGCCGCCAACCTGAAAAAGCTGCGCAAGCTCGGCATCGACATCCAGATCGATGATTTCGGCACCGGCCATGCCTCGATCGTCAGCCTGTTGCGCTTGAGCCCGAAGACGCTGAAGATCGACCGCGAGCTGATCCGCATGCTGCCGCAATCGGCCGAGCAGCGCAAACTCGTCGGCTCGATCATCGATATCGGCCGCTCGCTTGATATCCTCGTCATCGCCGAGGGTGTCGAAACCGCCGATCATATCCGCATTCTCGAAGAGCTCGACTGCGACACGCTGCAGGGCTACGCACTCGCCCGGCCGATGCCGGCCATGCAGATCCCCTCCTTCATCCGAGCCGGAAGCTGGCGCCACGGGCAGATCGCCGCGCGCGCCCTGCAGACACAGCTTCGTCGCACGCTGCGAAGCAGAGCCGCCAAATAAAGATCTGCACAAGCTGCCCGCCATTTCGCCGTCATTTCACCCTACGGGAAAAAGGCGCTAGACTCGTCTTGCGAATTCATTCGATTCTCTTGGCGGTATTCCGTAAAATCCGGATACCGGGCCAGAAATCCGGAGACGGGGGCCAGAAATCCCGAAACCGGGGAAGGAGCGACAGGCGGATTGTGAAACTTACTCTTTTCCTTTAAGGGGACGCCACGAGATCGATCCACTCGCGCTATCCCAAGAGCGCCAACAATAGAGAATGACCACGATGAACCGTCGCCGCCGTATCTACGAGGGCAAGGCAAAGATTCTGTATGAGGGTCCGGAACCGGGCACTTTGATCCAGTTCTTCAAGGACGATGCCACTGCCTTCAACAAGAAGAAACACGAAGTCATCGACGGCAAGGGCGTCCTCAACAACCGCATTTCCGAATATATCTTCAGCCATCTGAACAAGATCGGCATCCCCACCCACTTCATCCGCCGCCTCAACATGCGCGAGCAGCTGATCAAGGAAGTGGAGATGATCCCGCTGGAGATCGTCGTGCGCAACGTCGCCGCCGGCTCTCTCGCCAAGCGCCTCGGCATCGACGAAGGTGTGGTGCTGCCGCGCTCGATCATCGAATTCTATTACAAATCCGACGCGCTCGACGATCCGATGGTCTCCGAAGAGCACATCACCGCCTTCGGCTGGGCCAACCCCGCCGAGCTCGACGACATCATGGCGCTTGCCATCCGCGTCAACGACTTCATGACCGGCCTCTTCCTCGGCGTCGGCATCCAGCTCGTCGACTTCAAGATCGAATGCGGCCGCCTCTTCGAAGGCGATCTGATGCGCATCATCCTCGCCGACGAGATCTCACCGGACAGCTGCCGGCTCTGGGATATCGAGACCCACGAGAAGATGGACAAGGACCGCTTTCGCCGGGATCTCGGCGGCTTGCTCGAAGCCTATTCCGAAGTCGCGCGCCGTCTCGGCATCATCAATGAAAACGAGCCTGTGCGCGGCACCGGCCCGGTTCTGGTCAAGTAAGGCAGGAAAGACAAAGTGATCAAGGCTCGTGTCACCGTCACGCTGAAAAACGGCGTTCTCGATCCGCAGGGCAAGGCTATCGAAGGTGCGCTCGGCGCCCTCGGCTTCTCGGGCGTCGGCCATATAAGACAGGGAAAGGTCTTCGACCTTGAGCTGGAGAGCACCGACAAGGTCAAGGCCGAGGCCGACCTCAAGGCCATGTGCGAGAAGCTCCTCGCCAACACGGTGATCGAGAACTACGCGATCTCAATCGACTGACGATCACCGACCCGTCGTCCGGCGGACTTTGAGGATTTGGCGTCATGACGCAAGCAAAGCTGGAGACGGAAGTCTCGAAATATATGAGCTATGTTTTGCGTCATGCGCCTGAAGCCGCTAGTCTGACGCTGGATGCCGAGGGCTGGGTGTCGTTCGATGAACTCGAAAAAGCGCTGACGTCGAAATACGACGTTTCCCGCGCCGATATTATCGAGATCATCGAAAGCAATCCGAAGAAGCGCTTCACCCTTGCCGACAACAGAATTCGCGCCAATCAGGGTCATAGCATCGACGTCGATCTCGCATTGAACCCGGTTGAACCGCCTGCCGCTCTTTTCCACGGCACGTCTTTGGCGAACTGGCAGTCGATCGAGCGCGAAGGTTTGCAGAAGATGCAGCGCCACCACGTTCATCTCTCGGCGGATGTCGAAACCGCGAAAATCGTCGCAACGCGCCGCAAGGGTGAATATGTCATCCTGCGCGTGGATGCGGCCCGCATGTTTTCAGAGGGTCATTCTTTCTTTGTCTCCGACAATGGAGTATGGCTCGCCGAAAGCGTTCCAGTTCAATATCTTTCGCCAGACGCGGGGACCCCATGAAATCAGCCGTCGTTCAACTTCCGGGCCTCAACCGCGACCGCGACATGATCGCCGCCTTGACCAAGATCTCCGGAAAACCGCCGGTGACGATCTGGCAAACGGAAACAGAGATCCCCGATGTCGACCTGATCGTCATACCCGGCGGCTTCTCTTACGGCGATTACCTGCGCTGCGGCGCGATTGCCGCCCGCATGCCGGTCATGCAGGCGATCATCGACAAGGCAGCAAAGGGCGTGAAAGTGCTTGGCGTCTGCAACGGCTTCCAGATCCTCGTCGAGGCCGGCCTGCTGCCCGGCGCGCTGATGCGCAATGCCTCGTTGAAATTCGTCTGCCGCGAGATCAAGCTTGAAGTCGTCAATGCCGAGACGGATTTCACCCGCGCTTATGCGCAGGGCCAGGTTATCCGCAGCCCGGTCGCCCATCACGACGGCAATTATTTCGCCGACGAAGCGACGCTGGCCAAGATCGAAGGCAATGGCCAGATTGTCTTCCGTTATGCCGAGGGCACCAACCCGAACGGCTCGATCAACGACATCGCCGGCGTGATGAACGAAAAAGGCAACGTGCTCGGCATGATGCCGCATCCGGAGAACCTGATCGAAGCCGCCCATGGCGGCTCGGACGGCCGCGGCCTGTTCGCCTCGGCGCTCGACGTCGTCGCTGCCTGAGCTTGGCTGGAGCAAGATCGATGCGCGCTCATGTCACCGTCGCCAACACCGCCCTGCTTGCCGCTCTCGCAGCCATGGTCGCAGCCTGCCAGTCCACGCCGGCGCCGTCAGGTCCGAACCGCGCCGCACTGCCGACGATGGAGCGCGTGGCGCTCGCCGCCAATGCCTGCTGGTTCAAATCGGGCGATCCGGCCTTTGCTGCTTACAAGCTCGCGCCGGAGCTCAATTCCTTCTCCGGCCGCCCGCGCATCCTGCTCGTCCATAAGGGCAGCCCGGAAAGCCGGCCGCTGCTCGTCGTCCAGGCCGAAGGAAGCCCGGCGCGTCTCCAGGCCTTCGGTCCGGTGATGTCGGAACCGGTCGCCGGCCGCATCGCCGCCGACGTCAATCGCTGGTCGGCAGGCAACAAGGCCTGCAGCTGATCGCTGCGGCCAATCCTCGCGGGATCAGTCCCAGAAGAACGACTTGCTGATTTCGCGCGCGGCATCGGACTGCGACACGCCGATATCCTTGAGTTCGCTCGCCGTCAGGCCTCTCAGCGCCCGGCGGCCTTCCCGCTTCTGATGCCAGAGAAGCACCGCCGCCCAGATCCGCCCCAAGCGAGTCGTCGCCTCTGCAGCCACATCGGGAAGGACGATCTGCCTCCTATCTTCGTAGGAGACAATCGGTACAATCGGCATTTTAATCTCAGGCAAGGCAGACATTCCAGGAATCCTCTCGGTTTTCCGTTGGAATTGACTCTTAATCTTGACGGATACAATGTGACAATATAGGTAATTGTCACCATGACAAATTGGCTTCCTGATCTTTCCCGCGGCTCCGGGCCGGTTTATCTCCGGCTTGCTGACAGCATCGAATCCGCTATATCGACCGGTGCCCTGCCCGCTGGCAGCAAATTGCCGCCGCAACGCAACCTCGCCTATGATATCGGGGTGACAATCGGCACGATCGGCCGTGCTTATGCGCTGGTGCACGAACGTGGCCTGGTCGCCGGCGAGGTCGGGCGCGGCACATATGTGCTCAACCGCTCGGAGACGCCTCCCGGCGAACAGGCCGACCCGTTGACGGTTTCGCTCGGCAGCACCCGCCTCCGGGATGCACCGGCAAACAAGATCCGTTTCGACACCACCGCCGCCCCCGATCTCGGCCAGGGCAAGATCATAGCCGGCATCCTTTCCGAGATCGGCGAGCAGCATCTTGCCGAAATCTCCTCCTATTCCCGGAGCTTTCCGGGCAACTGGTTCGAGGCCGGTCGCCGCTGGCTTGCCCGCAGCGGCTGGACGCCGGAAGCCGAAAACATCGTGCCGACGCTCGGCGCCCATGCGGCAGCCGTCGCCGTCATCGCCGCCGTCTCGGCGCCGGGCGACAAGATCGTCTTCGAGGACCTCACCTACACCCAGGTCAGCCGCAGCGCCCGCCTTCTCGGCCGCCGCACGCTGACGGTCGATTCCGATGAACACGGCGTGATCCCCGAGGATTTCGAGCGGCTCTGCCAGCAGCAGCATCCGAAGCTCGCCTTCCTCATGCCGACCATCCACAACCCCACCGTGACGATCATGCCCTATGAACGGCGTGCGGCAATTGCTGCAATCGCCAGGAAACACGGCGTCTGGCTGATCGAGGACGACCTCTACGGCGGCATGGCCGACGACGACACGCCGCTTATCGCCTCGCTTGCGCCCGATCGCACCTTCCTCGTCAGCGGCCTGTCCAAATCCGTCGCCGCGGGCGTGCGCGGCGGCTGGGTCGCCTGCCCGCCGCATTTTGCCCAGCGCATCAGGGTAACGCACAGGATGATCACCGGTGGCCTGCCCTTCATCCTGGCGGAAACCTGTGCGCGTCTCGTCGAAAGCGGCACGGCGCACGCGATCCGCAAGCAGAGTGTCGAAGAACTCTCCCGACGCGTCCGGCTTGCCCGCGAGCAATTGCAGGGCTTCGATTTCCAATCGCACCCGCACGCGCCTTTCCTCTGGCTGAAACTGCCGGAGCCATGGATGTCCGGCACGTTCAAGAACGCCGCCTACCGCGATGGCGTCCTGGTCGATGACGAGGATGAGTTCAAGGCAGCGCGCGGCGAGAAAATCTATCACCGCGTTCGCATCGGCTTCTCCTCGCCGAAGTCGGAACAGGAGCTGGCCTCCGGCCTGATGATCCTGCGCCGGCTGCTCGAAAATGGCGGCTCCGCCTATGACGGTGAAATATGACGTGTTGCAGATACACGTCATAATTTAGAAAAACGGCTGCGCCTGTCCGGAGCGCCTGTACCGACTCAACCGCCATGCTACCTCTTTGTTATTCCCGTCTGACGCGAATCAAAGGGCAGCAAATGAGGATCGACTTCGGAAAGATCGCGTTGCGTTGTTTGAGTAAGGCGTCGTTGGCAGTAATCGCCGTTAGCTTGTTGGCGGGCTCGGCGAATGCCGGCGAGCAGATATTCGATGAACTGCGTTTCGGCCTCTCGACCTCGGTGCAATCCGGCCATTCCAGGGAAGACGGCGTCTTCCCCGAGGTCACCGCTTTTTTCGATCCTTTCGGCTACGATTCCTCAGTCGGCTGGCAGCAGCAGTTGCTGCATCCCCGCGTCCATCTCGGCACCTCGATCGGCACATCAGGCGAGGCCACCCAATTCTTCACGGGCTTCACCTGGACGGTCGATTTCAACGAAAAGCTTTTTGCCGAAGCCGGCTTCGGCGGGGTCATCCATACCGGCGATCTCGAGGGCAATGGTGATGGCCCGGAACTCGGCTGCCGCGTTCTCTTCCACGAATATGCCGGCGCCGGCTATCGTTTCACTCCGCATTGGAACGTGATGGCCCAGATCGCCCATTCCTCGCATGCCAATCTCTGCGACGGACCGAACGACGGCATGACGCGTGCCGGCCTGCAGATCGGCTACAAGTTCTGAGCGATTGCGGCTTTGAGAAAAGTGTCTGCCCGCCCCGGTGAACTGACCCCCAAGTTGGGTGTCCAACTTTCGGGAGTCAGTTCACTGTGTTGACGGCGGGCTTTTTTCTGTCGCGCATCGCCGCGACATAAGCTAAAGACAGCGCAAAACGCGCCAGGGACTTTCCGCTCATGACCATTCCAAACACCATCGCGATCACGCCGGAACTCATTGCGGGCCATGGCCTCAAGCCGGACGAGTACCAGCGCATTCTGGATCTGATCGGCCGCGAACCGACCTTCACCGAGCTCGGCATCTTCTCGGCCATGTGGAACGAGCACTGCTCCTACAAATCCTCGAAGAAATGGCTGCGCACGCTGCCGACCAAGGGGCCGCGCGTTATCCAGGGCCCGGGCGAAAATGCCGGCGTGGTCGATATCGACGACGGCGACTGTGTCGTCTTCAAGATGGAGAGCCACAACCACCCCTCCTATATCGAGCCGTACCAGGGTGCTGCGACCGGCGTCGGCGGCATCCTGCGTGACGTCTTCACCATGGGCGCGCGCCCGATCGCCGCGATGAACGCCTTGCGCTTCGGCGAGCCGGATCACCCGAAAACCCGACACCTCGTCTCCGGCGTCGTCTCCGGCGTCGGCGGCTACGGCAATTCCTTCGGCGTGCCGACGGTCGGCGGCGAAGTCGAGTTCGATTCCCGCTACAACGGCAACATCCTCGTCAATGCCTTTGCCGCCGGCATCGCCAAATCCAACGCCATCTTCCTGTCCGAAGCCAAGGGCGTCGGCCTTCCGGTCGTCTATCTCGGCGCCAAGACCGGCCGCGACGGCGTCGGCGGCGCGACGATGGCCTCGGCCGAATTCGACGAATCGATCGAGGAGAAGCGCCCAACCGTTCAGGTCGGCGACCCCTTCACCGAAAAATGCCTGCTCGAAGCCTGCCTCGAACTGATGCAGACCGGCGCCGTCATCGCCATCCAGGACATGGGTGCGGCCGGCCTCACCTGCTCGGCCGTCGAAATGGGCGCCAAGGGCGATCTCGGCATCCTGCTCGAACTCGACAAGGTGCCGGTGCGTGAAGAACAGATGACGGCCTACGAGATGATGCTGTCGGAAAGCCAGGAGCGCATGCTCATGGTGCTGCAGCCGGAAAAGGAAGCGCAAGCCAAGGCGATCTTCGTCAAATGGGGCCTCGATTTCGCCATCGTCGGCAAGACGACCGATGATCTGCGCTTCCGCGTCATGCATCAGGGCGAGGAAGTCGCCAACCTGCCGATCAAGGATCTCGGCGACCAGGCGCCGGAATATGATCGCCCCTGGCGCGAATCCGGCAAACACGCCCCCCTGCCCGCAAATCTCGTCGCAGCCCCTAAGGATTACGGCCAGGCGCTGCTGCAACTCGTCGGCTCCGCCAACCAGTCGAGCCGCCGTTGGGTCTACGAGCAGTATGACACGCTGATCCAGGGCAATTCGCTGCAGCTTCCCGGCGGTGACGCCGGCGTCGTGCGTGTCGATGGCCACCCGAGCAAGGCGCTCGCCTTCTCCTCCGACGTGACGCCGCGTTATGTCGAGGCCGATCCCTTCGAAGGCGGCAAGCAGGCGGTCGCCGAATGCTGGCGCAACATCACCGCCACCGGCGCCGAGCCGCTCGCCGCCACCGACAATCTCAACTTCGGCAATCCCGAAAAGCCCGAAATCATGGGCCAGTTCGTCGAGGCGGTGAAGGGCATCGGCGAGGCCTGCCGGGCGCTCGATTTCCCGATCGTCTCAGGCAACGTCTCGCTCTACAACGAGACCAACGGCGTCGCCATCCTGCCGACCCCGACGATCGCAGGCGTCGGCCTGCTGCCGGATTGGCGCAACATGGCCCGCATCGGCGCCGCCAATAACGGCGACAAGGTGGTCATGATCGGCGTCGACGGCAGCCATCTCGGCCAGTCCGTCTATCTCAGAGACGTGCTCGCCAGCCGCGAAGGTCCGGCCCCCGAGGTGGATCTGTTTGCCGAGCGCCGCAACGGCGATTTCGTCCGTTCCGTCATCCGCAACGGCCAGGCGACCGCCTGCCACGACATTTCCTCGGGCGGCCTTGCCGTAGCACTCGCGGAAATGGCGATGGCCTCGGACAAGGGCCTGACGATCGATCTCGGCGAAGGCAAGGGAGCGCCGCATGCGCTGCTCTTCGGCGAAGACCAGGCCCGCTACATCTTGACGATCCCGGCCGATGTCGCCGATTTCGTCTGCGCCAATGCCGAAGGTGCAGGCGTTCCTTTCCGTCGTCTCGGCACGGTCGGAGGCACGGCGCTTGTCGTCGGCGATCTCATCTCGCTGCCGATTCAGCAATTGCGCGATGCCCATGAATCGTGGTTCCCTGATTTCATGGAAGGCCGCGGCGAACTGGCTGCGGAATGATGCGCAAGGAGTAACGATCATGGCCATGAAACCCGGCGATATCGAAGACATGATCAAGGCTGGGATTCCCGGTGCCAAGGTGACGATCCGCGATCTGGCGGGCGACGGCGACCACTACGCCGCCGAAGTCGTCGCCGAAGCCTTCCGCGGCAAGAGCCGCGTGCAGCAGCACCAGATGGTCTACGAGGCGCTGAAGGGCAATATGGGCGGCGTGTTGCATGCGCTGGCGCTGCAGACCTCCGCGCCCGAATAAAAGGCCTCGTCCTGGACAACGACGCCTGCCGCTTGGGCCTAGCCCCTAACCTAATGTGGCATCGAAGTAGATATGCCGAATCCCGTGCGGTAGGACGTTTCGCGTGGTTGCTGGAAAAATCTGCATGAAGCACTCAGCGCACTCACATGTCGCGGAATGCTTGTTTTCGCGACGTCGCAAAATCCAATCGTAAAACTGCCGCCTTAATTGGGAGTTTTGCTACGTCTGTCTTGAATATCACCGGCTAAATAGCTCTCCAGCCCATCCAGCAGCGCTCTCCAGCCGTGTTCCCGCCCTTCAGCCCCGTCGCTCGGCGGGATGATGCACAACTGTTCCACATAAGTCAGCTTCGTCCCGCCGCCATGTTCGGAGAACAGTACGGTCGCCAGCGACACCGTATGGATACGACCATTGAGGGCCATCGAATAGGCAAACACGATCCTCTTGGGCTCCTTGATCTCGAAATAGTGCGTCTGGTTGGTGTGGGTTCCCATGTCCGTGACGAAGTTGCTGCGCTCGGCTCCTCCCTCGCGAAAGTCGAATTCCGCCAGCCCTTCACCGAACCATTCTTTCTTCTTTTCGGGAATCGCCCACGCCGCCCAGACGTGATCCACGCAATTGGAAAAAACGCGCTCGATGGTAATCGATCTGTGCTCTTGTTCCGTTTTTGTCACTTTACTGCTCCTGATCTAGGAAGTTGCCAAGCCGGTCGAAACGTTCCTCGAGCCGGGCGCGGTGTTGCCGGACCCAATGCTCCACCCGCTTCAGCGTGTCTGAAACGAGGCTAACCGTTCTGACCCGCCCGGATTTGCTTGACGAGATGATGCCTGCATTTTCGAGTACGCGGAGATGCTTCAGGAACGAGGGGCCTGCCATATCGAACGGCCGCGATAGATCGGTCACCGAGGCAGGTCCATCCAAGAGCCTTTCGACGACTGCAAGTCGGGTTGGGTCGGACAAAGCCCCGAAAATCTTCGGGAAGCTCACTTCATAGGTATCCATACGGCTATCTTTACGGGAAGCAGATGGATCGGTCAACATAGATATCCATACGGCTACCTTTTTTGACTGGCACGCTTTGAGCAAGGAATATGAAGCTTGTTCGCACTTTGTTTGTCGCAAGATTTCTAACTTCCACGACAAACCGCCGACACGGCTGGGGCCCTCAGCCGGGCATTCTCTTCGCGTCAGGGCTAGCAAAGACCGAGGCCGGCATCGGACCCGATGTCATCAGCGTAAAGTCGAAAGGCGCCTGCAGATCGGGCCCCAGCACATATTGCCGGTGGACGCGGAGCTGGTCCTTGCGGATCCTGCGATAGCGCTCGCGCGTCAGCATCTGCTTGACGCGGATCAGGATCATCTTTGCTGGCGGTGCATCGGCATGGCCGGAAACGGCGACGATCGGCACCTTGTAGAAATTGATCGAATCCGTCAGGCACTGCACGTCGAGCCAGGAAATCTCCGGACAGCGGGCGATCAGCCCGACGCGGGCGCGAAGCCGCGCCGCCGATGACAGCAGCGCGCATTGCAGAATGGCGCTGCCGAGGGTGGCAAACACCACACGCTTGCCGGCAAAAATCTCCGGCTCCCTTTCCAGCAATATGCCGATGACATGGGCGGCCACATTCGATCCCATGCTGTGCGAGGAGATCACATACTCGTCTGCTTCTTCGTTGAGGGCCTCGCGCACGGCAGTTGCCCGGTCTTCCAGCCAGCCGTTGAAATCGGCCCGATCCATCCGGCCAAGCGCCACCGCCATTTTCCAATCGGCAAAGAGATGCAGCGTGTGGAAGCGTTCGGAAAACGGCAGGAAGGCGAAGATGAAGAAGCAGAGCCCCAGCGGCCCGCTCCAGAGCATGTGCCAGGGAGAAAAGCCGAGACTATAGGGCATGACGGCAATCTGCGCCGTCAGCGCGATCGCCAGTGCCGTCAGCAGGAACGGAAAGAGAAAGAACAGGCCGAAGCGCCAGGCATGACGGAAATATCCCCGCATACCGCCTTCGAGCATGATCTGAGCGCAGCTGCGAAAGCCTGCAATGATCTGGCTCAAAGTGTTGCCGCTGCGCAATTTGCGCACGAACATATCGTGATCGATCGTGTGGATCCGGCTCTTCGTCAGCCAACCGCGCGAACCGGTTTCTCCGAGCGCCGCATCGCCGGCTGCTCCGAGCGCCGCATCGCCGGCTGCCCCGGGCGCCGCATCCCCGGCTGCCCCAGGCGCCGCATCGCCGCCGCCCGTGGTGACCTCGAAACTGAGCGGATCGCTTCCTGCCGCAGGTCCGATCGCAACCGAATAGCCCCAGACAGCAGCGCTCTGCCTGGCAGAACGCTCGTAGCGCGCCCTGTGGGCGGCGCCATCGAGCGGCTCGAAGCCGGGAAAATGCAGGACGACCCGCTTCTCGATCAGTTTCATTCCACCTTCCGGCCCCGGCGAATGGCCGGCATATTGCTGCGGTCTGGCTGCTCTGCCGCTAACACCCGCAAAAAAGCAGCTTTGGTCTCGAAGCCGCCTTGCTAACCGAACTCATCCGGAATTCAATAGCAGGCATGTCGTTTCCACCACGAACGGAGGGGTTTTGTGGCCGATCTTGTCAAAGAATTGATCTCGGGCGTCGTCGACAGCGTGCTGAAGGAAATCCTGAAGAAAACCACCGGCCGCGCCACGACGAAGCGCAAGAAACGTAAAACGCGCAGCGCATCGACGACGGCCGTAGCGCGCAAGCCAGCCTCGACCGCCCGCAAGACCGCGGCGGCGGCACGCAAGCCCGCCCGCAAACAGGTCAGCAAGCGCCGCACCGCCGCCGGCCGCAGCCGCCAACGCCGCAGCTAGCAGTTGGTGCCTTGGCCGGCGCCGATCTTGCAGATTTCCATATCCCGCGCCGGCTCGATGCCGCGGCAACAAAAGCCGGCGCCTGCCAATGCCGATGTCAAACGGATTGTCACGATGGAGCGCGGCACATCTGCCTCCACAAGGTCTTTGGGGGCCCGGACCGATGAAACGCATTCTAAAAATCGTCCTCGCGTCGCTGGTCGCGATCTGTCTTATCGCCGTTGTCGGCATTTACGCCTTGTCGGAGATGCGCCTTTCCAGGACCTATGACGTCGCGGCCGCCGATATTGCCGTCAAGACGACGCTATCCCCCGACGAGGCCGAGCGCCGCGCTCGCACGCTGATGTGCGGCGGCTGTCATCACGATGCTGGCAACATCCTGCTCGACGAGCCGGGCGTCGGCCGCATTGTCGCACCGAACCTGACCCGCCTGGTGCCCATGTACAGCGATGCAGAGCTGGTGCGTCTCATCCGCCACGGCGTCAAGAAGGACGGCACCGGCGTCTTCATCATGCCGGCTGGCAATTTCGCCAATATCACCGATGACGATATGGCAGCACTCGTCGTCTGGCTGCGCACCCTGAAGCAGCTTCCCGACGCCGTGGCGGGAGGAACCCACTGGGGACCGCTCGGCCGAGTGGGCCTGGCGCTCGACAAGATCCCCTTTGAGGCCGACCTGGTGCCCGCCGTCGTCACACCCGCCGCCACACGCCCGGCCGATATCGGTGAATATGCCTTCAAGACCGATTGCAGCCACTGCCACAATCTCGATACAGCAAAGCAATCCGAAGCCTTTCTCGCCCCGGCGCTGAGGCCCTTGGCGCAATCCTATTCGGCCGCCGATTTCAAGACGCTGCTGCGAACCGGCAAGGGTGTCGGAGGCCGCGATCTCGGCGTGATGACGCAGGTTTCGCAATGGGATTTCCGCTATTTCACCGATATTGAAATCGAACAGATTCAGGCTTACCTCACCCGCCAACCGTAACGCGACGGCAACAATCTGGAGTGGTCTGACCAGATTGGTCTTTTTTTGGTTTGGGCGGGTGGAATTCCTGCCGCCACATGCTATCTAAAGACAACGATTGAAACGGCGGGCCTTTAACCCGCCTGTTGAAAGGATCAGGTTCTATGAGCGGCATTCACGAATTCATCGACAACGAAATCAAGAGCAACGACGTCGTCCTCTTCATGAAGGGCACGCCGCAGTTTCCGCAGTGCGGTTTCTCCGGGCAGGTCGTGCAGATTCTCGATTACATCGGCGTCGATTACAAGGGCGTCAACGTGCTCGCCGATTCGGAGATCCGCCAAGGGATCAAGGAATATTCCAACTGGCCGACGATCCCGCAGCTTTACATCAAGGGTGAGTTCGTCGGCGGCTGTGATATCGTCCGGGAAATGTTCCAGGCCGGTGAGTTGCAGCAGCATCTCCAGGAAAACGGCATCACTGTGCGCGGCGCCGCCTGACCGGTCACCGGACGTCCGCCCGGTTTCCAAATCTGTAATCTTGAGTCCGAGGCGCTGCGGCTAGCAGCGCCTTAGCCTGTTTATGGGAATTTCATTGTGACAGATTCATCACAAGCCGTGTCCGCGGGCCGCCTGCCCATGGGCAAGCGAGAATTTATCGCGCTTGCCGCCTTCCTGATGGCCGTCAACTCCCTGGCGATCGATATCATGCTGCCGGCCTTGCAGCAGATCGGCGCGAGCCTCGGTGTCGAGAGTGAAAATCATCGCCAGTTCGTTGTCTCAACCTATCTGCTCGGCTTCGGCTGTGCCCAATTGTTCTACGGGCCGCTGTCTGACCGTTTCGGCCGCCGCACGCCGCTGTTGATCGGTCTCGTCATCTACATTCTCTCCGCCATCAGTATCGTCTTCGTCCCCTCCTTCGCAGGCTTGCTCGCCCTGCGCTTCGTCCAGGGCGTCGGTTCGGCGGCAACCCGCGTCATCACCGTCTCCATTGTCCGCGATATCTATGGCGGCCGGCAGATGGCGGAAGTCATGTCGCTGATCATGATGGTCTTCATGATCGTGCCGGTGATTGCACCCGGCACCGGCCAGATCGTCATGTTCTTCGGCAACTGGCACCTGATCTTCCTCTTCATCGCCGCCATGGCGACAGCAATTGCCGTCTGGGCCTATCTCCGCCTGCCGGAAACCCTGCATCCCGCCAATGTCCGCCCCTTCACCGCCCGCTCGATCTTCGGCGCCTTCAAGCTGGTGCTGACCAATCGCATCGCGCTCTGCTACACCATCGCCAGCACCTTCATCTTCGGCGCGCTGTTCGGCTTCATCAATTCGGCCCAGCAGGTCTATGTCGGCATTTACGATCTCGGCGTCTATTTCCCCTTCGCCTTTGCCGGCGTGGCTATCTTCATGTCGCTGTCGTCCTTCTTCAACTCGCGCTTCGTCGGCAAGCTCGGCATGCGCCGACTGTCGCACGGCTCGCTCATCGGCTTCATCACCATCAACACCATCTGGCTGATCGTTCAGATGGCGAGTTCCGAGCCAATGCCGTTTGCTCTGTTCATCTCCTTCTTCGGCCTGGCCATGTTCCAGTTCGGCTGGATCGGCTCGAACTTCAATTCGCTCGCCATGGAGCCACTCGGTCACGTCGCCGGCACCGCTTCCTCGGTCCTCGGCTTCATGAGCACGGTCGGCGGCGCCCTCATCGGCGCCGGCATCGGCCAGGCCTTCGACGGCACCGCGCTGCCGATGGTCGCCGGTTATTTCATCGTGTCGATTATCGGGCTCGTCTTCGTGCTGATCGCCGAGAAGGGCCGCCTCTTCCAACAGCAGAATCCGGCCGTCTGAACGGCCGGCCAGCTCCGCATCCGGGATTTCACCACATGACGCCGCCGCATAAACCGCACCAGGAAAACCAGGGCTCCCGCCGCATCGGCATGGGTTTCGGCGAATTCGTCGTCACCATCGCCATCATGACCGCCAGCATCGCCATGGCCATCGACAGCATGCTGCCGGCATTGCCCAATATCGGCCATTCCCTTGGCGTCACCAACACCAACGACGCGCAGCTTATTATCGGCGTGTTCTTCTTGGGCTTCGGCGTCTCGCAGATATTCTTCGGCAGCCTTTCGGATACGTTCGGGCGGCGCAACATCCTGCTCGGCGGCATGGCCTGCTACGTGGTTGGAATGTTTGCCGCCGCCGCGACCGGCAGTTTCGAAATGCTGCTCCTCATGCGCTTCGTCCAGGGTGTCGGCGGTGCCGCCGTGCGCATCACCACCATGGCCATCGTCCGCGACTGCTTCGGCGGCCGCGAAATGGCCCGTGTCATGTCCTACGTCATGATCGTCTTCATGATCGTGCCGATCGTCGCCCCTTCCATCGGCCAGCTCATCATCCTCTATGCCAACTGGCACTGGATCTTCATCCTGCTCGGCATCACCGCCACCATTCTGTTCGTCTGGGCATTTCTGCGCCTGAAGGAATCCCTGCCGCCGGAAGAGCGGCTGCCGCTGTCGGTCGGTTCCGTCGTCGACGGCTTCAAGACCGTGCTCACCAACCGCATCACCTGCGGCTACATGGTCGGCCTCACCATGTTCACCGGCGTCATCAGCGCCTATGTGATCTCGGTGCAGCAGGTTTTCGGCGAGGTCTACGGCCTCGGCGACTGGCTGCCGATTGCCTTTGCGGCGACCGCCGGCGGCATCGCTGTGGCCAATTTCGCCAACGGTTTCTTCGTCCGCAAATTCGGCATGCGCCGCATCTCGCACGCCGCCCTGCTGATCTTTACGGCGCTGTCGGCCGCTGGCTTCTTCACTTCGCTGGCCGCCAAGCCGGATTTCGCCATCGCCTATGGCATCTTCACCATCGTGCTGATGATGTTTGCCGTCATCGCCACCAATTTTACCGCCATCAGCCTGGAGCCGATGGGCAATCTCGCCGGCACCGCAACCGCCGTCACCGGCTTCGTCTCGACAACATTCGGAGCCATTCTCGGCGGCCTGGTCGGCCAGATGTTCAACGGCACGGTCCAGCCTCTCTTCGGCGGCTTCGCGCTCTTCGGCGTGGTAACGATCGCCGCCACCCTCTGGGCTGAAAACGGCAAGCTCTTTACACACCCCGGCGACAGCCCGCAGTTGGATCCGGGTGCGGCCCATTTCTGACAAAGAGACGATTGGCAGCAGTGCGCGAAAGGCATCCCGGTGGACGACCCGATTCTGATCAGGCCTTACGCGCCAAGCGACGCAGACGCGACGATTGAGATTTTTCTGCGCGCCGTCCGGGAGGTCTCGTCGAGGGATTATTCACCCGCTCAAATAGAGGCTTGGGCAAAGGTGGAAGATCGCAGCCTTTGGGCGGAGCGCAGGATAAGCAGGTCAGCCTGGATCGCGGAAATCGACGGAGAACCGGTCGGCTTTTCCGATCTGACCGGCGACGGATGTCTGGACATGATGTTCGTTCACCCGGAATTTCAGGGGCGCGGTGTCGCAAGCCGCCTATTGAGCAGGGTCGAGCTGGAAGCTCTGAGGCTCGGCTTCAAGCGAATTCATACGGAAGCCAGCCGAACCGCCCGACCGTTTTTCGAGCGCAAGGGTTTCCGCGTGATAGCCAGGCAAACCGTGGGAAAACGCGGGCAAAGCCTGGAGAATTTCCGCATGGAAAAGCTTTACGCAGAGTAAGGTCGAACCACCGACACGCATCATCGAACGAAGCCGGCAGCCCCGTCGCAGGCTGCAGCCGCAAAATCGGCGTTCTGCGGCCGGTTTTCATGCCTTCAGACTGTGACGACCTCACGGCGCAGCAGCTCCCACGAGGCCTTGTCAGGCGCAACCAGCAGCCCGCCATCGACATGGTGCGGCAGGTAGGAAGAACCGTCGAAACGGGCGGCATAGGCGCCAGCCTCCTGCGAGATCAGCGTGCCGGCCAGATGATCCCAGGGCATCAGCTTGTTGTATATGAGGTAATGCACATGGCCGCCGGCAAGGGTGCGGTATTCATGGGCCGCGCAGCGGTAGTTGGTGAGAAAGCGCACCTTGGCGAGATTACCCAGAATCTCGGCCCGCTTGTCCTGCGGTAGATAGCCGGTCGAGGCCATGCCGACCATCTGGTCGAGCGCGACAGGCTCGGCCGCGCGCAACCGCCGCGCCTCGCCATCCGGCCGCCGCAACCAGGCGCCGGCACCCTTTTCCGACACCACCCAGTCGTCGCCCATCGGATCGTAAATGATGCCGGCAATCGTCTCGCCGCCGGAAACGACAGCGGCCATGACGCCGAAGGCCGGGATGCCGGCTGCGAAATTGAACGTACCGTCGACCGGATCGACGACAATGGCGAGATCGGCATCGGCGAGGCTGCCGAGCAGCGCCGGCTCAGCCGCGACCGATTCTTCGCCGAGGAACAGCGCGCTTGGCCAAAGCCGTTCGGCTTCCGCCTTGATCATCCGCTCGGCCTGCTCGTCGGCCTCGGTGACGAGATCGGTTGCCTCGCTCTTGGCGCGCACTTCGTCCTGGCCGAGCCGGCGGAAGCGTGGCAGGATTTCCGCCTTCGCCGCACGGCGCAAGAGATCGGCAAGAACGGTCACGTCGACAGTCGCAGTCATGTCAAATCCTTTCGGTCCGGCCTCTTGGTAGGGGCTCAAATCAGATGCCGACGATCTCCCGGCGGACCAGCTGCCAGCTTTCCCTGTCGGGTGCGGAGATGATGCCGCCCGTCGTCTCGCCAGGGCGATAGGGCGTACCGTCGAATTTTGCCGTATGGCCGCCGGCCTCCTGGTGTGCGAGCACGCCGGCCAGGTGATCCCAGGGCATCAGCTTCGCATGGCCGATGAAATGCAGCTTGCCCGAGGCGACCATCCAATATTCATAGGCCGAGCAGTTGAAAGCGAAGGTCATTTTGATCTTCGCCATGTTCGCTGAGATGCGCGAGCGATCCGGGTCGTCCATATGGCCCCATGAGATGCCGCCGACCATCTGGTTCAAGGCGGCAGGCTCGGCCACAGCAAGCTTGCTCGATTGCCCATCCTTCCGCGTCAGGAAGGCGCCCGCTCCCTTGATCGCCGTCACCGTATCGTCGAGGACGGGATCGTGAATGATGCCGGCTACGGTTTCGCCCCTGACGGTGACCGCTAGCATCGTCCCGAAGACCGGAAGCCCGGCGGCAAAATTGAACGTCCCGTCGACAGGATCGATGACGAAGGCCAACTCGGCATCGGCAAGGGCCGGCACGACGGACCGGTCCGCGTCATAGGCTTCCTCGCCGACGACGAGGGCCGAGCGAAAGCGCTCTTTCAGCGCCGCGGTAATCCTCTGTTCGGCGAGCAGATCCGCTTGCGTCACCAGGTCGATTGCCGAGGTCTTTTCCGAAACGTCGGAAGTGCCGAGATTGCGGAAACGCGGCATGATTTCCGCGCGTGCCGCCTCCTTCACGCAATCGCCGAGAAAGAGAATATCCTGATCTGAAATGGTCATGCGAATTCCTGCTCTTCATCGATAGCCAGCTGCTTAGCCGGAGTTTCATGAAGGGTCGGTGACACCAAGGGTGGAAAAGTCGAAGAGTTTCGGATCGAGCAGGTGCGACGGGTTCACATGTGACAGCGCCCGCAACATCGTGTCCTTACGCCCCGGCATGCGCCGTTCGATATCGGCGAGCATATCCTTCATTGCATTGCGCTGCAGCCCATCCTGCGAGCCGCAGAGATCGCAGGGAATGATCGGAAACTGCATGGCGGCGGCGAACTTTGCAAGGTCGTCCTCGGCGGCATAGGCAAGCGGCCGCAGCACCATCAGATCGCCCTCATCGTTCAGCAACTTCGCCGGCATGGAGGCAAGCCGCCCGCCGTGGAAAAAATTCATGAAGAAGGTTTCGAGAATGTCCTCGCGGTGGTGGCCGAGCACCAGCGCATCGCAGCCTTCTTCCCGGGCGACGCGGTAGAGATTGCCGCGCCGCAGCCGCGAACAGAGCGAGCAATAGGTCGCACCTTCCGGCACTTTCTCCTTCACGATCGAATAGGTATCCCGATATTCGATGCGGTGCCGCACGCCGATCCTTGTGAGATAATCCGGTAGCACATGTTTGGGAAAATTCGGCTGCCCCTGGTCGAGATTGCAGGCGATGAGCTCGACCGGCAGCAGCCCGCGCCATTGGAGATCGAGCAGCAGCGCCAGCAGCCCGTAGGAATCCTTGCCGCCGGAAAGGCCGACCAGCCAGCGCTTTTGCCCCTTCAGCATATCGAAATCGTCGAAGGCCTGGCGCACCTGCCTGAGCAGCCGCTTGCGCAACTTGTTGAAGGAGACCGAATGCGGCGCATCGGCAAACAGCGCATGGCCGCTGGTCACGGCTTCGCCGCTTTCCAATTCGTCGGCAATATTGGCTGCGATATTCATTGCGTCGTCCTATCGAGGTCTGTCTGCCTTAGCAGAAACGCGTTCGGCAACACAGCGTCAATCGCCGAAAACCGACCAGCCGGTGCGCGCCGCCAGCATTTCCAGCGCCACGGCGCCGAGCTGCGAGTTGCCGACCTTGTTCAGCCCCGGCGACCAGACGGCGATCGAGGCGATGCCCGGCGCAACCGCGAAGATGCCGCCGCCCACACCGCTCTTGCCGGGCAGGCCGACATGATAGGCGAAGTCGCCCGAGCCGTCGTAATGGCCGCAGGTCAGCATCAGCGCGTTGATGCGCCGCGCCCGCTTCGGCGAGACCACCGAATGGCCGGTCATCGGATTGCTGCCGCGCGCTGCGAGGAACAGCCCGGCGCGGGCCAGCTGCTCGCAAGTCATCGACAGGGCGCATTGATGGAAATAGACGCCGAGTACGTGATCGACGGGATGGTCGAGATTGTGGTAGGCGCGCATGAAGTTGGCCAGCGCGACATTTCGATATCCCGTCTGCGTTTCCGAACGCGCCACCTTGTCGTCGATGGAGATCGATTCGTCATCGGCGAGATAACGCACGAAGCGCAGCAATTCGCCGATCGCCTCGCGCGGCGCATGGCCGGCCATGACGACGTCGGAAACGGCGATCGCGCCGGCATTGATGAAGGGATTGCGCGGGATGCCGCTCTCGTGCTCGAGCTGGACGATCGAGTTGAAAGCCGATCCGGACGGTTCGCGTCCGACACGCTTCCATAAGCTTTCGCCGACTTTGCCGAGCGCTAAGGTCAGCATGAAGACCTTGGATATGCTCTGGATCGAGAAGGCGATATCGGCATCGCCGACACGATAAACTTTGCCGTCGACGGTGACGATTGCCATGCCGAACTGCCGCGGATCGACCTTGGCGAGCTCGGGAATATAGTCGGCGACCTTGCCCTCGCCGATGCGCGGCAGGATATCGGTATAGATACTATCGAGGGTCGCCTGCAAATCCGTCATCGCTTCTCTCCGGATAACAAAAAAGCCGCCCGAAAGAGCGGCTTTTCCATATGCAAAAACGCCTGGTTTTTCTTAACGCGAATAGAATTCGACGACCAGATGCGGTTCCATGACGACCGGGAACGGAACGTCGCTGAGCGTCGGGACGCGGCCGAAGGTGGCGACCATCTTGTTGTGATCGACTTCGATATAATCAGGAACGTCGCGCTCGGCGAGGCTGACGGCTTCCAGAACGATCACCAGCTGCTTCGACTTCTCGCGAACTTCGATCACATCGCCGGCCTTGCAGCGGTAGGAACCGATGTTGACGCGGACGCCGTTGACAGTGACGTGGCCATGGTTGACGAACTGACGGGCAGCAAAGACCGTCGGAACGAACTTGGCGCGATAGACGATCGCATCGAGGCGCGATTCCAGCAGGCCGATCAGGTTTTCCGAGGTGTCGCCCTTGCGGCGGTCGGCTTCGGCGAAGATCGCGCGGAACTGCTTTTCGCGCAGGTCACCATAATAGCCCTTGAGCTTCTGCTTGGCGCGCAGCTGCACACCGAAGTCCGAAAGCTTGCCCTTGCGGCGCTGGCCGTGCTGGCCCGGGCCGTATTCGCGACGGTTCACCGGGGACTTCGGACGGCCCCAGATGTTTTCGCCCATACGGCGGTCAATTTTGTACTTGGACGATTCGCGCTTGCTCATCGTATTTCCTTTCAAAGGTTTATGACGGTTTGCTGCCAAACCGCGCGAAGGAAACACGCCCTCCTCTGACCTCTTTGCGAGACCTGACAGGATGTCTCGGTTAGCGAACCGAAACGTTCCACGGGACATGTCAAATGAAACACCGGACATTGCTGCCCGGTGCTTGGCGCGGTCTTTAGAGGCCCGTCATGAAAATGTCAACTGCGCCAAAGCCCGAAAGCGCCACTATTCCGCAGCCAACGGCTGATCGCCTGTATCAGGCGCATTCGCGTCACCAGGCGCGGTCTGGCAATTCATGTCGGGGAAAGCCACGATGCGCTTGCCGGAGAAGTCCGTGTGCACGACGACGATCCCCTGCTCTTCGAAATAGCCGAGCAGGCGCCGCGCACGGCGGGCGGAATGGGTGCCGTAGGCGCGGGCGATGCGGGCGTCCGACGGGCACGGTTCGCCGCAAGCTGCGGCTTTAGCGAGCATCAGGAAGACGCCCTGCAAGTCGTCGGTAACGCCAGATGACAGCGACAGCGCCGTCGTCCACTCGTCGGTCGCGGCAGTCGCGGCATCGACACCGGAGCGGGAGATCGCCACACGCCGGCGGAAATCCGGCAGCGCGATCGGCGGTCCCGGCACGCGGCGCATGCGCAGCCGCACGAGAAAGTCCTGGTAGAGCACCGAATCGGTGCGGAAGGCGGAGGTGGGGTCGTCGAGGATTTCGGCCAGCACGCCGGCCAGGCGCTCTTCCCGCTCCTCGGCGGAAACCTCCACCTGGCTCGCCCTCGCCTCGACCGGCGCGGGTGACGCCGCCGGCGTCGAGCGTGAAAGCTCGGCCAATATATCGGTGGTCGGCCGCGGCGCCGGCGGCGCGCGGCGCACGAGCGGACGCTGAAACTCCTCCGGATCGGGCGTGAAGATCAGGTCCTCGACATCCTGCGGCGCATCCGGCAGCGGCATCAGCTTCGGACTGGAAGAGCGCGCCGAGGTTTCCACCGCGCCGATCTGGATCGGCAGCGGCCGGCGCGACAGCGCAGGGCCGAGGGCGACGAAATTGCCGCGCTTCAGGTCCCGGAACATCTCGGCCTGGCGTCGGTCCATGCCGAGCAGGTCGGCGGCGCGCGCCATGTCGATATCGAGGAAGGTGCGGCCCATCAGGAAATTTGAGGCCTCGGCCGCGACGTTCTTGGCGAGTTTGGCAAGCCGCTGCGTGGCAATGACGCCGGCAAGCCCGCGCTTGCGGCCGCGGCACATCAGGTTGGTCATCGCGCCGAGCGACATCTTGCGCGCATCTTCCGAGACGTCGCCGCCCACCGACGGCGCAAACATCTGCGCTTCGTCGACGACGACGAGAACCGGATACCAATATTCCCGATCGGCATCGAACATGCCGTTGAGGAAGGCGGCGGCCGCGCGCATCTGCTGTTCGATATCGAGACCTTCGAGCGTCAGCACGCAGGAGACGCGATGCTGACGGATGCGATTGGCAATGCCCGCCAATTCCGCCTCGGTGCGCTCGCCGTCGACGACGATATGGCCGAACCTGTCGCTGAGGGTGACGAAATCACCCTCGGGATCGATGATGACCTGCTGCACCCATTGCGCGGATTGCTCGAGCAGACGGCGCAAGAGATGCGATTTGCCCGATCCTGAGTTGCCCTGCACCAGCAGACGGGTCGCCAGCAACTCCTCGATATCGAGCGTCGCCGGGCTGCCGGACGCCAATCCCATATCGATGCCAACTTGCAATGCCGATCCTCGCGACGAAGAGACTCACATGAACGAAACGCCATTCTTCCGAAACGGCAACGCCCCGTCTATCAAAGAATCTGCTGATTTTCAGGGCCGGATTTCGCCAACCCACAGGACAATTCCCGGCGTCACCCGAGAAGCCGATCCATCGCCGCGATCGGCAGAACAAGCCGAAGCGCGGTGCCCGAAAGCCTCTGAAACCCAAAGCGCTGGTAGAAACCTGCCGCGCGCTCATCCTTTGCATCGACAATTATGCCTAGAATGCCGATCTGAGCCGCGGCTGATCGCGTTATCGCAAAGGCGTGAACGATCAGCGCATCTCCGAGACCCCTGCCCTGATATTTGCGATCGACGGCAAGCCGGCCAAGAATCAGGAATGGCAATTCCTCATAGGGTCCCGCCTGGATCTTTGGTGGAAGATCTTGCCGGGAAACGGAATGAGCGCTCAGCGAGAAATAGCCGGCAATTCGCGCTTCATCGCATAGAATATAGACGCGTGTCAGACCGCGCTTGATATCCTGATTGGCGAAGCGTCTGAGGTAGGAATTCAATGCGTCCACGCCGCAATCGAATCCATCCCGATCATGCCGTTTCGGATCGAGCAATTCGAATTTCATGAGCCGACGATGTCGCGGTACTTTTTGACGGCATTGATCATACGCTCTGTCGGCTTGGCCGGTTCGTCGAATGCCGCGAAAAAGCATTCCCAGTCCTCGGCCGTAAAGCGCGTCCGCCCGTGTTCGGCAATCACGGCCTCTGCCTTCTCGCGAATGCTTTCGCGGATGAATTTGCTTTTGTCGAGGTGAAGGTAATTACGCGCGGTTTCCATCAGTTCGAATGTCGGTCGGTCCACGCGGATCTTCAGCGTGTCGTCTTTGTGAGTATTCTGGGCCATATCGGCTCCTCGTTTTCGTGGGTGCAATTGTACCCACAAATCTTTCAGCCGTCAAATATAGACTCTACGCCCTCAGCCCAAATCCCTGCATCAGCCGCCGCGTCGCGAAATCCTGCTGGCCTGACGTAAACACGGCGAAGTCGAAATTGTCGGAATGCGCGGCATCGGCCGCCGCCGGCACGAGCGTGCGGGCGCGGCGCGCGATTGCTTCAGCCGGATCAAGCCAATCGACCGGCCAGGGTGCAATCCGCCGGAACAGATTGGCCATGAAGGGATAATGCGTGCAGGCCAGCACGACGATATCGGTCTTCTGACCGTCCTTCTCGACGAAACACTGGTCGATTTCGGCAAGCACGGCTTCGTCGGAGACGGCATCGCCGCGAATATAGGCCTCCGCCATGCGCGCCAGATTTTCCGAACCGACGAGGCGGACATGGCATTGCTGCGCGAAGGACTGGATGAGATCGCGTGTGTAGGCCCGCTTCACCGTGCCGGGCGTTGCAAGCACCGAAACCAGGCCCGAGCGGGTGCGCTCGGCCGCCGGTTTGATCGCCGGCACGGTGCCGACGAAGGTCATCTGGGGAAAGGCGGCGCGCAGGTCGGCGCCGACCAAAGTGAAGGCGGTGTTGCAGGCGATGATGCAGACTTCGGGATCATAATCCGTCAGCAGCTTGCCGAAGAGCCCGATGATCCGCTCCTTCAGCGCCTGTTCTTCCCAGCCGCCATAGGGAAAGCCGGCATCGTCGGCGACATAGATGAAGCCGCGTTCCGGCATCAGCACGCGCGCCTCGCGCAAAACGGTCAGCCCACCGATGCCGGAATCGAAGAGCAGGATGGGTTTCAGCTCACGCGTCGTCGCTGTCATCTGGCGGTGTTTCCTTGGCCGATGTCGGGAACCTGCCGCCGCGCGGGCTCTTGCGCGAGAAGCGGTCGAGGGAGGAGATGACGCCGCGCAACACGCTGATTTCCTGCTCCGTGAAAGCCCGGCGGGATAGAACTGCACGCAGATTGTCGACCATTTTGGGCTTTTTCCCGGCAGGATGGAAATATCCACGCGCGTCGAGCGCCTCTTCCAGCTGATCGAACAGACCGAACAGCTGCTCCTTGGTCGAGGGGGTCTGTCCCATTGCCTGGAAGGGCACGGCGCCGATATCCTGCATGCCTGACTTCATCCATTCATAGGACATCAGCAACACGGCCTGGGCGATATTCAGCGAGGCAAAGGCCGGATTGACGGGAAAGGTGACGATCTCGTCGGCCAGCGCCACTTCCTCGTTGGTCAGCCCCCAGCGCTCGCGCCCAAAGAGAATGCCGGTGCCCTCGCCCGCGCGGAATTTCGCCCTCAGCGTCTCGGCGGCGATGACGGGCGAGCGCACCGGCTTATAACCGTCGCGCTCGCGCGCCGTCGTCGCATAGACGAAGTTGAGATCGGCGACCGCCTGCTCCAGCGTGTCGTAGACCTTCGTTGCCGCGATCACATGATCGGCCTTGGAGGCGGTCGCCAGCGCCTTCTCGTTCGGCCAGCCGTCACGCGGATTGACGAGGCGCAGTTCGGCAAGGCCGAAATTCGCCATGGCGCGCGCCACCATGCCGATATTTTCGCCCATCTGCGGCTCGACCAGAATAATGGCCGGCCCTTCGGCCAGAAGTTGACGCTCGCTGTTCGTGCCTGCCATGGTCTTATCCCTGTTTCGAGCGCGCAATAGCCTCGCCCGCCGCAAACGGCAAGATGTCGGCCTGCGGATAGAGCCTTTCCAGCGCCGAACCGATCATTTCGAGGCCCAGCCTGGCGCCTTCGCGCGACAGCGGCAGGTGCCGTCCCGTTGTCCGCGACGCCTTGCGTTTGATCAGGAAGCAGCTGGATCCGCGCGGGGCGGCCTCGTCGATCAGCGCCAGATCCGCTGCGATCAGCCTGTTCAGCGTGTCGGCGGCGGCCGGCGCTTCATAACTTTTCGCCAGGATACGCGCCCAATAGGTGCAGGACAGGAAGATCGCCAGCGTCTGGCGGATCTGGCCCGGCCGCGTCACCACCGACCAGGAAGAGCCGAGCGGCCGCGCCGCCACCGTCACATCGCGGTAGCAGCCATCGATCTTCTGCGACAGCGCCATCAGCTCGAAACTGCTCTTACCCTCGCCGAGCGCGCCAAGCAGGTCGCGCAACGCCTGGAACCAGCGGGCAAGCGCTGAATCAAGCGCGCCGCGTGTGCGTGTGGGAAAGACGATGAAGGCGACCGCCGTTCCGGCGGCTGCGCCGATCATGGTCTCGCCGATGCGCAGCTTCAAGAGATCGAGCGTCAGCACGCCGGTCATGCCGTAGACCAGGCAGAGCACGATCGAGATGAAGAAGGTCATCGTCGCATAGGAAACCTGCAGGAAATAGAAGGCGAGAAAGATACAGACGACGGCAACCGGAATGGCGATATCAGGCTCGCCTGAAAGCAGCGTTGCCAGCACAAGGCCGATGGCGATCCCGAACACGGTGCCGAGCGAGCGTGACAGCGCCCTCATCGCAGTGTCGCCGCGCGAATTGGTGTTGGTGAAGACGAGGAAGGAAGCAAGCACCGCCCAGAACCAGCGTTCGCGCGACAAGAGCAGGCCGAAACTCATGGCAATCGCCGACGCGATGGTGATCTGCAGCGCCGAGCGCAGCAGCGGATTGGCGAACGAAAAGTCGATCGCCGGGGATCGTGCCGTATCCTTGACCGCATCGATCTCGGAAAAGCCGGAGGCCTGCCCCTCGCCAATCGCCTGCGTCAGCTGCTGCCTGGCCTCGCCGAGCCAGAGAAGCGCCCGCACGGTTTCGCCCTGCGGCCTATCGTCGATGGCTTCCGCCATCCCCTCGAATCTTGCAAGTTCGGCCGCATCCGCCTCGATAACGGCATGGACGAGCGCAAAGGGCGGCGGACTCTGGAAACTCAGCACGATCGCGCTCTCGGCGGCAAGATGGGCGTCGAAAAGCCGGATCGCGAGTTCAGCGGCAGGATCGGCGGCGCCGTCGAAAACACCGGCCGGCGGGCGCGGGATGAAGGTCTCCGCCATCAGCACCACTTCCTTCAGCCGGTCTTCCAGCTGGCGCAGCTCCTGCCGGTCGGCTTCGCCGATCTCGGCGCCGCCGGCGATGGCGGCGAGCTTGAAAAGGATCTGGTTGATCCGGCCGCGCACGCTTTCGAGCGAGCGCAGCAGGTCGCGCCGCCAGTCGTCGGGCAAAAGCACCGCCCTGACGAGATGGCCGACGAGGACCGAGACGAGCGGGCCGATCGTCACCTCTGGCAGTTCGGCAAGCGGCGGCCGGAAATAAGCGCCCATGAAATAGGAGGTGAAGGCAAACATGCCGATGGCAAAACCGCGCGGCCCGAACACCCGTCCCGCCGATGCGAGCGCGATCACCGCCAGGAAGACGAGATCGGAGAGAAAACGGCGATCCTCGAGCCCCGCCGCAATGCCGACGACGGCAAGGCTTGCCACACAACCGAAGAGCCGCGTCACCAACTGGCGGGAATTGCCCTTGTCGCGCACCGCCACCCCTCCTTCGATCGACAGCACGATGCCGAGGCCGAAAGCCGCGGTCGGCAACGGCAGGATGAACATGTGGATGGCAAGAAGGACCAGAAACGACAAAATGATCGTCAGCGTCACCCGCAGCCCCATGCGCAGGCGCGAAAGCGCCGGGTCATTGGCAAGCAGCCAGTCGCGAGCCTGAAAGCCGGAAAACAAATGCAGAAACCCCTCATGCCGCGGAAGGATCGACAGATAATGCCATGCCGGGCGAAAGCAAATCGCCCGAAATCAAATCTCGACGCTCGCGAATGTCGCGCGCCTATTGGCCCTTGGCAATCAACGCCATCGTCGCCTTCAGGGAATCGCGGCCCTGCGTTTCGATATTCTCGGTGACGATATCGTCGATCACGGCTTGGCCGGCCTCCTCGACCACCTCGAACCGAACGGTCGTATAGTCCTTGGCGTCAGGCGTGTCCGCGCAGGCGGATTTCTTGAAGCGCACCGTCACCTCGGTCGTGCCGTCGACCGGCGGCGCCGCCGCCACCGTCAGATCCTCCAGCGGGCATGCATCCTGACCGTTGACGATGACGTCGTAGTCGAAGGGCGATATGCCGTCGTCGTCGCCGGCGGGAAATTGCGCGGCCGCCTGATATCTGGCAACGAAGTCCTTGCTGTAGAGATGGTCGAGCCGGCTCGCATCGAAGATGTCCGTCCAGTCACTGTTGTTGTCGGCCCAGTTGCTCTTGGTCGCGTCCATGATCTCCTTCACGGGAGCAGTGGCGTCAGTCGCATAAGCGGCGCCTGAAAAGACGATAAGGCTTGCGATAACAATGGCGATTGTCTTCATGGTCGAAGGTTCCGGGTGGGCAAATCAAGCCGGACACTAGCCAGATTTCCGCGCTTGGCAATGGCGGCAAAAACGCATCGTGAAACCCGTTGCAGCTTTGCGTTCCCGGTTCACAGTGCTATAGCGCTCCTCATCAGGTCACCCACCCGGGACGCTTGTCCCCCTTCAAGCTCGAACGAGGCAGATACATGAACAAGATCAAGGTCGCCAATCCCGTCGCCGATCTCGACGGCGATGAAATGACGCGCATCATCTGGCAGCTCATCAAGGACAAGCTGATCCATCCGTATCTCGACCTCGATATCGACTATTTCGACCTCTCCGTCGAAAACCGTGACGCCACCAACGACCAGGTGACCGTCGACGCCGCCAACGCCATCAAGAAGTACGGCGTCGGCATCAAGTGCGCGACGATCACGCCGGATGAGGCCCGCGTCAAGGAATTCAGCCTCAAGGAAATGTGGAAGAGCCCGAACGGCACGATCCGCAACATCCTCGGCGGCGTCATCTTCCGCGAGCCGATCATCTGCAAAAACGTGCCGCGCCTGGTTCCCGGCTGGACCCAGCCGATCGTCGTCGGCCGCCACGCTTTCGGCGACCAGTACCGCGCCACCGACTTCAAGTTCCCCGGCAAGGGTAAGCTGACGATCAAGTTCGTTGGCGAAGACGGCACCGTCATCGAGAAGGAAGTCTTCAACGCACCGGGCGCCGGCGTCGCCATGGCCATGTACAATCTCGATGAGTCGATCCGTGAATTCGCCCGCGCCTCGATGATGTACGGCCTGATGCGCAAGTGGCCGGTCTACCTGTCGACCAAGAACACCATCCTCAAGGCCTATGACGGCCGCTTCAAGGACATCTTCGAGGAAGTCTACGAGACCGAATTCAAGGATCAGTTCAAGGAAGCCGGCATCACCTACGAACACCGCCTGATCGACGACATGGTCGCCTCCGCTCTGAAGTGGTCCGGCGGCTATGTCTGGGCCTGCAAGAACTATGACGGCGACGTCCAGTCCGACACGGTTGCCCAGGGCTTCGGCTCGCTCGGCCTGATGACCTCGGTGCTGCTGACGCCGGATGGCAAGACGGTCGAAGCCGAAGCCGCCCACGGCACTGTCACCCGCCACTACCGCCAGCACCAGAAGGGCCAGGAAACCTCGACGAACTCGATCGCCTCGATCTTCGCCTGGACCCGCGGCCTCGCCCATCGCGCCAAGCTCGACGACAATGCCGAACTGGCCCGCTTCGCCTCGACGCTCGAAAAGGTCTGCGTCGATACCGTCGAATCCGGCTTCATGACCAAGGACCTGGCGCTCTTGATCGGCCCCGACCAGCCGTGGCTCTCGACCACCGCCTTCCTCGACAAGATCGACCAGAACCTGCAGAAGGCGATGGCGTAAGCCTGCCCTTTCGGATTAACATTGAAACGGCGGGGATTTCCCCGCCGTTTTCATTTGGGAGAACAGCTGATGACGGCGACCGTGCGCCCGCTCGAACCATCCGACCGTGCCGCCTGGGAACCCCTGTGGGAGGCGTATCAGCGCTTCTACGAAGTGGTCATCCCGCCCGAAACCACCGATCTCACCTGGGGCCGCTTCCACGATCCTGACGAACCGATGCACGCGCTCGGCGCCTTCGGCGAAGACGGCCGCCTCGTCGGCATCGTCCATGCCATCTTTCACCGCTCCTGCTGGCTGCCGCAATGGACCTGCTACCTGCAGGATCTCTATGTCGAAAACAGCCAGCGCGGGCTCGGCACCGGCGCCGCGCTGATCGACGCGGTCGCCGATCTTGCGCGCGAAAACGGCGCAGGCCGGCTTTACTGGATGACGCATGAAACGAACGCAACGGCACGGCGGCTCTACGACAAGATCGCCGAACGTTCGGGTTTCATCCAGTACCGCAAGGCTCTCTGAAGAGCGGGGGTTGCCCAAAGACCTCGCCGCGCTATTGATTCCGAGCGACGCAACAGGAGGAGGATGTCATGACCGAAGAATTGGTATTCTACACCAACCCGATGTCACGCGGCCGCATCGCGCGCTGGATGCTGGAGGAAATCGGTCAGCCCTATCGCACCAAACTTCTGACCTTCGGCGAAACCATGAAGGCGCCGGAATATCTCTCCGTCAATCCGATGGGCAAGGTGCCGGCGATCCGCCATGGCGACACCGTCGTCACCGAATGCGCGGCAATCTGCGCCTATCTCGCCGAAACCTTCCCGGAAAAAGGGCTGGCCCCCAAGCCGGAAGAGCGCGCCCGCTATTACCGCTGGATGTTCTTTGCCGCCGGCCCGCTGGAATCGGCGGTGACGATGAAGGCGCTCGGTTTCGAAATCCCCGCAGAACGCCTGCGTATGGCCGGCTGCGGCGGCTTCGGCGACGTCATGAACACGCTTGAAATGGCCGTTTCCGGCTCGACCTACGTCGCCGGCGAGCGCTTCACCGCCGCCGACGTCTATGTCGGCTCACATATCGGCTGGGGCCTCGGCTTCGGCAGCATCGAAAAACGCCAGGCCTTCGTCGATTACTTCGGCCGCATCAGCGAACGTGAGGCCTATAAGCGCGCCAGCGCGCTTGATGATGAGGCCGGAAGGACGATGCAGGCCGCCTGATCGTCACCGGCGCGGCTCGAACGTGGCCGCGCCGGGATGTCAGCCCTCAGGCAAGCGGCATATGGATATCCGTTATCAGCTCGGTCGGCGGCACGTCGCGCGGGTTGTTGAGATATTCCTCGAACATGACGCTGTCCTTCAGCTGCCGCCCGGATTTCGGCAGCCAATCCGCATAAAGCCACTGATAGGCCTTGTGCATGTCGGCATAGGGGCCTTTGTGGCGCAGCACGGCGTAGTCGCCGCCGTCGATCGTACGCCGCTCGAACGGCGCCTCGGCCGGCCCCGTGGCAACGCCGGTGACGCAGGCGATCGAGCGCAGCTGTTCGGCCGGCACGATATCGGGATCATCGAGATAAACGCCGATCATCCGCATGTCGGGCTTGGCGAGACCGCGTGCGTAAAGCGTGCCGAACAATGTTTCGAAGGCTTTGCCGATCTCCATATAGGAGCCGGTATGAGCGACACCGATCAGTTCCGTCGGTGCGATCTCACGTATGGTAACGTCGAACATGGCTTTGGTCTTTCCGTTAGCTGAGGGTTGGAAGGCTGTGTGGCTTCCCTCTTTCCGGTAGCGTGCCGGCGGCATGCCGTAGACCGACTTGAAAATGCGGTTGAAGGATTGGAGATTGGGATAGCCTGATCGCTTCGCAATCTCACGGACGGCAAGCTCCGTGCGGACGATCTCGCCCGCCGCGCGATGCAGCCGCAGCCGCTTGACGGTCGCCGCCAGCGTCTCGCGGTAAATCGCCCGATAGATCCTATGCCAGTGATAGCTGGACAAGCAGGCGATCTCGGCTAGGCGCCCCATATCCAGCTCCTCGTCGAGGTGCTCGTGAATATAGGCCGAAACCCGTCTCAGGCGGGTTTCATAGAGTGCCCATGCCGTATCGCCATTCATGTCAAACCTCGTGCAAATCGATCGGCTGCAGCAAAGCATAACCCGATTTGACAAATCTTGCTGACTTGCCGGCTCCGGAGCGCAAGTCCAAGAGAGCCTCATCCTGAGGTGCCCCGCAGGGGCCTCGAAGGACGAGGCGGGTGCTCCGGCATCACCCCACCCTCATTCCTGTCCTCGGGCTTCGACCCGAGGGATGTCACAGGAATCCAGCCACGGCGCGTCCGCGCCGTGAATGAATCAGTACCTGAAGAAAAAGAGTCTTTCGCGCCCAAGGACTTGGGCGCACTGGATTCCCGTGACATCCCTCGGGTCGAAGCCCGAGGACCGGAATGAGGGAGGAGAGGCGACGTAACCGGCAGCTCAGCCGGCGAGTGCTACGGCCACCGCCTCGATTGCCTCGTCTGCTTTCGATCCGTCCGGACCGCCGGCCTGGGCCATGTCGGGACGGCCCCCGCCGCCCTTGCCGCCGAGGGCGGCAGAGGCGATGCGGACGAGATCGACGGCGCTGTAGCGCTCGACGAGATCCGGCGTCACCGCCACGACGGCGCTTGCCTTGCCGTCGTCGGACACACCGATCAGAGTGACGACGCCGGAGCCGATGCTGGTCTTGCCGTCATCGGCAAGTCCCTTCAGATCCTTGGGATCGACCCCCGATATCGATTTGCCGAGAAACTTGACGCCGGCGACTTCGCGCACGGCATCGCCCGAGCCGCCCTGCCCGCCGCCCATGGCGAGCTTACGCTTGGCATCGGCCAGTTCCTTCTCCAGCTTGCGGCGCTCGTCCATCAGCGCCTCGACGCGCAATAGAACCTCCGAAGGCTGAACCTTCAGCGAGGCAGCGAGGGTCTTCACGCGATCATCCTGCTCGGCGAGATATTCGCGCGCCGTTTCACCGGTGACGGCCTCGATACGGCGAACGCCGGCGCCGACGGCACTTTCGCCAAGCACGCGGATCAGGCCGATCTGACCGGTGGCCGACACATGCGTTCCGCCGCAAAGCTCGACCGAGTAAGGCTTGTTGCTCTTCGCACCATGAAGGCCCGTGCCCATCGAAACGACACGCACTTCATCGCCGTACTTCTCGCCGAAGAGGGCCATGGCGCCTTCCTCGATGGCGTCGTCGACGCTCATCAGCCGGGTCGTGACATGAGAATTCTGCAGCACGATCTCGTTGGCCATATCCTCGACGATTTTCAGTTCCTCGGCCGACATCGGCTTCGGATGCGACACGTCGAAACGCAGCCGCTCGGGCGCGACCAGCGACCCCTTCTGGGCAACATGGGTGCCGAGCACCTCGCGCAGCGCCTCATGCAGCAGGTGCGTTGCCGAGTGGTTGGCGCGCAGGCGTGAACGGCGGGCGTGATCGACGGTCAGAACAACTGCGTCACCAGTCTTGAATGCACCTTCGACAACGGTGCCGGAATGCACGAAGAGTCCTTCGCCCCTCTTCTGCGTGTCTGATATTTCGATCTTGCCGTGATCGGAGGAGATGACGCCGGTATCGCCCATCTGACCGCCGGATTCGCCATAGAACGGCGTCTGGTTCACGACGATCTGCACCTTGTCGCCGGCCTTGGCTTCTTCAGAGACGGCGCCGTCCTTGACGATCGTCTGCACCACGCCTTCGGCGGTTTCGGTATCGTAACCCAGGAATTCGGTTGCGCCGTGTCTTTCTCTAAGCTCGAACCAGATGGTTTCGGTTGCCTTCTCGCCGGAACCGGCCCAGTGCGAGCGGGCTTCGGCCTTCTGGCGCTGCATGGCATCGGTGAAGCCGGAGATATCGACGCCGATCTCACGGGCGCGCAGCGCATCCTGCGTCAGGTCGAGCGGGAAGCCGTAGGTGTCGTAGAGCTTGAAGGCGGTTTCGCCGTCCAGCATGTCCCCCTTGTCGAGATCCGTGGTCGCATCCGACAGCAGCGACAAGCCACGCTCCAGCGTCTTGCGGAAGCGGCCTTCCTCGAGTTTCAGCGTCTCCGAAATCAACGCTTCGGCGCGCACGAGTTCCGGATAGGCGCGCCCCATCTCCTGCACCAGCGTCGGCAGCAGCTTGTACATCAGCGGCTCCTTGGCGCCGAGAAGCTGGGCATGCCGCATGGCGCGGCGCATGATACGGCGCAGCACATAGCCGCGGCCTTCATTCGACGGCAGCACGCCATCGGCGATCAGGAAGGCCGAGGAGCGCAGATGGTCGGCGATGACCCGGTGGCTGGCGCTACCCTCCGCCTTGACGCCCATCGACTCCTCGATAGTGCCGATCAGCGTGCGGAACAGGTCCGTGTCGAACACGCTCTGAACGCCCTGCAGAACGGCGGCCATGCGCTCGAGCCCCATTCCGGTATCGATCGACGGGCGCGGCAGCGGGTTGCGAACACCAGGCTCGGTCTGTTCGAACTGCATGAAGACGAGGTTCCAGAATTCCAGGAACCGGTCGCCATCCTCCTCAGGCGAACCAGGAGGGCCGCCCCAGACGTTTTCCCCCTGGTCGATGAAGATTTCAGAGCATGGGCCGCAAGGGCCGGTATCGCCCATCTGCCAGAAGTTGTCGGAGGTCGGGATGCGGATGATCTTGTCGTCGGAGAAGCCGGCGATCTTCTTCCACAGCGTCGCGGCTTCCTCGTCTTCGGAATAGACGGTGACCAGCAGGCGATGTTTCGGCAGGTCGAAACCTTCGGTCACCAGCTTCCAGGCAAGCTCGATCGCATTCTCCTTGAAATAGTCGCCAAACGAAAAGTTGCCGAGCATTTCGAAGAAGGTCAGGTGGCGGGCCGTATAGCCGACATTGTCGAGGTCGTTATGCTTGCCGCCGGCGCGCACGCATTTCTGCGAGGTGGTCGCCGTCGAATAAGGGCGTTTCTCCAGACCGGTGAAGACGTTCTTGAACTGTACCATGCCGGCATTGGTGAACATCAGCGTCGGGTCGTTGCGCGGCACGAGCGGGCTCGACGAGACGATCTCATGACCGTTCTTCTTGAAATAGTCGAGGAATGTCGACCGGATATCGTTCACACCGCTCATGCTATGCCCTTCAATGCTGCCGGAGGCAGGTAAATCTAAATCCATCGGCTTTTAACGTTCACCTCCGCCACTGTCCAGCAGACAAACAAAACCGGCCGCATTCTGATCAGGGAATGCAGCCGGCCTGGATTTTCAAAGGGACTGGCAGAAAACCGACAGCGAAATCACATTTCCGCGGCGGCGTCACCGTCATCGGGGTCCGGTCCGCCGTTCTGCAGGAAGCGGTCGGCGATCAGGCCGGCATTCTGGCGCAGCGACAGTTCGATCTCGCGAGCCAGATCCGGATTGTCGCGCAGGAAGGTCTTGGCGTTTTCGCGGCCCTGGCCGAGACGCTGGCTGTTATAGGAGAACCAGGCACCGGATTTCTCGACGATGCCGGCCTTGACGCCGAGATCGACCAGTTCGCCGGTCTTGGAAACGCCCTCGCCATACATGATGTCGAACTCGACCTGCTTGAAGGGCGGCGCCATCTTGTTCTTGACCACCTTGACGCGGGTCTGGTTGCCGATCACCTCTTCGCGCTCCTTGACCGCGCCGATGCGGCGGATGTCGAGGCGCACGGAGGCATAGAACTTCAGCGCATTGCCGCCGGTCGTCGTCTCAGGCGAACCGAACATGACGCCGATCTTCATGCGGATCTGGTTGATGAAGATCACCATGGTGTTCGACTTGGAAATCGAAGCGGTGAGCTTGCGCAGCGCCTGGCTCATCAGGCGCGCCTGCAAGCCGGGAAGGCTGTCGCCCATCTCGCCCTCGATTTCGGCGCGCGGCGTCAGTGCGGCGACCGAGTCGACGACAAGAACGTCGACCGCGCCGGAGCGCACCAGCGTATCGGTGATTTCGAGCGCCTGTTCGCCGGTATCGGGCTGCGAGATCAGCAGGTTCTGCAGATCGACGCCAAGCTTGCGGGCATAGACGGGATCGAGCGCATGTTCGGCATCCACGAAGGCGCAGATGCCGCCCTTCTTCTGCGCCTCGGCAATGGTCTGCAATGCAAGCGTCGTCTTACCCGAGCTCTCCGGCCCGTAAATTTCGATGATACGGCCCCTCGGCAGACCACCGACGCCAAGCGCGATATCGAGGCCAAGCGAGCCGGTCGAGATCGTCTCGATCTCGACAACATTCTCGTTGGAGCCGAGTTTCATGATCGAGCCCTTGCCGAACGACCGCTCTATCTGTGAGAGTGCCGCTTCAAGCGCTTTGCTTTTGTCCACCGATTTGTCCTCTACCAGCCGCAATGAATTCTGAGACATCCGATCCACCTTTAGGTTATTGAAGCCGCCCAAGCAATGTCGAGTTTGTACCCTATTTGTTCTATTCCCGCAATAGGCGATCAAACGATTGAAAGAAAAAGGTAAAACAGCCCGTGTTCTATATTTGTTTTATCGATGCAAAGCAACGGCTTAGGCCATATGCGCCGGCTTTGCCGCGGCCGGTAGCACCGCCTCGATTCGCTTTTTGCGCAGCGGAAGGCGGTTGAAATGAACAAAAAGATTCTTGTTCTCGGCGGTGCCCATATCGACCGGCGCGGCCGGATCTCCGGCGAAACGGCGCCGGGCGCCAGCAATCCCGGCACCTGGTTCGAGGAGCCGGGCGGCGGCGGCTTTAATGCGGCGCGCAACCTTGCAAGGCTCGGTTTTCAGGTGACGATGATTTCACCACGCGGCGGCGACCCCATCGGCGAGATGGTCAGCGAGGCGGCCGATTTCGCCGGCATCGACGACCGGCCTTTCGTGTTCCTCGACCGCAAGACCCCGAGCTATACGGCGATCATCGAGAAGGACGGCGATCTGGTGATCGCCCTTGCCGACATGGACCTCTACCGTTTCTTCGTGCCGCGGCGTCTCTCCATCCGCTGGGTGCGGGAGGCCTTCGCCGCCCATGATCTCATTCTTTTCGACGCCAACCTGCCGGAGGAGACGATCGCGGCGATCGTTGCCAAGGCGCGTTCCCTGGCAAAGCCGGTCGCGGCGATCGCCATCTCGCCTGCCAAAGTCGTCAGGCTGAAACCCTGTATCGGGGATATCGACTACCTGTTCCTGAATGAGGCCGAGGCTTCCGCCCTTGCCGGGCAACAGCCGGAGGACGCTGCCGGCTGGCCGCCGCTTCTGAACGAGATCGGCATCAGGAACGCCGTCGTCACCCGCGGCCGCCGCGAACTCGTCGCACTTTGCGGGGGCCGCGCCATGACGCTGCAGCCGCCGGTCGCCGACACCGTCGCCGACGTCACCGGTGCCGGCGATTCCCTTGCCGCCGGCACGCTTGCAGCCTTGATATCAGGCCTGCCGCTCGAAGAGGCCATTCGCCACGGCACCGCGGCCGCCACGCTGACCGTGCAATCGCGGCATGCCGTCAACGAAAATCTGACGCCGGATCTCTTGAATGCGGCGCTTGCCCTTGTTCCCAAGGCCAGAATTCTGCATTGAAGCGACGAAATTAAATAGCTTGCGTGATGTCGTCCGAAAACTGCAGAGACTTTTCGGCATCATGCTCTATCGACGACAGGACAAGATCATGACCAAGCCCATTTCGCCCCTTCTGCCGATCGCCTATTCGAAGGAGGTCGCCAGCGCCAAGCAGCGCGGCGCGCCGCTGGTGGCGCTGGAATCGACGATCATCACCCATGGCATGCCCTATCCCGGCAATATCGAGATGGCCCGCAGCGTCGAGGCGATCATTCGCGAACAGGGTGCGGTGCCGGCAACGATCGCCGTTATTCATGGCACTCTGCATATCGGCCTTGAAGCCGGCGAACTGGAGCAGCTCGCCAAGGCGACCGATGTGATGAAGGTGTCGCGCGCCGATCTCGCCTTTTCGATCGCCGAGCGCCGCACCGGCGCCACCACGGTCGCCGCGACGATGATTGCGGCCGCCCTCGCCGGCATCCGGGTTTTTGCCACAGGCGGCATCGGTGGCGTGCACCGCGGCGCCGAGGAAAGCTTTGATATCTCCGCCGATCTCGAGGAACTGGCGCGCACCGGCGTTATCGTCGTCTGCGCCGGCGCCAAGGCGATCCTCGATATTCCAAAGACGCTGGAAGTGCTGGAAACCCGCGGCGTCCCCGTCGTTACCTACGAGAGCGAAGAATTCCCCGCCTTCTGGTCACGCTCCTCGGGCATATCAAGCCCGCTGTCGCTGAACAGCCCGGCCGCCATTGCCAATTTCCAGACGGTGCGCGAACAGCTCGGCATCGACGGCGGCATGCTGATTGCCAACCCGGTGCCCGAGGCCGACGAAATCGCCCGCGAGGAGATGGAAATCTATATCGAGCGGGCGCTGGATAGCGCCGAGCGCGACGAAATCACCGGCAAGGCGGTCACGCCCTATCTGCTCTCAACCATCTTCGACCTAACGGACGGCCAGAGCCTGAAGACGAATATTGCGCTGGTCGAGAACAATGCGCGGCTGGCGGCGGAGATTGCCGTGGCGTTGGGTGAGTGAGGGTTGACGGGGGCAGACAGTATCGCCTTGGCAATAGGCGTGCCGTGTAAGCCCTATCTACCAAGGCCATGCCGGCTGCCTTCACCCGTCCAGCGTCTCCTTCACCACCACCGCAAGCTGCTTCAGCGAAAACGGCTTCGGCAAAAACCCGAATTTTGACTCAGGCGGCAGGTTGCGGGCGAAGGCATCTTCGGCATAGCCGGACACGAAGATGAATTTCATGTCGGGATAGGTCTTGCGCAGCTCGCGCAGCAGCGTCGGGCCGTCCATTTCGGGCATCACCACGTCGGATACGACGATGTCGACCTTGCCGTCGAGTTCTTCCATGATGCTCAGCGCCTCGACGCCCGAGCCCGCCTCGTGCACGGTGTAGCCGCGCGTTTCCAGCATGCGCTTGCCGCCGCGGCGCACCGCCTCCTCGTCTTCGACGAGAAGGATGACCGCCGATCCCGTCAGGTCCTCCGGCTGCTGCGGCGATACGGGCTGGGGCAGCACTTCGGCCCCCGCGATGGCGCCGTCGATCGCGTCTGCTTCGCCGGCAAGCGCCGGCTCCGGGATGTGGCGCGGCAGGAAGACCCGGAAGGTTGTGCCCTTGCCGACTTCGGATTCCGGCTGGATGTAGCCGCCCGATTGCTTGACGATGCCGTAGACCATGGCAAGGCCAAGTCCCGTGCCTTTGCCGACATCCTTGGTGGTGAAGAAGGGTTCGAAGATCTTGTCCATGATCTCGGGCGCGATGCCGGTGCCGTTATCGGCGACTTCGATCAGCACCATGTCCTCGGCCGGCATGTAGGAATAGTTGAAGGCGGAGACCTCTGAAGCAGTCAGGTTTCGGGTGCGCAGCGTCAGCGTGCCGCCCTCGGGCATGGCATCGCGTGCATTGACGCACAGATTGATCAGCACCTGTTCGAACTGCGAAAGGTCGGTTTTGACAGGCCAGAGGTCGCGGCCATATTGCACGTCGAGCTTGACGTTGGTGCCGGAAAGCAGCCGGTCGACCAGCATGCGCAGGTCGCCGACGACATCCGTCAGGTTCAGCACCGAGGGCCGCATCGTCTGCTTGCGCGAGAAGGCGAGCAGCTGGCGCACCAGCACCGCGGCGCGGTTGGCATTGCGCTTGATTTCCATCAGGTCGGCAAAGCTTGCATCGGCCGGCCGCGCCTGCAGCAGCAGATGGTCGGAGGAAAGCAGGATCGCCGTCAGCACATTGTTGAAATCATGCGCGATGCCGCCGGCGAGCGTGCCGACAGCATTCATCTTCTGCGTCTGCGCCATCTGCGCTTCCAGCGCCTTCTGCTCGGTCACCTCGACGGCATAGACGATCGCCGCCTCCTCGGGCGCCTCGTCGCTCTGGTCGATGACGGCGTTGACATAGAAACGGAAATAGCGCGCCTCGTCGGTCGGCGTGCGGGTATCGAGGGGCGCGATGTCGCCCTGCCGGTCCTTGGCCGCCGCCAGCGCCTCGGCGAGCTGCGGCCGGTCGCTTTCCTGCACGATGGTTTCGAGATGCGGCGCCTTTTCGAGATCGTCGCGCGAGACGACGCCGGAGAACAGCTTCAGGAACGGCGCGTTGGTCCGCAGGATGCGCCCTTCGCCGTCCACCGAGGCGATCGCCATCGGCGTGTTGTTGAAAAAGCGGGTGAAGCGCATGGCGGCGGCAGAAGCGGATTGGCCGCCGGCTTCGTTCTTCTCACGCCCCAGCACGATCGTCCGGCTCTCGCCGGGTGCGCCGTCGCGCATCGAAGTGACGCTGTGAATGATCTGCACCGGCAGGCTCTGGCCGTTGGTCTTGCGCAGGTCGAGATCGAGCGTCACGGTCTTCTTCAGCCCGGGTTCGGCCTGCACCGACTGGATCAGAGCCAGCCCCTCGCCCGCCACCACGTCGCCGATCGTCATCGAGCCCGGCACGAATTTGGTGAGGTCGAGCCCCAGCCACTCGGCAAGCGTTGCATTGAGATAGAAGATCTCGCCCTTCCTGCCGGCGGAAAAGAAACCGGCCGGCGCATGGTCGAGATAGTCGATCGCGTTCTGCAACTCCTTGAAGAAGCGCTCCTGGTCGTCGCGCTCGGTGGTGATGTCGGTGATCTGCCAGATCTGCAGCGGTTTGCCGCCGTTCTCTTCCTGAGGCAGCAGCCGCGCCTTCAGCCGGTACCAATGGGCGCCGGAGCTGTTGCTGCCGGGCCCGACGGCGCGCAGCAGGCGGAATTCCTCACGGCCTTCCTTGCCCTCGCGCAGGCCGTTGACCAGCCTGTAGAGCGCCTCGTTCGATTCGCGGTGGCGCGACAGCAGGGTTTCCAGCGTCTGCACCTCGGTCGCCTTGCGCGCGCCGGTCAGCGCGCCATAAGCGGCGTTGGCATAGATGATCCGGCCTTTTTCGTCGGTGATCAGCGTGCCGTCGGGATGACTGTTGAGGAAGGCGCGCGCCAGGCTGTCGGACTGGTGCTGCGGCATCACCTCGATGAAGCCGATGACCGAGGATACCAGGAAGAAGATGCCGACCATGGCGAGCACGCCGAGACCGCCCAGCACGACCTCGTTATCAAGCGATCTCTTGAAGACGACGAAGCCGCCGGCGGCTGCGATCAGCACGAGGGCGAGCAGAAGAATGCGCAAAACCGTGCCAGAACGCCCCCCACGATCCACAAGCGGTGCGTTATAATCGTCGGCCTGACGCGGTTTCGTCATGTATTCCTCACATAAGCCCCTTCAGCTTCGTAGCACGAACACGAAGCGGGAATCAGGCACTGTTTCCTTCTTAGCAATTTGCCGCGTCGGCAAAAACACCGGTCGCCGGCAAGACTGCTTGAATTCACAGGCAACAGCGCCATCTGCCCCTGAACCCTGATACGGCCGCCCGTACGCAAGATCGCCGGGCGCCCCGGCAGCGGAACACGAAATCGCGTTCTCCCGTGACTGGACAGCACCCGCGGCCCTTGCCTAAGGAACGGAAAAGTCGTCAATATGTGCCGAATGTGAAATGGAGTAAGTGATTATGTTGGATGATGTTGTCGGAGCTTATGGCAGCCGTTTTCTGCTTGCCGCCGGTGGCGTCGGCCTGGCGCTTCTCCTGCTCATCCTCGTGCTCTGGGTGATCCGCAGACGGGCGCCCTCGCCCTTCGTGCGCGGCGGCCGCAACCGCCAGCCCCGCCTGCAGGTTCTGGATGCCGCAGCGGTCGATACCCGTCGCCGGCTGGTGCTGGTGCGCCGCGACGACGTCGAGCATCTGATCATGATCGGCGGCCCGAGCGATATCGTCATCGAAAGCCGTATCCTGCCCGGAGCGGCGCAACAGCCGGAAAGCGCCGACCGCCCGCAACCCGTCGAGCAGCGCCCAATTTCCGCGGCGCGCCCGGAAACGCCACCGGTTTCTCCGGCCCGCGCCCCGGTTGCAGTCCCAGTCCCAGTCGCCGCTCCTGCCGCAGCCCGCATCGAGCCGGCCGCCGAGCCTTCCTTCTCCGCGCCGATTTCGCCGGAGCCGCGCCCGCGGCCCGAACCGCCAGCCCCGCCGGTCGTGGCCCCGCCGGTGGCGACGAGCCCACTTCCGGCAAACCCCGTGACGGCGCCGCTGTCGGCCGAACGCGACATTCCTGCGCCTCCCGCCCCGCCTCAGCCGCGCCCGCCGGAGCGTCCCGTCGCTTCCCCGATCGCGCAGCCCGCATCGTTCCACGATACTGCAAGTGCGGCCGAGATTCTCGATGCCGCCCGCCAGCGCGTGCTGCCGCAGCAGCGCATCGAACCCGAAATCTCTGCTCCATCTTTCCAGGGCACGCCGGCCGCCGCCCGCGCAGCACCCGGCACAGCCGAGGACGATGCGACAGCGCAGCCGGCAGCGGCGATCCGCGGTGATTTCCAGCGAGTGCTGGAAGAGGAGATGGCGAACAATCTGACGGCCGAACGCATCGTCCCGGTGCCGGCAAACCAGCCCCCCCGCCAAGCCATACCGCAGCCGCAGCCGGGCAACCTGCCGCGCCGTGATCCCGATCTCGCCCCGATCACCGGCGCCGATACCGAGCTGCAGAAGGAAGTCGCCCGCATCTTCGGTGAGATGAGCGTCAATCGCGACAAATGAGGGCAAAGACGTCCGCGTCACACTGGGTTGTCGCACCTTCGCCTTCACCATGAAGTTGCACAAAAGCCGCACTGCCGCGGCTTTTTCAGTTTGGAATGCCTCAGCTCTCCCTTTGATGCCGATCATTTGGTATCGATCGGGTGAAGAGCGTTGGCGCATCCGAGGTTGGACTTTGCCTAAGTAAACACCGGTCTCACTCCAGTTTAACCCGTACTGCCGCTAGCGATGCGCTGGCGGCATGCGAACATGTTTATCGGGTGGTGGCGAGAGACCGGTTTGGCATTGTTACAATGTGCCACGGCAGCGCCGCTGTCTCAGCTCTTCAGCCACCCGCAACATCGCCACACCGAGCCCGCAAGGGTTTTCTCATGCACCATCTCGATGGACTTCCGAACGGAAGACCAAGACGATATGTGCAAGACGCTTCGGGTCCAATGGACCATTATTCCCAAGAAGGCGCCTCAGCCTTGGATTGCATGCGGCGGATGCGGCGGCCTGAGAGCCTTCCAATCCAGCGGCAAGATCCGGCTCAACGCCAACGGCCGCAAGCTGGATGCCTGGCTCATCTATAAATGCCTGACCTGTGAAAGAACCTGGAATCGGCCGATCATCGAGCGTCGCAATGTCCGCGACATCGATTCTGCCGTCTTTGAGGCGCTGCAGTCCAACGATCCCCACTGGATCCGGACCGAGACCTTCAACCTCGATGCTCTCCGGCACAAATCGCCGCGTGTGGATGAGTTTGCCGAATTTGAAATCGCCAAGGAGGTACAGCACGAAACTGCGAATTGGACGAGATTGGCAATCGAACTGATGGTTCCTGTCCCAACAAGCACACGCCTCGATCGCCTGCTGGCGTCCGAGCTGAAACTTTCACGCTCGAAGCTGCAGGCTCTTCACGCGGAAGGCATGGTTCGGACGGATCCTGGCAAAGCGGACATCCTGCGACGACGAATCAGGAACGGCACCCTTGTCACGATCGATCTCTCCATGGAGGACGAACGAGAGCGATCATGGAAACCGCTGGTGACAGGCAATTACGCAGTGGAGCAGTGATCGATGGACAAGCGTCGCGATCCGATCGCGGCGCTTGTCTGCTCTCATGTCTGCATGAAAACCATTATTCGTCGCGATAGACTTTTTCGCGGCGTTCGTGGCGCTCCTGCGCCTCGATCGACAGCGTCGCGATCGGGCGGGCGTCGAGACGCTTGAGGCCGATCGGTTCGCCGGTTTCCTCGCAGTAGCCGTAAGTGCCGTCTTCGATGCGCTGCAGTGCCGCGTCGATCTTGGAAATCAGCTTTCTCTGCCGGTCGCGAGCGCGAAGTTCGATCGCCCGGTCGGTTTCCGACGACGCCCGGTCGGCGAGATCGGGATGGTTTGCGCTTTCCTCGGCCAGATGGTCGAGGGTTTCACGCGCTTCTCTAAGGATGTCATTTCTCCATGCAACCAGCTTGGTCCTGAAGTAGGCACGCTGGTTTACGTTCATGAACTCTTCCTCTTCCGAGGGAACGTAATTGCTAAGATCGATCTTCTCACTCAACGCGATTCTCCTGAAGAACATCTCATCTGGGCGGGTGTATATCCCAAGCGCTAGCCGCGGTTCAAGCCAAATACGACAGGTAAACAGATTTTTAAATCTGTTACAATTTTAGGCTAACGACCTATTTTGTCATGGTTATTCCGGCCGCCATTTTTTTCTTCGCCTTCAAAACGCCGGTTGTCAGCCACGTTTTGCGCCATTGCGGCATGGCTGGCGATTGACGGCGGCCGATTGCAACCGCTACTGAAAAGACCCGCCCGATCCTGGATTTGCCCATGACCGTACCGCTGCCTCCGCCCAACCGCATCTATCTCCTGCGTCATGCCGAAGCCGCTTGGGCCGAGCCCGGGCAGCGCGATTTCGACCGGCCGCTCAACGAAAAGGGCTTCGGCGATGCCGAGATCATCGCCGACAAGGCCGCCGACAAGGGCTACCGTCCCGATCTTCTGATCAGTTCGACGGCGCTGCGCTGCCGCGGCACTGCCGATGCGGTCCATCGGGCAATGGGTCTCACGCTAGACATGCGTTATGTCGATGCGCTCTACAACGCCACGATCGACACTTATCTCGAGATCGTCGATGCGCAGGATGAGGCAGCCGTCATGCTGGTCGGCCACAATCCGACCATGGAGCAGGCGCTGGAGGCCCTGATCGGCCATGAGGCGATGGCAAGCGCCCTTCCCGGCGGCTTCCCGACGGCGGGCCTCGCCGTCGTCGATTACGACGCTTCAGCCGCCGTCTGGCGCCTCACCGATTTCGTGGTCGTCTGAAAGCTTTCGCGCCGCGTCTTTTTCAGGCGGCGCGCCCTTCCTATATTGCCGGCAGTCACCAACCGGAATTGCGCCTTGCCGCCACGCCTGACATCCTTTGCCGATGACGCCCGCATCGCTCTCGACAATCTCGCCGACCGGGCGAGCGGCCTCGTCAATCCGACCGTGCGGCTCGGCGTCACCGGCCTCTCGCGCTCCGGCAAGACAGTCTTCATTTCTTCGCTGGTGCACAATCTCCTGCATGGCGGCCGCCTGCCGCTGTTCGAGCCGGTGCAGTCGGGCCGCGTCTCGGCGGTGCGGCTAGAGCCGCAGCCCGACGATGCCGTGCCGCGCTTTCAGTACGAGGACCATATCCGGGCGCTGGTGAAGGACCGTATCTGGCCGGATTCGACCCGCGCCATCTCAGAGCTGCGCATCACGCTGGACTATCAGAGCGCCAGCGGTTGGAACCGGCTGTTTTCGCCCGGCCGCCTGTCGATCGACATCGTCGATTATCCCGGCGAGTGGCTGCTCGACCTGCCGCTGCTCGGCAAGGATTATCGCACCTTCAGCGAGGAGACGATCGCACTGGCGAAAACCGGCATCCGCTCCGAGCTGTCGCGCGGGTGGCTGGCGCTGACGCATGCCGCCGATATCCAGGCCGGCGCCGACGAAATGGTCGCCCGCGACCTCGCCACCGCCTTTGCCGATTATCTCAAGGCCTGCAAGGCCGACGAACGCTCGCTCTCCACCCTGCCGCCAGGCCGCCTGCTGCTGCCCGGCGATCTCGACGGCTCGCCGGCGCTGACCTTCGCGCCGCTGGCCTTGCCGGCGGACGGCCGTCCGGGGCGCAACTCGCTCTGGACGATGATGGAGCGGCGTTACGAGGCCTATAAATCGGTCGTCGTCAAACCCTTCTTCCGCGAGCATTTCGCCCGCGTCGACCGGCAGATCGTGCTCGTCGATGCGCTGCAGGCGATGAACCGCGGCCCCGAAGCCGTCCAGGATCTGGAACGCGCGCTGACCGATGTGCTCGCCTGTTTCCGCCCCGGCACCAATTCGCTGCTGTCTTCGCTGCTCGGGCGCCGCATCGACCGCGTGCTGGTCGCCGCCACCAAGGCTGATCATCTCCACCATGAAAGCCACGACCGGCTCGATGCGCTCACCCGCCGTCTGGTGGATCGTGCCATCGACCGCATCGGCATGGCGGGTGCGGGCATCGACGTCATGGCGCTCGCCTCCGTGCGCGCCACCCGCGAGGCATCGGTCAAGCGCGACGGTCATGACCTGCCGGTCATCGTCGGCACGCCGATGGAGGGCGAAACCATCGCCGGCGAGCGTTTCGACGGCCAGAGAAAGACCGCGATCTTTCCCGGCGATCTGCCGGAGGATCCGGAAAGCCTGTTTGACCGTATCGCCTCGGGTGAGGCCGGCTTGCGGCTGCCCGATGTCAATGTCGTCAGGTTCCGCCCGCCGCAGCTTGAGGAAACCGGCGGCGGCATCAAGCTGTCGGTGCCGCATATCCGCCTCGACCGCGCCATGCAGTTCCTGTTCGGAGACCGTCTCGCATGAGCAAGCCCCCGTCAGAGCCGCCACGCCGCCCGCCCGCCGCCTTCACCTACGAGGACGAGGCCGCCGAGCGTCATGACAACGGCCGCCGGGCAGAACAGCGGCGCAGGCCGGAAAGCTTCTCCGACAACATTGTCGTGACGGCGGATGAGGACGACCCCTTCCTCAATCCCGACAGGGATCTGAGCGCGGTGCCCGTGGCAACGCCGCTGAGACGCCGGACCTCCTTCGGCAAGATCGCCGCCGGCGCCTTCGGCATCCTGCTGTCGCTCGGCCTCGGCCTCTGGACCGATAGCCTGATCCGCGATCTCTTCACCCGCGCCGACTGGTTGGGGTATGCGGCGCTTGCCGTGCTCGCGGTCGGCATCCTCGCCGTGCTTGCTCTCGTCATCCGCGAGACATCAGGGATGATGCGTCTTGCCGCCGTCCAGGCGATCAAAGCCGAAGCGGAAGTCGCGATGGTCGAAACCCGGCCGGCAAAGGCACGCGCCGTCGTCACCCGCCTGACCACGCTGCTTTCGGCCAATCCCGAGACATCGAAGGGCCGCGCCACGCTGAAGGCGACGGAAGGCGAGGTCATCGATCCCCCGCATCTGATTGCGCTCGCCGAACGGGAATTGCTCGCGCCGCTCGACCGCAAGGCCCGCGCTCTGATCGTCAACGCCTCCAAGCGCGTCTCGATCGTCACCGCCGTCAGCCCGCGCGCCGTGGTCGACCTGCTCTATGTGCTCTATGAGTCCGTGCGCCTCATCCGCGCCATGGCCGAGCTTTACGGCGGCCGCCCCGGCACGCTCGGCATGTTCCGTCTGCTGCGTGACGTACTGGCGCATCTGGCCGTCACCGGCTCGATCGCTGTCGGCGACAGCCTCGTCCAGCAGGTGCTCGGCCATGGGCTGGCCTCCAAGCTCTCGGCCCGACTGGGCGAAGGCGTCATCAACGGCCTGATGACCGCCCGCATTGGAATCGCGGCGATGGATCTCTGCCGCCCGCTCGCCTTCCGCGCCCTGAAACGGCCGGGAATCGGCGATTTCATCGGCGACCTCACGCCCTCCATGTCGCCGCGCGGCAACACTCCTTGAGAGACGGAGCAATTCCGCAGCCTTCGCCATCCCTAACGGAATGTTGGAGAAATTACAGCAAATTCAAGGCTCTAATGATGAGAAGCTAAAATCCGAGCCGCGCGAAATCCGTGTATTACAGCGCATTTCGGCACGATTGAAAGGAAGGATTAACCATTCCCAGGCAAAACTTGCAGCCAATTCGTGAGTGGTGTTTGCCAAGGAAAATCCATGTATTCGCGCAAGTTTCTCATCATATGCGGCCTGGCCGCCGCGGCATTGTCTCCCGTCGCAGATGTCGCTCCGACAGCCACCGCTGCAACCCGTGACAAAGCCTTCTTCGATTCCGTTACCGGCTCCTGGAAGGGCCCCGGCGAAATCGTCGCCGGCAAGTACAAGGGCACGAAATTCACCTGCAACCTGGTCGGTGAACCCACAGGCGACAGTAGCGCCGGCATCAAGCTCGACGGCACCTGCCGTGTCGGTGTCTTCAAACAGCCGATGACCGCCGTCATCTCCCAGTCGGGCTCGACCTACAAGGGCAAATTCCTCGACGGTGCCGCCGGCAAGGGTCTCGACGTCGTCTCCGGCGCCGTTTCCGAGGATACCGTCGTCGTCGGCATCAACCGCGCCAAGCTGAACGGGGCGATGATCGCCCGCGTGCGCGATGACAAGACGATGAACGTCACCGTTTCGGTCAAGGTCGAAAGCCAGATGATCCCGGTCATCGGCCTGACGCTGACCCGCCAGGTCGACGAGATGGCCGTCGGCTCCATCCAGTAGATAGTGCCACAGCGGATTTTCCTGAAGCGGCGGGTTTCCCGCCGTTTTCCGTTTCAGGAGCTCCGCTCAGATCTGGAGCCACCAGTCGCGGCGGTTGTCGGCGATTTCGATGCCCGCCACCTCGGCATCTTCAAGCCAATCACTGACCGCCCTGCCCTTGATGACAAGGTCCGGCGCGATATCGGCAAGCGGCATCAGCACGAAACCGCGATCGGTCATGCGCGGATGCGGCAGTTCCAGCCGCGGCGCCTCCTGGATGACGTCGCCATAGGTCAGCACGTCGATATCGAGTGTGCGCGGCCCCCAGCGCTCGATGCGTTCGCGTTTCATCTCCCGCTCGATCGACAGGCAGACATCGAGCAAAGCCTCAGGCTCCAGTCTGGTTTCGACGGCGGCGCAGGCGTTGAAGAAGAAGGATTGGTCGGTCTTGCCCCAGGGCGGCGTGCGATAGAGCCGCGAGACCGCCGTAACCCGGCAGTCGTCTCGCGCGTCCAGCCGCTGCAGTGCGGCGACCATCGCCTTCACGGGATCGCCGATATTGCCGCCGAGGCCGAGTGTGGCCGATTGCCATGCGGTCTCAGGCAAAGTGCTCAACGCTCACCTGCACGAAATCGAGCACGCCGGGCACCGGCGCGTTCGGTTTGCGCACCGTGATCTTCGCCCGCCGGACCTGCGGGAATGTCTCGCAGAGCCCTTTGGCGATATCGAGCGCCAGGGCCTCGATCAGGTAGCGCCGCTTGCCGGTGACGATCTGCTCGATCACCGTGAAGGCGATGCCGTAATTGACGGTATCGTCGATCGAATCGCTTTTCAGCGCCTCGCCGGCGACGACATCCAGCTCGGCATCGACGAAGAATCGCTGGCCGAGGAATTCCTCCTCGTCGTGCACGCCGTGGCGCGCGAAGAAGGCGCAGTTCTGCAGCGTGATCGTATAGGTGGTCATGTCGGCCGCTTCCTCTCGAATTCCTGGCGCGCATTCAGCATAGCATCGGCGATATCGAGCGCATCCCTGTTGATTGCGACATTGTGCACCCGGAAAACCGCAGCCCCTTGAAGCCTGAGCAGGGCGCTAGTGACGGCCGTCGCCGCATCCCTGTCTGCCGCCTCACGCCCCGTCACCGCGCCGAGGAAGCGTTTGCGCGAGGTCCCCGCAAGCAGCGGCAGGCCGAAGCGGGAAAGTTCGGAAAACCGCGCCATCAGTTCGAGGTTCTCCTCCGCCGTCTCCTTGGCGAAACCGAAGCCGGGATCGAGCACGATGCGGTCGCTGTTGACGCCGGCTGCCTGGGCGATCTCAAGCGACCGCTTGAGAAAGTGCACCTGGTCGGCAATCACGTCGGGAAGCTTCGCCCTGTCGCGGCCGGTATGCATGATGCAGAGCCCGGCCCCGGTCGCCGCCGCGATGTCGGCGATATCGGGCTCCCTCTGCAGCCCGAAGACGTCGTTGACGATATGGGCGCCGGCGCTGACCGCAAGCCGCGCCGTCTCGGCGCGATACGTGTCGATTGAGATAAGCGCCTGGGTGCGCCCGCGCAGCGCCTCGATGACCGGCAGCACACGCGCCTGCTCCTCGGAAGGGCTGACGGCAGCGGCGTTCGGCCGGGTCGATTCGCCGCCGATATCGATAATCCCGGCACCCTCGCTCACGGCCCGAAGCGCATGTTCGACCGCCGCATCGACGGTTTCGAAGCGTCCGCCGTCGGAAAAGGAGTCCGGCGTCACATTGATGATCGCCATGATGAGAGACCGACGGCCGAGTTCGATCTCCCGGCCATGGCCCACACGCCACAAACTGCCTTCGAACCCTGTCACCAGACTTATCCCATCGATCGCGAAAAAAGCGCCATCCGATATTGCGCTTGCGGTGGCTATGCCCCAAGCTCCGGTCGATTTCAACACGGGTTGCGTACAGAATGCCGCTTGTAGTGCGTTATATGGTCCTTCCTATCGCCTTTTCCATTGCTCTTTCCGTCTGCAGCCCAGTGCAAGCAGAAGTGATTGCATCGAAAAGCTATTCCTATTTCGACATTCGCGGCAAAACCGCGGATGAGCTCGACCGCGAACTCAGCCGGCGCGGCCCGACGTCGAGCGGTTCCTCGGCGCGCCATCCCGGCGCAACGAAGATCCGCTTCGGCGGTGAAGCCACCTATATCCAGGATAACGGCCGCTGCCGCGTCGGCAACGTCAAGGTCACGGTCCACACCCAGATCATCCTGCCGCGCTGGAACAGCCGCAAGGGCGCCAGTAAGGAGCTGTCGGTGATTTGGGACGCCCTGTCGAGCGATATCAAGCGCCACGAGGAGCGTCATGCCGAAATCGCCCGCGATCAGGCCCGCGCCATGGAACGCGCCATCCGCGCCCTGCCGCAGCAGCGCAGCTGCGAGGCCATGCAGGAACTCGTCTCAGGCGAATCAGCTCGCGGTATAGAGGAGCACGATCGGCAGCAGGCGCGATTCGACCGGGTCGAGGCGGTCAATTTCCAGAAGCGCATGCTGAGATTGCTGAACAATCGAATCAATGGCCGAGCCGGCGCAAAATAAGGCTTTTTCAGTCTGGTTGCGAGCGGAAAACCTTAGCTGCACAACGAAACTTGTGCGAAACTTGCCCCCTCCCCAGTGATTGAATGGTCATTTTTCATCCTGGCAGACTCAACCGGAACGCGTTAATATGAACACATTCGAAAGTGCAGCTAAGGCATCTGCTCTTTCATCGCTGGGTTCTCCTGGCGCGTTCCGAAGCCGCGGATGTTCCTCCCTCATCCGTAGGTAATGCGCCCGCCTCGCCTCGCTCGCACCAGCGCGCGAGGCGTCTTTTTTCTGGATCCTATACCGGCGAAGGTGAAGCGCAGGCGCTTAAGCCTGGCGTTCCGGCACGTGCACCACGAGGCCGTCATAGACAGCCTTCATGCGGATCTGACAGGACAGCCGCGAGGTCGGGCGTACGTCGAAGGCGAAGTCGAGCATATCCTCTTCCATCGCTTCCGGCTGGCCGACCTGCTCGGTCCATGCCTCGTCGACATAGACATGACAGGTCGCGCAGGCGCAGGCGCCGCCGCATTCTGCCTCGATGCCGGGCACCGAATTGCGCACGGCATTCTCCATGACGGTGGAGCCTTGGTCGACGTCGAGGTCGAAGCGCGTGCCGTCGAAGGCGACGATGGTAAGTTTGGGCATCAGGACTATTTCCGGTCTTCAAGTGATGGGCGGATTTTCTTCCGACAATTCGACGCGTCAGTCAACATCGGGAAGGTCGCCCTAACCTCGCAGATCGGGCTTTCGCCCGCCGTCTTCAAAGCGTCATGCAAGACGTCGCAAAAAGACCCGAGGTTCCGCAATGGAACAACGGGCCTCATTCGAACGCATCTCCAGCAGGGATCAGCCGCGGCAGAGCTTCAGGATGAAATTCTCGGCGTCGATGACGGCGGCACCGAGCGCAGCGGTCGACCCGGCGTCACCGCCGGTTTCCTCGACGGCCTCGGCCGTCTGCGACACGCGGAAGGCGCCGACCGAGCTTGCTGCGCCCTTCAGGCGGTGCGCAGCCGCGCCGACGCGGATGGTTTCGCCGCTCGCAATATCCTGCAGACATGCGCGAGCCTGGCGCGCAAACATCTGAAGGACTTCGATTTCCAGCGACTTGTCGCCCATCGTCTGCTTGGCGAGATGGACGAGATCGATCGGTCGGACCTTCGAGGGACAGGGTCCCTTTGCATTATCCGGCGCCTCGAATACGATGTTCAATGCTGCCATCTGAGCTGCCATTGCCAATTCTCCCGTCTCGTGTCGTGCGCAGTTGCAACAGTTCTGCGCCAGGAGGGTGGCCATCACGTTAAATTCCGGCACATTCGGGGCGGAAATCTCGCCATATGGTTAACATCCGTTAAATACCCCTAAATTATTGGTTTTTAAGCGGTGCCGCGGATTTAAAGATGTTAACAACGAGTTAACGAGCCTTGAATCTCAAGCCTTCATTAATTGTGTGAGGAGCCCAGATGTGTCACTACGATACTGGTGGAGCGGGTTTATGGTACGCGCCTTTGCCGAGCGAGTGGATAATGGTAGTGTTTTGATACCTTCCGTTTGAAAAAGCGGCTATCTACTCTGAAATGACATGCTTATCCGTCCGTCGTTGGGATGGAAGGCTGGAACGGCAAAGTTGTTCCCCGGGTGAGGCGGAAGCCCGGGATTGCGCTGCCGGACCGGCCGACAGTAACGAGGCATAACCAATGGCGAACAACAAATATAACGAGTCGATTGAGGACAAGGCGTTCAAGGCATTGGACGAGGCGCTCCAGATCGACTTCGGCAAAGATAACGTGCCGTCTCGCCGCGGCGACGCGCCTGAGGCCCCGGAGGCTAATGTGTCTGATCCATCGAATGCGCGTAACCAACAGGCCCAGGAAGAAGCGCAGCGCCGCAACCGCCGCGCCGCCGGCGAGCAGGCTTCCAGGGGGCCGGCTTTCGCGCCCGCCAACGATGCCAGCCGCAACACGCCCGCCTCGATCCTGAAATCCTTCGACGGCGCCTCCAGCCGCTCGGCGGTGCGCACCGCCACGCTGTTCTCGGTGCTCTGGGTCCTGGGCGGGCTCGGCCTGATGTCGCTGCTTTATGGGCCGCAAATCTGGCAGATCCGTTCGCTCGCCGATCTCGTCGCCCTGCCCGGCGTCATCGCCGGTCTCGTCGGCATCATTATCCCGGTGATGATGTTTTATGCTTTCGCCATCATGATCGCCCGCGCCCAGGACATGCGCAACGCCGCCCGTTCCATGGCGGAAGTGGCATTGCGCCTGGCGGAACCGGAAACCATCGCCTCCGAGCGCATCATGACCGTCGGCCAGGCCGTGCGCCGAGAGGTCTCGGCCATGAATGAAGGCATCGAGCGCACCATCGCGCGTGCGTCCGAGCTGGAAACGCTCGTCCATTCCGAAGTCAATGCACTTGAACGCTCCTATGCCGACAATGAGCTGCGCGTCCGCGGTCTCGTCCACGAACTCGGCTCCGAGCGCGAGGCGATCGTCAACCATGCCGACCGCATCCGCACCTCGATCGGCAGCGTCCACGACCAGTTGAAGGAAGAGCTGTCGCTTGCAACCGAAGAGATCGCCGTGCGGCTTTCCACATCGGGCGAAGCCTTTGCCTCGCTGATCGATACGCGCGCTGCGACAATTCTGGAAAAATCCGACAACGCCCTGCAGTCGATAGGCAGCCTGCTCGCCGCCAAGACCGATAGCCTGCTGCAGACATTGAACGCATCGGGTTTCGCGCTCGCCACCGAATTCGACAACCGCCTCGAAGCGCTCTCCGTCAACCTCAACGACCATGGCGAAAGGCTGCTCAGCCAGTTCGAAACACGCGCGTCGACCATGGACAGCAGCACCGAGAAGCTGAATGCCGCGCTGCACGAGCGCACGCAGCAGCTGAGCGAGATCCTGATCGCCCGCACCCGCGAGATCAATGAGAGCCTGACATCGGGCGAACGCACCATCGGCGGGACGCTCGACGACGTGCTGTCGAAGCTGAACAGCGCCCTCGATGAAAAGGGCGCGAGCTTCCGCCAGAGCCTGCAGAGCACCGCTGACGACGCCGTCATGGATCTCGACGTCCGCTCCGGCTTCTTCGAAGAGCGGCTGCAGACGACCGTTGCCCAGCTGTCCACCGCCTTCGACGAACGCGTCGCCGAATTCACCAGCGCCTTCGACAAACGCACCGGCTCGCTCGACACCAAGCTGATGGAAAGCCTCGCCCGCATCAACGAGACGCTGACCGGCGGCTCGGAATCGATCGACGGCATCCTGAGTTCCAGCATCGACCGGCTCGGCTCCTCGATGACCGACCAGTCGCTGGCGCTCGCGACTACGCTGGCCACCGGCCATGAAATGCTGGAAAGCTCGCTCGGCACCCGGGCGGACGAAATCACCACCGCGCTCAGCAGCCGCACCGGCGAATTGACCTCGGCGCTGCAGAGCGCCACCTCAGACCTCACGCTGGCGCTTGCATCAGGCACCTCCGATCTGCAGAACAATCTTCGGGCCCGCTCGGCCGAATTCCGCGACACGCTGCGCAGCACCACCACCGATCTGACGACCGCCGTTGCCGCCGGCACCGAACAGGTGACCGCGGCCTTCGGCGGCCGTGCCGAGGAACTGAGCGGCGTGCTTGCGGCCCGTGCGGCAGAGATCACCGAGGCGCTCGGCGCAGCCCACGGCCGCATCGACAGCGTCATGGCAGAGCGCGGCGGTGCACTGGTGGAGGCACTCACCACCCATCACGGCCGCTTCGAAGAGGCGTTGACCACGCGTGCTGACGCCATCATCGACGCCGTCTCCGGCACCCATGACCGTCTTGCCGAGACGCTCGACGAGAGAGCGATGGCGCTCGCCATCTCCCTGAACGAGAGCCAGGCCCGCATCGAGGATACGCTTGAGACCCGCTCCGCAGCGCTGCTGAGCGCCGTATCGGGCACGCATGACCGCCTGTCCGAGACGCTCGATGAAAAGGCGATGGCGCTTGCCATTTCGCTCAACGAAAACCAGGCCCGCATCGAAGATACGCTCGAGACCCGCTCCGCAGCCCTGCTGAACGCCGTCTCCGGCACGCATGATCGCCTGTCCGAAACACTGGACAGCAAGGCCGCCGCCCTTACGACCTCGCTCGACGAGCGGCATGCCCGCATCGAGGATGCGCTGGGAACGCGTGCCGAGGCGCTGTTGAACACCGTGTCCGGCACGCGCGACCGTCTTGCCGAAACCCTCAACGAAAAGGCGGCGGCCTTCGCCACCTCCTTGAGCGAGAGCCAGGCCCGCATCGAAGACACGCTCCAGACCCGCTCGGCGGCTCTGCTGAACGCCGTCTCCGGCACCCACGACCGCCTGTCGGAAACGCTGGAAGGCAAGGTGGCAGCTTTCGCCACCGCGCTGAGCGAAGGCCAGGCCCGCATCGACGAGACGCTCGAAACCCGCTCCGCAGCCCTGCTGAACGCCGTCTCCGGCACCCATGACCGTCTGTCCGAAACGCTGGACGAAAAGGCGATGACGCTCGCCATCTCGCTGAATGAGAGCCAGTCGCGGATCGAAGACACGCTGGAAGCGCGCTCCGAAGCCTTCCTCAAGGCCGTGTCCGGTACGCATGACCGTCTTTCGGAAACGCTCGACGAAAAGTCGGCAGCCATCGCCGCCTCCCTGGATGAGGGTCGCAGCCGCCTGCAGGACACGCTGGAAGGTCGCTCGGAATCCATCCTCAATGCGGTCTCCGCCACCCACGACCGACTGTCCGAGACGCTCGACGACCGGGCGATGGCGCTTGCCATTTCGCTGAACGAGAGCCAGAGCCGTCTCGAAGAGACGCTGACAACAGGCGCCGACGCCATCACCAAGGCGGTCGCCGGCACGCATGACGGCCTGAACGGTGTGCTCGACCGGAAGGCGGCGGCCATTGCCACCTCGCTGAACGAAGGCCAGGCCCGCCTCGAGGAAGCCTTGGTGCACCGCACCGCTGCGATCATCGGCGCCGTGACGGCAACGCACGACAGGCTGACCGACACGCTCGACGAAAAGACCATGGCGCTCGCCATTTCGCTCGACGACAACCAGAGCCGCTTCGACAGCGTGCTCGAAGCGCGCAGCAATGCCATCATGGAGGCCGTCTCCGGCGCCGAGTCACGCGTCGCCGGCGCCTTCACCGACAAGACCGATGCGATCCGCGCCGCCTACACCGACAATCAGCAGCGGCTTGAAAATGCGCTTTCCGAACATAGTGCCTCCCTGTCCGGCGTTCTCGATGCCGGCGGCGCCCGCTTCGAGGATCTCGTCGGCGGCCTGACCGGCCGCATTGAAGGCCGTCTGACCGATGCCCATGTTCGGCTCGGAGGCCTCGCCGACGAGGCCGCGGCACGCATCGAAGGCGGGCTCACCTCTGCCCATGAGCGCATCCGCACGACGCTTGAGGATCGCGCCAACGCCATCGACCTATCGCTGAACCAGGCCCATGCGCTGATCAACGATACGCTGACCGAACACGCGACCAGCATCGGCACTTCGGTGGCGACGAGCGTCAGCATGCTCGAAATGTCGCTGGAGGACCGTGAAGCCGCGATCCGCCAGGCCATCGATGCCGGCGCCCAGACGTTGGAAGACCGCATGCATGCCGGCGCCGGCCAGATCGCCGGCCGCTTCCAGGAGGCGGCAAATGCGATTTCCAGCTCCACCCAGAATCTCTCCGCCCAACTCGATCAGTCGGTCGGAAGCCTGGCAGGCCGTTTTGAAGAAACCGGATCGCGTGTTGAATCCGGACTTGCGGCGATCGAGACCCGCATCCGCGACGGCGTCGGCGGCGTTGCCGAAAAGGTCGAAGCCGCCAGCGGCCAGCTCTCCGGCGTGCTTACCGACGGCATCTCCCGTCTCGGCGCGCTCAGCGACGACGCCAACCAGCGTATCTCGGCGACGCTCGAAGGCAGCGCCGCAAACCTCACGCAGGCGATCGACAGCCGCACCGCCAATCTGGCCGAGACGCTCGACAGCCGTGCCTCTAGCCTGACCGGCGCCATCGACGGCCGCACTATGAGCCTTGGCGAAACCCTCGACCGCGGCAATGAGCGCATCGAGGAACGTCTCTCCACCATGGACCGTGCGTTGACCGTCGGCCTCGATGCCGTCAACCGCACCATCGAAGGCAAGGCCGCCGGCCTCGCCTCGACGCTGCGCAGCGCGGTTGCCGAAGCGGCTCAGGGAATGGAAGGCGAAGCGACGAGAACCACCGAACTGCTCGGCAAGACCGGCCAGCAATTCGCCGTGGATCTCAATGCCAAGAGCGACGAATTCACCCGCACCATGGATGAGCGCTCGTCGCAGATCGTCACCCGCGTCGCTGAGGCCCAGAGCAGGCTCGCAAGCCAGGCCGCTGCCGTCGCCCAGACCTTCTCGGAAGCCGGCAACGCCATCGTCAACAAGGTTGCCGAGGCCGAGACCATCGTCGGCACGCAGGTCAATGCCATCTCCAAGACACTGTCGGATGCCGGCCAGTCTCTGGAGACGCGCGGCGATGCCATCCGCTCGACGCTGTCGGGAGCCGGAAGCGAGATTTCCGCCACCATGGCGGATGTCGATCGGGCGCTCGAAGCCCGCAGCAGCGCCATCCGCTCCAATCTCGAAGAGCGTGCCCGCGAGATCGATACGACCTTCTCCGAGATCGACCGGGCGCTCGAAGCGCGCGGCAATTCGATCCGCGCGACGCTGGACGAGCGCACCCGCGACCTCAACTCGATGCTGGCGGGCCGTTCGGTCGAATTGACGCGCATCCTCGACGAAACCGCCCGTCCGATCATCGATCGCTACACCGATGCCGGCGAGCAGGCCGCCGCCCGCATCACCGCCGCGGCCAACCTCAGCGCCGATCGTCTGCGCGCCGAAAACGAAGCGCTCGCCAGCGCCGTTGCCGCCCGCACCGAGAATGTCGCCAATGCCGTCAGCGCCATCGAGAACAGCCTGGTCGGCAACGTCAACGGCCTCGTCGAGCGCATGTCGGAAAGCAGCGCGGCGATGGCGATGATGATGAACCGCGCCGCCGAGCAGCTGGCGAGCGTCGACAGCCGTCTCGGTGAAACCACGACGCGCTTTGCCGACTCCACCACCAAGGCTGCCGAGATGGTCAACGCCTCGACCCGGCTTCTCGAAGGCAAGGTCGACCGTCTTTCCGACATTTCGGGCCAGACGCTGTCGCAGGTCGGCGGCATCATCGGCCGCTTCGACGAACACTCCAAGGTCCTGACCCAGGCCTCGCAGCTTCTCGGCGCCGCCCAGTCCAACCTCGCCTCGACGCTCGAGGAGCGCGAAGGCGCGCTGCAGGCTCTCTCCGTCAGCCTGGTCCAGCGCTCCGACGAGATCGAAAACACCATGCGCGGCCTCGGCGGCATGATCGAGACGGTATTCGAGCGGGCGGAGCAGCGCTCCAACCAGGTCACCGGCAATCTGCGCCAGGGCGTGCAATCCTCCTTCGCCGATATCGGCCGTATTCTCACCGAAACCGAAAAGCGCGCCCAGGAAGCCGCCGAGACGATGCGCGAGGCGATCACCCGCGCCGGCGACGAGGCCAATACGACGATCGACGGCACCTTCGCCAATGTCGAGCGCCGCTCCGGCGATCTCTCCAACCGTATTCGTGGCGGTCTGACGGCCTCGCTGTCGGAAGTCGAGCGCATGCTCGGCGAAGCCGGCCGCGCCTCCGACGGTGCCGCCCAGAACATGCGGGAAGCGTTGCGCGAGGCGATCGATGATGCCGTCGGCCGCTTCTCCGGCGCCACCGATGATATCCGCCGCTCCGCCGCCGACATCCGCAACGAGCTCGACGCCACCCGCGCCGAATTGAAGCGCGGGGCCTTCGACCTTCCCGAGGAAGCCAAGGAAAGCGCCTCGGCCATGCGCCGGGCCGTCGCCGAGCAGATCAAGGCGCTGCAGGACATCTCCCAGCTTGTCGGCCGCTCCAGCCAGCAGCTTGAGATCTCCGAACCCGTCGCCCGCACGCTCGCCCAGGCGCAGCCGACCCCACGTGCCGCCCAGCCCCCCGCAAGCCAGCCAGTCGCAAGCCAGCCGGTCGCAGCCCAGCCGCAGCAACCGGTGGCGCGTCCGCCAATCGAAGCGACGGGTCTGCGCGGAACGATCGCCCCGTCTGCACCGGCTGCCGCCCCACAGCGCGCCGCTCAGCAGCCTGCCCCCACCCGTCAGGAGCCAAGCCGTCAGGACGTAGGCCGCCAGGAACCGGCCCGTCCGGAAAGCGGCGGCTGGATCAGCGATCTTCTGCGCGGCGCATCGCGTGAGGAGGCCGCCGACGAGGCGCCTGCCCGTACCCCGGCCCGCCCGACGGAAACCGCCGCACCGGCCGCGCGCAGCAATGACAGCCGCAATCCGCGCCACGTCGTCGAATCGCTGAACTCGCTCTCGGTCGATATCGCCCGCGCCATCGACCACGATGCCTCGGTGGATCTCTGGCGGCGTTACCAGCGCGGCGAGCGTGACGTCTTCACCCGCCGCCTCTATACGCTGAAGGGCCAGCAGACCTTCGACGAGATCAAGCGCAAATACGACCGCGAACCGGAATTCCGCACCGCCGTCGACCGCTATATCGGTGATTTCGAAAAGCTGCTCGCCGACGTCGCCCGCACCGACCCGAACCAGACTGTCACACAGTCTTACCTGACCTCGGATACGGGCAAGGTCTACACCATGCTCGCCCATGCAGCCGGCAGGCTCAGCTGAGTTTGCCGATCTGAATTGAAGAGGGAAAGCCGCTTGAACATGGGTCAGGCGGCTTTTCTCGTAAGATGCCAGCGCGGCTAAAGCGCGTCGCATCAAATTTGATTCATGCGGCGCGCTTTAGTACTTTGTTTTTATGCATGTCATTATTCCGGAACCGCTGCACACTTCCGGGCGACATGCATTAGGATCTCTCTGGCGACAAGCAAGGAAAACCTCCCCCGAATGACCCAGGCCCTTCTGATCATCGACGTGCAGAATGCGATCCTCTCCGGAAAAGCCTCACCGGAGCGGCAGCCTCAGATTGATAGCGCACTCGACGAGACCGTCTCGCGGCTGGCCGCGCTTCAAGAAAAAGCCCGGCAGGCGGGCGCGCCGGTCGTGCTGGTCCAACATGACGGCGATAGCGGCCATCGACTGGCGGTCGGCACGGAAGGATGGGCGCTGCGGCGGGAGATTGCGCCGGGACCAGGCGAGGTCGTCGTGCGCAAGAAAAGCGCCGACTCCTTCTTCGAGACCGACCTCGCCGAACGCCTCGACGAACGCTCGGTCACCCACCTCGTCATCGGCGGCTGCATGTCGCAATTCTGCGTCGACACGACGGCCAGACGCGCCGTGTCGCTCGGATACGACGTGACGCTGATTGCCGACGGTCATACCACCGGCGACACAGCCACCCTCACCTTCTCCGAGATTGTCGCCCACCACAATGAAACGCTCGACGGTTTCGATGCAGGCAAGGCGACGGTGGATATCCGCCCTGCCGCCAACATCGCCTTCTCTTAAAACTCTGCATGCCCGACTTGAAATCAAACCGGAAGCGGGCGATCAATTCCCCAGCCTGACGATCAGCGCATCGACGATCTCTTGTACGTGCTTCGCAGCCGTATCGACAACGATCGGCCTCTGCCCCCAGTCCTCATAGACGTGCTCGACGATTTGCTGCCACGTCGGTTTGACAAGACCTTCGACGTCGGTTTTACGCGTCTCGGCCCGGCGGCGGTGCTCGATCTTGTCGGAGCAGATCACCTCGACCTCGATCGCGGTCACCGCAGACCGCGCCGCGACCGCCAGCCAGGCGTCGCGGGTTATCTCAAGCGGATTGACCGAGTCGGCGATCACCACGCTGCCGAGCGTGAGATTGTCCTCGGCAACCCCATAGGCGACGACATAACCTGCCGGACCGACCTCTCTTGAAGGGTCACCTGCGGCTCTGATCGCCTGCTCGATCGTGTCGACCCTCACATGTACGGCTCCCAGCCGTTTCGCGAGCGCGCGGGCCAGAGTCGTTTTTCCGCACCCCGGCAAACCGCCAAAGATAATCAGCATGGTTTCTCCTACTGTTGTTCAAGGAATGCGCGGCAGGCCAGGGAGATACAGCAATCGTAGCAACGAGACGCCCGAACGTTCAAGACGGGCAAGCGACCACAGCTCGCGTCCAACCGCACCGTTGCATGAAAAACCGGGACCGCAGCGCGATCCCGGCTCCCATTCTCACCGATCGGCCGCTATGCCCCAATTATAGATGCAACGGTCGAGGCCGATGGCGATTTCGAGCACGAGGACGTCATGGTCGATGGCCGGTCCCTTCTTCGGTTGCGACCGGTAGCGCTGCGGAAAATCAGTGCGCCGCGAGATCGAGCAGATCTCCATCCACTTGTCGCCATTGTCGACCTCGATATCCATCGTCACCTCGGAATAGGCGGGCAGCCGGTCGGAGGGCACGATCCGCGTCGGCAGATGGATGAGCGAGGCAATCATCCGGCGTACCGGTTCGAGGCAGGCGGCGTGATAGTCGTTGCCGCTGTCGGCCGTGAAGGCGCATTGGAATTCGAGCTGCCAGAACTCCTTCAGCCGCATGTGTTTGGTCGGCTGCTCCTGCTCGCGGCGATAGGACCGGCCGGCCTGCCAGACGCAAAGCGGCAGCCGCGTCTTCGAGTGATTGCCGAGAACATGCTGCATATAGGCATAGGTCGACGGCGTGGTCTCAGGCCTCAGCACCAGCGCAGTATCGCTGGCGGAGAGCTGTTCCTGGACCCAGATATCGGCGTTCGAATAGGCGTTGGAAACCAGCGCCCGCGGCATCAGCGCCGGCGCCTCGACCCTCCTGACATCCCAGGCCGGATTGACCGATCTGAGAAAGCTGCGGACCTCCTGCGAAAAGAAGCCGATCATATGATCGCGCAGATGGATCTCGCGCTCCTCCCAATGGACGAGCGAATTGACATGATAAAGATTGAGCACGGTGCCTGTCTCCCTGGCAGCCTTGATAGACGTGGTGAGGGGCTTTACGTCCAGCCGTGCGCTGGACGCCTGGAGCGCCCAACGTCACAGCAGGACGCGGAGACCTCGTCCGTCGAAAGCGCGCATAATCGCGACCTGCAGGCAGGTGCTGAAATGGCCGGAGAAAGGCGCGCGCTTCATGCTCATGATGAATTTTCTATGGGCCGCGCGCGCCATTGTCAAAACCCAAGACGGTGAGACAAAATGAATCAGCTGTGGATGGGGCTTTTTAATTGCTGCCTGTCCTTCATTTTGTCACAAACTTTCTCGATCCGCTTGCGTTTAGCCAACGGCTCCCCTCCGTTCAACGACAGAGACAGTAACATCGATGACCAAGACGACCTCCCGGCTCCTTGCCACCGCGCTCTCTTCCGCCGTGCTGGTGGGCGCATTCACCCAGGCTCAAGCCGGCCAGGCAAGCTTCGTCGTCGATGCGCAGTCCGGTCAGGTTCTCGAAGCCTCCAATCAGGACGATCTGAACTATCCGGCGTCGCTGACCAAGATGATGACGCTCTATCTCGCCTTCGAGGCCCTGCATGAGGGGCGTCTCAGCTGGGACCAGAAACTGACCATGTCGGAAAATGCCGAGAGCAAGGAGCCCTTCAAGCTCGCCGTCGGCGCCGGCCGCCAGGTAACGCTGCGCGAAGCGGTCGAAAGCATCGTCGTCCTGTCTGCCAACGACTCTGCCGTGGCGATCGCCGAACAGCTCGGCGGCTCCGAACAGACCTTCGCCAAGGCGATGACCGACAAGGCACGGCAACTCGGCATGTCGAATACGGTCTTCAAGAATCCTTCGGGTCTTCCCGATCCGGAGCAGGTCACCTCGGCGCGCGATATGGCGACCCTCGGCCTCTCGCTGATGCGGGACTTTCCCGAGGAGTTCAAGCTCTTCTCCATGCGCGGCTTCCAGTTTCGCGGCATGAAGCTGCGCGGTCACAACAATCTCATGTATCGCTATGACGGCGTCGACGGCATCAAGACCGGCTATACCGATGCATCCGGCTACAATGTCGTGACGTCGGCGCTGAAGGATGGCCGCCGCGTCGTCGGCGTCGTCATGGGCGAGAAGACTGCAAGCTTGCGCGATGACAAGATGGCAGGCCTGCTGGATAGCACGCTTCCGTCGTCCTCGACCGCCACGGCATCCACGACACCAGGCAAACAGCCGGGAGCGACGATGACGGATGCGCAGCCGACGAAGTAGGCTGTATCCTGTCTATCTGAAAGCCACTTCCAGGTGCTGCCGGTCCTGGGCGATCACCTTGCAATTCGTTTCGAATGCTTCTCCCTTGATGGCAAGAATGAACTCGGAAGGAATGCCGGCCGAATTCGAAACCGAAATGCCGGCGCTTTCCGAGCCGATGGATTTGACGGTGCAGTCGATGGTCGAGCGCCGATCGTTGAAGAGGATCGAACCTGCCTTCAGTACCCGTCGCCGCGCGCCGATCGCATGATCGGCGTGGATAGAACTCCATGACACGCAGCGGTTCCGGCCACCATGTTTGGCCTGATACATCGCGGCATCCGCCTGCGCTAGCAGGGTCTCGATGTCCTTGCTGACGATCGAGAGCGCCGAGCTTCCCAAGCTCGCCGTGACATGCAGGACGCCATGATCGCCGCGGATCGGCTGCGAGGCGATGGCGGCCCTGAGCTTTTCGGCGACGGCGATAGCCCCTTCCCGATCGACATGCGGCAGGACGACGGCGAATTCTTCGCCTCCGATACGCCCGAAAAGATCGCCGGCGCGAAGGGTCGCCTTACAGATCGATGCTACCGCCTTGAGAACCTCGTCCCCGGCGGCGTGCCCATGCCTGTCGTTCACCTGCTTGAAATGGTCGATATCGAAGACGATGCAGGACAGGTCATGCTGGTGCCGCAAAGAAATCGAAATCAGCTGATCCGCTTCCTGCTTGAAAGCGCGCCGCGTCATCGCCTCCGTCAGGCTGTCGGTGGCGGCCGACTGCACGAGTTCGAGACGGTCCATCGCCGCCCCCGCCAATTCCTCGAGAATGGCAAGGTCTCTGCTGCCGAACGATCTTGGCCGGCGATCGATCGCGCAGACCGTGCCGATCATGTGCCCGGCTTTCGTTCTCAACGGCACGCCGGCGTAAAAGCGGATATGGTCCTCGCCCGTCACTGCGGAATGTTTTGAAAAGCGCGCATCCTTGGTGGCATCCTGCACGATAACAGGTTCGTCGCAATCCACGACGCAGCGGCAGAACGTGTCCTCGAGCGACACCTCATCGGCTGCAAGGCCGGAACAGGCCTTGTACCACTGCCGGTGCCCATCGATCAGGGATACGATGCCGATATCAATGGAAAATATCTGCTTTATCAGGCGGACGATCCGCTCGAAGCCTTCGTCCCTCGGCGTGTCGAGGAGATCGAGTTGCTGCAGCGCAGCCAAACGGTCGTTTTCACGCTGGATCGCTTCCGACGACGATTTTCCGAATACGCGTGCGACCACCATGCAGCATGCCTCCTGACAGCGATAACATGATGCGTTCCACAAATTCGTGAAGAAATTGAATACGATGGCAGCCCCAGCCTCATGGGACCAAATATTTTTCAGAATCGGCAACTCTCGATGTCGACGCAGCCGCCGCCAAAGGCCATCTCAGATTGAGCGCAGCGTCCAGTTGACGATCTCGGAGGCCACCGTGGAGAAGGCGCGGTCGAGGCCCTTGACGAAGCCGGCATTGTCGCCACCGGCCGGCGCCATGGCGCGGAACACCTTCTGGGCGCGCACCGAGCCGTTGCGGTCGTTGAGAATCTTGGCGGAAATTTCGACCACCGCCTGGTTGCCGTTCGAAGCGTCGATCTCGAAGGAGCGGATATCGGTGACGACCTGATAATCGATCGCCAGTCCCTGCCCCGGCATGCCGACGCCACCGAGCTTGCCGGAGTTCTCGAAGGCTTCCACCAGCTTCGACTGCACCATGCGTGGCAGCTTGTCGCCCCATTGCGCCTTCGAGAGATACTGGATTTCCGAAGACGATACGCGGATGACGATCTGCTCGCTGCCGAGCGCACTCAGCGCCGTTGGTGATGCGATCAGGATCTGGCGGGATTTGGCCGCAGGTCCGTCGCCGTCGACTGCGGCGGACAGGTCATAGGTATCGTTCTTGGCCGCGGTGCCGCACCCGGAAAGGATCAGCGCCGTCAGCGGCAGCGCGATCACCGTTCCCCTGATCCAAGAACGGCGCGACAACAGATGCGATGCGACCATATTAGGCTACCCCTGACTTCCCAGTTAACGCCGCGTCCGGCCGTCATATTGCTTGACCGTGTCCCCGCCGAAGATCAGGCGTTGCGGATTGCGGTCGAAGTTGGTGATCGTATCGTTCAGATTATTCACGGTTCCACGCATGTCGTTGACGAGCGTCTGCACGTCGCGCAAGCCGCCGCTGGAGAATTTCTGCAGATTGTCGGCGATAGGCCCGATGCGCGCATTCAGGTTGTCGGCGACCTTCTTGAAGGATTCCAGCGTCTCGCGCGCTTGAGCGAACATCGATTGCGTATTGTCGGTTCCGAGCAACGCGTCGACTTTGATAAGGATGCCGTCGATGCGGGTCGAGGCCGAATTCAGCTTGTTGGCAAGCTGCGAGACGTCCTGAATCGTCTGGTCGATATCTTTCTGGCGCGACGAAACCGTGTTGGCGACATCGCGGATCGAGGCGACCGCGGCACGTGCATCCTTGGTTGCCTGCGCGATGTCGTCGACAGAGCCCTTCACCTTGGTGGGGTCGATCTGGGCGACGAGCGTGTCGACGCGGTCGAGCGTCGCCTGGGCCTGTTTGCCGAAATCGTTGAAGGTGGTGGCCGTCTGGTCGAACTTCTGGATCGCCCCCTTGAGGTCACCGGAGGCATCGGCGACATTGGCGGTGATCTTCTCGGCGTTGGAAACGATGTTGTCGATCTTCTGCGCGTCGACCGCCTTGACCAGCGACTCCACCGCTTGAAGCGTCGAATCGACACGGCCCGAAACCGCCTTGACCGTATTCGAAAGCTCACCGACGCTCTGCAGGAAGGCATCGATATTGCCGGAGTTCTTGGCAAGCGCATCCGAGAAGGTCTCGGCATTCTTGAACGTCTGGGTCAGGGGCGCGCGTGAATCTTCGATGAATCCCTGAAGTTCGCCGACCGCGTCGTTGGCGCGATCGAGGATCTTGTCGGCGGTGGCGAGAAGATTGGTGACGCTCGACTGGTCGGCGACGATGACGGCGCGTTTGCCGTTGTCGATCGCGTGCTGGAGGATGCTTTCCTCACCCTTGCGGCCGCCGGACAGTTCGATGTAGGCGGCTCCCGTCAGGCCTTGGATTTCAAGGGCGGCCTTGGTCGAGGGGTAGATCGGCGCATCGGTGCGCACCTGGGTGAAAGCCAGCGAATATTGCGGATCGTCGGCATCGATCGACAGCGTCTGCACCGAGCCGATCTGAATGCCGTTGAAACGTACCGGCGAGCCGACGCTGAGGCCGTTGGCCGAGCCCGGAATACGCACGATCAGCTCTGTCATCGGGCCGCCGCGGCCATATTCGGCCATCCAGTAGACGAAGCCGAAGGCCGCCGCGATCACCAGCACCGTGAAAAAACCGACAATCGTGTAATTGGCTTTGGTTTCCATTTATCCGGTCACTTCCCGCTGCTGCCGTGCCGCGCGCCATCATTCTGCGGCACGATCGAGCGCGCCCGCTTACCCTTGAAATAGGCCTGCACCCACGGATCGTCATAGGCCAGCATGTCGTCGATTGTGCCTTCCACCATTACCCGTTTCTTTCCGAGCACGGCAATACGGTCGCAGACCGAAAACAGGCTGTCGAGGTCATGCGTCACCATATACACGGTCAGTCCCAGACTATCACGCAGGTTGGCGATCAGGTCATCGAATTCGGCCGCGCCGATCGGGTCGAGACCAGAGGTCGGTTCGTCCAGGAAGACGAGTTCGGGATCGAGTGAGAGCGCCCGGGCAAGGGCTGCGCGCTTGATCATGCCGCCGGACAGTTCGGACGGGTATTTGTCGGCGGCATCGGCGGCAAGCCCGACCATGCGGATCTTCAGATGCGCCAATTCGTCCATCAGCGAGCGCGGCAGGTCGAGATATTCGCGCATCGGCACCTGGATGTTTTCCTTGACCGTCAGCGACGAAAACAGCGCTCCCTGCTGAAACAGCACGCCGAGCCGCATGTCGAGCGCGTTGCGCTGCGGCTCGTCGAGCTCGTCGAAATCCTGGCCGAGGATCTTGATCGTGCCGGAGCGGCGCGGCAGCAGCCGGAGCACGGTGCGCATCAACACCGATTTGCCGGTGCCCGATGCGCCGACGAAACCGAGGATCTCACCGCGATAGATATCGAGGTTGAGATTGTCGAGAACGACCTTGGAGCCGAAGCCGACGGTGACGTCGCGCGCCGAGAGCACGATGTCTCTCTCGTTCCTGTCTTCCGTATCGATCGGTTTCTCGTCCACGCGATTCGCCATGCTAGAAGTCGATCGCTGCATAAAACATCGCAAAAAGCCCGTCCATCAGGATGACGACGAAAATCGCCTTCACCACCGCGGCGGTCACATGCTGGCCGAGCGATTCCGCGCTGCCGCCCACCTTCAGCCCTTCGACGGCGGCGACGATGCCGATGACCAGCGCCATGAACGGCGCCTTGATCATGCCGGAGAGCACCGTCGACAGCGTTACCGCCTCATGCAGACGCGACAGGAAGTTGGCAAAGGTGATGCCGGAATAACCCCAGGCGACGGCTGCCGCACCGGCGAGCGAGGCGAAATTCGCCAGCACCGTCAAAAGCGGCAGCGCGATGGTCAGCGCCACCAGCCGCGGAAAGATCAGCACGCCGATCGGGTTCAGCCCCATCACCTTCAGCGCGTCGATCTCCTCGCGCATCTTCATCGAGCCGATTTCGGCGGTGATCGCGCTGCCCGAACGGCCGGCGATCATGATCGCGGTCAACAGCACGCCGATCTCGCGCAATTGCAGAATGCCGACGAGGTCGACGACGAAGACCTCGGCACCGAAGTAGCGCAGCTGGAAGGCGCCCTGCTGGGCAATGATCGCTCCGATCAGAAACGACATCAGAAGGATGATCGGAACGGCGCGAACGCCCATATGGTCGATCTGGTTGACGATCGAGGCCGGCGAAACGCCGCTGCCGCGGCCGAACTTCATCTGCGCGCCGCGCACGGCCGAGCCGAGGATATACATGGCGGCGGCAAAATTGTCCCAGACGTCGTAGGTCATCTTGCCCACAGGCGCGAGGATGCGCGCGGCAATCGAAACCTTTTCCTTCTGCTCCGGCTCCGGTTTGGCCGGCTCCTCGGAAAACATCGCCAGCATTTCGTCGATATGCGGATTGGTGCCTTGGAAGCGGACGGTCCGACCGGCCGCCTCCTCTTCCTTTTTCAGCCGGCACAGCAGCCAGATCCCGGCGGTATCGATATCGGTAATGTCGGAGAGATCGACCGTCAGGTCACCGGCCTTCTGATGCAGCAGCTTCTCGAAGTCGCGCAGCACGAAATGCACATAGGCGCTGCGCCAGTTGCCCTTAAGACGCACATGCTGCCCCGAACCATCGGATTGGTCGTCCACATCTAGTGAGGCAATGTTGCGATTCTCGGCGTTCAAGATACTTCTATCTTTCAGGGCTTACGGTGACATTGCCGACTCGGCGGATCCTTCGTCGCCCGGCGCGTCAATATACAGAAGCAACGTGCGATTTCCATGCTCACAGGACAGCAATAATGCCGCGCACCCTCGATATCCAGATGAATTCCTTTCCGATTGCCGGGACCTTCACCATCGCGCGCGGCGCAAAGACTGCGGCCGATGTGATTACCTGCACGCTTGCCGAAGACGGTGCGCTGGGGCTTGGCGAATGCGTGCCCTATCGCCGCTACGGTGAGACCATGGAGAGCGTTTTTGCCCAGATCGAGGCCGCGCGTCCGCTGATCGAGGCCGGACTTTCGCGCCGCGACCTCTTGTCGGCGATGCCGCCGGGGGCTGCCCGCAATGCCGTCGATTGTGCCCTCTGGGACCTCGAAGCGAAACGAACGGGTCAAAGCGTCGCGGCCCGCCTCGGCCTTGCCGATCCGAAGCCGCTCACCACCGCCTACACCATTTCGCTCGGTGAGCCGGAGGTGATGGCTGCAAAGGCGCGCGAACATGCCGGCCGCGCCCTGCTGAAAGTCAAAGTCGGAACCGGCGACGACGAAAGCCGTATCCGCGCCGTCCGCGCCGCCGCGCCCGATGCAACAATCATCCTCGACGCCAATGAGGGCTGGCCGGAGGCCGTGCTGGAGCGTCATCTCGACATCGCCGCGCAAGCGGGCGTGGCTCTCGTCGAGCAGCCGCTGCCGGCCGGCCGCGACGCTTTGCTTGCCGAAATCCGCCGCCCGCTTCTCGTCTGCGCCGACGAGAGCGTTCACCACACCGGCGATCTCGCAAGTCTTGCCGACCGTTATGACGCGATCAACATCAAGCTCGACAAGACGGGCGGCCTGACGGAGGCCTTGGCGATGAAGGCCGAGGCCGAACGGCTCGGCTTCAGCATCATGATCGGCTGCATGGTCGGCACCTCGCTTGCCATGGCGCCGGCCGTGCTGCTCGCCCAGAATGCCGATTTTGTCGATCTCGACGGCCCGCTGCTACTTGCCCGCGACCGCGAACCCGGCCTGCGCTATGCCGCTTCCCTGGTCTTTCCGCCCGAAAGCATGCTCTGGGGCTGAAGGTAATAGGCTGAGATGACGAGGCCGAGGCCGGAGAACGCGACCAGCGCCATGACGTAGTAGCTGACGACGCCGAGCCAGGCATAGAGATAACCCGACGCTAGCGTCATCAGCGCCATCGCCATGCCGACATAGAAGAAGTAGGCGCCCTGCGCCGAGGATTCCTGTGTCTCCTGCACCGTCGCCATGATCCGCCGCTGCACCCCTGTGTGCACAAAGGCATAGGTGAAGCCGTGGAAACATTGCAGCAGGAAAAACCCGGCAAAACCCGTATTCATCGGAAACAGTATCCAGCGGCAGACGCTGACGGCACAGCCGAAGCGGATCAGCGTCCAGGCGTTGAAGCGCCGGTTGAGACGCTTCGACAGGAAGAACACCGTCACCTCCGAAGCGACGCCGGCGCTCCAGAGCAGGCCGACCTCGGTGCCGGAAAAGCCGAGATGATGCCAGTAGATCGACGAGAACGCGTTGAGCACCGCATGGCTCGACTGCTGGATGGCGACCCCGATCAGCAGCAGCAGCAAATGCGGCTCGCGCAGCCCGCTGCCGGTGGCGGCCGGAATGTTGATCGGCTGGCCGCGCCGCCGTGTCGGCCCGATCCGCGGGCAGAAGATCGCCATGACGACCGTCATGGCAAAGCCGAACACCATGACATCAAGCACCAATCCGCCGCCCCACCGGTTGATCAGCTGGCCACCAACCAGCGTCGAGACAATGAAGGCAATCGAGCCCCAGACGCGCATCGATCCGTAATCGAGCCCCCAGCGGCGCACACCCGAAATGACAATCGATTCGACAACGGGCACATAGGGCGCGAAGGTGGCGCCCTGCAGCGCATAGACGATCGTCACCGGCCAGAAGCTCGTCGTCCAGAAAAGCGCGATCGCCGTCAGCAGCGACAGGCCGCCCGACCAGAGCAGCACGTCGGCGCGCTCCTTCAGACGGTCGGCGATCATGGCAACGACAGGCGCCACCAGCACGCGGACCACCATCGGTATGGCAAGGATAATGCCGATCTCGTGGTCGCTGAAGCTGTGGGTCGCGAGCCAGACGGGAAAGAACGGCAGGACGATGCCGTTGACGAGCAGCGGCGCGCAATAGGAAAGCGCGCTGAGCAACCGGAAGCGCGGCGGCGCTCCCTCACTCGGGGAATGTTGAGCGGGAATCATTGGTGGACCTGAAGGAAACTGGTCGTTGTCCTAACACACCACCCTGGAGGCGACCATTGCGAGAAATAGCCCTCCTGAAACGTTTTAGAAAATAAATACGCCCTGTCGCCTGACGGTAACGGCCAAATCAATGGGAGCGCGGCGCGGATCCGCCGACGCCGAAAATCAGGCCGCTTGCGGAGCCAATTCGCCTTCGTTGCGCATTTCGATGGCGGCAAGCGCCGGCACGCTGCTGGCGAGCGCCCGCCAGGTGATCAGTTCGAAGGTGCCGTCCTCATGCTCGGCGACCGCCGTGCAGCTTTCCACCCAATCGCCCGTATTGATGTAGCGGATGCCGTCCATCTCCTGGATGATGGCATGATGGATGTGTCCGCAGATCACGCCGTCTGCGCCGCTTTTGCGGGCTTCCTCTGCCACGACGCGCTCGAACTCGCCGATGAAGTTGACGGCATGTTTGACCTGCAGCTTTGCCCAGGCCGAGAACGACCAGTATGGCATGCCGAGGCGGCGGCGCACGGCCGCCAGCAGGATGTTGATGCGGATCGCCGTATCGTAGGCCCAGTCGCCGAGATAGGCGAGCAGACGGGCGTTGCGGACGACGACGTCGAATTCGTCGCCGTGCAGGATCAGATATTTCTTGCCGTCGGCGCCGTCATGCATCATGCGGTCGACGACCTCGATGCCGCCGAAATGCATGCCCGGGAAGTCGCGCAGGAATTCGTCGTGATTGCCGGGGATATAGACGACGCGTGTGCCTTTACGCGCTTTGCGCAGCAGCTTTTGGACCACGTCGTTGCAGACCTGCGGCCAGTACCAGCTGCGCTTCAGGCGCCAGCCGTCGACGATGTCACCGACCAGCACGATCGTATCGGCCTCGTGGTGGCGCAGGAAATCCAGGAGGAAATCAGCCTTCGCGGCCTTCGAGCCGAGATGGACATCGGAAATGAAGAGCGTGCGGAAATGTCTGGGTTCCATCATGTCTATCACGAGCTTTCGCTCATGCCCCATCTTTCATCTCACCTTCCAAAACCAGACTCGTGTTTCAGGAAGATGACAAACCGGGGAAAAGCCGGCGCGGTGGCGATGTTGCCCTGCACATCGAGCACGTTCATGATGACGGCGATTCCAGATCCGACAATGCGGGATGGCTGATGCGCCTCTTTCTCGTTCGCCACGGCGAATCTCTCGGCAACCTCAACGAACAGGCCTATCGCCAATTCGGCGATCACAACGTGCCGCTGACTGAGTGGGGCCACCGCCAGGCGGTCGAAGCCGGCAGCGCCATCGCCACCTATCTGAAGGCATTGCCGCGCGCCGATTTCGGCAAGCTGCAGATCTGGTATTCGCCATTCCTCAGGACACGGCAGAGCAAGGATGCGTTGCTCACAGCCCTGCCGGAAAGTGCCGTCGGCGACATCCGGGAGGATTACCTGCTGCGCGAGCAGGATTTCGGCCTCTTCACCGAAATCTACGACCATGCCGAACAGAAGCAGAAGTTTCCCGAAGAGTTCGAAAAATGGGCGAGGCTGCGCAGCAACAGCGGCAAGTTCTACGCCCGGCCGCCGGATGGCGAGAGCCGGGCGGATGTGGCTCAGCGGGTGCGCCTGTTCCTTCAGACCGTCATGCGCGACGCCGAAAACAGCAGCCACAACGTCGTCATCGTCGGTCATGGCGTCACCAACCGGGCGATCGAAATGAATTTCCTGCACCGCCCCGTCGAATGGTTCGAACGCTCAGACAATCCCGGCAATGCCGATATCACGCTGATCGAGGGGACGCGCTTGCAAGGATACCAGTCGATCCTGCTGCACCAGGCCGCCGACCGGCAGCCGGGACAGGAAGGTGAGTTGCGCGACGCCTATGGCGCCGACGTGACGATCGCGCCCAAGGCCAGCGAGTAGGTTTCGGCGGGTTACGCAAGGCAACCCGCCAACTCTTCACTTCAGATCATTCGTCACCTCAGGCGATCAATCACTCCGGTGACTCGTCACCCTATGTCGGCGACGTCACCGTTGCCGGTTCCGGTCCGGTCTGGGCCTCCTCGGTCACGGTCTCCGGCGGCTTCGTCCGCAACAGACGCAGCACGAAGACGAAGAAGACGGGAACGAAGAAGATGGCCAGAACCGTTGCCGAAATCATGCCGCCGAGCACGCCGGTGCCGATCGCATTCTGGCTGGCCGCACTTGGGCCGGTGGCGATCGCCAGCGGCACCACGCCCAAGGTGAAGGCGAGCGAGGTCATGATGATCGGCCGGAAGCGCAGGCGAGCGCCTTCGATCGCGGCATCCATCAGCGACTTCCCTTCGGCGAAACCATCCTTGGCGAATTCGACGATCAGGATGGCGTTCTTCGCCGACAGGCCGATGATCGCGATCAGGCCGACCTTGAAATAGATGTCGTTCGACATGTCGCGGCTCATCACCGCGAGCACGCAGCCGATCACCCCAAGCGGCACGACCAGCATCACCGACAGCGGGATCGACCAGCTCTCGTAGAGCCCCGACAGCAGCAGGAAGACGAAGAGGATGCTGAGGCCGAACAGGAACGGCGCCTGCGATCCCGATCTGAGTTCCTCCAGCGACTGGCCGGTCCATTCGAAACCGAAGCCATCTGGAAGCTCGGCGGCGAGCCGTTCCATCTCGGCAATCGCCGCGCCCGATAAATATCCCGGCGCCGGAGCGCCCGAAATGCGAACGGAAGGATAGCCGTTATAACCGACGATCTGTGCCGGTCCCTTCTGCCACTCGGCGACCGCGAAGGATGAGAGCGGCACCATGCCGCCGCTCGCATTGCGGACGTTGAGCTTCATCAGGTCTTCGGCCTGAAGCCTGCTCTTGTCCTGCGCCTGCACGATGACGCGCTGCATGCGGCCGGAATTCGGGAAGTCGTTGACGTAGCTCGAACCGAGATTGGCGGTGATCGTGTTGTTGATGTCGGCGAAGGCGATGCCGAAAGTGTTGGCCTTTTCGCGATCGATGACGAGCACCAGCTGAGCGGAATCCGGCATGCCTTCCGGCCGGATGCCTGATATCACAGGATTCTGCGATGCCTTGCCGAGCAGCATTCCCGCCGCCTCGGTCAGGGCCGCCTGGCCCTTTGCCCCGCGATCCTGCAGGCGAAAGGTGAAGCCGTTGGTCGTGCCGAAGCCTTCGATCGGCGGCGGCGACAGCGCGAAGGATGTCGCATCCTTCAACGCAAACAGCTGCATGTTGACGCGGTTGGAGATCTCCTGCACCGAATTGCCCGCGCCGCGTTCGGCCCAGTCCTTGAGGGTGACGAACACCAGGGCGGCATTCGGCCCCTGCCCGGAAAAGCTGAAGCCCTGGATCGCGACGACGTTCTCAACCGCCGGCTCCGTCTTGAAGATCGCCTCGATGCTTTCGAGCGAGGCGACCGTGCGGTTGCGGCTCGCCTCGGGAGGCCCCTGCACGTCGACGATCAGGAAGCCCTGGTCCTCATCCGGCACGAAGCTGCTCGGCAGGTTGACGAAGAGATAGCCGAGACCGACGACGAGCGCGACATAGACGACCATGACCCGCCAGGAGCGCTTGGCCAGTCCCTCGACAGTGCGGGCATAACGGCCGGTCAACCGGTCGAACTTGCGGTTGAACCAGCCGGCGATGCCCTTCTTCTCGTGATGGCCCTTGATCGGCTTCAGGAAAGTGGCGCAAAGCGCCGGCGTCAGCGACAGCGCCAGGAAGGCCGAAAACAGGATCGAGACGACCATGGTCAGGCTGAACTGGCGGTAAATGATGCCTGTCGAGCCGGGGAAGAACGCCATCGGCACGAAGACGCAGGACAGCACCAGCGTGATGCCGAGGATGGCGCCGGTGATCTGCCGCATCGCCTTTTTGGTCGCCTCCTTCGGCGACAGCCCTTCCACCGCCATCAGCCGCTCGACGTTTTCGACCACGACGATGGCGTCATCGACCAGAATGCCGATAGCAAGCACCATCGCGAACATCGTCAGCACGTTGATCGAGAAGCCGGCGGCAAACATCACCGCCAGCGTCCCGAGCAGCGCGACGGGCACGACCAGCGTCGGAATGATGGTGTAGCGGAAGCTCTGCAGGAAGATGAGCATGACGATGAAGACGAGGGCCACGGCTTCTGCGAGCGTATGCGCCACCTTCTCGATCGATGCCGAGACGAAGGGGCTGGTATCATAGGGAACGGAATATTCGACGCCCGCAGGGAAGAAGCGCGACAGCTCCTGCATCTTCGCCTTGACCAGATTGGACGTGTTGACGGCATTGCCGGTCGACGACAGCTGGATGGCGATGGCAGCACTCGGCTGCCCGTTCAGCCGGGTGGAGAAGCTGTAGCTTTCACTGCCCTCCTCGATCCGCGCGACGTCGCGCAGCCGGACGTTCGAGCCGTCGGCATTGGCGCGCAACACGATGTCGCCAAACTCCTTGCTGTCGGTCAGCTGCCCCTTGACCAGCACCGTCGCCGTCAGGTCCTGCGAGATCGGATTGGGGGCGGCGCCGATCTGGCCGGCCGCGACCTGAGCGTTCTGCGCCGAAATCGCCGTGCTGATATCGGATGCGGTGAGGTTCAGGCCGACCATCTTGTCGGGATCGATCCAGATTCGCATCGCCCGCTGCGAGGCAAACAGCTGCGCGCGGCCGACGCCGTCAAGACGGCGCAATTCCCCGATGACGTTTCTGTTGAGATAGTCGCCGAGCGCCACCTCGTCGGTCTTCCCGTCCGTCGATGTCAGCGAGATGAACATCAGGAATCCTGACGACGCCTCCTCAACCGTGATGCCCTGATCCCTGACGGTCTGTGGCAGCCGCGGTTCGACACGGCGGATGGCGTTCTGGACGTCGACGGAGGCCTGGTCGATGTCGGTGCCCGCCGCAAAGGTCGCGGTGATCGTCATCGCGCCCGAGGTATCGGAGGTCGATTCGAAATAGGAGAGATGTTCGACCCCGTTCAGCTCTTCCTCGACCTGGCGGGTAACGCCCTGATAGATGTCCTGCGGCGATGCGCCGGGATAGCTGGTGGTGATGCTGAGCTGCGGCGGCGCGACCTTCGGATATTGCGCCACCGGCAGGAACGGCAGCGCGATCAGGCCGGCGATGGAGATGAAGATCGCAAAGACCCAGGCAAGGATCGGGCGATCGATAAAGAAACGTGCCATCGATCTTACTCCGGCTTCCTGGCGTCACCTGAGGCGACTTCGCCGCTACGCCACTCCTCAGGCGCAACCTTGGCGCCCGGCTGCAGTTTCTGCACGCCGTCGACGACCAGGCGTTCGCCTGCGGACAGGCCGCTTTCGACCACCCATTCATTGCCGGAGGATTGACCGAGTTCGACATCGCGCGGCTGCGCCACGTCTCCCTCTTCCACGACATAGACCTGCGCCTTGCCATCGGCCGCGCGGATGACGGCGCGCTGCGGGATGAGGATCGCTTTCTCGCGGACGGCCTGCTCGATGCGGACCCTGACGTAAAGACCCGGCAGCAGATCGCCCTTGGGATTGGGGAATTCGCCGCGCAGGGTGACCTGGCCTGTCGTCGCATCGACGCTGGCGCTGCGGAAGAGCAGCTTTCCGGCTTGGCCGTAGACCGTGCCGTCGTCGAAGACCAGCTTGATGTCGGCCTTGCCCGGTTCCGTCGAGGCGAGGCTGCCGTTTTCGACCGCCCGCTTCAGCGCCAGCAACGCGCCGGAGGATTGCGTGAAGTCGGCATAGACGGGATCGATCTGCTGGATCATCGCCAGCGCATCGCCGGCATCGGCCGTCACCAGCGCACCTTCCGTCACCAGCGCGCCGCCGATGATGCCTGATATCGGCGCCCGGACGTCGGTATAGCCTAGATTGATCTTCGCTTCGTCCAGTGCCGCCTGCGCCAGCGCGACATCGGCGTCGGCCTGGGCAAGGGCGACAGCGGCCGCATCATATTCGACCCCGCTTGCGACATCGCGGTCGCGCAGCGACTTCTGGCGATCCAACTGCTGGCGCGCATTCAGCTGCGTCGCCCCGGCACGCTCGAGGCTTGCCTCGGCGCTTGCGACGCGAACCCGGAACAGGGCCGGATCGATCCGGTAGAGCACGTCGCCCTGATGAACGAGACTGCCCTGCTCGAAGACCCGCTCCTGCAGGATGCCGGAGACCCGGGCCCGCACCTCCGAAACCCGCGTCGCGGCAATGCGGCCGGGCAATTCGCTGACAACGGGAACCGGACGCGCATTCAACGTCAGCACGCTGACGGCAGCCGGCGGCATGGCGCCGCCTTCCTGAGCGTAAGCCCGCGGGCCTGCACCGAGGAACAGCGCCAGCACCAGCGCATAACGCAATGATTTCGTATGAAAAAACATGTTCACAAGCCTTCCTGACGGTCCCGCTGAGGTCCAAAAAAGCATAGCCCGCCGAAATGACGTTCGGCGGGCCTCCTGAGCCGACAGATAGTCGATCTTTTTTCGATTTTCAAGATACCTACCGGTTGGTATGATAGCTGCATCACTTTTCGAGGTGCCATAGCCCGGTGATCCCGGGAGTGATAATGATCCCCTCCGGTTTCCTCTTCGCGAATCTTATCTCGAACACAGGTCATGCATTGGTAGATAGCCCCCGCAACAGAAAGAAACAGCCGGATGTGGTGCGCCAGGCTCTCCTCGATTGCGCCACCCGGCTGGCGCTGGAGCACGGCCTGCCCGCCGTCAGCCTGCAGGCGGTCGCCAGTGCTGCCGGCGTCACCAAAGGAGGCCTGTTTCACCATTTCCCGAATAAACAAGCTCTCGTGGAGGCCGTCTTCGACGGCATGATGGAAAGCTTCGACCGCGAGATCGATGAAGAGCTGGAAAGGGATAGCGGCGGCCACGGCACGTTCACCCGCGCCTATGTCCGCACCCTGTTTGCCGACCGCGCCCTCAACAGCAGCCCGTGGTCGGCGCAAACCATGACCGTGCTTGCCGACCCCTACTCCAAGAGCCTCTGGCACAAATGGATCAATGACCGGCTCGCCAGACACGCCGGAACGGATGCGGGCACGCGGCTCGAGATCGTCCGCCTGGCGGCGGACGGGGCCTGGCTGACCCATGTTCTAAGGCCCGACGACCAAGCCGCGTCCGACGACACGGCTCTGCTGCAGGAGTTGATCGAGCTCACCACTAAGTGACGCGCAACCGGCCTGTCACCGTCCGGCGCTCGCAAACCTACGGAAAAACCCCTCCCCACAAGGGCGAGGGACTTAGATGCGGTGCCGGCGTACTCCATATCATCGTGTCATCCGCGGAACGGCCGATGTCTGCCTCAGGTGGCGCCGCGCGTTAGTCCCTCCCCCTTGTGGGGAGGGGTTGGGGAGGGGTTTTACGACTGCCGGTTCCGTATCCCTTCAGGCAGCCCGCACAGCCGCCATCGGTTTGACGTTCTGGTTCATCCGGAACAGATTGTTCGGATCGTAACGCCGCTTGATTTCGGCAAGCCGCCCGTAATTGGCGCCGTAGGCCATTTCGACCCGATCGGCCTCGTCCTCAGGCATGAAGTTGATATAGGCGGTACCGACTGCGTGCGGCTTGGTTGCTTCGAAAAGTTCCCGCGCCCAACCGGTGCAGCTTGCGTCCATCCCGGCCTCCCGCCAGCGCGCATGCACATTCATGACGAAATGCGAGTTGCGCTGCGGAAATGCGGTGGCTTCGGTCGGAATGCGGCCGGCCGCGCCGCCGACATGGCCGACGAATATCTCGCATTCCGGGCCAGGCAGCCTGCGCACGGCGTTGAGAAGAACGTCGATCGCCGCATCCGAGAGCGAGGCGAAATCCTGGCTCTTCCAGTAATTGCGCGCACCTGGCGTCAGCAGCGGATCGAATGCCTGCTGCCAGCCGGTAAACGGCACTGGGCCGACGACATCGGCAATCGGTTTTCCGATCGCCCGCAATCTTTCCGTCGCCTTTTCCCCGGCCGCGATGTCTCCGCAATAGCACATGGCGAGCACCACGATCTCCTTGCCGTGCCATTCGGCCGGAAGGAAGGGCAGCGGCGGCGCCTGGCGCATCACCACCCAGCAGGTCAGTTCATCGGGTGCGGCTTCCAGCGCCTGCCGATATTCCCTCAGCACCTTTTCCGCGTCAGCGAAGGGATGCACCACCAGTCCGGCGAGAACCTCTGTCTTGAGCGGGTTGAGCTGGAACTCGAAAGAGGTGACGACGCCGAAATTGCCGCCGCCGCCGCGCAGTGCCCAGAAGAGGTCCGGTCTTTCCGTCTCGCTCGCCTTGACCAGTTCGCCGTCGGCCGTCACCACATCGACCGAGACCAGATTGTCGATCGTCAGCCCGAATTTGCGGGTCAGCCAGCCGAAGCCGCCGCCGAGCGTCAGGCCGGCAATGCCGGTGGTGGAATTGATGCCGGTCGGCAGTACCAGCCCGAAGGCCAGCGTTTCCTGGTCGATATCGGCAAGCGTTGCCCCCGGCTCGATCCTGGCGCGGCGCGTCTCCGGGTCGACCCGCACCGATTTCATCGCCGACAGGTCGATGACGACGCCGCCCTCGCAGACGGCGTTGCCGGCAATGCCGTGGCCGCCGCCGCGCACCGAAACGAGCAGATTGTTGTCGCGTGCAAACCGCACCGCGCGCACGACATCGGCAGCCCCGGCGCAACGCGCGATAAGCCCGGGCCGACGGTCGATCATCGCATTCCAGATCGCCCGCGCCTCGTTGTAATCCATGTCTTTACTGGTCAGGAGATTACCGCGAAATCCGGCGGCAAACGCATCGATGGCCACATCATTGACCATCGTCTGCCCCTTTTGCAGGGTCGTCAGGTTCAAATTGTCCATGATTTCCTCCATGCGACCGGCGCCCCGCACCGTCGCGGCGGCATATTGCGCCTGCCGTGGTCGCCAAACAAGTTTTCAAAAAGGATTAGCTAGTTGCTCCCGCCGCGATGAGACTCCACGCAAAGAACGCATTGGGTGTGCCGTGGTTACCCCCCTCTGCCATGCCGGGCAGAGGGGGGTAACCCCACGGCACAATCTAGTCCTCGCGAAAACTTCTCCCATCCCCCATTTCCATACTGTCGCCCGTATCCGATTGATGTATGGAGGGAACTCCAGAAAAAGACGTGCACGGAGGCGGCAATGGATCACCAGGATAAATCCAAGACGGACAAGAACCTGACAAGCGGCGATCTCGACGCGCAGGCGCTGTTCTTCCACCGCTATCCCCGCCCCGGCAAGCTGGAGATCCAGGCAACCAAACCGCTGGGCAACCAGCGCGATCTGGCGCTCGCCTATTCACCCGGCGTCGCCGCCCCTTGCCTTGCCATCCGCGACAATCCTGAGATGGCGGCTGAATATACCTCGCGCGCCAATCTCGTCGCCGTCATCTCCAACGGCACCGCCGTGCTCGGCCTCGGCAATATCGGCCCGCTGGCCTCGAAGCCGGTCATGGAGGGCAAGGCCGTGCTCTTCAAGAAATTCGCCGGCATCGATGTCTTCGATATCGAGATCGACGCGGCAAGCGTCGACCAGATGGTCTCGACCGTCAGCTCACTGGAGCCGACCTTCGGCGGCATCAATCTCGAGGACATCAAGGCGCCGGAATGTTTCGAGGTCGAGCGGCGTCTGCGCGAAAAGATGAAGATCCCGGTCTTTCACGACGACCAGCACGGCACGGCGATCATCGTCGCCGCCGCGATCCTGAACGGGCTGGAACTCGCCGGCAAGGCGATCGAAAACGTCAAGATCGTCGCCTCAGGCGCGGGTGCGGCCGCCCTTGCCTGCCTCAACCTGCTGGTGACCCTCGGAGCAAAACGCGAAAATATCTGGGTCCACGATCTCGAAGGCCTCGTCTATGAGGGCCGCACCGAGCTGATGGACGAATGGAAATCCGTCTATGCCCAGAAGAGCGACACCCGCACGCTCGCCGAAAATATCGGCGGCGCCGATGTCTTCCTCGGCCTGTCGGCCGCCGGCGTGCTGAAGCCGGAACTGCTGGCGCAAATGGCCGACAAGCCGTTGATCATGGCGCTCGCCAATCCGACGCCCGAAATCATGCCGGATCTCGCCCGTGCCGCCCGCCCCGACGCGATGATCTGCACCGGCCGTTCGGATTTCGCCAACCAGGTGAACAACGTCCTCTGCTTCCCCTATATCTTCCGCGGCGCGCTCGATTGCGGCGCCGAGACGATCAATGAGGAAATGAAGATGGCCGCCGTGCGCGCCATCGCCTCGCTTGCCCGCGAGGAACCGTCCGATGTCGCCGCCCGCGCCTATTCCGGCGAGACCCCGGTCTTTGGCCCGGATTACCTGATCCCCTCGCCCTTCGACCCGCGCCTCATCCTGCGCATCGCGCCTGCCGTTGCCAGGGCCGCCGAACAGAGCGGCGTGGCGCGCCGCCCGATCCAGGATTTCGACGCCTATCTCGATCAGCTGAACCGCTTCGTCTTCCGCTCCGGCTTCGTCATGAAGCCGATCTTCGCCGCGGCCAAGGCCGCCGAGCGCAAGCGCGTCATCTTCTCCGAAGGCGAGGACGAACGCGTGCTGCGCGCCGCCCAGGTTCTGCTGGAGGAAGGCCTTGCCGACCCGATCCTGATCGGCCGCCCGCAGGTCATCGAGACGCGCCTCAAACGCTACGGCCTGCGTATCCGGCCGCTGCAGGACTTCGAGGTCATCAATCCTGAGGACGATCCGCGCTTCCGCGAATATGTCGATCTCTATTTCTCCCTCGTCGGCCGCCGCGGCGTCATCCCCGAAGCCGCCCGCACCATCGTTCGCACCAACACCACCGTCATCGGCGCGCTGGCGCTGAGGCGCGGCGAAGCCGATGCGCTGATCTGCGGCCTCGAAGGCCGCTACGAGAAGCACCTGCGCGACGTCCGCCAGATCATCGGCAAGCGCAAGGATGTCCGTGATTTCTCCGCCCTCAGCCTGATGATCTCGCAGCGCGGTGCCACCTTCTTCACCGACACCTACGTCACCTTCAACCCGAGCGCCGAGGAGGTTGCCGAGGCAACGGTGCTGGCGGCCGAGGAAATCCGCCGGTTCGGCATCACCCCGCGCGCCGCCCTCGTCTCGCACTCCAACTTCGGCTCGCGCGAATCCGAAAGCGCCACCAAGATGCGCAATGCCCTGCAGCTCGTGCGCGAGACCGCCCCCGATCTCGAAGTCGACGGCGAAATGCACGGCGAAAGCGCCATCACCGAAGAGCTGCGCAAACGCGTCATGCCTGATACGACGCTGCATGACGAGGCGAACCTGCTGGTCTTCCCGAACCTCGACGCCGCCAACATCACGCTCGGTGTGGTCAAATCGATGACGGACGGCCTGCATGTCGGCCCGATCCTGCTCGGCACCGCCCTGCCCGCCCATATCCTCGCCCCCTCGGTCACCTCCCGCGGCGTCGTCAACATGGCCGCACTCGCCGTCGTCGAGGCATCGCAGCCGGCGTAAGCCGCTTGCGGCCGAGCAACGACGCCTGAAATCGGCCAGCGCCGTATCAGCCCCGGATCGACAGGCGTCCTCTATCGGCGAGCGCGTCCGCGCGCTCGTTACCGGCAATCCCCGAATGCCCCTTGCACCAGGCAATGGTCACCTGGGCGTTTTGGGATAGCTGAAGATCGACGGCTTTCCAGATGTCCGCATTGTCGATCATTCGCCTTCGCCCCTGTCCATTCGGGCTGCTTTTCTTCCAGCCGTTATTCTTCCAGATATGTCGCCTGCTGTTGCAGCCTTTGACGGCATAGACGGAGTCGGACCAGATGGTCGCGGGTTCGCCGGTCGGTTGGCTGTTGACCCACATGGCGGCCCTGAGAACGGCGGTCAATTCCATGGAATTATTGCTGGAATCGTTGACGCCACCGAAGTCGGAGGCGATTTCCACCCCATCGCGATAAGCGACAAACGACCAGCCTCCATGCCCGGAACCGGGCTCAAAACAACCGTCCGCGAAGAGGTGAAGGCCGTGTTGGGTCTCCGAGACGCCTGATGTCGGCGCAAAGGATCGGGTCTCGTCGGGAATGCCTGTCATTTTAACCGAGTCTCGGGCGATTGCTGGATAAGATCAGGAAAATACGCTAATATTTTCTCTGAGCTTATTAAGAGAAATCCGTTAAGGGAAAACGCGCGGCCGATTGAAGTCGCATTCGACCCACCGACCGTTTGCTCATTCCGGGACGACGCCGTGAAACGCCGAAACCTGTCTCTCGCCCTTCTCCTCGCCTTCGCAGCGCCCGCCGTCGCGCAGACCAATGCCATCTGCGAGGACCTGCGCGGCCGCCTCGCCGACCTGCCGCGATCGATCGGCAATGGCAATGGCCCGGAAGCCCGCCAATATGCCAGCGCCATGGCCGAGCAGAACCTCGAACTGCGCAAGGTTCGCAACGACATGCGCAGTTACGGCTGCACCTCTGGCAGCATGGTGGTGATCGGCGGCGAGAATGCCGATTATTGCGCCGAGCTCTCACAGGCCGAAGGCCGGATGATCGACAATATCGCTTATCTCCAGGACCGTCGCAACGAGCTGACCGGCCGGAACGGCGCCGATGACGACCGCCGCGAACTGATGGCCGCGCTCGACAGCAACGGCTGCAACAGCGAGAATTTCTATGCGCCGGACGAGCGCAGCGCCGACGAGCCTGCCCCGAGCGTCGAGGAGCAGGCGATGCGTTCCGATACCTTCATTCCGCTCGGCGGCGGCGAGGAGGCCGATCCGCGCTACGGCCTGCCGCGGGCCGAGATGCTGTCGCCGGTCAGCACCATGTGCGTGCGCAGCTGCGATGGCGGTTTCTTCCCGATCAGCTCGAACGCCACCTCGGTCGATTTCGGCCGCGACGCTGAGACCTGCGCCAAGATGTGCCCGGGGATCGAGACCGAACTCTTCTATCGCGAGGTGACGAGCACGGAAGCCTCGAACATGATCTCGGTCGCAACCGGCACGCCTTACAGCGCCATGAAGAACGCCTTCGCCTACAAGAACCGCGCGCCCGGTGAAAAGAACGCCTGCGCCTGCAATCTCACCGCCTATTACGACGAGATGCGCGGCAAGCAGGCAGCAAGCCAACCGCCGCAGCAGGGCTCGATCACCACCATCCGCACCAATCCGCCGGTGAAGGCCGCCGCGACACCAGCCGCGCCGCAGACACCGGTGCCGGATCGCCCCTACGACCCCACGCAAAACAAGGTCCGCCAGGTCGGCCCGCAGTTTCTGGCCGGCGACCAGGGCTCGATCGATCTCGCCAATCCCGCCGCACCTGGCCCCCAACCGCAGCAGTAGCAGCCGCAGCAGCAGTGATTGGCTACGGCTCGTTGCGTCCCCAACCGTCGTGAAAGACGAGTTCTTCGAGCGGCAGCCGCTGCCGCCAGCCTTTGACCGATAGTTCCGGCTGGTCATAGAGCCGATCAACGAAACCGGCGCAGAGCCAGGCGACCACCTCGATATGCTCGGGTATGCCGAGAATGCTCTTCAGCTCGCCCTCGCGAAAAATGCTGACCCAGCCGATGCCGACCCCTTCGGCGCGGGCCGCCAGCCAGAGATTCTGGATGGCGCAGACCGTGGAATAGCTATCCATCCGCGGATTATGCGTACGCCCCAGCACGACGCTGCCGCTGCGGGTGGGATCGCAGGTCACGCAGATGCCGAGCGGCGCCTCGACGATGCCTTCGAGCTTGAGGGAGCGGTAGGCCTGGCGCCGCTCACCCTCGAACATCGATGCCGCTTCCTCGTTGGCCTTCGAAAAGGCATCCCGGACGCGCGCGCGCACCGTTGGGTTTTTCACCAGAATGAAATTCCACGGCTGCATGAAGCCGACAGAGGGTGCATGGTGGGCGGCCGTCAGCAGCCGCGCCACCACATCGTCGGGCAAGGGATCGGGCAGGAACTGGCTGCGAACGTCGCGCCGCGTCATGATCGCATGATAGACGGCCTCGCGTTCGGCCGAGGAAAAACCGGACGCCACTGACAGGGCATCCTCATCTAAGGGTCGCATCGTCAAATCCCCAACAACGCAACCGCCCGCCGTCCGCGCGGGTTGGGTCTATCTTGCCAGGCCGGTCTTCTGACTTGGCGTCACCCGTCTGCCGCAGCCTTCCCGGCAAAAGCCAGTGGCATGATAAAACGGCGGACGTCGGCCTTACAGCGTTGGGCACGTTCCGGTCTTGCACCGGATTCCCGATTCTCCCGCTTGAAAAGCGGGCACCTGACGGCGCATCTATTTCAGCAAACCGGCTCTGCGGCAAGCGGCCTCATGCCGCGTTCACCCGTATGTGACATCGATCGCGTGGACAGCTGCGCATCGCTCCCGTAGAACTCAACAGATCCCGACCGACGCCCATGGCGCCGCGATTTGTCTCTTTGCACCCCGGTTGCCCGTGCCCCGCTTCACGCCCATGATCCTTGCGGTCGCCCTGTTCATGGAACAGATGGATTCGACCGTGATTGCCACCAGCCTGCCGGCGATAGCCGCCGATATCGGCACATCGCCGATCGCGCTGAAGCTTGCCGTCACCAGCTATCTCGTGGCGCTGGCGATCTTCATTCCGATCAGCGGCTGGATGTCGGATCGTTTCGGTGCGCGCAACATCTTCCGCATGGCGATCTTTGTCTTCATGGTGGGTTCGGTCGCCTGCGCCTTTTCCAATTCGATCGCGGCCTTCGTCGTCTCGCGGCTGATCCAGGGGGCCGGCGGCTCGATGATGACGCCGGTCAGCCGCCTGCTGCTGGTCCGGGGAACGCCGCGCCACGAACTCGTCGATGCCATGGCGTGGCTCACCATTCCGGCGCTGATCGGCCCGATCATGGGGCCGCCGATCGGCGGCTTCCTCACCACCTATCTCAGCTGGCACTGGATCTTCTGGATCAACATCCCGATCGGGGTGCTCGGCATCATCCTCGTCACGCGTTTCCTGCCGGCGGTCGAACCGCGCAGCCCACGGCCGATGGATTTTCCGGGCTTCTTCCTTTGCGGCATCGGCTTTTCCGGCTTCGTCTTCGGCCTCTCGGTCATCAGCCTTCCCGCCGTGCCCGTCATCTACGGTTACGTCACGGTGGCGATTGGCATCCTTGCCGGCCTCCTCTATCTCCTGCATGCCCGCCGCGCGCCCTATCCGCTTCTCGATCCGAAAATGTTCCACTACCCGATGTTCCGGGCGGCGATCCTCGGCGCCTCCAATTTCCGCATGGGGCTCGGCGCCCTGCCCTTTCTGATGCCGCTGATGCTGCAGCTCGGCTTCGGCCTGACGCCGCTGCAATCGGGTTCGGTCACCTTCGTCAGCGCGCTCGGCTCGATGGGGTCGAAATTTGCCGCTTCGCGCACCTTCAATGCCTTCGGTTTCCGCACCGTCATATCGATCACCACCTTGCTGGCGGCGATCTTCCTCGGCATCAACGGGTTCTTCACCACTGAGACGCCGCTGCCGCTGATCATGGCCTGCCTGCTGATCGGCGGCCTCTTCCGCTCCATGGCCTTCTCGGGCGTCAATGCCATGGCCTTCGGCGATGTCGACGATGCCGACAGCAGCCAGGCGACCGCAATCAATGCCGTCGCCCAGCGTATCTCCATGGCGATGGGTGTGGCGATCGCCGGCGGCATCCTCGAAATTTCGAGCAGTCTTCATGGCGGCAGGCTGCTGGTTTCGGATTTCCACATCGCCTTCTTCAGCGTCTCGGCAATCTCGGCGCTCGCCTGCATCACCTTCCTGCGCCTGCCGCGCGACGCCGGCGCGGAACTGACGACACGCCGCCGTAAGCACCGCCAGGCCGAGCCGGAAGAGGCCATGGCGGAAAACAGCCCTTGATCCCGCAGGCCGCCGCTTCGGTATCCCATTCTACTTTATGATTTATTCACACATCGAAGACACACTGCGTCTGCTCGTTTTGGGTCGCAAGGGGGACATGGGTATGAGTGCTCATGCTGCGACCGCCGGCGTGGATGCCTGTATTGATAGGCTGGTCGGGACCATAGCCGACTGAGCCCGCGTTTCGAGGCCCCCGCGGCATGTTCCAATTTTTAAAAGCGATGCCTCTGACAGCCAAGCTGGCGGCGATTATCGTGGCCGTCAACCTTTGCGGCATCTCCGCCTTTGCCACCTATACGTGGATGTACGAAACCAAGGCGTTGATCGATGGCGCCAAGGCGAACTGGTCCAAGGATGTGGAGCAGTTCGCCTCTCTGGCCGCCGGCGGCGTCAAATGGGGCAAGGCGAATGCTGTTCGCGAGGCCTATTCGCTGTATCGCGACGATCCCACGCTTGACCTTGTTCAGTTTGCCGCCTTCAACGCCGAACTTGCGGCCGTCGATACATGGACGCGCGACGGCGTTGACGGTTTGCCCGCACCTGCCGATCTGGCGAAGCGCCTCAGCGCCAAACCTGAGAAAACGACGATCGATGACAGCGGAATATCTGCCGGTGTTGTGACGATCATCGCGCCGCTTCCGCTGGATAAATCAGGCAAGGCCACCGGCTACGTCGTCACCAACTGGTCGGTCGAAAAAATCGCTGCTGAGGTCAAGCAGAAAGTGCTGATCTCGCTGCTGACGCAGTTCGCGATCACCGCCATGGCCGTTGTCGCTTTCCTTCTCGCCATGCGCAGCCTCGTCGGCCGCCCGCTCAGAATTCTCAGCGCGCGGATTAGCGCCTTGCAGAAAGGCGATCTGGCCTCTCCCGTCACCTACCGGGAAAATGGCGATGAGATCGGTTTCCTGGCGCGTGCCCTGGAAGTTTTCCGTAACGAGGCGATTGCCAAGATCGAAAGAGAGCAGGCCGCTGCCGAGCAGAGCGCCTCGTTCGATGCCGAACGGGCACGCAACGCATTGTTGACGGAAGAGACCAGCAACGCTCAGCGCCTGGTCATGACAGCGCTCGCAAATGAACTGGAAAAGCTCGCCGCCGGCGACTTTTCGATACAGCTCGCCGATCTCGGTCCTGAATTCGATAAATTGCGGCAGGATTTCAACAACATGGTCCACGCGGTCGCAGCCGCGCTGACCGAGATCAAGACCGCCTCCGTCGCGGTTGAAGGCGGCTCTAGCGAGCTGGCATCCTCCGCCGATCAGCTCGCCAGGCGGACAGAGCAACAGGCAGCCGCTCTGGAACAGACCGCCGCGGCACTCGATGAGGTGACCACGACAGTCAGAACATCGTCGCAGCGGGCCGAAAATGCCGGCAAGCTGGTCGAGGAAACGAAGCGCAGCGCCCATGTCTCGGCGACCGTGGTACGCGATGCGATCGGGGCGATGGACCGGATCCAGACCTCATCGAGCCAGATCGGCCGCATTATCGGCGTCATCGATGAAATCGCGTTCCAGACGAACCTGCTGGCGTTGAACGCCGGCGTCGAGGCGGCGCGCGCCGGCGAAGCCGGCAAGGGTTTTGCGGTCGTCGCGCAGGAAGTGCGCGAACTCGCCCAGCGCTCCGCTAATGCGGCAAAGGAAATCAAGAATCTGATCAATGTCTCCGGCCAGGAAGTGGCGGCCGGCGTCGGGCTGGTGAACGAAACCGGCGATGCCCTCTTGAAGATCGAGGAGCAGATCAACCGCATCAGCGACAGCATCGCTTCGATCGTCCAGTCCTATCGCGAACAGGCGACCGGCCTGCAGGAAATCAACGGCGCCATCAATCAGATGGACCAGGCCACGCAGCAGAATGCAGCAATGGTCGAGGAGACCAACGCCGCCTGCCAGGAGCTGCGCACGCAGGGACGCCTTCTGCAGGACTCGGCCGGCCGGTTCACTGTCGGCGCCTCTGCCGCCAGCCAGCCCAAACCCGCTCAGCTCGTTCGTCAATCTCACCCCGAACCCAGAGCCTTGGTGCAGCGGCATGCAGGAAATGCCGCCGTTGCCGCTGCTCCCGGTGCCTGGGAGGAGTTCTGACCTCGTCTTAGTTCGATAAGCTTTATTCCTCAGCACCCATAATCAGGAAGGGAACAGTTATGAAGAAAGTTGTGTCCGCATTTCTTTTGGCCTGCACCGCAATTGCCGTGCCGACGGGCGTATCCATGGCGCAGGATGCGAAACTCGCCCCGATCTCCGACTACGTCACAAGCGATATAAAGCCATGGCTTAACGACCCGGTCATCATCGAGGCCATCAAGGCGCAGAATACCGCAAACGCCAATCTGGGCCAGGCCGATATCGACGCTCTCGACAAGAAGTGGCGCGCCGAGGTCGATGGTTCCGACCATTCGATGATCGACGGCGTGCTTGGCAATGCGTTGTCGAAATTCCTTCAGGAAAAGAAAGAGGCTTCCGGCGGCAAGATTGCCGAGATCTTCGTCATGGATGCAAAGGGGCTGAATGTCGGCCAAAGCGATCCCACCTCCGACTACTGGCAGGGCGATGAAGGCAAGTTCCAGAAATCCTTCGGCGCCGGCAAGGACGCCGTCTTCGTCGATGAGATCGAAAAGGACGAATCGACTCAGACGCTGCAGTCGCAGGCAAGCGTCACCATATCGGACGATAAGGGAACACCGATCGGCGCCATCACCGTCGGCGTGAACGTCGACGCCCTCTGATCTCAGGTTCTGCGTTCATATCGCCCAGAAGCCACGCGCTTTTGGGCGATATGCTTTTTGTCTCCTTTCGATAGCGATTGGTGATCCCGCAGGAGCCGGATTTTCAAGCCGCAAATTCTGCGTGACAACGGGCTGCTGCAACGCTACATACGCCTGATGTCGACCACTTCGATCTACGCCTCGCGATTTTATTGGTACCGCTACTCTCAGCGGATGCGGGTCTATGCGTAACTGAAGTCGACGCGACGACAACCCGAACAGCCGCTAGTCTACCTGGCGGCTTTTTTTGTTCCGCACGGTATGACCAAACAGGAGCCATACCGTGTCCGATACCATTGACGATCTCCGTATCCTCGAGATCACCCCGCTGACCAAACCCGCCGATATCATCGCGGAAATCCCCCGAACCGTTGCCGTCAGCGAGACGGTGACCAGCAACCGCCATGCAATCCATAGGATTCTCGAGGGAGAAGACGACCGCCTGATCGTCGTCATCGGCCCCTGCTCCATCCATGATCCTGCTGCGGCACGCGAATATGCCGAGCGGCTTCGGGAACAGCGGCAGCGCTTCTCCAGCGATCTCGAAATCGTCATGCGCGTCTATTTCGAAAAGCCCCGCACCACGGTCGGCTGGAAGGGCTTGATCAACGACCCGCATCTCGATGGCAGCTACCGCATCGAGGAAGGGCTTCGGATTGCCAGGCGCCTGCTGCTCGACGTCAATGCCATGGGTCTTCCCGCCGGTGTCGAATTCCTCGAGACGATCACGCCGCAATACATTGCCGACCTCGTCAGCTGGGGCGCGATCGGCGCACGCACGACCGAAAGCCAGATCCATCGCCAGCTCGCCTCCGGCCTCTCCTGCCCGATCGGTTTCAAGAACGGCACTGACGGCGGCGTCCGTGTTGCGCTCGACGCTATCCTGGCCGCCTCGCAGCCGCATCACTTCCCCGCCGTCACCAAGGACGGACAGGCGGCCATCGCGTCGACGAGGGGCAATGAGGACTGCCACATCATCCTGCGCGGCGGCAAACAGCCGAACTATGAAGCGGCCGACGTGGAAGCTGTGGTCGGTGAGGCCGTCAAGCTTGGCGTAACCCCGCGCATCCTGATCGACGCCAGCCATGCCAACAGCAGCAAGGATCCGATGAACCAGCCGCGCGTCGTCAAATCCGTAGCCGCGCAGATCGCCTCCGGCAATCGCCACATCAAGGGCATGATGATCGAGAGCAACCTCGTCGCCGGCCGCCAGGATCTCGTCCCCGGCAAACAGCTGGTCTACGGCCAGTCCATCACCGACGGCTGCATCGACTGGGATATGTCGGTGGCGACGCTGGAAGACCTAGCTCAATCCGCCCGCGAACGGCGCAAGGCAGCGGCTGTCTAAGCGACTGGAAAATAGCGCACATAGGCAAACTCGTCACCGTCTGGTGACCAGCAGGGCACGTTGATCGTGCCCTGCCCGCCGAACAGCTCGAACAGCGTCTTCAGATTGCCGCCATCCATATCCATCAGCCGCAGCCGCACGTCGAGATCGCGCGGGTGGTCGAAAACCGAGGGGTCGTAGGACAGGATCAGCACCTTGTCGTTCTGGGGCGATGGATGGGCGAACCAGTTGCCCTGATTGTCCGAGGTCACCTGTTCGAGGCCGGTGCCATCGGGATGGATGCGCCAGATCTGCATCAGCCCGGTGCGGCTGGAGTTGAAGTAGATCCATTGCCCGTCGGCAGAATAATCCGGCCCGTCATTGCGGCCCTCGCCATGCGTCAGCCGCGTCTCGGCGCCGCCGTCGACGGAGATCGTATAGATGTCGAAGAGGTCATCGCGGATGCCGCAATAGGCAAGCTGGCGGCCATCCGGCGACCAGCCGTGCCAATAGGAGGGCTGATTTTCCGTAACGAGCCGCGGCGTGCCGCCCTCGATCGGCAGGACATAGATCGTCGACTTGCCGAATTCGGTCTTGTCGGAGATGACGATCTTGGTGCCGTCGGGCGAAATACCGTGATCATTGTTGCAGTTGACGGCAAAGCCGGTATCGACCTTGCTGACTTCGCCGCCATTGAGCGGCAGCCGGTAGAGCAGCCCGTCGCCGTTCAAAAGCAGGTAGGAACCGTCAGGCGCGAAGTTCGGCGCCTCCACGAGCATGTCCGTCTGCCAGACCTCGCGGGCTCTGCCCTTCCTGACATTGTAGATCTCGACCGAGCTGCGCATGTTTCCTCCCGATATTCCGATCGCGCCAGTGATCCCGATCGCTTCTGTGATCCCGATCGCGCCAGTGATCCCGATCGCGCCAGTGATCCCGATCGTTTCAGTCCCGATCCCGGAAACGGTTGGTGATCGGATAGCGCCGGTCGCGCCCGAAATTCTTCTTGGTGATCTTCACGCCCGGCGCCGATTGCCGCCGCTTATATTCGGCGAGATAGAGCAGGTGCTCGATACGATGGACGGTCGCCACGTCATGGCCGCGCGCGACGATCTCTTCGACCGCCATCTCCTTTTCCACCAGGCATTCGAGAATATCGTCGAGGATGGGATAGGGCGGCAGCGAATCCTGATCCTTCTGGTCGGGGCGCAGTTCGGCCGACGGCGCCTTGTCGATGATATTGTTCGGGATCACCTCGCCGGACGGCCCCAGCGCACTCGGCGGCACATTCTCGTTGCGCCAGCGGGCCAGCGCATAGACCTGCATCTTGTAGAGGTCCTTGATCGGATTGAAGCCGCCATTCATGTCGCCGTAAAGCGTGGCGTAACCCACCGACATTTCCGACTTATTACCCGTCGTCACCACCATCGAGCCGAACTTGTTGGAGATCGCCATCAGAATGACGCCGCGCGCCCGGCTCTGCAGGTTTTCCTCGGTGATGCCGCTGTCCGTGCCCGCGAAGAGATCGGACAGCGCATTGCTGAAGCCCGTCACCGGTTGCTCGATCGGCACGATGTCGTAACGGCAGCCGAGCGCCTTTGCGCAATCGGCCGCATCTTTCAGCGAGTCTTCCGATGTGTACCGGTAGGGCAGCATGACGGTGCGCACTCGCTCCTCGCCCAGCGCATCGACGGCGATTGCCGTGCAGATCGCCGAGTCGATGCCGCCGGAAAGGCCGAGCACCACCGTCTTGAAGCCGTTCTTGTTGACGTAGTCGCGGAAGCCGAGCAGGCAGGCGCGGTAGTCGGCCTCCTCGCCTTCAGGAATATGCGCCATCGGACCTTCGGCGCAGTGCCAGCCGGCCTCACCGCGTTTCCATGTCGTCACCGCCAGCGCCGTCTCGAACTGGCTCATCTGGAAGGCCAGCGACTTGTCGGCATTGAAGGCGAAACTCGCGCCGTCGAACACCAGTTCGTCCTGGCCGCCAAGCTGGGCGGCATAGACCAGCGGCAGGCCGGTTTCGATCACCTGCTTCAACACCACCTGATGGCGGATATCGACCTTGCCGCGATAATAGGGCGAACCGTTCGGCGACAGCAGAATCTCGGCTCCGCTTTCGGCCAGCGTCTCGCAGACGCCAAGATCGCCCCAGATATCTTCGCAGATCGGAATGCCGATGCGCACGCCGCGGAAATTCACCGGCCCCGGCATGGCGCCCTGGTTGAAGACGCGCTTCTCGTCGAACTCGCCGTAGTTCGGCAGGTCGATCTTGTCGCGCACCGCGATCACCTTGCCGCCGTCGAGCACGGCGACGGAATTATAACGTCCCGTCTCGTCCTGACGGGGAAACCCGATGAGAACGCCCGGCCCGCCATCGGCGGTATCGGCCGCAAGGCTCTCCACCGCTTTCCAGCAGGCGCGGATGAAGGCCGGCTTCAGCACCAGATCTTCAGGCGGATAGCCGGAAATGAAAAGCTCGGTCAGGACGAGCAGATGCGCGCCTTCGCGAGCCGCATCGGCGCGCGCTTCGCGTGCCTTGACGAGATTGCCGGCGACATCGCCGACTGTCGGATTGAGCTGCCCGATGGCAATGCGGAAGATATCAGAAAGAGCGTTTTCCTGTGTCATGTCATTTAATTAGCCTGCACCTTCCGCAACCGCAACATGTCCCGCGGCAAAAGCCGCGCCTAGCGGTGACGAAATTTTTGTGAACGGACACGCCGCAGCCTCGCGGCATGGACACGCATTGCAATTTGGCGGAGGAACGGAATACTGCCCGAAACGCGACTGCATCGATAACGGGCACCGGAAACAGGCCATGTCTAATCTTTCGAACTTCATGCACCATCATTTCGACAAGCCGGCCGACGAACTCGGCGACATCGAAAAACGCGTGCTGGCGAAGGCGCACGCGCGCAAGGTCATCTCGACCGATATCAACGCCGCTCTTTCCGCCGAGGCCTCGTTCGGCGAGCGTGTCGCCGATGGAATCGCCCGCGTCGGCGGTTCCTGGTCGTTCATCCTCGCCTTCCTGGCCTTCCTTGTCGTCTGGACGCTGATCAACACCATCATCCTGGCAACAGGCGCTTTCGACCCCTACCCCTTTGTTTTCCTCAACCTGATCCTGTCGATGCTCGCCGCCATCCAGGCGCCGATCATCATGATGTCGCAGAACCGCCAGGCCGAACGTGACCGCTTCGAGGCCGCCAAGGATTACGAAGTCAATCTCAAGGCCGAACTCGAGGTGCTCTCCCTGCACCAGAAGATCGACATGCGCGTGCTGACCGAACTGACGGCGCTTCGCGAGGACGTCGCCCGCCTCAGCGCCGAGCTTGCCGCCAGGGGCTAAACGGGAAACCTGTCATATTGCGGCAGGCCATCCGTGATCTCATAGAAATCGCCCTTGTCGGCGCAGTAGATGTGATGGCTGAAGGCAAGGCCGCTCGGCTCGTCGAAGCTTCCGGCCATGACGGAAATCTCCGGCGATTGGTCGCCCTGCCAGAACAGCGCCGAACCGCAATTCGAGCAGAAGCCGCGCTGGGCTTCGGGGCTCGACCGATACCAGCGGATCGCGCCTGCATCTTCCACCGAAAGAGCCGCACGAGGCACGTTGACCGCCGCATAATAAAACCCTGTCTGCCGGCGGCATTGCGAGCAATGGCAGCCGACGACGGGTCCGGGCTTTGCCCCGATTGAATAACGCACGGCGCCGCAAAGACAGCCGCCTGTATGCCGTTCGGTCATGATCGCTCTCCCCTTTTTGACTGGAAATTGCCGCCGATCGCGCCTGCCGTCAAATCCATTCCGTTCAACAAAATCATCAGAAATCTTGAAGGCCGCAGGCCTTGCCGATGCTCGGCTGCTGCGGTCATCGCTGTTGCTTGTCGACAACAGCCGTCCCTCTCGTCCCCTCCCGGCATTGAATCCGTCGCGGTTGTCGGCGATACTGCGGCTCCAATTTCGTTCGTCCCCGGGAGACTGATATGAGAGCGACCCTGTCCAAACAGAAAGGAAACATCGCCCACAGGGACATTCTGCCTCATGAATATTCGGTTCTCCCGCGCGAGGAAAAGCTCGCGACGCCATAACGCCTTCCTGAAATTATTCCTGCAAGGCCCCACCGTCGACCGCGGCCGACGCTGGTCGCGCATGCGAAAATTTCTCTCCTATTATCGCCCGCATCTGCCCTTGCTGCTGGCGGATCTGCTATGCGCCATCCTTGTCGCCGGCACGGCGCTCGCGCTGCCGCTCTGCGCCAATATCGTCACCAGCCGCCTTCTGGATCTGCCCGACGCCCCTGAGGCCTTTGCCCAAATCCTCGGGATGGGCGGCGTCATGCTGGCCGTCCTGGTGGTCCAGATCGCCGCCATCTTCTTCGTCGATTATCGCGGCCACGTCATGGGCGCCCGCATCGAGGCGACGGTCCGGCAGGAACTGTTCGAGCACTGCCAGAGGCTCTCGTTCAGCTTCTACGACCGCCAGCGCACCGGCCAGCTGATGAGCCGCATCACCAATGATTCCCTGTGGCTGGGGGAGCTCTTCCATCACGGTCCCGAGGACTTTTCCATCGCCGTGCTGAAATATGGCGGCGCCATGCTGGTGCTGTTCTTCATCGATCCGCCGCTGGCCGGCCTCATTCTGCTGCTGACGCCTGTCGCGGTGATCTATGCGCTCTATTTCAACCGGCGCATGAACCGCGCGCTGGAAGCCAGCAAGCACCAGATCGCCGCGGTCAACGAGCGCGTCGAGGATGCGCTGGCCGGCATCCGCGTCGTCCAGTCCTTCGCCAACGAGGCGCTGGAAAGGGAACGCTTTGCCGAGCAGAACCGGCGCTTCCTGCAGAGCCGCGCCGAAGGCTACCGCAGCGAGGCGTGGTTTTCGGTGGGCACCGAAACCTTCGCCCAGCTCGTCACCATATTGGTGATCGTCGTCGGCGGCTTACGCATCCTGGCGGCGGAACTGACCGTCCCGGATATGCTGACCTTCCTGCTCTGCGTTGCCGTGCCGGTCGATCCCGTCCAGCGGCTCGCCAATTTCGTGCGTCTCTGGCAGGAGGGCTATACCGGCTTCATCAGGGCCATGGAGATCCTGGAGATCGACCCCGATATCACCGATCGGCCGGCCGCCCGGCCGATGCCGGCGCCAAAGGGGGAGATCAGTTTCTCTAATGTCGCCTTCGGCTACGAGGCCGATGGCCCGCGCGTGCTGGAGCGGCTTTCCCTTACCATTGCGCCCGGCGAGTTCGTTGCCCTCGTCGGTCCTTCAGGGGTCGGCAAGAGCACGCTTTGTGCGCTCATACCGCGCTTCTACGATGTCGAGGCCGGAGCGATCCGCATCGACGGCACCGATATAAGAGATGTGACGCTGGCCTCGCTCCGGCGCCATGTCGGGGTGGTGCAGCAGGATGTCTATCTCTTTGCCGGCACCGTGGCGGAGAACCTGCGCTACGGCAGGCCCGACGCCAGCGATGCGGAGCTGGAGGCGGCGGCCCGCGCCGCCAATGCGCACGATTTCATCATGGCCCTGCCGCAAGGGTATGACACCGATATCGGCCAGCGCGGCGTCAAGCTCTCCGGCGGCCAGCGCCAGCGCGTCACCATCGCCCGCGCCTTCCTCAAGGATCCGGAGATCCTGATCTTCGACGAGGCGACCAGCGCGCTCGACAACGAAAGCGAAAGGGCGGTGCAGCAGGCGCTGCTCAGCCTCGCGAATGGCCGGACCACCCTGGTCATCGCCCATCGCCTGTCGACCGTCCGCCATGCCGACCGCATCCTGGTGCTGACGGCTGACGGCATCGTCGAACAGGGCACGCATGAGGAGCTGATGGCGCAGGATGGCGTTTACGCCAACCTGCACAGCGTCCAGGCCAGCATCTGAGCGAGCGGCCAGCTCCACAGCAATAAAAAACCCGGCTCGCGCCGGGTTTTTGTCGTCCGTTGTGTAAAGATCTCAGCCGTTGGCGACCATGCGCTTTTCGTCGCGGCCGCCCTTCATGCGCTCGGCAAGCAGGAAGGCGAGTTCGAGTGCCTGGTCGGAGTTGAGGCGCGGGTCGCAATGCGTGTGGTAGCGATCCTGCAGGTCGTCGGCGGTAACGGCGCGGGCGCCGCCGGTGCATTCCGTCACGTCCTTGCCGGTCATTTCGACATGGATGCCGCCGGGATGCGTGCCTTCGGCACGGTGGATCTGGAAGAAGCTTTCGACTTCCGACAGGATCCGCTCGAAGGGACGGGTCTTGTAGTTGTTGAGCGTGATCGTGTTGCCGTGCATCGGGTCGCAGGACCAGACGACCTTGCGGCCCTCGCGCTCGACGGCGCGGATCAGCCGCGGCAGGTTTTCAGCGACCTTCTCATGGCCGAAGCGGCAGATCAGCGTCAGGCGCCCGGCTTCGTTGGCCGGGTTCAGAATGTCGATCAGCTGCAAGAGATCGTCGGCCTGCAGCGACGGGCCGCATTTCAGGCCGATCGGGTTCTTGATGCCGCGGCAATATTCGATATGCGCATGGTCGGCCTGGCGCGTGCGGTCACCGATCCAGATCATGTGACCCGATGTGGCATACCAGTCGCCCGACGTGGAATCGACGCGGGTCAGCGCTTCCTCGTAGCCAAGCAACAGCGCCTCATGGCTGGTAAAGAAATCGGTCTCGCGCAGGCTCGGATGGTTTTCCGAGGTGATGCCGATCGCCTTCATGAAATCCATGGTTTCGCTGATGCGGTCGGCAAGCTTGCGGTAGCGCTCGCCCTGCGGGCTGTCCTTGACGAAGCCGAGCATCCACTGATGGACGTTTTCGAGGTTGGCGTAGCCGCCCATCGCGAAGGCGCGCAGAAGGTTCAGCGTCGCGGCCGACTGACGATAGGCCATGGCCTGACGTTCCGGGTTCGGGATGCGCGACTCTTCGGTGAATTCGATGCCGTTGATGATGTCGCCGCGATAGGCCGGCAGCGTCACGTCGCCCAGCTTCTCGACGTTCGAGGAACGCGGCTTGGCGAACTGGCCGGCGATGCGGCCGACCTTGACGACCGGCAGTTGCGCGCCGAAGGTCAGCACGACGGCCATCTGCAGGAAGGCGCGGAAGAAGTCGCGGATATTGTCGGCGCCGTGTTCGGCGAAGCTCTCGGCGCAGTCACCACCCTGCAACAGGAAGCCGTTGCCCTCGGCGACATTGGCGAGATGCTTCTTCAGGCGGCGCGCCTCGCCGGCAAAAACCAGCGGCGGATAGCTGGCGAGCGTGGCCTCCGTTGCCGCCAAAGCGGCTGCATCCGGATATTCGGGAACCTGCAGGATCGGTTTCTGCCGCCAGCTGCTCGGTGTCCAATTCTCTGCCATGTCACTCACCTCATTCACATCCATCCCTGGGATGCACCTATCCTTGATTGCGGCGGCTTATAGACCTTTAGACCGGGCTTGCAAAGGCCAATCGGCCGACGCTCCATGCCGTGCCGCCGCCACCGGCCAATGCTCGCATATAGGTGGCAAAAATCCCCGATTCCACCGTTAAACCAGCATATACCATGTCGGTTTCCCCATATTTTAGACTTTGAATGTAGAACCGGGAAGAGTTTCAACATTGGGGACATGTCATGGCGATCCTTCCGCCGGGCTTCATATCGGACCGTTCAGGCAATTTCGGCATCATGACGGCATTGCTGATGGTGCCGCTCCTTGGCACGGCAGGCATGGCGGTGGATTTCGCTCACGCCATGAGCCTGCGCACCCAGCTCTTCGCCGCCGCCGATGCTGCCGCGGTCGGCTCGATCGCCGAAAAATCCGGCGCGGTCGCCGCCGCCATGACCATGAGCGGCAACGGCACGATCTCGCTCGGCAAGACCGACGCCCGCAGCATCTTCATGTCGCAGGTGTCGGGAGAACTGGCGGACGTGAATGTCGATCTCGGCATCGACGTTACCAAGACCGCCAACAAGCTGAATTCGCAGGTTTCCTTCACCGCCACCGTGCCGACCACCTTCATGCGTATTCTCGGCAAGGATTCTATCACCATCTCCGGCACGGCAACGGCCGAATACCAGACCGCCGCCTTCATGGATTTCTACATCCTGCTTGACAATACGCCCTCGATGGGCGTCGGCGCGACACCCAACGATGTTTCAAAGCTGGAGGCCAAGACAGGCTGCGCCTTTGCCTGCCACCAGATGGATCAGAGCACCAACAATTACACCATCGCCAAAAGCCTCGGCGTCGCCATGCGCATCGACGTGGTGCGCCAGGCGACCCAGGCGCTGACCGATACAGCCAAGACCCAGCGCGTCAGCAGCGGCCAGTTCCGCATGGGCGTATATACGTTCGGCACCAAGGCCGAGGACGCAAAGCTCACGACGATTTCCGGCCTTACTTCCGACCTGACGAAGGTGAAAAACTATACCGACGCGGTCGATCTGATGACCATTCCCTACCAGAACTACAATAGCGACCAGATCACCAACTTCGACAGCGCCATGACGCAGATGAACACCATCATCGATCCGGCCGGTGACGGCACGTCGAACACCAGCCCCGAAAAGATCCTATTCTTCGTTTCCGATGGCGTCGGCGACAGCTACAAGCCGTCCACGTGCACCAAGAAGACAACCGGCGGCCGTTGTCAGGAGCCGATCGACACCTCCTTCTGCAAGCCCTTGAAGGATCGCGGCGTCAAGATCGCCGTGCTCTATACCACCTATCTGCCGTTGCCGAGCAACAATTGGTACAATACCTGGATTAAGCCTTTCCAGAACGAGATCCCGACGAAGATGCAGGCATGCGCCTCGCCCGGCTTCTATTTCGAGGTATCGCCGACCGAAGGTATTGCCGACGCGATGAAGGCGCTCTTCCTCAAGGTCATCCGCGCGCCGCGCATTACCAGCTAAGCGCACAGGGAAGACTTAGACGCGCTGCCCGTTACGGACCCGATAGCTCGGCGCATACATGGTGACGAGCTCTTCGGCCGCCGTCGGGTGCAGCGCCATCGTCTGGTCGAAATCGTCCTTGGTGCAGCCGGCCTTCAGTGTGACGCCGAGCAGCTGCGCCATCTCGCCGGCATCGTGGCCGAGGATATGGGCGCCCACCACCTTGCGGCTTGCCGCATCGACGATCAGCTTCATGATCATCCGCTCGGCCCGACCGGAAAGTGTCGCCTTCAGCGGCCGAAACTGCGCCCGATACACCTCGAGCTCGCCGTAACGCTTGCCCGCCTCCTCTTCCGAAAGACCGACGGTGCCGATCTCCGGCTGCGAGAAGACGGCGGTCGGGATCAGCTCGTAGTCCGGCCGGGTCGGATTGTTCTTGTACTCGGTTTCGATGAAGCACATCGCCTCGTGGATCGCCACCGGCGTCAACTGTACCCGATTGGTGACATCGCCGAGCGCATAAATATTTTCGACATTGGTGCGGGAATAGTCGTCGACGATAATCGCGCCGCGCTCGTCGACCGCGACACCGGCCGCATCGAGGCCGAGACCTTCGGTGTTCGGATCGCGCCCGAGCGCCAGCATGACGACATCGGCCTGCAGCGTGCCGCTGTTCAACGTCTCCAGAACGAGCCCGCCCTCACCCTTCGACACCTTCTGCAGCGTGTCGTGGCAGAGGACGCGGATGCCCTTGGCGACCATCGCCTCGTGCAGCCCGCGCCTCAGATCCTCGTCGAAGCGCGACAGGATCTCGGCGCCGCGATAGATCAGTGTCGTCTCGACGCCGAGGCCATGAAAAATATTGGCGAACTCGACGGCGATATAACCGCCGCCGGCGATGACGATCGATTTCGGCAGCTCTTCGAGATGAAAGGCTTCGTTGGAGGAGATGCAGAACTCGTGGCCGGGAAGGGCTGCATGCGGGTTCGGCCGTCCACCGGTGGCAATCACGATGGTCTTTGCCGTCACCGTCTGCCCTGTTTTCACAAGCCGCACCGTATGGGCGTCGACGAGTTCGGCGCGCGTTTCCAGGATCTCGGCATTGGCGCCGGCAAGGCCCTTCTTGTAGAGGCCTTCCAGCCGGGCAATTTCGCCATCCTTGGCCGCCACCAGCTTCTTCCAGTCGAAGCTGCTTTCGCCGACCGTCCAGCCGAAGCCGGCGGCATCCTCGAAATGCTCGTGGAACTGCGAGGCATAGACGAAGAGCTTCTTCGGCACGCAGCCGCGGATGACGCATGTGCCGCCGTAGCGGTACTCCTCGGCGATCGCCACCTTTTTGCCGAGCGAGGCGGCGACGCGCGCGCCGCGCACGCCTCCGGAACCGCCGCCGATGACGAAGAGGTCGTAGTCGTAGGAAGACATGAGGAGCTCCGGAAGGGAATCGCAGAAAGGATGCTCCTGATATAGGGGCGATCGTCCTGAAAACAAAAGCCCGCTCCTGCATCATCCCGTTCCCTTCGCCCGAATCTTCCCGTCAAACGGTTGACCCGGTCGCCTGGGGCTGGCAGGCAAATCCACACAGTAAAAAAGAAGCCGGAGCAAACGATGGATCAAACTCTCTTCGCCAACCTGTGCAAGGCTGGCAAATTCAAGGAAGCGCTCGGCCTCGCCATCCAAGGCCACGAGAACGAAAAATACGCGCCGAGCCGCTTCGCGATGGACAAGAAAACCGGACTGCCGATCTTCTACCGCGGCAACAAGCGCGTCGAGCCGGATGAAACGGGCGTATGGCAATTGGCCAAGAGCTCGAAAGATTGGGGCTGAGCGTCAGGCGTATCTGCGATGCACATCCCCTGGCGGTTGCAGCTTTCAACCGGTGATGCGGAAATCCGGCGGCATTTTCTCAAGCGGGCTCGGTTCCGTCTCAACGCCGGAAACCGATGCTCCCGCAGGCCCGCGGCCAAAACGCTCGATCATGGTCGATATGGCGGTATCGGGCCCTGCGATCAAAGCGGCGACAGATCCGTCCGCTTCATTGCGCACCCAGCCTGTGAGCCCGAGCCGCAACGCCTCATCGCGCGTCCACATGCGAAACCCGACACCTTGGACCCTGCCTGATACCCGCACGCGCATTGCCTCGTAATGAGCGGACATGTTGCCTCACCAAAAGCCTCATCGCTGTTGCGGCATCCATCATAGCAAAAAAGCCCGGGCGATGCCGGGCTTTTGCAAATCCGCTGAGGCGGACTTTACTTCTGGGCAGCCGGCGCCGGAGCGGGCGCGGGTGCAACCGGGCTGTCGGTTGCCGGCGGCGGCGCCTTGATGACCTTGGAGAGTTCGGCATTGCTCTGCTTTTCCAGGTCGCGGGAAATGCCCTGCGCCCAAATGTCGGCAGCCTTCGCCGTCTCGCGCGAGGCGACCGGGCCGTCGCGCAGCAGCTTCTTGCCGACGTCGGAATTGTAGAAATCGGCGATCGCCTTCAGTTCGTCGGCGGTAAAGGTCTTGGCATAGGTGAGCGCCGCTTCCTTCTCCAGATCGCCGCGGCGGGGCGCCAGCGCCAGCGCCTGCGCATCGACCGTCGACGAAATGATGTCCTGGTAGTTCGGCGAATCCTGGATCAGGCCGGCCTTCAGGCGCTCGGCAAGACCGGGCAGGATGTTGTCGAACTGGGCGGTGGCGCCGATGGCGTCGATCGCCGCGCGAGACGCCTTCAGCTGCTCTTCGGAGACCTCCTGCGCCTTGACGGCGGAGCCGAATGCAAGCCCGGAAAGAACGATCGTCGCAGCGGCAAAACGGCCAAGACCTGCAATGTTCATCATGAGTGTATGCTCCTGTTATCTGTTTGCCTGCAGCGTGCGCGCACCCGCAGGACCGGCAATGATCGCAAGTGCCGCCATATTGATAAAGAGCCCGTGTTCGACGACGCCGGGTATGGAATTCAGCTCGCTCGAAAGCGCCTCTGCATCAGGAATGCGGCCAAAAGATGCATCGATGATGTGATGGCCGCCATCCGTGGTAAACTCTCCGTCACCGGATTGGCGCAGGCTGAGTTCGCCGGAAAGGCCGAGCCGGGCCGCGACCTTGTCGATCGCGATCCGTGTCGAGACGAGCCCGAACGGATTGACCTCGATCGGCAGCGCGTAGGCGCCGAGCGTTTCCACAAGCTTGCTCTCGTCGGCAATGACGATCATCCGCTCGGAAGCGGCCGCGACGATCTTTTCGCGCAGCAGCGCGCCGCCGCCGCCCTTGATCAATCTGAGCGCCGGATCGACCTCGTCGGCGCCGTCGATCGTCAGGTCGAGTGCCGGCAGTTCATCGAGCGACTTCAGCGGCACGCCGAGTTCGACGCAAAGCCGCGCCGTTCTTTCAGACGTCGGAACGCCTTCGACCCTGAAGCCGCCCGCGACCTTCTCCGCCAGCAGACGAACGAATTCTTCTGCCGTGCTGCCCGTGCCGATGCCAAGGCGCATTCCGTCTTCGACATGGGCGAGTGCGGCCGCGGCGGCCTTGATCTTCATTTCGCGGGCATCCATGCGCCGCCAACTCCGAATTATTGCGTTGGATGTGCTGTTTACACGGCTCGCCTGGCAAACGAAAGTCAAAATCATCACGGAAAATGAAAAGCCGAAACAAATGCCTGCGGCCTTCCCGGCCAGCATCCTAACGTTGCTTTCCGCCGCATGATCGCCTACCTCAGGAACGATTGCGCAAAGAGGAAAACCCTTGACCCCTTCCCCTATCCGCCCGGCACTGATCGTCTTCGATCTCGACGGCACCCTTCTCGACACCCATACGGATCTTGTCGAGAGCTTGAACCATACGATCGCAGCCCTTGGCCTCGAGCCGGTCAGCTATGACGACCTCACCCATCTCGTCGGCCATGGCGCGCGCGTGATGATCGAGCGCGCCTGCCGGCTGCGCGGCCATCCGCTCGAAAGCAACGCCCTGCCGCCGCTGGTCGAGCGCTTCGTCATCCATTATGCCGGCAACATGCCCGGCCGCACCGAGCCCTATCCCGGCCTCGTCGCGGCGATGGACCGGCTTAAATCCGCCGGTTACCGCCTCGCCGTCTGCACCAACAAGATGGAAAGCCTGGCGCTCGGGCTCATCGAAAAACTCGACCTCGCCAGCTATTTCGACGCCATCACCGGCGGCGACAGCTTCCCCGTGCGCAAGCCCGACGCCCGCCACCTCACCGGCACCATCGACCGCGCCGGCGGCGACATCGCCCGCACCGTGATGATCGGCGACAGCATCAACGACATCGCCGTCGCCAGGAACGCCGGCGTACCGTCGATCGCTGTGCCCTTTGGTTATTCCGACGTGCCGGTCTCCAACCTCGATCCGGATATGGTCATCACACATTACGACGAGCTGACGCCGGATCTGGTGGAGAGGCTGTTGCGGGAATATGCGGTGAAGGTCGCAGTCTGAGGCTGTCACCCAGCCCTGGTCCTTCCTTTGCCGGCGTGCCGTGCCGGCCCCTCTCCTTCGTCATTCCTACTTTGGACTTAAGCCCAGAACGACGACGTCGGCAGTCGGCTAAAAACAAAACGGGCGGCCCGAAGACCGCCCATTCAATTACCCACTAAACCTTACGTCAAATCTGCGCGCCACGCGCCTTCGTCGTCGCGTCGAAAGCCTTGTCGACATAGGCGTCGCGGCCATAGACGTCGTCGAAATACTCTACCACGCCGTCCTTGTTTGGCCAGGCGGTGAAGTAGGAGACGTAGACCGGGATCTTCTGCGGCACCTTCACCGCATGGTTCTGCCCGCTGGCGATCTGCTTGGCGACATCGTCGACCGACGTGCCGAGCACGGCGGCGGCCATTGCGCGCGGATTGGACAAGCGCACGCAGCCATGACTCAGAGCCCGCATGTCGCGCTTAAAGAAGCTCTTCGACGGCGTGTCGTGCATGTAGATCGCGTGGCTGTTCGGGAACAGGATCTTCAGTTCACCGAGCGCATTGTCGCTGCTCGGCGGCTGGCGCACCGAAACATTATTGGTCGAGCCGTACCAGTCGACACTCGACGAGGCGACGGCATGGCCGTTCACTTCGACTTCATAGCCGAGCTGGTCGAGATAGTTCGGGTCCGAGCGCAGCTTCGGCAGCATCTCGTTGATGATGATCGACTGCGGCACGCCCCAGAACGGGTTGAACTCCACCGTCTCGATCTCGTCGTCGAAGAAGTAGGTCTGGTTATTCTTGCCGCCGACAACGACGCGCATCGACAGCTGTTCCTTGCCGTCATTGTGGTAGTAGGCCATGAAGGCCGGCTGGTTGATCATCACGTAGCGTGAACCCAGATCTTCCGGCAGCCAGCGCGCCTGCTCCATGGCGACATCGAGCTTTTCGATCTTCGAGGCATTGGTATCGCCGCCTGTCATGGCGCGCACCGTCGCCTGGCCGATGACGCCATCGGCCTTCAGTCCACGCTCCTTCTGGAAGGCCTCGACCAGCGAGACGATATCGGGCGAATAATCGATGCCGCCGGCATAAGCGGCAAGTGTTGCCGCGTGATCGGTCTTCAGCGTTTCGGAACCGTGCTTGCCGATCGCCTTGACGATGTTGGCAATCTCCGGGGAGCTGTCGCCGGGCTTCAGCAACCCGCTGAGCGAAATGACGATCTGCTCCTCATTGCCGCCATCAGCGGCGCGAAGCTTGGCAAGCTCCGCTTTCAGCGCCTCGAACTGCGGACCATCGGGCGAGCGGCTGGCGATATAGGCGCCGGCATCGGGGCTCATGCGGGCAAGCTTCAGCACCGGCGTCAGATTGACCGCCTTGCGCTGGAAGTCGTGATAGCCGGAAATCTTGTTCGGATCGATACGGCCGCGCACCGTATCCTGCACGAAGGCCAGCACCTTGGCCGAGAGTTCGAGCTCGAACTGCGTCAGCGCCCGGTCGCGGGCGGCGGGATCGGGATTGGCAGGATCGATATCAGGCGTCTGGACAGCGTAATCGGCCGGGTCGAGACCGACGGAAGCCACATCGGCAAGTGCCGCCATCGCCGACTTGGCGCGGTCGTTCACCTGGTTGCCCTCGACCCAGACGAGCGGATTTCGGCTGTCGCCGTAATAGGCTTCGAGCGCCTTTGCGACATCAGCATTGGCGCGCACCTTGGCCTGCGCCAGGAAACGGCGCTGCACGGCGGGTTCGGCGCCGGCATCGCCGCTCGCCGAAACATCGGCGACCGCGCCGGTGACGACGGGATCGGCAAACTTGCTGGTGTCGACGAACTGCAGCGTCTCAGTCTTGTAGGTGTAATAACGCGGGCCGCTAACCTTCGGCAGCGGCGCTTCCGGATCGAGCCCGCCGAGCGAACCGCCGTCGGCGCCGCGCGGCACTGGACGGCCGGGCGCCTGATCCATGAAGATGGTGCTTTGGGTCCGCTGCCTGTCGCCGCGCAGCATGTCCATCAAAGTATAAGCATGCGCGGGTGCGGCACTCATAACTGCCACGCCGCAGGAAATTGCCAATGCGGATGCCGCGCTTTTCAAAACGAACGTCATATATCTTCCAGTCCCGGTGTCATGCTGTTCTCAGCTCAAATCCCGCGAAACTCAGCGTCCGGCCCATTGATCAGAAACCGGCCTGCGCCGCCAGCGCCGGCGGACTCAATTCTGTGTGACAGAGATCCTGCATGGCGCCATGCAGAAGTTCACACAAAATTATGAAATTATTAGTTAATTTTTTACCGAATTTTCGCATCCGGGCCAGTGGGGCGAAAACGGCCGCGCGCATAAAATTTTCAAAGTGGCCTAAAAAGCACGCCGCACAACCCACGAAAACATGAGTTCCAATTTCAATATTTCCTATGGCGTCCGGTTTTCTTGTCGGACGTTCCAACCTATAAGATCTCATCTTTCTCAGATGACCGAAAACAGCATGTAAAGGGAAGGCAAGGCCGATGACCGCAACCCGCACAGAAACCGACACTTTTGGTCCCATCGACGTCGCCGCCGACCGATATTGGGGCGCCCAGGCCGAACGTTCGCTCGGCAATTTCAAGATCGGCTGGGAAAAGCAGCCGCTGTCGATCGTGCGTGCGCTCGGCATCGTCAAGCAGGCGGCCGCCCGCGCCAACATGTCGCTCGGCCAGCTCGACCCCGCGCTTGGCAAGGCAATCGTCGATGCCGCCCAGGAAGTGATCGACGGCAAGCTCGACGAGCATTTTCCGCTTGTCGTCTGGCAGACCGGTTCGGGCACGCAGTCCAACATGAATGCCAATGAGGTGATCTCCAATCGCGCTATAGAAATGCTTGGCGGCGTCATGGGTTCCAAAAAGCCGGTGCATCCCAACGATCACGTCAATATGAGCCAGTCGTCGAACGACACCTACCCGACGGCGATGCACATCGCCTGCGCCGAACGGATCGCCCATCACCTGCTGCCGTCCCTGAAGCACCTGCATGCCGCCCTCGACATGAAGGTCACCGAATTCAGCCACATCATCAAGATCGGCCGCACCCACACCCAGGACGCGACGCCGCTGACGCTCGGCCAGGAATTTTCCGGTTATGCCGCCCAGGTCGGCTCCGCCATCAGGCGCATCGAAATGACCCTGCCCGGCCTTTGCGAACTCGCCCAGGGCGGCACCGCCGTCGGCACCGGTCTCAATGCACCGGTGGGCTTTGCCGAAAAGGTCGCCGAAGAGATCGCCGCCATAACGGCCATGCCCTTCGTCACCGCGCCGAACAAGTTCGAGGCGCTCGCCTCGCATGACAGCATGGTCTTTTCCCATGGCGCCATCAATGCGGCCGCCGCCGCCCTCTTCAAGATCGCCAACGACATTCGTCTCCTCGGCTCCGGTCCGCGCGCCGGTCTGGGCGAACTGGCGCTGCCGGAAAACGAGCCCGGCTCGTCGATCATGCCCGGCAAGGTCAACCCGACCCAGTGCGAGGCGCTGACGCAGGTCTGCATCCACATCTTCGGCAATCATGCCGCCCTGACTTTCGCCGACAGCCAGGGCCATTTCGAGCTCAACGTCTACAATCCGATGATGGCCTATAATTTCCTGCAGTCGGTGCAGCTGCTCGCCGACGCCGCCGTCTCCTTCACCGACAACTGCGTCGTCGGCATCGAGGCACGCGAAGACAATATCAAGGCCGGCCTGGAACGCTCGCTGATGCTGGTGACCGCGCTCGCCCCGAAGATCGGCTACGACGCCGCCGCCAAGATCGCCAAGACCGCCCACAAGAACGGCACGACGCTGAAGGAAGAAGCGCTTGCGAGTGGCCTGGTGACGTCGGAAGAGTATGACGCGATCGTGCGTCCGGAGACGATGATCGGGCCGAAATAGAAAACGAGGGCTGCCCCTCATCCGGCTGCCGCCACCTTCTCCCCGTAAACGGGGCGAAGGGGATATGCCGCAAGCTCTCCGTCCCTCACCAGCGCCTCGCGGGGCACGTCCCCTCGCCCCGTTTTTACGGGGAGAGGGTTAGGGTGAGGGGCAAACCGCGCACCCGAGCCAGTTCACACCAACAGCGAAAAATTATCCATCACCACCGAATTCCCCATGAAATCGAAGCTGATTTCATCGATGTCTTCGATCTCGACCATAAGATTGGGACCGGTAACCTCAAGCTCCTGCTGATAGACGATCTGGCCGTCGTTCAAGGCAGTGAGCGTCAGGTGAAACGGCGATGCCGACAATTCGGCGATCGAGACGCCCTGAAAGGTGAACTCCCCGCCATCGACCATTTTCAACGTCACGGGCGCCGAACCCGGCGATAGGACGGTATCGCTGAAGCCGTCCTCGGTGATGGCGTCGACGCCAGGGATGGTATCGTAGACGATACCGTTCAGAAGCGTCAGCTCCTGACTGCCGTCCACGGAGAGCGCAAAGCCCCGATAGTCGGGAAGGAAGAAATTATCCGCCCTCGACGTGACGCCCATGTCGTCGAAATCCAGGACCTCGTGGTATTTTTCGCCTTCGTTGACGCCGTCGATCGCCAGCGTCAGCACGCCGAGGTCCGTGCCCCCTGAGCCATCGGACATCTTGTAGCTCAACGTCTCGATGAGCTGATCGTATTTCCCTAAATTCTTCACCACGTCGAGCGTGTAGTCCAGCTCATATGTGAAGTGACCGTCAGGTTTCACCTTGAAGGTTCCGTACCTGCCTTCAATGATCGTTTCATGGTCAGGCCCATGTTTGGCGTCGATACGCACGCCATTGACGAAGCGGGCATACATCTGCGCTCCCTCGGGATCGCTGGCGAGGCGCAGCAGATCGCCCCTGATCCAGTCATGTTCGAAAAAAACGAGAAGGTCGTCGACAGCAGTTGGCTTTGCATTCGTCATGGGAAGCCCCGGCAGGTTAACGCTGGCGGGAATATGAACTGGCCTCGAACGGAAGGCAACCTGAAGTCGTCAACTTCGCGACAAATGTCGATTTCACCTCTGTCTCACTCGCCCATAGCGTGTAGCAGTGCAGACTGCAAAACGCGGCACGACCTGGCTCCATTCCAGAGTCCGGCCGCATCCAGATTGCTTTTGCTCCGCGGCGGATTTAGACCGGTTCCAATTTCGCGACAGACGCCCACCAGAAAGGTCACTTCGATGGCTGACGATCTCTTCCCGCTCGGCAACGATGCCACCCCCTACCGCAAGATCAGCAGCGACCATGTCTCGGTCGACAGCTTCAAGGGCCAGGAGATCCTGACCGTCGAGCCGGAAGGCATCCGCCTGCTTGCCGAAACCGCCTTTGCCGACATCAACCACCTGCTGCGCCCCGGCCATCTGAAGCAGCTCGCCTCGATCCTCGACGACCCCGAGGCAACGGACAACGACCGCTTCGTCGCTTACGACCTGTTGAAGAATGCCAATATCGCCGCCGGCGGCGTGCTGCCGATGTGCCAGGATACCGGCACGGCGATCATCATGGGCAAGAAGGGCCGCCGGGTCTGGACCGAAGGCGGCGATACTTCAGCCCTCGCCCGCGGCGTCATGGATGCCTATGAAAAGAAGAACCTGCGTTATTCGCAGCTCGCGCCGGTGAAGATGTTCGAGGAGAAGAATACCAGGAACAACCTGCCGGCCCAGATCGACATCTACGAGGAAGGCACCGACGCCTACGAGTTCCTCTTCGTCGCCAAGGGCGGCGGCTCGGCCAACAAGACCTTCCTCTACCAAGGCACACCCTCGCTGCTGACGCACGACCGGATGATCGACTTCCTCAAGGAGAAGATCCTGACGTTAGGGACGGCAGCCTGTCCCCCCTACCATCTGGCGATCGTCATTGGCGGCACCTCGGCCGAGATGAACCTGAAAACCGTCAAGCTTGCCTCGACCCGCTATCTCGACGAGCTGCCGACCGAAGGTTCCGAGAGCGGCCACGCCTTCCGCGACATCGAGATGGAAAAGGAAATCCATAAGCTGACGCAGCAGATGGGCGTCGGCGCCCAGTTCGGCGGCAAGTATTTCTGTCATGATGTGCGCGTCATCCGCCTGCCCCGCCACGGCGCCTCGCTGCCGATCGGCCTCGGCGTCTCCTGTTCCGCCGACCGTCAGGCCAAGGGCAAGATCACCCGCGACGGCATCTTCATCGAGCAGCTCGAAACCGATCCGTCGAAATACATGCCCGAGATCGACGAGGCGAAACTGTCGGAATCGACCGTCCATATCGACCTCAACCGGCCGATGGCAGAAGTGCTGGCCGAACTGTCCAGGCATCCGGTCAAGACGCGCCTGTCGCTCACCGGCACCATCATCGTCGCCCGCGACCTGGCGCACGCCAAGATCCGCGAGCGGCTGGAAAAGGGCGAAGGCATGCCCGATTACCTGAAAAACCACCCGGTCTACTATGCCGGCCCGGCCAAGACGCCGGCCGGTTACGCCTCCGGCTCCTTCGGCCCGACGACGGCCGGCCGCATGGACAGCTACGTCGACCAGTTCCAGTCCTTCGGCGGCTCGATGGTGATGCTTGCCAAGGGCAACCGTTCGCGCGCCGTGCGCGAGGCCTGCAAGAAACACGGCGGCTTCTACCTCGGCTCGATCGGTGGCCCCGCCGCCCGCCTCGCCCAGGACTGCATCCGCAAGGTCGAAGTCTTCGAATATCCCGAACTCGGCATGGAAGCGGTCTGGAAGATCGAGGTCGAAGACTTCCCCGCCTTCATCGTCATCGACGACAAGGGCAATGATTTCTTCCAGGAATTAAACCTCGGTTGAATGTCTGGCCGCGGGCGGATCTTCTACCGCATTGTTCCGCCCGCAATATCCACAGCACTCACCACGTCGCCATCATCCACCCTCGCCAGGATTTCCGTGCGGAAAGCACCGGCCGAGCAGACCGGTATACTCCAGTAGCAAGGCGCCCGCGGCGATAACGGCGACGGTGATGATGGCGAAGGAGGCGTGACGAGACCTTTTCATGATCTTACGCCTGAATTTGCGGGCTGCGACCGGGTTCGCCCCAGGAAGTATCACTGCAAAATACTCGGTATGAAATAGCCGGCGGCCAAAACCAACTGTCGACAAGATGAATACGACCCCGAGCACAAAGAATAACTGTAAGTTTTTCAAACGCCATTCTCGCGCAGCGGGTATGCATTGTCCCGCCAAAAATACGTTTTTCGATGGAAAATCATAGGCCTGCCGGAAGTATTGCGACCTCGGAAACTTGTCGTATGTAATCTTTGGTATATATCGCTTTAATCTTTTCCCAAGAAATTTAAGCTAGCAAATAGATTATTGCCTTCGAATATATGAGGAGTTCGCCGGATGAATACGGCTGTCGCGCCCAAGGTGCAGGTTCCCGATGTCGCGGGCCAGATCACCTATGCCATGCGCTCGATGGGCGTTGCGCCGATACCGCGCAATTACGAACTCTTCTACGAGGCCTATATCGGCTCCAATCCGGCGCTGACACGGGAGCTTTCAGCGCTTGGCAGCCAGGCGACGCAGGCCGAACTCGATGCACTCGGCGCGCAATATTTCACCAGCAGCCCGGCCCGCGTCGTCGACGACGCCCATACCCGCATATCAGGCGAGCTCGACGGCTTGCTCAGGATTCTGAGGCAGGAGCAGAGTTCGCTGGAAAGCTATACCAGGTTGCTTGGCGAAACCCATAAGCGCATCACCTCCAAGAGCAATGCCAGCGTCGAGCTGATCGAAAACGCCATCGAGCTCCTCAGCCAGGCGACCGGCGACACCATGGCGCACGGTGAACGCACCGTCGAGGATGTCGTTCAGCGCTCGCAGGAGATGGACCAGGTCCGCAAGGAACTCGACGAATACAAGCGTATTGCCAACACCGATTCGCTGACGCGCCTTTCCAACCGCCGCGCCTTCGACGAGCGCCTCGCCGCCGTCTTCAACAATCCCGGCATGCGGCCGGTGACGGCCCTGCTGCTTGCCGATATCGACAACTTCAAGAAGATCAACGACACCTACGGCCATCCCGTCGGCGACAAGATCCTCGCCACCGTCGCCTCCGTCATCCGCAGCAATGTCCGCCGCGATGTCTTCGTCGCCCGCGCCGGCGGCGAGGAATTCGCGCTGATTATCGACGGCAATACGCCCGAGGAAATCACCGCGATCGCCGAGCGCATCCGTCGCACGCTGGAAACGACCCCGTTCAAAAATTCCCGCACGCGGGTCAACTACGGCCCGATCACCGTCTCGATCGGCATCTGCATGGCCTCCAGCGCCGAGGACGCCGGCGAACTCTACAGCAAGACCGACATCGCCCTTTACGGCGCCAAGAATGCCGGCCGCAACTGCACCATCCTCTATCAGGACGGCATGCAGAAGGATTTCACCAAAAGCTGGCTGATCTATAAGAGCTGACGGCAATTCTGCGCTGCAGGTGCCCTGTCACCCAGGGGTGACAGCGGCTTTACCACATCGTCTTTGCCGCGCGTCCCGGCCATTCCCGGTCATAGGTTTCCTGGTCGAAATCGCCGACGGCGGCCTTCAACATGTGGCCGGGTGTCGGCAGACCGGCGGGATCGGCGAAGTGCTCGGCATTCCAGAGTTCCGCCCGCATCACGGCGCGGGCGCATTGGAAATAGACCTCGTCGATCGAAATCACCACGACGGTGCGGGGATGTTTGCCATCCATTTCGAAACTTGCAAGCAGCGCCTCGTCGTTGGAGACGACGCCGCGGCCGTTGATGCGCATCGTCGTATTCGAGCCGGGGATCAGAAACATCAGCGCCAGCCGGGGATCGCGCACGATATTGGAGAGTGAATCGACGCGGTTGTTACCGCGCCAGTCCGGCAGATGCAGCGTCCCGTCGTCGACGACGCGCACCACGCCGCCGAGATCGCCGCGCGGCGAACAGTCGAGCCCTTCCGGCCCGACGGTCGCAAGCGCGGCAAACGGCGAGATCTCGATCATCTCCCGATAGAGAGGCGTCAATCGCTTCGTCACCTTGTCCACCGACGCCTGCGACAGGCCGGCGCCGTAGATCGTGTTGAGTTCTTCGATGCTGCTGATGATTTTCATGGGGCGTCCCGCCGCGGCTTGATGTCGGGACGGACGCTACAATGCCGCGCGCCGCGCCGGAAGCTCAAAAAACGGAATGATCTCCGCATCTTTTTTGATGCTTTGATCCGCCAGGCCCTCGTCACTCCGATCACCTTGGAGAAATGCCACGATCGCACCAAGCACAGGAGGCGCGGCGAGGATGCGCCGGTGCCCAAAGCCGTTCGCCCAGAACAGCCTGACGTCCTTCCCGGCCGCCTGATAGTGCCTGGCATGGTTTGGCGGCACCTCCTTGTCGTCCTCGGCGTGAATGACGAGCACGGGCCGGCCGATCGCACTCGCCGCTTCGCCGGCATCGAAATCCTCAAGTCTTCGTGCCGTGACACGCTGAACTTCATCCTCCAGCGCGGCCTGCGCGGCGGGACGAAGGCCGATCATCCGGCCGAAATCGACAAACAGCCAGCGCATCTCGCTGGGCGCGCCGATCAGCACCAGCCGCTCACAGGCGAGAGGCGCCACCTCAGGCAGCAGGCCCGCCGCCGAGACCATCAGCGCCGCACCGCCGAAGGAATGGCCGATGACCGCATCGAATGCGCCGAACCGCTGCTCGGCCGCGGCGATCGCTCCGACCGCAAGCCCCATATGCAGGAAGCGCCCGCCGGCGTGCCCGTGGCCGGGAAAATCGAGCGCCACCACCTCCGCGCCCGTCGCCGCAAGCATCGAGACGAGCTCGGCCATATATTCGCCGCTCGAGCCCCAGCCATGCGTCACCAGGAAGCGCTGGCGTTTGCCCCGCGCCCCGCCGTTCAGCCGATAGGCATGCGCTTTCGCGCCGCCGGCAAGCCTGAGCGTGAAGCGCTCGGCGCCGGCAAGCCGGGCCGCACCCGCGGCATGCGCCGCTTTCGCCCTGGTTCCCTTCGGCCGCGGCGATGGTGTGCGGCAGAACAGCTGGAACGCCATCCTGCCGGCCAGATCAGGCGAAATCGCCTGCAGAGCCGAAAATCCGAAGCGGGTGACCTCAAGCGCAAAATTTGCCATAGTGAGAATCCAAAAGACTGTTCAACACTGAACAATAAAGTACAACGATGAACAAAAATCAATCCCTTCCCTGGGATCATCCGCGTTTTCGCAGCTGGATCGCGGTGGCGCGCGCCTGCCAGCTGATGCAGCAGTCGCTGACGCGCTCGCTTGCCGATCTCGATATCAAGCCGCCGCACCTCGACATTCTGGTCAATCTATACCGTTTCGAGGGCATCTCGCAGCAGGAGCTGGCCCGCAAGCTGCTCGTCGGCCGCTCCAATATGAGCATGCTCTTACCGCAGATGGAAAAACGGGATCTGATCGAGCGGCGCGGCGACGCGCGCGACAAGCGCGTGCTGCGCCTCTACCTCACTGCGGAAGGCCGCCGGCTGACCGAGGCGGCGATGGCGATCCAGACCGACCTCATCGAACGCACCCTCTCCGACGAGCCGATCGAGCAATGCATGGCGACCGCCACCTCAATGGAGCGCATCATCGTCACGCTGCTCAAGGATCTCAGCGACGACGACTGATGATCAATGCAGCGTCGGCGTCGGCGATGCACCGCTCAGCGAGCGGTATTCCCAGGCCGCGACGATGATCAGCACCAGCGTCGCCAGAATGCCCAGCAGATAGATCTCGATGAAGGGTGCTGCGAAGGCAAGCAGGATCAGCAACACGAGGCCGGCAAGATGCGACAGCGGCAGCTGCCCGCTGGTCGCGCCCTTGAACCAGAGATTGCCGATCAGGAACAGGCCGGAGCCGCCGAGCACCGCGGCGGCGATGCCGAAATCGCCCGTCTCGTGCGGATGCGAGAACATGAACTCGACGGCGACCGCATGCACGATGATGCCGGCAAGGATCGGGATATGCCCGTAGGTGAAGGCCTGCCGCGCCAAGGCGCCTGGCGTCGCCTCATGCTCGATGCGGTGGGCGGCGCGCCCGTGGCCGAAGCGGAAATAAAGCCACCACATGGCGACCGTGCCAACGAAGCCGGTGATGAAGACGATGCCGGTCAATCCCGTAACCGGCAGCTCCGAAAAGGTGCGGCCGGAAACCAGGATCGCTTCGCCGAGGCAGATGATGACGAAGAGCGCGCAGCGCTCGGCCATATGCGCGCCGGAAACATCCCAGTCACTCGGCGTCGAGCGGCCGAGCCCCGGCACGGCAAAACCCGCGGCCGGCCCGATATATTCGATCGCCAGCGCGATCACCCAGGCGATCAGCCGGGCCTCATGCTCGAGCAGCCCGCCGGCGATCCAGAAGACCGCAGCCACCACGAGCCAGGTGGTGATGCGAACGAAATTCAGCGTATTGGCGCGGTCGACGCGCGTCATCGCATAGGTCGTAAACAGCGAACGCCCGACCTGCATCGCCACATAAGCGCCGGCAAAGAGCAGCCCCTTGTCGCCGAAGGCTTCGGGGATGGAGGCCGACAGCAGCAGGCCGAGCATCATCAGCGCCACCAGCATGCCGCGCACCGGCATCTTGTCGGGATCGAGCCAGTTGGTCACCCAGGCGGTGAAGATCCACACCCACCAGACGGCAAAGGTCATCAGCGCCGCTTCGGCCGCACCGAGCGGCGTATAATGAGCGGCAAGCGCATGCGAAAGCTGCGAGATCGAAAAGACGAAGACCAGGTCGAAGAATAGCTCGAGGAAGGTCACCTTGCTGCCGCTGGCACTGCCCTTGGAGCGCAGCCAGTTCTTTCCGTTCGCTTTTGTCATGTATCCCCCGATACCCGTTGATTTCAGCGCGGCTTTTCCGCCGTATCGCGGTTCATGCCTTTTTCCCTGAGCTCGTCCTCATAGGCCGAAAACAGCTCTTCGCCCCGTTCGCCGAGTTCGCGCAGATAGGTCCAGGTGTAGATGCCGGTATCGTGCATGTCGTCGAAACCGATCCTGACGGCATAATTGCCGGTCGGCGTCATCGAGATGATTGCGACGTTGCGCTTGCCGGGCACCGTCACCCGCTGCCCCGGCCCGTGGCCCTGCACCTCGGCCGACGGCGACAGCACGCGCAAAAGCTCGGCCGATAGGTCGAAGCTCTGGCCGTCGTCGAAGGTTATCGCCAGCCGCTGCCGGTCTTTCGAAACGCGAAGTTCGCTCGGCCAGATATCGCTCATCATCTTGTCCTCTTCTCCTGCGAGGAGTAGGCGCTGATGTTTTTCAGCGCAAGCTGAAATTGGCATATGCACACCGGCTGTTTCCCTTGACGCGACAATAGCATATGCCCACATTGAAGAGACTACGGAGATACAGGTGAATACCAGGGTAGGAACGATAGGCAACGCATCGCCGCTCACGGCGGATGCACATCCGATGATCGACCCTTTCGGCCGGGCGGTCACCTATCTGCGCGTCTCCGTCACCGACCGCTGCGATTTCCGCTGCACCTATTGCATGGCCGAGAACATGACCTTCCTGCCGAAGAAGGACCTGTTGACGCTTGAGGAACTCGACCGGCTCTGTTCCGCCTTCGTCGCCAAGGGCGTGAGGAAGATCAGGCTGACCGGCGGCGAACCGCTGGTGCGCAAAAACATCATGTATCTGGTCCGCCGGCTCGGCGAAAAGATCGGTTCCGGCCTCGACGAGCTGACGCTGACCACCAACGGCTCGCAGCTCGCCCGCCATGCCGAGGAACTCTATGATTGCGGCGTGCGCCGCATCAATGTCTCGCTCGATACGCTCGACCCCGACAAATTCCGCAAGATCACCCGCTGGGGCGATTTCGCCAAGGTGATGGAAGGCATCGACGCCGCTCAGAAAGCCGGCATCAGGATCAAGCTCAACGCCGTGGCGCTGAAGGATTTCAACGATGCGGAGATGCCCGATCTCCTGCGCTTCGCCCATGGCCGCGGCATGGACCTCACCGTCATCGAAACCATGCCGATGGGCGAGATCGACGAGGACCGCACCGACCAGTACCTGCCGCTCTCCGAGCTCCGCGCCGATCTGGAGAGGCAGTTCACGCTCACCGATATCGACTACCAGACCGGCGGCCCGGCCCGTTACGTCAGGGTTACCGAGACCGGCGGCCGCCTCGGCTTCATCACACCGATGACCCATAATTTCTGCGAAAGCTGCAACCGTGTGCGCCTCACCTGCACCGGCACGCTCTATATGTGCCTCGGCCAGAACGACGCCGCCGATCTGCGCGCCGCACTGCGCGCCAGCGAAGACGACGCCCTCCTCCGCACCACCATCGACGAGGCCATCACCCGCAAACCGAAGGGCCACGACTTCATCATCGACCGCACGCATAACCGGCCGGCCGTGGCCCGGCATATGAGTGTTACGGGTGGGTGATGTTTGCGCTAGATTTTCTAGAGAGCGAATGCTGGCGTCAAGTTGGCGAGAACGCCTACGTCGTCCTTCATTCCTGTGCCTGTCACAGGAATGAAGGATGAGAGGGCATGCCGTGCAGCCCCCTCATCTGCCTGCCGGCATCTTCTCCCCGAGGGGAGAAGGGATCAGGCCGCACGACCGCCATTCCCACAACTAAGTTCTCGAGGACGCGAGGCGCTGCGGCGATTCCGCTTCTCCCCAGCGGGGAGAAGATGCCGGCAGGCAGATGAGGGGGCCACACGGCACGCCCTCTATTGCCTTCGCTAACGCTCAGCGCACTCGCTCCCTTGCTCTGCCGGGCATCTTTCCGCTGGAGAGAGCGAATTTGCCGCAACGCCATCCCCATCACCCCGGCTTACGCGCACAAATCGCAAACCGCTCCTGCACCATCCGCTCCAGCCCCCGCAGGAACGGCATCTTGCGCGCCTGCGCCCAATGAATATCGCCAAGCTTGCGGTCGACCACAATGTCCACGAAGCCGGCCTGACGGAGAAGATCGACGATCGCTTCGGCCGGCATCTCGCGGGAGAAATGCACGCGGGAGCGGATGCTTTGGTGCCGCGCCATCATCTCCGGTGAGATATGGCTTGCCGCCGGCTTGCCCGTCACCTTTGTCCAAAACTTCTGCAGGCTCTTCACCCAGGTTTCCCGGCCCATATTGCCGTCGACGATCAGCACCTTGCCGCCCGGCTTCAGCACCGAAAACCATTCCTTGAAGGCCGAAGCCGGGTCTACCAGCGTCCAGACGAGATGCCGGTTGGTGATGGCGTCGTAGCTGTCCTTCGGCTCCATGGTGTTTTCGGCGTCGCCGGAGATGAAGCGGATATCGGTGCCGCGTTTCTTCGCCTTGGCGCGCGCCTGCGCCAGCATTGCATCCGACCAATCGAGGCCGGTCACCTTGAAACCGACATCATGCATCAGATGCGAGATGACGGCCGTACCGCAGGCAAGATCGAGCAGCGGGCGCCCCTGGCCTTCGCCGAGATGCTTCCGGATCAGCCGCTGCCAGCCCTTTCGCTCTTCTTCCGAAAAGATTTCATGGCCGACGCTCTGGTCGAAGGTTGCTGCCCGTTCCGACCAGAAATCGCGGATTTCGTCGCGGATGGAGTAGTTTGTATTCATGGAATTCATCTTGAGGGACCCGGCATAACATCAGTTTGGAAATGCTCTAAAACATATAACTTGATTCACAAAGTCATATTTCTTATGCCTGCGGACATTATTCAGACGTCAGGGGAATTTCCAGATGAATTTCGCAAAAATGTTCGCAGTCTCCGCAGCTGCGATTGCCGGCTTGATGCCGCTTTCGGCTTGGGCGCAATCCTTCACCATCAAGGATGTCGCGGGCCGCGAAGTGGCCTTCGACAAGCCGGTCGAGCGTGTGATCCTTGGGGAAGGCCGCATGCTCTACGCCGTCGCGCCGATCGAGAAGGAAGATCCCTTCGCCAAGATCGTCGGCTGGCGCAACGACCTCTGGACCACCGACAAGGACGGCTTCAACGCCTATGTCGAGAAGTTTCCGAAGGGCAAGGACCTGCCCTTCCTCGGCAACTTGACCGACGGCACACTGCAGACCGAGACGGTCGTCAAGCTGCATCCGGATGTGCTGCTGCTGCCGATCGGCAACAAGACGGCCGCCGACGAGGTGAAACTCGAAGACATGCTCGCCGGCATCGGCGTGAAGATCGTCTATATCGATTTCCGCGAGCACATCCTCGCCAACACCGAACCGAGCCTGAAGATCCTCGGCCAGCTCTTCGGCCATGAGGACCGCGCCGAAGCCGTCGCCGCCTACTGGAAAGAGCAGATGGCGCGGGTGACCGACAGGCTGAAGGCCGCCAATCCGCCGAAGCCGAATGTCTTCATGTACCGCGCCGCCGGCCTGGTGGAATGCTGCGGCACGTTCGGCCCGGATAATTTCGGTCTGATGGTCGATCTGGCCGGCGGCCACAATCTCGGCTCCGATTTCCTGCCCGGTTATACCGGCTCCATCAATGCCGAACAGGTCGTCGCCTCCAATCCGGAGGTCATCGTCGTCACCGGCTCCAACTGGAGCCAGACCAAGGATGCCAAGGATTTCGTCAATGTCGGCCCGAACGCCGCTGCCACCCTCGGCGACAGCCGCAAGGCATTGATCACGCTGATGGAAAACCCCGCCTTCACCGGCTCCAAGGCGGTGGCCGGCGGCAATGTCCATGCGATCTGGCACCAGTTCTATACCAGCCCCTATCAGTTCGTCGCTGTCCAGCAGCTGGCAAAGTGGTTCCATCCGAACCTCTTCGCCGATCTCGACCCGGATGCCACCTTCAAGGAATTCCACGAAAAATTCCTGCCGGTCGCCTATCAGCCGGGTTACTGGGTCGACGCCAAGGCCGGCCAGTAAATCGCAATGGCCGAGATCGCCGCACATTCGATAGACGTGGAAGCCGGGAGGGAGCGCTACCGCGCCCTCGCCCGGCGCAAGCTGCTGATCCTTTTCGCCATGACGGCAGCACTATGTCTGTCCTTCGCCGTCGATCTCGCCTGGGGACCGGCCCGCTACAGCCTCGGTGAGGTCGTCTCCGCCCTCCTCGACCCGTCTTCGGTTTCCGATCAGGTGCGGGCCGTCGTCTGGGATATCCGCATGCCGGTCGCCGTCATGGCGATCGTCGTCGGCGCCTCACTCTCCGTCGCCGGCGCGCAGATGCAGACGATCCTCGCCAATCCGCTCGCCAGCCCCTTCACGCTCGGCATCTCGGCGGCCGCAAGCTTTGGCGCGGCTCTGGCGATCGTCACCAGCGTTCCGCTTCTGCCGGTGGCCGCCGGCCTGCTGGTGCCGGTCAATGCCTTCATCATGGCGCTGATCGCCACCCTCTTCATCCATTTCGTCTCGCAGGCCCGCGGCGTCTCGGTGCAGACGGTGGTGCTGCTCGGCATCGCTCTGGTCTTCACCTTCAACGCGGCCCTCGCCTTCCTGCAATATCTCGCCTCCGAGCAGGCGCTATCGGCCGTCGTCTTCTGGACGATGGGCAGTCTCACAAAAGCCACCTGGCCGAAGATCTGGGTGACGCTTGCCATTCTGCTGCTTGCCCTGCCGCTCTTTGCCCGCAACGCCTGGGCGCTGACCGCAATTCGCCTCGGCGAAGACAAGGCCGCGAGCTTCGGCGTCAATGTCCGCCGCATCCGCCTGGAAACCATGCTCGTCGTCTCGCTGCTGGCCGCAGTCCCCGTGAGCTTCGTCGGCACGATCGGTTTCGTCGGCCTCGTCGGGCCGCACATCGCCCGCATGATCCTCGGCGAGGATCAGCGCTTCTTCCTGCCGGGCTCTATCCTTTCGGGCGCGCTGCTGCTGTCGCTGACCTCGATCGTCTCGAAGTCGATCATCCCCGGCGTCGTCTTCCCGATCGGCATCATCACCGCGCTGGTTGGCGTGCCCTTCTTCTTCTCGCTCATCCTCTCGAACAGGAGCCGGTCATGGTAGCGCTTCAGTTACAGTCAGTCGGCGCCTATCACGGCCGCAAGCTCTTCGTCGAAGATGTGACCACGCCGGTGATGAAATCGGGTGAGATCGTCGCGGTCATCGGCCCCAACGCAGCCGGCAAGTCGACCCTCTTCAAGCGCATCACCGGCCTGCTCAAGGGTCCAGGCGATGTCGTCGTCGAAGGCTCGAAGGCGAAGAACGCCATCAGCTACATGCCGCAGGATACCTCCGCCAATGCGGTGCTGACCGTCTACGAATCCATCCTGCTCGCCCGCAAGCAGGGCCAGTCCTGGGCCGTCGGCGACAATGACCTGCGCTTCATCGACGAGATCATGGCGGCGCTCGATATCGCAGCGTTGGCTTTCCGCGATCTCGGCGCCCTTTCCGGCGGCCAGCGCCAGCTCGTCTCGATCGCCCAGGCGCTCGTCCGCGAACCCGAAATCATGCTGATGGACGAACCCACAAGCGCGCTCGACCTCCACCGCCAGGTCGAAGTCCTCGACTTCATGCGCCGCCGGGCCCGCGCCAAAGGCATGATCGTCCTGATCGCCATCCACGACCTCAACCAGGCGCTCCGCTTCGCCGACAAAGTCCTCCTCATCGCCAACGGCCGCATGCGCGCCTGCGGCGCCCCCAGGGACGTCGTCACCGCCGAAATGCTGCGGGAAATCTACCGGGTCGAGGCTCGGGTGGAAAAATGCTCGCTGGACCACGATCACGTGATCGTCGATGGGACGGCGCATTGACGCGAGAGAGCCTTTCCTAACGCGCCAATATTCAAGAGAGCCTCATCCTGAGGCGCGTAGCCCAAAGGGCGAAGCCTCGAAGGACGAGGCGGGCGCTCCACCCTGCCCGCATCAATCGATCAATCGCTGCGCCGTAAACTTGTCCGTAACCAACATATCGATCACCCCGACGCGCAGCGCACCTGCGATAGCGTCGGTCTTCTTGGACCCGCCGGCCAGTGCAATGACCCGGTCCACCCGTTCGAGATCCTCGAGCGGAAGCCCTATGACCCGATCATCCAGGGGCGTCTTCACCGGCTTGCCGTTTTTATCGAAGAAGCGCAGCGAGATATCGCCGACGGCGCCCGCTTCCGCGAGATCGGAGAGTTCCCGAGACGAAAAGATGTTGCCGGAGCGGGCGAGAAGTTCGGAGGGCTCGACGGCTCCGATGCCGACGATCGCCAGCGTGATGCTGCCGAACAGATCCATCGTCTCGCGGACGAACGGGTCGGCCTGCATCAGAAGCTTTGCCTCCCTCGACGTCGTCACGCCCTGTACGGGGAGCAGTTTCGGCTCGGCGCCGGTCAGCCGTGCAAGCCGCGTGGTCAGCTGCGTCGCGTGCGTCTGCACCGAAGGATCGCCCATGCCGCCAAGGGTCTGGACGACGTATTTCACCTGAGCGCTCTTCGAAGGATGAATGTTTTCGACCATCTTGAAAATGGTCTGGCTCCAGCTCGAAACGCCGATGATCTCTCCTGGCGCAAGCGTCACCTCCAGGAGATGCGCCGCCGCCTCGCCGATACGGGCCATGATGGCGCCGTCCCGGTCTTCCGTGCACTCGACGACGATCGCCTCCGGCAGATCGTATTTTTCGCGAAGCGCGCTCTCGAGTTCGCTGTAGGTACCGACGGGAGGGATGACGCTGGTTCGCACGATATCTTCAGCCTCGGCACGCTTGAGCATGCGCGACACCGTCGCCTGCGACAGGCGAAGGTGCTCTGCGATCTCCGCCTGCCGCCGCCCCTCGATGTGGTACATCTGGGCGACCCTTGAAATGAGGCGGAGTTCGTTGAGGCGAGTCATCGCTAATCCCAGAGTGAATTTTTATTCACCTTTAGCCTGTGTTTCGCGGGACGTCGAGCGGGCGAGCGCATCATTCCAAGTGTGGAGAAGTGCTGCGCGATCCACGGGTTGCGGCCCAATGGTTTGGGTGTTTCGCGGCAAATCCGCGACCACGTGGAGATCGCTCCACAAGCCGAGGGACAGCCCCGCCAGATAGGCGGCGCCCAGAGCCGACGCCTCGGGTGCCTCGCATTGGATCACGGGATGTTGGATGAGGTCGGCGACGCACTGCATCAGGAAGCGGTTCTGGCTCGGGCCCCCATCCACATAGAGCGCCCCAAGCGCGCCGCCGCTCTGTGCCCGCATGGCCGCGATCACGTCATGCACCTGGAAGGCGATGGAGTCGGTGACCGACCGCGCCATTTGCGCCCGTGTCGTGTTGAAGTTGATCTGGGAGAACAGGGCGCGGGCGTCGGAATGCCAGTAAGGCGCCCCCAGTCCGACGAAGGCCGGCACGAAACCGGGTCCTCCAGGCGCAGCACTCGCCGCAAGTTCGACAAGGGCCGCCACATCCGCAAGGCCGAGAATATCCGCCATCCAGGGCAGGCTGGCGGCGCAAACCAGAATATTGCCTTCGAACGCGAAAGTCGGCTTTCCCCCGATACGCCATGCGACGGTGGTTGTGACGCCGTTGCGCGGGGCGATGAATTGCGGCAGCGTCGTCATGATAGAAGAGCCGGTTCCGAAGGTCACCTTGCCGTCGCCCGGCTTGAAGGCTCCATGGCCGAACAGGGCTGCGTGGCTGTCGCCGATCGCGGCCATGATGGGCGTGCCGTCCGCCACTCCCGGCAATCCTTGCGTTCTGCCGAAATCGGCGGAACTGTCGAGAACTTCGGGCAGCAGCGCGATATCGACACCGAAGATCGCGCCGAGCTCTTCGCTCCATCTCTGCTCCTGGAGATCGAACAACTGGCTCCTGGCGGCATTGGACGCGTCGCAGACATGCCGGCGTCCGCCCGTCAGGCAGTGGACGAGCCAACTGTCGATCGTTCCCAGCCGCACCGGCCGCCCGGCAGGAATCCGGTCGAGCAGCCATCGGAATTTCGAACCCGGGAACATCGGATCCAGTGGCAGACCGGTCAGCGCCTGCACCCGGTCAAGGCGGCCTTCGGCAATCAGACGTTCGCAATCCTGCGCCGTTCGACGGCACTGCCAGCTGACCACCGGTCCGAGCGGCTCTCCCGTTTCGGCGTCCCAGGCGGTGACGGACTCGCGCTGGTTGGAAATGGCGACCGCCTCGATCACCACAGCCGGGCTGGCCTTCAGGCAGGCCTCGATCGCTTCGCAGACCGATGCGTAGAGCCGGCGCGGGTCTTGTTCGACCCAGCCCGGCTTCGGATAGGAGATGCCGACAGGAGCCGAACCTCTGCCGACGATTTCTCCCTTTTCGGAAACGAGAACTGCCTTTGAATTGGTCGTGCCCTGGTCGATTGCCAGAATTGCCCGCATTCCATCCTCCCGGATCAGGTGGCGGCCGCAGTGGCAAAATGCACCCCGGCCGCTTCACGCGATCCCCAGTTACTTGCGCTTGATCAGCGCCTGTGCAGCATCGGCGATTGCCGACGGCGCCATCCCGTATTCGTCGAGCAGGAATTCTGCCGAACCTGTGGGGGCATAGACGCCGGGAACGCCGAGACGCTTCATCGGCACCGGAGCATTGTCGACCACCACTTCGGCGACCGCGGAGCCGAGCCCGCCGAAGATAGAATGCTCTTCGGCCGTGACGATCGCTCCGGTTTCCCTTGCCGCGGCGATGATGGCTTCCTCGTCGATCGGACGAACCGTTGCGAGGTTGAGCACCCTGGCATCGATGCCGCGGGCTGCGAGGATTTCGGCCGCCTTCACGATACGATGGGTCAAAGTGCCGTTGGCGATAAGGGTGACGTCGGAACCCTGGCGAAGCAGATTTGCCTTGCCAAGTTCGAACGTATGACCCTCCGGAAGCAGATCGGGCACGCCGACGCGAGACAGACGCAGGAAACAGGGCCCGTTGTAAGTCGCGGCCCACGCAACGGCGGCAGCGGTTTCGATGCGGTCGCAGGGCGCAATGACCGGAAGATTGGGCAGGACCCGCAGCCAGGCGAAATCTTCGATCGAGTGATGCGTCGGGCCGAGCTCGCCATATGCCATTCCGGAAGAAATACCCACAAGTTTGACGTTGGCATTCGAGTAGGAAATATCGGCCTTGATCTGCTCCAGCGACCGCCCCGTGAGAAACGGGGCAGCGGCGCACACGTATGGAAGACGCCCGCCATTGGCAAGGCCCGCTCCAACGCCGACCATGTTTTGCTCGGCAATGCCGACGTTGACGAGGCGCTCTCCGAACTTCGACTTGAAGCCGCCGAGCTTGGAGGAGCCGACGGAGTCGTTGCAGACGGCAACGATCGTTTCGTTTTCAGCTGCCAGCCGCTCGAGCGTGGAAGCAAAGGCGTCGCGGCAATCGTGGAGCTTGGGTGGGTTTACTGGCGCGTTCATTAGAGTGCCTCCGACAATTCTGCCAATGCGATTTCGTATTGTTCCTTATTGGGCACCTTGTGGTGCCAGTCGACCCGGTCCTGCATGAACGAAATTCCATGGCCCTTGTTGGTATGGGCAACGATGCAATGCGGTCTCGATCCCCGGTGTTCGAGCGCCGGAACGATCTCGCTCATCGTGTTGCCGTTGATCTCGGTGACGTCCCAATCGAAGGCCTCGAGCTTCGGCCGAAGCGGAGCGAGATCGTTGGTTTCCGCCAGCGCCGCCCCCTGTTGGAACCTGTTGTGGTCGATGACCAAGGTTAAATTGTCGAGCTTGAACTGCGCGGCCGCCATGATCGCCTCCCAGTTGGAGCCCTCCTGCATCTCACCGTCGCCGGTGACGACATAGGTGTGATATCCGGCGCCTGACAGCTTGGCGGCTTTCGCCATTCCGACTGCGACCGGAAGACCGTGGCCGAGCGGCCCGGTATTCGTTTCGACGCCGGGAACCTTGTTGCAATTCGGATGCCCGTTCAACCTCGAATGCGGCTGCAAAAAGGTGGAAATCTCCTCCTCCGGCATGAAGCCGCGTTTTGCGAGGGTCACATAGAGAGCGCAGGCCGTATGTCCCTTTGAAAGAACGAACCTGTCGCGGTCGGGATGCTTCGGCTGATCCGGCCAGACCTTCAGCACACGAAAATAGAGCGCCGTCAAAATGTCGATGACCGACATCTCCCCGCCAATATGGCCGGCGCCCGCTTCGAAGACCGCCTGAAGATCGCGCAATCGGATCTCGCGGGCGATGCGCTCAAGTTCTGTCGTATCCATGATTCCTCGCGTGCATAAATATTCACTATCCAATATTTTTGCACAAGAAACCGATTAGTCAAGCCTTTTAAATGATGCCATCAGCGCAAGCGCTCCCAGAAATCTTGTTGACAGCCGGAAAGCAAGTTGTTAATGAATTTTCCAGCAGGAGTGAATAATTATTCTAGCCTGAACAAATATCGGAATACAAGCCTAGGCAGAGGGAGGAGCAATGGTGGCGCTCGATATCAATGAACACGGGCTTTCGTCCGGCGCCTGGCTCGGCAAGCTCAAGGGAGCGACCGGTCCGCTCGTGGGACTGCTGGCGCTGTGCGTCTTTCTGAGCCTCAGCACAGATACGTTTCTTTCGGTTCGAAACGGCCTCAACATCCTCGACCAGATCACCGTTCTCGGCATCATGGCGGTTGGAATGACCTTCGTCATCCTGATCGGCGGCATCGATCTCTCCGTCGGCTCGGCCCTCGCTCTGGCGATGATGGTCATGGGCTGGACCGCCAATGTCGCCGGCCTGCCGCTGCCGGTCGCGATCGCTTTTGCTCTGGTCGCATCGGGGGTTTCTGGGCTGATCGTCGGACTTCTGGTGACGCAGTTCAGGGTTCCTGCCTTTATTGCCACGCTTGCAATGATGTCCGCGGCACGCGGCGTCGCCAATATGATCACCGACGGCCAGCAGATCGTTGGATTCCCTGACTGGTTCATGATGCTGGCAATCGATCGCCATTTCGGCGTGTTGACCGCCACCGTGTTTCTCATGCTTGCTGTTGTTCTTGCGGCGTGGCTTTTCCTGCACTTCCGGTCCGAAGGTCGCATGCTCTACGCGGTCGGAGGAAATCCGGAAGTCGCGCGCCTTGCGGGTATCAACGTCCCGCTCGTGACGATTGGCGTCTACGTCGTAAGTTCAGTGCTTGCGGGGCTTGCAGGCATCGTACTCGCCGCCCGGCTGGATTCCGTCCAACCGTCCAGCGGTCTGGGCTATGAGCTGGACACCATCGCGGCTGTCGTCATCGGCGGGACTTCACTCTCCGGCGGCGCGGGCGGTATCGGAGGAACACTGATCGGTGTTCTCATCATCGGCGTGCTTCGCAACGGGCTCAATCTTCTCAACGTCTCGCCGTTCCTGCAGCAGGTGATCATCGGCATCGTCATCGTGCTCGCGGTCGGCGCGGAGACCATTCGTCGGCGTCGCGCCTGACGAGCAGGGTCCGCCGCGTTGGCGGCCCCAAAATTCCGCCCCGAAATTGGGGGCGGATCAATACCCCGAGGGGGAGGACATACCCGAGGGTTCCATCAACAACGGAGGAAATACAATGAAAATAGCGCGCACCATGCTCGCATCTGCTGCACTGCTCGGTCTCATGCTCGGCCCCGTGCACGCGGCGGAACTGAAGAAGCTCGGCCTGGCCGTCGCCAATCTTCAGGCAAACTTCTTCAACCAGATCAAGCAATCGGTCGAGGCCGAAGCCAAGAAGCGCGGCATCGAAGTCATCACGGTCGACGCAAAGGGCGACGGACCGACGCAGGTCAACCAGATCCAGGATCTTCTGACCCAGAAAATCGACGCGCTGATCTACATTCCGGCAGGTGCAGCGGCTGCGACCGTTCCGGTCAAGCTGGCCAAGAGCGCCGGCATCCCGGTCGTCAACGTCGACCGCAACGCCGAGGGTGCACCGGGCGATACCTTCCTCGCAACGGATTCCGTCGCCTCAGCCAAGGCGGTCTGCGACTACATTCTGAAGGAAGCCGGCGGCAAGGGGAAGATGGTCATCATCCACGGCCAGAAGGGCACGACGCCGGAAGTCGATCGCTCGAAGGGCTGCGCTGAATCCCTCAAGGCCTATCCTGACGTGAAGGTTGTCGCCGAGCAGTTCTCGAACATCTGGAGCCAGGACGAAGGCTTCCAGATCATGCAGAACATGCTGCAGGCAAACCCTGATGTTTCGATCGTCTTTGCACAGGCCGACGGTCTCGCCCTTGGCGCTGCCCAGGCGATCAAGGTCGCCAATCCGTCGCAGAAGATCGTGGTTGGCGGTTTCGATGGCGACACCGCGGCACTCGAAGCCCTCAGCAAGGGCGTCTTCAACGTGACGGCGACGCAGCAGACGCAGAAGATGGGCCGCGATGCGGTTGAAAATGCCGCCAAGCTTGTCGCCGGAGAAAAGGTGCCGCCGGTCCAGCTCCTGGATGCCACGCTGACCACCAAGGAAAACGTGGCAGGCTTCATCGCCAACCATCCCTGATAAAGTTGAGGTCTTGAGGAGGTGTGCCGTGACTGATCCCGTTCTTTCCCTGAGGGGCATATCCAAGTGGTATGGGCCGCTCCAGGTTCTGAAGGATGTCAGCTTGGACGTCTATCCGGGCGAAGTCGTTGCACTTCTCGGTGAAAACGGAGCGGGCAAGTCGACACTGTCGGGCATCATCGCCGGCTCACGCACGCCCTCCGAAGGATCCATGACATGGCTGGGGCAGCCTTATGCCCCGGCCACCCCGAGGGAAGCCATCGACAAGGGCGTCGTCCTGATCCATCAGGAGCTGCAGCTTCTGCCGCAGCTGTCTATCGCGGAAAACGTCTTCATCGGACGCTGGCCGATGAAGAACGGCGCCGTCGACCGTGCCCAGATGGTTCGCCGAGCCCAGGACCAGCTCGCTCGCTTGAACCTTCACATACCCGCGACGCGGAAGGTTGCCGGCCTTTCCACGGCAAATCAGCAGCTCATCGAGATCGCCAAGGCGCTGGCTCTCAACGCAAAGCTGCTGATCCTCGATGAGCCGACAGCCGCCCTTGGCGGCGCGGAGACGGAAGCTCTCTTCGAACAGGTTCGCAAGCTTCGCTCGGAAGGCGTCGGCATCGTCTACATTTCCCACCGAATGGAAGAGATCAAGCAGATCACCGACCGCATCGTCGTTCTTCGCGACGGCGAGCGCGTGCAGGAATTCTCCGACAGCGCGACCCCGGTGCGAACGATTGTCGAGAGCATGGTCGGACGCCCGCTTGACCGTTTGTTCCCCACTCTGCCCGTTCCGACAGATCGTCCGGTGCTTGAAGTGTCCGGGCTAAGCTCGCCGGACGACTCGTTCCGTGACGTTACCTTCGAGGTGCGGGCCGGCGAAATTCTCGGCATCGCCGGGCTGGTCGGCGCCGGCCGCACCGAACTGGTGCGGGCGATTTCGGGCGCCGATGCGATCAGTGCTGGTTCGATCAAGCTGGAAGGCGAGGAACTCAGACTGCGCGACCCGGCGGACGCCATCGCCAGGGGGATCGTGATGGTTCCGGAAGACCGCAAGGAGCAAGGCCTGATCGTCGGGCACCGGATCAGCGAGAACATTATCTACGCCAATCTCGACAAGCTGGGCGGCGGCTGGATCACACCGCGCATCAAGCGCTCCTTTGCGGAAAAGGCCGTTGCCAAATTCGGCGTCAAGGGCCGTGCCGAGCAGTACGCCTCGGACCTATCAGGCGGCAACCAGCAGAAGGTCGTGATCGCCAAATGGCTCATGCGCGATCCCAAGGTCGTCGTGCTCGACGAACCGACGAGAGGCATCGATGTTGGCGCCCGCGCGGGCATCTACGACATCATCGTCAATCTCGCCAAACAGGGCGTCGCGGTCATCGTCGTAAGCTCGGACCTCGAGGAAGTTCTCGGCGTCTCCAATCGCATTCTCGTGCTTGCGCAAGGCAAGCAGGCGGGCATCCTCAATCGTGACCAGGCAAATGACGTCTCGGTCATGGAACTGGCTACCATCTAAACATAAAGAGAAAGGAAGAGCGGTGTCCGACATCACTCTGAACGCCCCGAAGCTTTTCGATCTCAGCGGCCAGGTTGCCATCGTCACCGGCGCCGGGAGCGGCATTGGGCAGCGCATTGCCATCGGCCTTGCGCAATGCGGCGCCGACGTGGCCCTGCTCGACCGCCGGACCGATGACGGACTGGCCAATACGGCTGAACATATCCGCGCCGCCGGCCGCCGCGCGATCGAGATCGCAGCTGACGTGACGAGCAAGTCTTCCCTCGGAGAAGCAGTCGCACGGACCGAAGCGGACCTCGGCGCCTTGACGCTGGCCGTCAACGCCGCAGGCATCGCCAATGCGAACGCGGCCGAAGAGATGGAAGAGGATCAATACCAGACGTTGATGGATATCAACCTCAAAGGCATCTTTCTTTCCTGCCAGGCCGAGGCCCGCGCCATGCTGAAGAATGGACGCGGCTCCATCGTCAACATCGCTTCCATGTCGGGCGTGATCGTCAACCGGGGGCTGAGCCAGGCGCATTACAACGCCTCCAAGGCGGGCGTGATCCACATGTCGAAGTCTATGGCGATGGAATGGGTCGACCGCGGCATTCGCGTCAACACCATCTCCCCCGGATATACGGCAACGCCGATGAACACCCGTCCGGAGATGGTTCATCAGACCAAGCTTTTCGAGGAGCAGACGCCGATGCGGCGCATGGCAGCGGTCGACGAAATGGTCGGTCCGGCGGTGTTCCTGCTGTCGAATGCGGCAAGTTTCGTCACCGGCGTCGATCTTCTCGTCGACGGCGGTTTCTGCTGCTGGTGATGGATAAGAAGACGCATTGCCGGCAACAGAAAATGAACCGGTCTCGCTTCCTCCCTGGCTGAGACCGAGGCGCTGAAGGGACCAACGGGCAAGACGGCGCAATATCGCCGCCTGCTCGCCCTTCGCGCTGATCGAACGGCTGTCGCAGCCGCTTGAGCTTCAACAATGATCGCACGGCAGGTCGCGCGCGGATTTGCCGTTTATATCAGGATACCGGGAAGGAAAGAGCATGAAACGCTTTGAGCAAAAGACGGTCGTCATTACCGGAAGCAGCCGCGGCATCGGCGCGGCGATCGCCAGGCGTTTTGCCCGCGAAGGCGCCAATCTTGTCGTTTCGGCCAACGAGGATCTGGTCCACGGCGTTGCCGAGCAGATCCGGGCCGAAGGCGGCAAGGCGATCTCCTTCATCGGCGACGTTACCGACAAAACAAGCGTCATCGCCCTCTATGACGCTGCCGAGGCGGAATTCGGCTCTGTCGACGTCTCGATCCAGAATGCCGGCGTCATCACCATCGCCCGCGTCGAGGACCTGACGGAGAACGAGTGGGACAAGGTCATGGCCGTCAACACCAAGGGCGTCTTCCTCTGCGCCCAGGAGGCGATATCGCGCATGCGCAAGCACAAGCGCGGCGGCCGCATCATCAACACCGCCTCCGGCCAGGCCCGCGACGGCTTCATTTTCACGCCGCACTACGCCGCCTCGAAAATGGGCGTGGTCGGCATCACCCAGAGCCTGGCCAAGGAAGTCGCGACCGAAAACATCACCGTCAACGCCTTCTGCCCCGGCATCATCGAGACCGACATGTGGGCCTATAACGACCAGGCCTGGGGCAAGCTGCTGGGCAGCTACGCCCCCGGCGAACTGATGAAGGAATGGGTCGAAGGCATCCCGATGAAACGCGCCGGCTCCGGCGAGGACGTCGCCGGCCTGGTCACCTTCCTCGCCAGCGATGACGCCGCCTACATCACCGGCCAGACGATCAATGTCGATGGCGGGTTGATCATGTCATAGGCGGAGCAGAGAACAGCGGGTCCTCGAAGCGGGCGATTTCCGCTCCGGCCTGGAGATATGCGCCAACCTCTGCCTTGATCCGAATCTTGCCTGCCCGCGATGCCGTGACCTGGGTTTCCATCTTCATCGCCTCCATGACGGCGATGAAGTCACCGGCAACAACCTCCGCGCCATCTTCGACCTTGAAAGCCTGCAGCGTGCCGGAAATCGGTGCGGTTATGGTCGCTGCGTCTTCGGTCTTTGGTGATGTCGCACCTCCGTTACCCGCGCCCGCAAGTTTGCCGAGACCGGCAAGAAGAGCCGCGGGAATGCCGAGTTCATGTCGCTTGCCGTCGATTTCGACGTGGGTGCGGATCAGGTCGCCGTCGGCAACCGGCTCGGGTCGGGCGACGGCCGAAAGCCGATCGGCGAATCCGGTCTCGATCCAGCGCGTGTGCACCGTGAATCCCGTCTCCCCGATAAATTCGTCGGCCTCGATCGCGGCGCGGTGGAACGGAAGGACCGTTGCGACGCCCTCGATCCGGAACTCCTTCAGGGCGCGGCGGGCGCGTCTCAACGCCTCCTCACGTGTACTGCCCGTGACGATCAGCTTCGCCATCAGGGAATCGAAGGTGCCGGGAACGGTCGAACCCACGCCGACGCCGGTGTCGAGACGGATGCCGGGACCGGAGGGTGCGTCGAAAACAGTGATCGCACCGGGTGTCGGCAGGAAGCCACGGCCCGGATCTTCGGCGTTGATACGGAACTCGATCGAGTGGCCACGCGGGGTAGGCGTTTCGGTGATGCGCAGCGGCAGGCCATCGGCGATGCGGAACTGCTCGATCACGAGATCGATGCCGGTCGTCTCCTCGGTGACCGGATGCTCGACCTGAAGGCGCGTGTTCACTTCGAGGAAGGAGATCGTGCCGTCGACGCCGAGCAGGAACTCGACCGTTCCAGCGCCCGAGTAGCCGGCCGCCGCACAGATCTTCTTCGCGGCGTCGTGGATCGACTGGCGCTGAGCGTCGGTCAGAAACGGTGCCGGCGCCTCCTCGACGAGCTTCTGGTTGCGCCGCTGTAGCGAGCAGTCACGGGTGCCGAGAACGAGCACATTGCCATGCTTGTCAGCCAGCACCTGCGCCTCGATGTGGCGCGGACGATCGAGGAAACGTTCGAGGAAACACTCGCCGCGGCCGAAGGCGGCCTTGGCCTCGCGCACGGCGGATTCGTAGAGTTCCGCCACCTCCTCCATCTTCAAGGCAACCTTCAGGCCGCGTCCGCCACCCCCATGCGCCGCCTTGATGGCAACGGGCAGGCCGTGTTTCTCAGCAAAGGCGGTGACTTCCGCGGCGGTCTCGACCGGACCGTCACTGCCGACGACGAGAGGCGCGCCGACACTTAGCGCAATGCGCCGGGCCTCGACCTTGTCGCCAAGCGCTTCGATGACATGCGGGTCCGGTCCGATCCAGATGAGGCCCGCATCGATCACGGCTCGGGCGAACTCGGCACGCTCGGACAGGAACCCGTAGCCGGGATGAACGGCATCGGCGCCCGAACGCTTGGCAATGCCGATCAGTTTGTCGATATCGAGATAGGTTTCCGCCGGACGGCTGCCGGGAAGCCCGTAGGCTTGGTCCGCTAGCTTGACGAAGAGCGCATCCATGTCCGGATCGGCATAGACGGCGACCGATTGCAGGCCGTGATCGCGACAGGCCCGGATGATGCGCACCGCAATCTCGCCCCGGTTGGCGATCAGGACTTTCTGCATGGATGTCTCCTCACTTATTTCTGGGCGCCATCGCTTCGGTGTCCTGCACGGGCGGCCGAACTTCGGCAAACTTCGTCACGGGCCGGAAGCATATCCGGGCATTGACCGGGATCTGCCCGGCGAGATCGAGATGATATTCGGCGACAGTGCCGATGACCGGGTAACCGCCGGTCATCGGATGATCCGCAAGGAAAAGCACCGGCTGGCCGCTATGCGGCACCTGGATCGCGCCGGTCGCCGTTCCCTCGCTCGGCAGTTCCGCCTTGTCCTTGCGCTCGAGCGCTGTGTCGCCGGAAAGACGGATGCCGACGCGGTTGGACTGCGGCGTCACCTGCCAGAGTTGACCCGAGAGACTGGCGATGCCCGCCTCGGTGAACCAGTCGCTGCGCGGTCCCATGATCACGTCGAGCGTCACGATCTCGCCGGAAGCCGGAAACGCGAATGCCGGCGCTTCGGAAAGCGATACGCTGTCAAGAGACTGCACCGCCGTTTTCACTGTCAAAATCGTTCCCGTAGTGACCGGGTCCGGACCGACGACGGCAAGCGTATCGGTCGAGGCGCTGCCGAGCACCGGCCCGACGCAGAGGCCGCCGCGGATCGAAACATAGCTTCGCATGCCGCACGGCGCATGACCAAGGGTCACCACGTCGCCGGGCTCCAGCGAGATAGGCCGATAGGTTTCGACGGCGATGGTGCGCCCCTGGGCATCGCGGATGGATATGGGACAAGGCGCGCCGGTGAGTGCCATCACCGCCCGGCCCGACACTTCGAATGAAAAGCCGCCGAGGATGATTTCGAGGCAGGGGGTGCCGGCAGCGTTGCCGACGATGCGGTTGGCGGCCTTGAGTGCCCCTTGATCGAGCGCCCCTGATGAGGACACGCCCTGGCCGGTCTGGCCGAAGCGGCCGAGATCCTGGAACAGTGCCGGCATGGGTGCGGCCAGGACCTTTAGTGTCACGGCCTCGCCGGTGAACTCGGCCGGGCCCGGATCCACGACCTTCGTCGCCGGAGTGGAAACCGCAACCGGCCGCTTTTCGAGATCGAAGAAGCGGACGCGGTAGCCGGGTTGGAACAAGGCCGGCGGATCGCGCGACAGGTCCCACATTTTTTCCGGCGTCGTGCCGATGATCTGCCAGCCGCCGGGACTTGCCTGCGGATAGACGCCGGAAAAGGCGCCGGCAAGGGCGACCGAACCCGCCGGAATCCGGGTCCGCGGGCTTTGGCGCCGCGGCACCTGCAGCGCGGGATCACCACCGACAAGATAACCGAAACCGGGGGCAAAGCCACAGAAGGCAACGGTGAAGGTGCTCTCGGTGTGACGACGGATGACCTCTTCGACTGCCAGACCGGTCAGTTGCGCCACATCGGCAAGGTCTTCGCCGTCATAGTGAACCGGGATTTCGACGAACTGGTCGGACGGCGCGATGCGGGCCGAAAGGTCGCGGATGGCGATCTCGCCGGCGAGCCGTTCCGCGGTGAGCTTTTCTGCGCGAAAGCCGATCATCAGCGTGCGGGCGGCCGGCACTATGTCTTCGATGCCCTCCACCGGATCGGTTTCGAGCGAAGCAAACAGCGCCAGCGTCTGGTCGAGATCGTCGAGTTCGACCAAAAGGGTCGTCAGGTTGACGGGCAGGAAACGCATCGGATCCTCAGGCGTGATAGGCGGTGTCGGGAATGTCGGTAATGAACATATGCCCCGGCGCGTGGGTGATGGCAAAGGGCACGCCGGATGCCATCACGGCGGCCTGCGGGGTCACACCGCAGGCCCAGAACACCGGGATTTCACCAGGCTCGATACGCACCGGATCGCCGAATTCCGGCTTCGACAGGTCCCGGATGCCGATCTCTTCCGGCGCACCGATATGGATGGGCGCTCCATGCACCGCCGGGAAGCGGCCGGAGATCGTCGCGGCATCGGCAACGCGGCTCGCCTTGATCGGCCGCATCGACACGACCATGTTGCCGCGCAGCCGGCCTGCCGGGCGGCAGGCACGGTTGGTCAGATACATCGGAACGTTCGACTTGTCGGTGATATGACGGATCTCGATGCCCGCCTCGACCATCGACGTTTCGAAGGTGAAGCTGCAACCGATGAGGAAGCTGACGAGATCGGCATGTTCCGCCCAGGCCGTCGTCGCATCCGCGATTTCCTCGGCGAGCCTGCCGTCGCGCCAGATGCGATAGAGCGGCAGATCCGTGCGAAGATCGGCTCCTGGAGCCAGAAGCGTCATGTGCGAGCAGGGATCGGAAACGTCGAGCAACGGACAGGCCTTCGGATTGCGCTGCGCAAAGAGCAGGAAATCGAAGGCCCAGTCGCGCGGCAGGACGATCATGTTTGCCTGGGTAAATCCCGGCGCCACACCCGACGTCGGCTCGACACTGCCGGCCCGATAGCGCCGACGCGCGAGGCGCGCCGCTTCGGCATCGATGTGGCCGAGGTTCTCAATCGCAATCATGGTTTCCTCCCGATATTTGCTTATGCCGCCAGGAACGAGCGAACGGTGATCCCGTCGGTCTCAAAGGCCTGGCGAATTGCCTGGGCGATCGCCACGGCACCGGGGCTGTCGCCATGGACGCAGATCGACTGAGCATCGACCTTGATGGTCGAGCCGTCGGTCGCTTCGATCGTACCCTCGTGAGCAAGCTGCAGCATGCGACGGGCGATCGCGTTTGCGTCGTGCAGAACTGCGCCCGGTTCCCGACGCGAAACGAGTTCCCCGCCGGGCGTATAGGCGCGGTCGGCGAAGGCCTCGGCCACCGTCTTGAGGCCGGATTTGTGCGCGAGTTTGAGGATGGGTGCACCGGCCAGGCCCATCAGCACGAGATCCGGATCGACCGCCCTGATGGCGTCGATCACCGCCTGACCCTGCTTCGGATCATGGGCAATGCGGTTATAGAGAGCGCCGTGCGGCTTGACGTAACCGACGGCTACACCGGCGGCTGCGGCAACGCCCTTCAGCGCACCGATTTGATAGATAACGTCGGCCGTCAGCTCCGCACTCGTGACGTCCATGTCGCGCCGTCCGAAGCCGACGCGGTCGGGATAGGAAACATGGGCTCCGATCGAAACGCCCCGGACAGCGGCGGCTTTGACAGTCTTCAGAATGCCGAGCGGATCGCCGGCATGGAAGCCGCAGGCGATATTGGCGCTGGAGACGATGGCCAGCATAGCGGCGTCGTCGCCCATGCCCCAGGCGCCGTAGCTCTCGCCGAGATCGCTGTTCAAATCGATGGCAGTCATGTCAGATCTCCCTGTGAATAACGAACGATGTAGGCCGGGCTGTCGCGAACCGAAAGCGTGATCAATTCTGAAAGTCAGAGCGGGCCCGGGCGCAAAGGCGCCCGCACCTTTCCTCGTCCTGCCGTTACGCGGCAAGCAGCGCGAAGATCGGGCCGATCGACTTGTAGCCCATGTACCAGGTCAGTGCGCAGACCATGACGCCGAGCAACAGCAGCCAACGCGGATAGCGATAGCCTCCCATCAGGTCGGACCGAGCCCAGGCCGCATAGATGAAGATCGACAGGCCGATCGGCAGGATCAATCCGTTCAGCCCCCCGACGAAGACCAGCATCTGTGCCGGCGGCGTGGTGATGATCACGTAGAAGAACAGCGACACGGCAATGAAGATGACAGTCGCGATGTTGCGGGCCCGCTCGGTGATGTCTTTCTTGAAAATGGTGATGAAGGAGACCGAGGTGTAAGCGGCGCCGATGACAGATGTGATCGCGGCGGCCCAGAGGATGACGCCGAAGATGCGCAGGCCAATGTTGCCAGCCGCGGCCTGGAAAGCCTGAGCAGCCGGATTCGCACCTGCGCCGGAAACATCGATGGCCGCCCCGCCCGCAACCACGCCGAGGACGGCCAGGAAAAGCACGTAGCGCATCAGGCCGGTGACGGCGATGCCGGTCAGCGCTGCACGGTTGATCGCACCGAGATTCTCGATGCCGACCGTGCCCTTGTCGAGCAGTCGGTGTGCGCCGGAATAGGTGATGTAGCCCCCGACCGTGCCGCCGACGATGGTGGTGATGGTGGCGAAATCGATGGTGGACGGCAGAAAGGTCTGGAACAGCGCGTCGCCAACTGGCGGAGCCGAGGCGAAGGCGACATAGACTGTCAAGGCGATCATCAGGATACCAGCCAGGATAATGAAGCGATCGACCGCCATGCCGGCACGCTTCGACAGGAAGATGCCGATCGAAAGCAGCGCGCTGATCGCCCCGCCAAGCTTGGGATCAAGGCCGATCATCGCATTGATGCCGAGGCCTGTGCCCCCGATGTTGCCGATGTTGAAGAACAATCCGCCGACGATGACGAGAATTGCGAGCAGATAGCCGGAGCCCGGGAGGGCCGCATTGGCGAGATCGGAAGCCCGCATCTTCGTCAGCGTCACGATCCGCCAGATGTTCAGCTGAACGACGAAATCGATCAGGATAGAGGCAAGGATCGCGAAGGCGAAGGCCGCACCGAGTTTTGTTGTGAACGTCGCCGTCTGGGTGATGAAGCCCGGACCGATGGCAGAAGTGGCCATCAGGAAGATGGCCGCCATCAGCGCAGCGCGGCGCGACTTGGCCGACATCTGCGCCGGCGCAGCGGCTGCAATTGAAATGGCTGACTGTTCCATGAACCCCTCCTTATGTGCAGATCGCCGCCGAATTCTCGGCGGGCCCGCCTAGGTTTGTTGACAGGCATCACGGTGACATGTTTTACAATTCTGTCACGATTGTTCAACGATTTTTCTATATCGTTCTACCAGGCGGCCAAAATTCGGCGGCAATCAACTCATTTGGGCGCGATTTCCTTGATTGTTGCAAGTGCTGCCAAATCCGAAGTGGCGCTTGCCTCCTTTTGTGCATCAACGATAAGGAAGCGGTTGCGGACTTTTCGTTTCCTGTCTGCCCGGGGGGCCATGTACGGCGCCTGGCGTTGACCCGGCCCGCGTGGTCAAGCCACTCCTCTTATGGCTCCCGGAGATGCAAACCGCTATATCGATGCGCAAGAGCGCGGACGTTTCATCCGTGCCTGTGCATTAGGGGCTTTGATGGTCGAACAAAATATCACATCGGCGCTTGCGTCGCGGCTGGCGGAGGAAATCCGCGACAAACTGATTGCTGGCGAATTGAAGCCGGGCCAGCGCCTTTCCGAGACAGCGCTAAGTGCAGGCCTGGATGTATCGCGCAACTCTTTGCGTGAGGCATTCCGCCTCCTGACAAAAGAGGGGCTCTTGCGGCACGAGCCGAATCGCGGCGTTTTTGTCGCCACACCCAGTATGGCCTCGATCATCGACATCTATCGCGTGCGCCGTGTGATCGAATGCCAGGCGCTCGCCAAGGCGTATCCCAACCATCCGGCGGTGGCACGCATGCGCGCGGCCGTCACGCGTGCCAAGCTCGCGCGCGAGGCCAAGGACTGGGGCATGGTCGGCAGTGAGAACATGGTCTTTCACGCGGCGATCGTAGATCTCGCCGACAGTCACCGTCTGAACATCTTTTATGCGCAGATCGCCGCAGAGCTGCGCCTCAGCTTCGGCCTGCTTTCCGAGCCCGAGTTGTTGCACGCTCCTTACGTCGACCTCAATGCGGCGATCCTTGAAAAGCTTGAGGCAGGGATGACGGCCGAAGCCTCAGCGGCACTTGAGGTGTATCTGATGCAGTCTGAGCGCACTGTTCTCGCCGCTTTCTCACGCATTGCCGGCGCCGAATGAACCGCACGCGGGGCCGCGCCTCTCGATGCCGCATAGGCCCGCGGCGCATCGGTGACGGATGGATTTCAACAGGTCCGCGACCATGGAGCATGTCTCGCAAAACGGTGCAGCGGTTTGCGATAAAGACATGCTAAAAACAGAGACCTAAAGCGTGACAAGCGAATCTGAAAGATCGCGACGCGCTTTAGCCTGCCGATCCCGCCCTCACCCATCCTACGTCCGGCTGATTGAAACCCCGCCGTCGGCGAGCATCGCGGTCCCGGTCACGAAACTCGACATGTCGGAGGCCAGGAACAACGCCGCATTGGCGATCTCTTCCGGCTGGGCCATGCGCTTCAGCGCATGCAGCCCCTCCACAAAAGCGAGCAGTTCCGGCGTCGCATCGGGCGCGTTGGTGATCGCAGCCGGCGTATCGGTGCCGCCGGGCAGCAGCGCGTTGACGCGGATGTTCTGCCGGCCGAGTTCGGCGGCGAGCACCTGCACGAAGCCGATAAGCCCCGCCTTACCAGCCGCATAGGCGGCCATCCCAGGCATGCCGGCGGTGTGGCCGACGAAAGTGGAGGTGAAGATCAGCGACCCGCCGCCTTTTCCCATCGCCGCCGACTGGTGTTTGGCGCCGACGAAGGCGGCGGTGAGATTGGTCTCGATCGTTTCGCGCCAACCCTCGAGCGACAGCCCGGCGACCGGCCCCATCTCGCCGAGGATGCCGGCATTGTTGAAACCTATGTCGAGCCGGCCAAAGCGTGAGACCGCAGTCTCGACGAGCCTTGCCTGCAGCGTCTCGTCCCGGACATCGCCCGATATGGCGACGGCCTGCCCGCTCTCCGCCTCGATTTCGCCGACGACGGCATCAAGCGCCGCCTGTCGCCGACCGGTGACCACCAGCTTCGCACCCTCCCGCGCAAAAAGTTTCGCCGCCGCGCGGCCGATGCCGGAGCTTGCGCCGGTGATGATCGCGACCTTGTCGTTCAGAAGTGCCATGTCCGTTTCTCCTCAGTTGTCGAGGCATCCGGGATCGCAAACATCCGGCGATGCAGCCACCCGTTTCCCGCGCGGACAAACGAAAAACGCCTATGACCGATGATCTCGGCCAGTGATTAGCTTCATCGCCGAAGGAGGTCGGAAGTCTCGATCGACGCGTTGGAAACATCGGAATTTGCATTGTAAAACGCTGACTTGCTGGGTGTCCCAAACACACACCTACCCCAGCGTCAGCACCATTGTGCGGTGCGTCATCGATTTATCCCGGGTGTGACATTCATCCGATTCCCTTCATGTATCTTCCCGACTAAGAAGGGGCGCACAGGTAAAGGGAATCTCTTCATGCCGCGGTCACGCAATACTGAGGGCGCCATCTATATGAGCATGGCGATGGCCGGCTTTTCCGCGAGCGATGCTCTCTCCAAATCGGTGGTCGCCTATATGAATGCCGGCGAGATCATGTTCCTGCGTGGCCTCTTCACCAGCCTGCTCGTTTATCTGATCGCCAGGAAAATGGGCGCGCTGCGCTCCTGGCGCCTCGTGCTTAAGCCGATCATCATTCTCCGCATCATCTGCGAGATGTTATCCGCCGTCACCTATATCACCGCGCTCGGGATGATGCCGATCGCCAATGCCTCGGCGATCCTGCAATCGCTGCCGCTGGTCGTCACCTTCGGCGCTGCGCTCTTTTTCCGCGAGCCCGTCGGCTGGCGGCGCTGGTCGGCGATAACAGTCGGCCTCGTCGGAGTGATGATCATCATCCGCCCCGGACCGGAAGGTTTCACCGCCGCCGCCCTGCTCTGCGTCGGCGCGGTGCTGACGACGGCCGGCCGCGATCTCGCCACCCGCTCGATCGATCCGGAGATTCCCTCGCTGATGATCACCGTCATCACCGCCGTCTCCATCTCCGTCTTCGGCGCTTTGCTCCTCCCGGTGCTCGGCGGCTGGCAGCCGGTTAGCGCCACGTCGCTCGGACATCTCCTGCTCGCCTCGGTGCTGGTGCTCGTCGGCTATCAGTCGGTGATCCTCGCCATGCGCACCGGCGAAATCTCCTTCGTCGCACCATTCCGCTATACCAGCCTTATCTTTTCCTCGCTGCTCGGCTTTTTCTTCTTCGCCGAAGTGCCCGACAACTGGACGCTGCTCGGAGCTGCGATCGTCATCGCTTCCGGCCTCTATACGTTCTATCGTGAAGCCAAGCGCCGCGTGCCGCCGATCGCGCAGGAATCCGCGCCGCGATCACCGGTTTGAGGCAGGATGATGACAGAATTCTCACTCGACAGATCCGATATAGCAGGCGTCGTGCTGGCCGGCGGCCGATCGCAGCGCATGGGCCGCGACAAGGCGGGCGCAATGCTCGGGGCCGAAAGCCTGCTCCGCCATGTGCTGACCCGCCTTTCGCAACAGGTCGCCCCCGTTGCCGTCAATGCCGATGCCGCCGGCGAGGATGCGCCTGTCGTCCCAGACCGGTTTCCCGGCAAGGCTGGGCCATTGGCCGGCATCCATGCGGCGATGGTCTATGCCGCCACCGTTCCCGCGATCACCCATGTCGTCACCGTCTCTGTGGATTGCCCGTTCTTCCCGACCGATCTCGTCGCCCGGTTGGCCGCAGCGCTCGAACGCCCATCGCAGATCGCCATTGCCGCTTCCGAAGGCCGCAGCCATCCCGTTTTCGGGCTCTGGCCGGTGACGCTCGCCGCCGATCTCGAGACCTGGATCGCCACCGACGAAAAGCGCCGCGTGCGCGACTTCCTGTTACGGCATGACGTAACGGAAGTGGCGTTTCCGCTGCATCCGACCCGGGCCAGCCTGCTCGATCCCTTCTTCAACATCAACACGCCTGACGACCTGATCGAGGCGGAACGCTGGCTGGAGGCCCTTCGCGCATGACCGCACCCAAAATCTTCGGCATCGCCGGCTGGAAGAACTCGGGCAAGACGGGGCTCGCCGTCCGGCTGGTGACGGAATTCGCCCGCCGCGGCTACACGATCTCGACGATCAAGCACGCCCATCACGATTTCGACATCGACAAGGTCGGGGCCGACAGCTACCGGCATCGCGAGGCCGGCGCCCATGAAGTCACCATCGTCTCCGGCACCCGCTACGCCATCATGCACGAGCTGCGCGGCGCGCCCGAACCGGAATTCGAGGAAATCCTTGCCCGTCTCGCCCCCTGCGATCTCGTGCTGATCGAAGGCTACAAGCGCGAGCCGATCCCGAAGATCGAGGCCCGCCGCCTGGAGGCCGCCAATCGCCAGCCGCTGGCGCCGAGCGATCCTCATATCCGCGCCATCGCCGCCGATCATGCCGTTACGGATACCGCCCTGCCCGTCTTCGATCTAGACGATACGGGCGCCATCGCCGATTTCATCGCAGCGATCGTCGGCCTTGAACAGCGTCCCTGAACCACGCGCGCTGACGGATCCCATCCCCGGACCCCTCTCGCGGGCCAGCGCCTTGGCGATTTCCTTCGCAAGCTGGGCCTGATTATAAGGCTTTCCCAACCTCGGAATATCGATATCGGTGCCGGCGGGAAGGTCGGCATAACCCGTTGCCAGCACGATCGGCAGCCCCGGATGAATGTCGCGCACGGCTTCGGCAAGCTGTGCGCCGGTCATACCGGGCATCGAATAGTCGGTGATCATCATATCGAAATGCTGACCAGCCGTGATTAACTCCAGGGCCGCTGCACCGGAATTTGTCTCGACGACCTCATGGCCGAGATCTTCGAGCATGTCGACCGAACTCATGGCGATCAAGGCATCGTCGTCGACCAGCAAGATCTTCAGTCTGGATGCGGCCCGTGGGGTGGGCTGCTCCGGCTCGGCGCGCCGCTCAGGCCAGCGTTCGGTCGCCGGAAGCCACAATTCGGCGGTCGTTCCCACCCCAGGCGCACTTATCAGAAGAAGTGCGCCATTGAGCTGAACGGCAAGTCCATGGATCATCGACAAGCCCAGGCCGGTGCCCTTTCCGAGTTCCTTGGTCGAGAAAAACGGGTCGACTGCCTTCTTCAGCGTCTCCGCGTCCATGCCGGTGCCGCTGTCGGCCACCGCCAACACCAGATAGGTTCCCTCGCCGAGATCGGCGTGATGACCGGCAACCTGTTCCTCGCGCAGCGATATCGATAGTTTTCCGCCATCAGGCATCGCATCACGGGCATTGACCGCAAGGTTGAGCAGCGCCAGTTCGAGCTGGTTCGCATCGACCAAGGCGGGCGGCAAAGCCGCCGGCAGAATGGTCTCGATGCTGACGGAGGATCCGACCGAACGCCGCAGCAGGTCATTCATGCCGGAGACCAGTTCGGCCAGATCGAGGGGCTTGACCTGCAGATCCTGCTGCCTGGCAAAAGCCAGCAGGCGCTGCGTCAGCGCCGCGCCGCGGCGCGCGCCTTGAAGGGCGCCATCGACCAGACGCGCCGCCTTGGCATCTCCGGCAACGTGTTTGCCGAGCAGTTCCAGATTTCCGAGAACCACCATCAGCAGATTGTTGAAATCATGCGCAACGCCGCCTGTGAGTTGACCGATCGCCTCCATTTTCTGGGATTGGCGAAGCTGCTCCTCGGCTCTCTCACGTTGGGCGACCTCTTCGAGCAGGGTCTGGTGGGCGGCATTGACCTCCCGGGTCCGTTCCCTGACACGCTCTTCGAGCGTCTCATTGAGCCGTCTCAGATTTTCCTCGATGGTCTTGCGGACGGTGGTATCGGAGCAGACCCCGACAAGCTTCCTGGCCGATCCATATCTGTCCGCATAAAGCTGGGCATGCACCTCGGTCCAATGCAGTGATCCATCCGGCCAGATCGTCCTGTGTTCGATCGAATAGTCGCGACCGGTATCGATCGTCTGCCGCAGGCGTGCCAGAACAAGCTCGCGATCGTCGGGGTGGATGCTCGCAACCAGATCGTCGTAGCTCACCTCATCATCCGGCGCTCGGCCGAAGATTTCCTTGCAGGTCGCCGAAGCCGACAGGGCCATCGTGGACAGTTCCAGCTCCCATGCACCAAGGCGGCCGGCGGCGAGCGCGGTCTGCAACCGCCGCTCTCCCTCGCCCAGAGCCTCGAGCCGGGCGCGCGCTTCATATTGGCGCAGCCGGCCTTTCAGTGCGGTCCGCGCAACGCTGATGAAGGACGTGGCATGGAACGGCCTCTCCAGAAAAGTCACATTGCCGAGAACCTCGGAAAGCATCGCGGCGGCGGGATTTCGTTCAGGTCCCCCACCGCGTTGGGTGAGAACGATGAACGGCAGGTCGGACCAGCTTGGCTGACCGGCAACCCAGGCAGCAATCGGTTTCAGGTCGCTCCCGCGGACGGCCTCCTCAGTCAGAATGCCAACCGCGATTTCATCATCGAGTGATGACGCGAAGAGTGTCAAATCGGTAACGGCTATCGATGGCAGTCCAGTCTCATCGGTCAACGATGCCGCGACCTGGGCATCGCGTCCGGCCGGTGCATAGATCAGGGCCTTCGGGTTGTTAAAATTAGGAATTGCCGCCGTCCTCGTTGTCGGTGGGCAAAAGCGGAGCGGACGTTGAGACGAATTCCGGAACGCCGCGAAGCACCCCCTGGAAACCGACGATGGGCTCTCCGAAAGTCAGGCCGCCGGCATCGATCCGATACTCCCGGATGGTGTCCTCGTGGTAGCCCGTCCTCTTCTTGACGACGGAGACCGCTCGCCGCACACGTCCGACCGCCTCGAAGTAACGCAGCAAGATGACGGTGTCGGCGAGATAGGTCACGTCGACGGGTGCCTTCATGTCGCCGACCAGTCCGTGCTGGGCGACGGTGAGGAAGGTGTTTGCGCCTTGCCTGTTCAGATATTGCAACAGCTCATGCATGTGCAATATCAGCGAATTTTCATCCGGCATCGAGGCCTGATAGCCGTTGATGCTGTCGATGACCACGGTTTTCGCTCCCGACCTGTCGACGGAAGCACATACGCGATGGGCAAATTCACCGGGCGACAACTCCGCGGCATCGAGCTGCTCGATATGCAGCAGACCCTCATCCCTCAGGGCCTCGAGATCCATGCCGAGCTGTTTCAGGCGCATGAGCAGCAAGCCGAGTTCCTCGTCAAAAATGAAAACAGCCGCCTTTTCGCCGCGCGCGATGGCCGCCATCACAAATTGAAAAGAGAAGGTGCTCTTGCCGGTGCCGGCAGGACCGAGGATCAGCGTACTCGATCCCCGTTCGAGCCCACCGCCGAGGAGCAGGTCCAGCCCGGAAATACCGCTGGAAAGCTGATCGCGTGCATAACTCGTCCTGTGTTCGGCGGCGACGAGGCGCGGAAATACGACGACACCGCCGGTCTGGATGATGAAATCATGATAGCCACCGAGGAAGGCCTGCCCACGGTATTTCATCACCCTTAAGCGTCGACGTTCGGCGCCGTAATTCGGCGCCAGCTCGTCGAGATGGATCACCCCGTGCACCACACTGTGCACCGTCTTGTCGAGCGTGTCGGAAGTCATATCGTCGAGGAGAAGGACGGTCGCCCCCTGTCGGGCAAAATAATGTTTGAGCGCAAGAATCTGCCGGCGGTAACGCAGCGAGCTTTGGGCCAGCAGCCTTATTTCGGACAGGCTGTCGAGAACCACCCGGCTCGGTTTGACCCGCTCGAAAGCCGTGAAGATTTCTTGTGTCGACTCACCGAGTTCAAGATCCGACGAATAAAGCAGGCTTTGCTGCTGGTCTGTATCCAGCAAGCTTTCCGGAGGCACGAGTTCGAAGACCTCGATATTTCCGTCGATCGCCATGCCGTGCGATGCGGCACCGGCCCGCAGCTCGCTCTCGGTTTCCGAAAGGGTGATGTAGAGCCCCTGCTCGCCGAGCCGCGCCCCTTCGATCAGAAACTGCAGTGCAATGGTTGTCTTGCCCGCTCCAGGATTTCCCTCCAGGAGAAAAACGTGGCCCGTCGAAAGCCCTCCCGCCAGTATTGTGTCCAAACCGGACACCCCGGTCCGGGCTTTCGTGGCAGGAAGCGCAGTATTCATTCATTGTTTCCTTCAGTTTCAAGTGTCAATTAGTGGCGACTGATGGAATGTCAAATCGCCGGCGCAGCATGTTTTCGCCTGCGGCATAGAGCCTCTCAGGAGGTGGAACAGGCTCTGCGCGGATACCCGCTGATTGGCGGGATCTGTAAATGTCGGCTGCTATCCTCGATAACGAAGCGCATCGACGAGAAGGGTGAAGGCCGCCGAAGCGTGCCGGCGGCTGGGATAGTAGAGATGGTAGCCGGGGAACGGCGCACACCAGTCTTCAAGCACGCGCACCAGCCGCCCGTCGGCAAGATGCGCCTGCACGGCATCTTCAGGCAGATATGTCAGTCCCGCCCCGGCAAGCGCAGCGTTCAGCCTGAGGGCGATGTTATTGAAGGTCAACTGTCCCTCGACGCGAACGTTCATCTCGTGCCCGTCCCGCTCGAACTCCCAGGCATAGACACTGCCATAGGTCGGCAGGCGCAGATTGATGCAGTTGTGATCGGTGAGATCCCGCGGCGTCAACGGTGTCGACCGCATCTCGAAATAGGCGGGAGCACCGACCACAGCCATGCGCATGTCGGGGCCGATGCGCACCGCAATCATATCCTTCGCCACCTGTTCACCGAGGCGCACACCCGCATCGTAGCGTTCGGCGACGATGTCGGTCAGGCCGTAATCGACGATGATCTCGACATGGATGTCGGGATAGTCAGGCAGGAGTTTTTCCAAGGCGGGCCAGAGGATGGCATCCGCCGCATGTTCTCCGGCATTGATGCGGACGGTGCCGGCCGGCTTTTCCCGAAACGCGCTCAAGGCCGCAAGCTCTGTCTCGATCTCGTCGATCCGCGGGCCGATGGTGAGAAGCAGGCGTTCACCCGCCTCCGTCGGCGAGACGCTGCGCGTCGTGCGTGTCAGCAAGCGCAACCCAAGCCGCTCCTCAAGTCCCCGGATGGTATGGCTGAGCGCCGATTGCGACACGCCGAGCCTCCCTGCCGCCTTCGTGAAGCTCCGTGCGCGGGCAACGGCAAGGAAGGCGATCAGATCATTGACGGCTGGACGCAGCATTTATGAAACTTTCTCATAAGTCCTTGCCACAACTACCATCTAATCGCGACCAAAGGCACGCGCTAAATATCCTGTCATCTGAGGACGAAGACATCCGCCGCGGCGGACGAACCGTCCCACAGTCTCCGACACAGGAAAGGACGATCATGGAAATCAAGCGAAGCGGCTCGCAGCCTTCGGCCAAGGGACCGGCGGACTGGTTCACCGGCACGGTGCGCATCGATCCTCTGTTTCAGGTGACCGACCCGGCCCGCGCGGCCGGCGCCAGTGTCACTTTCGAGCCCGGCGCCCGCACCGCCTGGCACACCCATCCGCTTGGCCAGACGCTGATCGTCACATCCGGCTGCGGCCGCGTCCAGCGCGAAGGCGGGCCGATCGAGGAGATCCGCGCCGGCGACGTCGTCTGGTTCGCACCGGATGAACGCCATTGGCACGGCGCAGCGCCGACGACGGCAATGACCCATATCGCCATCCAGGAACAGCTCGACGGCAAGGTGGTCGACTGGATGGAGCACGTCACCGACACGCAATATCAAGCTTAAAGCATGTCGCGCAAAAGTGGCCGCGGTTTTGCGGCAACGACATGAGTAAAAACAAAGAGCTAAAGCGCGTCGCTTGAATCAAGTTTGACGCGACGTGCTTTAGGAAAGGAAACGGCGATGCAAAAGCGTGAACTCGGAAAGAGCGGACTTGAAGTCTCGGCCATCGGTCTCGGCTGCATGGGGCTGAGTTATGGATATGGTCCGGCGACAGATATTCAGGAAGCGGTCGCCCTGATCCGGCAGGCATTCGAACGCGGCGTAACCTTCTTCGACACCGCCGAGGCCTATGGACCCTATAAGAACGAAGAGCTTCTGGGAGAAGCGCTTGCTCCCTTCCGCGGCGAGGTGGTGATCGCCACGAAATTCGGCTTCAACTTCGATGCCAATGGCGGCCAGAGCGGCATGAACAGCCGTCCGGAGCAGATCCGCGCGGTTGCCGACCAGGCGCTGAAGCGCTTGAAGACCGATGTCATCGATCTGTTCTACCAGCATCGCGTCGATCCGGATGTTCCGATCGAGGATGTCGCAGGCACGGTCAAGACGCTGATCGCTGAAGGCAAGGTCAAGCATTTCGGCCTCTCGGAAGCCGGCGCCCAGACGATCCGCCGCGCCCATGCGGTCCAGCCGGTGACGGCGCTGCAGAGCGAATATTCGCTCTGGTGGCGCGAGCCCGAGCAGGAGATCCTACCGGTGCTCGAAGAGCTCGGCATCGGCTTCGTGCCGTTCAGCCCGCTCGGCAAGGGCTTCCTCACCGGCGCGATTAACGAGACGACCAGCTTCGACAGCAAGGACTTCCGCAACATCGTGCCGCGGTTTTCGGCAGAAGCGCGAAAGGCCAACCAGGCGCTCGTCGATCTCCTCGCAGAGATCGCCGCGCGCAAGAAGGCAACCTCGGCGCAGGTGGCGCTCGCCTGGCTGCTGGCGCAAAAACCCTGGATCATGCCGATCCCCGGCACCACCAAGCTGCACCGCCTGGAGGAGAACATCGCCGCCGCCGGGGTCGAACTGACAGCGGAGGATCTCGGCAATATCGAAAGCGCGCTCGCCACCATCAAGGTGGAAGGCGATCGGTATCCCGCGCATCTGCAGGCAAGGGTCAACCGCTGAGAAGAGAAGCGGCCGCCATCGCGCGCGGCCGCTTCTTCATTGATCGCATCATCGTTTCGGGTGTGATTTGACGTCCACGTTACATCCTGCACCAAACGAGGCGATATGACGGAAGAAGCGAGCCGCCCTCGCGGTAGATCTGTTGAGGTTTCCGTGACCGCGATCGAGCGCCGCCGATAATACTACTTCCGTTCATCGCTCCTGCATCGCTTCCGAGGCAATTTCGGCGAGCGGCGAGTAGAGATATTCGAGGATGCGGCGGCTGCCGGTCTTGACCTCGACGGTGACAGACATGCCGGGAGAGAGGGGTACGCGCGCTCCATCGATGTTGATGCTTGCGACGTCTGGCTTGATGACGACGGGGAAGACCAGGTTCTGGACGCGTTGGGCATTGCCGATAGGGATCAGACTCTGCAGCTCCTTGGCGGGCTGACCTTCGAGCTGCTGCGCATCCGGTTCGGGAATAGCATCGGTCGCGACACGGGTGACCGTGCCATTCAGGATGCCGTAGCGCGTAAAGGGAAAGGCCTCGACCTTGATGACGGCGTGCTGGCCCGACGAGACGAAGCCGATGTCACGGTTCGGCAGATAAGCCTCGATTTCGAAAGATGAGTCGTCCGGCACGATCCGCATCAGCTCGGCGCCTGATGTCACCACCTGGCCGACCGTTGTGATGGCCGATGTCTGAACTATACCCTTGATCGGGCTTTTGATCGTCATCGAGTCGAGCCGCTTGGCGGCTTTGACCAGTTGCTGTTCCTTCTCGTCGATCTCTCGTGATGCTGCTGCCTGCTTCTCAGCGTTATCGGCGACGAAGGTCTTGAGTGTTTTCAGGCCTTCGCTGGTCGCTGCAGCGATCGCCATCTCCACCTCCGCCCGCTGACCGATCTGCTCGGCGAGATTTGCCTCTTCCTTCTGCTTGACCTCGACGGCATCGATGACGCCGGATCTCGGACCTGCACTCATGTCAACGAGGTTGGAGCGCATGGAGACGCGGTCTTCGAGCGTGGCGACCAGTGCCTGTTGAGCGGTGATCATCTCGCTGTATCTTTTCGAAGCGGCAAGCTGCTGGTTGCGCTGGGCTGCGAGGCTGTCCAGCGTCGATGAGAGCTGCTCGAGATCGGAATTGTAGAGCAGCGTCTCGCGCGCGCGGATGTCGGCTGGTATGGAATCGGCAAATTCGGGAGCGATCTCAATCCGGCGTTCTCCGCTCCAGAGATCGCTATGCAGCCACGCCTCTACCTCAGCCAATGCTGCTTTACGTCTGGCGACTTCCGCGCGTAGCGCCGAAAGGTTGATGGATAGCGTGTCGACCTCGGCGCGCGCTTCGGTCGGGTCAAGCTCGACGAGAACATCGCCGGCTTCCACCTTGGCGCCGTTCGACACCGGGACGGCAATCGTCTTGCCGACCTCGATGGACTGGATCACCTTCACGCGTCCGGTCGGCTGGATCTTTCCCTGTGCTGTCGCGACGATATCGAAAGTGCCGACATAACTCCAGACCAGCGCGCCGGCGGTAAGCAGGCAGATGAACCAGATGAGCGCGGTGCGGATCGGCGAGGCCGGCGTTTCCAGGATTTCGAGCGCGGCCGGCAAGAACTCGTTGTCGACCCGCAATCGTTTCGGAGGCTTCGGCGGAAGCCGGGGTGGCTGGACGTTCTGGTTCATGATTCAAGAGGCCCCGTCTGCAATTGCCAGAGATGGGCATAAAGCCCGTTCGGGCGGGCAAGCAGCTGCTCGTGGGTTCCTTCTTCGACGATGCGGCCGTCCTTCATGCCGATGATGCGGTTGCAGTGCCGCACGGTCGCCAGACGATGGGCGATGATGATGACGGTGCGGCCGCGGACGATCTCGCGCATGTTGCCGAGGATGATGCGCTCGCTCTCATAGTCGAGCGCGCTGGTGGCTTCGTCGAGCATCAGGATCGGTGGATTGGTGGCAAGCGCACGCGCAATGGCCAGCCGCTGCCTTTGGCCGCCGGAGAGATTGGCGCCGCGCTCTTCGATCAGCGTGTCGTAGCCGCGCGGCAGTTTGGCGATGAACTCGTCGGCGCCGGAGAGTCGCGCCATCTGGATGGCGGCGGCCCGCGACATGGCCGGATTGACCATGCAGATATTGTCATGGATCGTCCGGTTGAACAGCATGTTTTCCTGAAGCACGACGCCGATATTCGACCGCAACCAGGCCGGATCGACCTGGGCGATATCCTGGCCGTCAACGAAGACCTGGCCGCTGTTCGGGATATAGAAACGCTGCACCAGCTTGGTCAGCGTCGATTTGCCGGAGCCGGAGGGGCCGACAATGCCGATGACTTCGCCGGGCCGGATCGAAAAGCTGATGTCCTTCAGAACATCCTGACCATCCGGGGAATAGCGGAAGTTCACCGACTTGAAGCCGATCGCGCCTTTCGGCGGCGGCAGGCTGACGGCGACGCTCGGGCGCGGCTCCTGGGGAGCGTTCAGAATATCCGAAAGCCTGGCGACGGAGACCTGCACCTGCTGGAAATCCTGCCAGAGCTGCGACAGGCGCAGGATCGGCTGCGAGACCTGGCCTGCGATCATGTTGAAGGCAACCAGCGCCCCGACGGTCAATTCACCGTCGATGACCGCCTGCGCGCCAAAGAGGAGCAGGGCGGCGGAGGTGATCTTGTTGATATACTGGATGGCGTTCTGACCCTTCGCCGCCAGCATGGTCGCGAGAAACGACGACCGCACATAGGCGGCCAGCCGCTCTTCCCACTGGGAGGAGACCACCGGCTCGACGGCCGAGGCCTTCAGCGTCTGGATGCCGACGACGGTTTCGACGAGCAATTGCTGGCTGAAAGCGCCGCGCTCGAATTTCTCGTCGATCCGCTCCTTGAGGAAGGGACGGATCAGAAAGCCGATCGCCATGTAGAAGGGAATGGAGGCGACGACGATCCAGGCGAGCTTCGGCGAATAGGAAAACAGCACGAAGATGAAGATGATGGTGAAGATCAGATCCAGGCCGGAGAACAGGCCCTGGCCGGTGAGGAAGTTGCGGATGGTTTCGAGCTCGCGGACTCTTGCGACCGTTTGGCCGGTGGCGCGCGTTTCGAAATAGCTGAGCGGCAGGTTGAGGAGATGACGGAACAGCCGCCGGCCGAGCTCGACATCGATGCGATTGGTCGTGTGCGACAGCGCATAGGTTCTGAGATATTGGAGGACGACATCGAAGAGCCCGACGGCGGCGAGGCCGATGACGAGCACGATCAGCGTGGAATAGCTGCGATGCGCCAGCACCTTGTCGACGACGACCTGGAAGAACAGCGGCGTCACCAGCGCGAAGATCTGGATGACGAGGGAAGCGATCAGCACATGGCCGAACGCCCGCCGATAGCGCCAGATCGCCGGCAGGAGCCAGCGGAAGCCGAAATTCTGCTGCGAGGCGCCGGGGCCGGCAAAGAGACGCTGGACGAGAATGAACTCGCCCGAGGTCAGAGCGAGAAGCTCGCCGGCCTCGACACTGCGGGCGGAGAAATCGATGGGATTGATCAGGCGATATCGCCCCTCGGCGGCCGCGCCGGCAAAGACTGCGAAGGTGCCATCCTTCAACGAGGCAAGGGCGGGCGCCGGAAGGGTCGTCAGCCGTTTGGCATGATCTGCCCGGACGATGCGCGCCTTCAAGCCGATGATTTTTGCGGCGCGCAGTAGGTCGTCATGCGTCGCCTGGCTCGTCAGGGCGAGTTCCCGGCTCAGCGTATCAGGACGCGATGCGATCCGGAAATAACCGGCAACGGCAGCAATCGCCGCCAGCCCGCTGTCGGCGATCGCTGCTTCCGGTACGGGTTGTGGCTCGCCTGTAGTCTCTGCCTCCGCCGCGCTAGGATCGGATGCTGTCTGGATGTCGGCCATTGTGTGTGATCAATCAAAAGAGGGTATGCCGGCGCCACAGGCGCCGACACGAAGCGGTACATCTGGTTACACGACATTTGCCGCTTGGCTTGACCGCGAGGCGAGAACTGCGTCACCAACCAAGTACTGGTTCGTGCCGTCAATAGTTTGATAAGAGCTCGTGCCTGTGATCATCGATCCATCGGAGAAGGATTGCGCCCCATCACTGCTCGGCAGCAGATTGATCAATCGAATGCCGGCGTCGGTCATCGTCTGCAGTTCGCCGGCGTCGCTAACGCCATTCTGGTTGAGGTCGCGCCAGACCCTGAACTCGCTCCAACGAGCATCGTTGATGTCAAGGACGTTGTCGTGATTGGTATCGAAGGCGAGCCGCAAGCCGTTAAGGTCCGATGTCGCCGTGTCGTCCCAAAGACTGAACGCCAACTCTCGCGCCTGGTCGATCTTGCCGTCTGGGCCGGTCGTACCATCCGCGCCGAGATCGATTGCCAAGAAACCATCCTGAGGACCAACCCAAGCCGTTTCGTCTGCAACACCATCGCCATCCCAGTCGAAGCCTACAGATGGGCCAAGTGAGTCAAGAGGACGAAGATCGACGTGGCTGTCGCCATTCAAATCGAGGAGGATCGGGGAATTCGCATAATATGTTTCAATGACTTGCCCTTGGGCGTTATATTTCTTCCACCAATCCAGCGTGCCACCCCGATCGGAATGGTACTCATACTCTATCCGCGTACCGTCATCGAAATAGGTATCGCCGCTGGTTTTGACTCCGTACCTGTCAAAGCGAATGATGTCCCTGGTCCATGCCTGGTTATTGAGATAGTCTTGGTATTCGTAATACCACTTCTTTGCCTCGTCCATCTGTGTGAACGTCTGCATCAGGGCGCCCGATGCCGAGTATGAGGCTATCTGATATGACCAGTTGCTAGCGTTGCCGACGTCATTCGTTCTCTTGTCCGTTTGACCGCCATCGAATTTCGTTTCTTCGTAGGTCGTCTGCCCGGCGCTATTCTGGATCACGAGGTGGTATGACCAGTTTACAGCATTCGCCCGATCCCATGCCTCATAGCGTTTGCCGCCGTCGTCGTAATAGATGTTCTGAACTGTGAGCTGACCGCCGGCGTTGTAGGAATAGTCGACGCGAGACCACACCGCCGCATTCGCGGGGTCATAGCTAGTGACATAGCGTGTGGTGTCATCATTGGTCTGATCGACGCCGATAAGCCTGTTTGCCGCGTCATAGGATTGCTTGATCGTCGACCATGACTGGGTGCCTGCAACGTCGTAGGCAGTCTTCGAGCCGTCGTCGCCCGTTTCAAGCTTGTACGTCAGCTGTCCTGCCGCATTATAGTTTTGTTGTATCTGCGACCACGCCGCAGCATTTGATGGATCGAAGCTGATCTCGATCCGTGTGTTGTCGTCGTAGAACTGCTTTTCCAACGTCTCCCTGCCGGCAGTGTCATATTGCCGCTCGATACTTTTCCACGTGTTCGCACTCAGCGGGTCGTAGAAAGTCACGGTCGTCAGTAAGCCGGCCTTATTTGCATTGGCGACACTCAACGTCTGCCCGCTCGCCCCGTCGTAGGTCGTCGTCAAGGAGCTTCCGTCCGCAGCGAAGATGGTCTCGGCGGTCTTGCGGCCAGCCGAGTCCGTCGTGAGGCTGGAGGAAAGCGAGCCGAGCGCGGTAACCTGATCGACGGTCGTCTGCATCATTGCTCCGCTGGCGTTAAGATCGACCTTGGTCCGGGTGATCGAGCCATCGGCATGGATTACCGCCGTCTCGGTATGATCGATGCCGCCGTTGTTGCCGACATCTTTCGACAGCGTGGTGATCAGGCCGTCGGCGCTGGTCGAGATCGTGCCCTTTGCCGTCACCGTGCCACTGGCATTGGTTTCTGTCACCGCCGTGACGATGGAGCCGTCGACTTGGATGGTCGACTGCATGATCGTCTCGTAGACGCCGTTGCCGTCGTAGTCGTATTTGGCGACCTTGGTGCGGCCATCCGCCGATGTGGTCGTCTCGATCTTCGCCGCGATTGCCTGGATCCAATAGACGCCGCCCGGCGTCAGGTTGGAAACCAGTCGCGCCGTCGCATTGTTGGTGACCGCGGAAGCCGAGGCGCCCGTGGAATCGATGGTGACGGTTTCCACCTGGTCGGTCGTTCCGTCACCGTTGGTATCTTTCGACGTCGTCTTCAGTCTGCCATCGGCAGAGGTTTGGATCGTCGTCGTTGCAGCCAGCGTGCCGGCCGGCAGATCCGTATCGGAAATGACAGTGATGCTGCTTCCGTCGGCATTCGCGGTAAAGTTCGTCGCCCGCTGACGATCGATCGCACCATCGCCATCGAGATCCCAGGTCGTGGTCGTCAGGCGACCGTCGGCGGATACGACGACGGTCGACTTGTCCCTGACAGAGCCGTCGGCCCTGAAGTCGGTAGTGACCGATGTCTGGACGCCTGAATTGGCGGTGACCGTTTCTTGGTGCTGATCGACGATACCGTCGCCGTTTCCGTCACGGTCGATGGTGACCGTCAGCTTATCGGCGCTTGTGAGGGTGACGGTCCTGCCGATCAAGGCTCCGCCGCCGTCCCTCGTCTCGACGATCTCGCGAACAGCGCCGTCCGCCAGCACCGTGGTCGTGTCGGTGACGGTCTGGTTGGTAAAGCCGGGGCGCTCTTGGCTAGATGAGGTGACCAAGCCGTTGGCGCTAATCGTGGTGATGGTCCTGGAGACCAGCGAACCATCAGCCTTCGTGCTTTCCACCGTCCGCGTCTTGGTGCCGTTGGCATTCAGGACGGTCACGTCGGTCGCCTTCTGGCTGTAGGTGCCGGCACCTGTGGGATCGATCTGGGTGGTGATCGATAGTCCATTGGCGCTTGTCGTGACGAGATAGCGGCTGGTCAGTACCGTGCCGGTCAGATTGCTGATCGTCTGCGTCGTCGAGCCATTGGCGTTGAGGACGGTGACATCGGTTCGGCTCTTGTCGAAGGTCGTGCCGCCGCCGGTGCCTGTCGTGTCCCATTTAGTGGTCACGGTCAGGCCGTCTGCCGACACCTCTGTCAGCGTGATGCTCTTGGTGACGCTGCCGACGATATCCTTCGTCATGGTCGCCGTGCTGCCATTGGCCTTCAGAACCGTCGTCTTGGTCGTCTTCTTATCGATCGTGCCATCGCCATTGCTGTCGTATTCGACAGTCTGCGTCAGGCCGTCAGCCGACGTCGTGACGGTCTTCGTATCCGTCAGCGCGGCATTGGCGCCGAAGTCACTAAGGGTTTGGATCGTCGAGCCGTTGGTCTGCTTTGCTGTGACCGATTTGTTGTCGATAACGTTGTCACCGTCGACATCGACGGTGACCGTGGTCGTAAGACCATGAGCTGCGACAGTGGCGACAGTCTTGCTTTCCAGCGTCGTCCCATCCGCCTTGAAGTAGGACAGCGTCTCCGTCGTACCGCCATCGGCGTTGAGAACGGTGACGTCACTCAAGGAGCGAACCGTCGTGTCGCTGGCATCGGCCCAGCTTATTGCCTTGCTCAGACCGCTGGCGCTGACATTTGAAGTCGTGCGGGAAATCAGCGCATCGCCGATGCCCTTTTTCGAGACCGTCTCGGTGCGGCTGCCGTCCGTGTTCAGCACCGTGACATCGGTCGTGACGAGTTCAAAGACGGCGTTGCCGTCCAGGTCCGAACTCGAGGTCTTCGACAGCCCGTCATCGGAGATAGTGGCGACCGCCTGGCTTTCGAGCGCGCCAGCAGCGTTATACTGCTTGATCTCGTCCTTCTGCGTTCCGGCGTTGTCGATGGTGATTGTTTCTACAAAGTCGACAACGGCGTCACCATCGATCTTGGTGTTCACGGTGGTGGTTCTCTGGTCGGCGCTGACCGTGGTGATCGTCTGCGAGATTAGCGTCGCGGCGGCGTCGGTTGCCTTGACCGTTTTGGTGGTGGTGACCGATCCGAGCGGATCGAGCGGTGTTTTCTTCCACGACAAGGTCTGATTGACCGTTCCATCGCCGTCCAGATCGTAGTCGGTTGATCCGGAAAGGCCGTTGAGGTTGGTCGTGACCTTGGTTGATCCTACGAGCGACGTTCCCCGGTAATCCGATACGGTCCGGAACTGCAGCCCATAGGTGTCGAATGTTGTGACATCAGTTGTCTTGGTATCGACCACCTCGTCGCCGTTGATGTAGTCGCTCGTCGTGATCGACATGCCGTTGCCTGACGTGACGATCGTCTTCTTGTTCAGACGCGTGGCATCGCTGCTCGTCAGAGAGACCGTCTCGGTCTTGCTGCCGTCGGCATTCAGCACCGTCTGGTCGTTCGTGATGCGATCGCCGACGCCGTCGTGGTTCAAATCCGCCGATACGGTCTTGGTCAGGCCATTGCCGCTGATGTCGGTGATTGTCGTGCTGATTGTCGATGCATCCGCAGCGTATTGCCGCTCCCAGATGTTGACGCTGCCGCTGGCCGAGACCGTCTCGACCCGGCGCGTATCAGTCCTGCCATCGCCATCCGCATCCGTTACGATGGTGGTGGTCCGCCGATCGGCGCTAATGTCGGTGACGATCTGGGTCTTGAGCGTTCCGTCGGCGCTCGTGCTCCTCACCGTTTCCGTTCGCTTGCCGGTGCTGTCCAGAACGGTGACGCTTTTCGTGGTGTCTTCGTAAACGCCGTCACCGTTGGCATCAGTCTTGACGTACTGGGTCAGACTGTCGACCGATGTGTTGGTGAGAGTCGAGGCGATGGTCGCGCCGTTGGCGTTCTTCGATGTAACCGTTTCAGTGCGGCTGCCATCCGACCACGTGGTAATGACATCCGTCACCACGAGATCGTTGACAGTATCGCCGTTGACGTCCGTGCTCGTCGTCTTCGACAAGCCGTCGGCGGATGTGACCGCCATGGTCTTCAAGACCAGCGAGCCGTCGGCATTGAGGGTGCGGACCGTTTTGGTCGTCTTGCCATCCGTTCCGACCACAATCTCGGTCAATCTGTCGGTCTTGGTGTCACCATTCGCATCTTCGGTGATCGTGATAGACTTGCCGTCAAGGCTGGTCTTCGTGACCGACTGCGACAGCAGCGTACCTGTTGTCCCGGTCTTGGTGCGATGCTGCACGGTCTGCGTCCGGCTGGTGGCATCGATCACTGTCACATCGGTATCGGTGAAATCAATCACGCTGTCGGCGTTTACGTCGCTCGTCGTCGTCTTCGACAATCCGTTGGCGGTGGTGACCGTCGTCGATTTCGAGCGCAGAATAGAGGATGCGTTGGTGTTGTAGGTTGAAGTGACGAGCGTCACGTCGCCTGACGTCGCTGTGTTGGATGTGGTGACAGTTTTGGTTTCGCGGGGTCCGTTACCGTCTGCATCGACTGATACGGTGATGGTGCGGCCGTCAGCACTCGTGGACGTGTCGACCTCTGACAGAACCTTACCGTTCGAACTGCGATCGATCACTGTTTTGGTGCGGCTGCCATCCGCCGCGACCGTCGTGGTCTCGGTGACGATATCCTCGTAGGCCCCATTCCCGTCCCGGTCGAGACTGGTCGTCTTGGTCAGGCCATCGGCGGAGCCGGTGACAGCTGTGCCAAACAGGAGCGTCCCGTTGACGCTGAGTTGTTGCGTGGTCGTGGTGGTCGAACCATCGGCGCTTTTGACAAAAGTCTGCCGCTGGTCGGCGGTGCCGTCGCCGTCCTGGTCGACTGTCGTCGTCACGGTCAGGTGGTCGGCGCTGGTGATCGTCGTCGTGCGATCCGCAAGCGACCCATCCGCATTGAAGTTGGAGACGGTCTTCGTCTGGACGCCTGATGCATCGACGGTGAGCACATTGGTCTGCGAGCGGTCAAAAGTGCCATTGCCATCGTCGTCGAACTGCGTCTGGACACTTTTGCCATCAGCGCTTGTCGTAACGATATTGCGGAAGGCTAGGCTGCCATCCTTGTCGTAAGCAAGAATCGTCTTCTCGACCGAACTGTCGGCCTTCGTCGCGCTGGTCGTCTTGACGATATAGGCGTCGTCATCAGCCATCAGTTGCGCATCACCGACGGTTCCCGTCGTGCCATCAGCACGGGTGAAGGTCGTGGTTCCAGTGATAGCGGAGCCGTCGCTAAAGGTCTGGCCGCTGCCCTTCGGCGCCAGGTCGATCGAAGTGATGCCGAGACTGTCGAGCGTGACGAGTTGTCCGTTTACATCCACACGGAATTTCGACCATTGGACATCGCCGGCGTCGAGCTTGCCGTTGCCATTGGTGTCGAAGACATGCTTCAGCGCCTCAAGGTCGCTCGTCGCCGAAGAGTCCCACTCGGCAAACACGAATTCATTCGATTGGCTGATCTTGCCGTCACCATTTGCATCGATGACAAGCACACCGGTACCGGCACCTGCCCAGGCGGTCCGATGCTGATATCCATCGCCATCGAGATCTACGAATTTCGAGGAGTTTGACAGCTCGTCGATGCTCAAACCGTTACCGGAAAGATCGAGGAGAACTGGTACACCTTCGACCGCGTCGGGATCATAATCTCCTGAATCCGTCGCCCAATGGGATGATCTTTGCCCCCACCCCACGTCATGGGCGTTGCGCGCTCTGACGCCTTCATCCGGCCCTTGCCATTGATCGAATGGATTGGACAATTGTCCCCATCCCATACCGGTAGCAGTGCGCCCTCTGACGCCTTCATCCGGCCCTTGCCATTGATCGAATGGGCTGCTGCCACCACCTCCGGACGAGCTGCCACCTCCAGACGAGCCGCCGCCTCCAGACGAGCCACCACCTCCAGACGAGCCACCACCTCCAGACGAGCCACCACCTCCAGACGAGCCGCCGAATGAAGATCCACCGCTCCAAGATGACGCGCCATACCCGCCGTAGATATCGGCGGAGCCACCGCGACCGGACCCACTCGAATATCCACGGCCCTCGTCATAGGAAGAGGCGTCCCAGAAATTCCTAAAATCCGACAACGATGCAGGTGTAAGTGGAGTGACGGACGTGAGTGGCGAAGGAGCAGAGAGGGGCTTGAAACTTATCGGGTCAACAGGAAGAGTGGGGGCGGTCGGCAATTGAGGTGCCGAGTTCAATGTATTCAGAGGCGCAAGACCCTGGCTGGCAGCGGTTCCCCACTGGTCAATTGCGTTGCCGGTCTGGACGATGGCATCCAGCGACTTCTCTACGTTCGCATGAATGGTTCCTGTGGCTTCGATTCCACTTCCCAACCAGGAATTCGGGCCGGAATACAAGAAGCCTGCTCCCGCCCTTGAGAGGATATTCCCCGCTTCGATGTTGGGAATGGTAGTGTGCGGCAAATCCTGAGTTATGCTAATCTTCAAATTAGCGGCCTTTGCGGCGTCCTCCACAAACTGGATGCAATTTACACCAAGGATGCCGTATGATTGCTTGCCGGCGTTCACGTTAGCGATGAATGATTTCAGATATTTAGAAACGTCGCGATATTGCTCGTCGGTGATCCCAAATTGAGTAGCCACAGCAACTCCGGTATCTGACTTATACATACCAGATGCGCCATACACATGATCCAATGCACTGCGTAGAGAATTCTGAGAGATCTTTCCATCTTCATCAAACGACATCAAACCCGGAATTGAAACGCTGCGAACGTTCCCAGAATTAGTAGGGTGGTTCGTGATGAGGTTGCTATTTTTGGCCGCACTATATCTCCCGAACTCATAGTATTGAGCGCGTCCGAGTGAATCGACAATCATGAAGCCAGCGTGTCCCAAGCCGGGCGCCTCAAGCTGGAGAGGAGACATTACGTTGTAGTTGGGAAGAACTAAAGGTACAAATACGGATGAATTTTGCATTTTCCTCACCTTATAAAATAGTGTCAGTCTCTTTACCTGCAACCCTCAAGAATAATGGCTGTTGGGCCGTATATATCGTTCAACCAGTTTTGGCAGGCATCGTCATATCGGGATCGAGAAACGATGAGCGTACCATCTGCGTCGACGAAAATATCTGGATCTGGCATAAAGACGGCATCATTCGATCCAAGACCAAAGAGCGTGACATACGGCTCAGTTTCGCACGGGATGCCAGGCCGATAACAGAAGCCAATGGGGCGGTGCCGGTCATCCCTCAAGAGCTTCGAACTACTCGGGTTTGGTGCACTTCCCTCAAGATCGCTGATGCCGCAATTCGTGATGCCCCAATTATAACGCGCTGGGATCTTGTCCGTCACAATTTGCCGAACCGCGAGTAGAATGCGCCTTTGGCCATTAATGTTTAGGCCTATATGCCCTTGGAGGTCGGCATACTGGATATATTCTTCCCTTAGTGGTGGAAGAGGTTCGATCGACGTCTTATAGTAGATGCTGACCATTTTCACATTTGCGTTGGCGATGGCGCAACCCAAGATGAAATGGGAGTTTCCGCCGTCATCGTCGAAGAGAACACGGTAGTATTCTTCTTCCCCCTTGTTGCCGCCGCTAGGATAAAACGTTCTGCCAAAAGGAACGGCGTCTTTCTGACATCTCTCATAAAATGCGTCGGCAGAGGGTAAGAGCTTGTGACACTGCAACTCGAATTCGCTCGTAGCGAATGCGATCGTCGGAAATAGCACCAATGCGGCCAAGCCAAGGAGCCTCAGCAAATAGCGATATGCCAGCACGTACGAGCCCATCAAGAGGGCGACGAACGGCGCGATCTGGCCCATCAGTAGACAGATTAGCCATCTAACAGGCAGTTCGTGAAACGCGATGAAATCGCGCTCGTAGTTATCTTCCACAATAACATCCTTGGTCTATTCAACCTTTAGACTTCAACAAGATTGCAGCACATATCAATTTTCAGCCAAGCCAGCCGGCCGAGGTAAGGCGCAAAGCAGAGTTGAAAATGTCCTAAGTAAAAAAAATTGTTCCCCGGCAAAATGCGGGCTTAATCCTCACTAAGTCAGTGGCGAACCTTGCGATAAAAGATGATCTTTTCTCTCCTTGGCTGTCGCCACATGCTTGCAAAAGCCCGTTATATCGACCTTTACGATAAAAGCGTTTTTATGATTCAATCAAGTAGTTTTCACAATCTTAGCTTGATTTCCGAGAGCGACAGAAGGACGCACCCGGGAACCCCCTAGATTCCTATTGGAGTTATTCTGCTAAATTCGTCGCGGGCTGTTGCTTTCCTGCAATCGTTTCTAGTGGCTCGCGAGCGAACGATTGTTAAATCGAACATAGTTTCTATCTTTATTAGGAATAATGCATTTTTAAATGATGCAAGTCTGGTTACGGAGACGACGGTTACTCATTCATGAACCCGCCACTGGCAAAACGCGCAGTCCGGCGCGTCCACCACGTCAACAAGGGCAGCTCGTTAGGTCTCCATACCGAAGACAGATAATTTCGATTGCCGGATGGCTTCTTTGTGCTTGACTTGCAGCCACCGGCGGTTGTGATAGTCGCTTATCTTGAGATGGTGATGCCGGGGCTGCAGAATTTGGCGCCATTTGGGACGGCAATGCGCTCACCCTTTGCGCCTATAACGGCTAATTCGCTGCCATCCGTCAAACGGGCGGGAGGGGAGCGCGAGGGGAAGCGGCCACGGGGCTCCCCTCGCCCTGGCGTGGTCGGGTCGACCACGGCCGGGACAGGCCACCGACACCGTACCACCAAAGCAAAAGCCCGGAGACGGGTCCGGGCTTTCATGGTCATATCGGGTCAGCGAACTACGCCGAGGCGTCGGGCAAGGCTCCCTGCCCTTCGGTGCGCAACGCAGCCGGGAGCCAGCCCTTACCGGCCAGTTGCTTTTTGGCTTCGGCCACCACCTCAGCCTTCGAGGCCTTCTCGATGGTGCGCACTACCGCCGAAGCGCACCCGGCCTCCTCCAGCACCTCGGCCATGCCCCTCTTGCCCAAGCGGTTGAGGAACGTCGCATCCGCCGTCCAGTGCCCGCGCATGTAGAGACCGACGGCCACCGCTACCTGTTCGGCGTTCTCCAGCAGACCCCGGCTCTGGTCATGTTTAGCCTTCACGCCATTGAGATTGGCGGCGGTGACGAACGCCAGCAGTTCCTGCAGCTTGTCGGTGTGCTGGTCGAGCAACCACGTCCACAGGTCCGCAGGGGCACCGGGCAGCGTGTCGCCCCATGCCTCCTTCATCGCCTGCGATGCCGAGAGCAGGCGGGCCTCGCCCAGCTCCTTGATGGAGGCGGCAAGCTCACGCGCTGGCCGCTCACCTCCGCCACCGCATTATAGCTCGTGTAGCCGCTATGGAAGATGCGGCCCACCAGTGGATAGAGCAGGCGGCAAGAGCCACGGCAGGGCGATTGGCAAGCTCGACCCGCATCGCGGCGGTGCGGATGACAACGGCATTTCATAACACCTCCCGCCTGGATGTCGAAGACGTTCATTCCCCGCCCTTTCTCCCGCGCATCTGCAGGCAAGGGTTCAATCGCTGAGAAAAGAAGCGGCCGCTATCGTGTGCAGCCGCTTCTTCGCCAATCGCATCATCGTCTCGGCGCCGGCGCATTCTCCTGGAAAGCCGGGATCGCCTCGAGCCTACCGACAATCTCCGTGATATTGGGCCAACGGGCGAGATCGAAACCCATGCGCCGGGCGCTGATCGCCTGCGGGAAGAGAAAGATATCGGCAATACCAGGCCGATCGCCGACGGCGAAGGCGCCTTGCCTGCGGCCGGCGATCATCGTCTCCACCGCGGCCATTCCCTCGCCAACCCAATGGCGGCTCCAGGCGGCAATGGCATCGGCGTCGGCCTGGAAGGCCGTTTTGAGATGCAGGCCGATCCGCGGCGGCAGCAGCGCATGGATCTCGGCTGCGATCCCCAGCGCGATCGAGCGCGCCAGCGCCCTGCCCTCCGCCGTATCCGGCAGCAGCGGCGGTTGCGGCCGGATCTCATCGAGATATTCGACGATCGCCAGCGACTGAGTGATGAGAACGCCATCATCCGTCAGCAAGGCCGGCACCAGCCCCTGCGGATTGACGCTACGATATCCGGCCTGCCGGCTCTCGGCCTCTTCGCCGAGGATGGTGACCGGCAGCGCCTCGGCCGTCAGCCCCTTCAGGGCGAGCGCGATCCGGACCCTTGCGGTCGCCGAGGAAATTTCGTTCTGATAGAGTTTCACTGTCTTTCTCCCTGACGGCCTGAAGAGGAAACCGTGGACGCCGCCGTCATGAGGCCGGCGAGCGGCGAAGGCTCCCGCGAGCTTACATCGTAGATGCAGGGCGCGGCGAAGACCGTCGCGCCCAAAATGCAGATGATCATCAATCGCATCAAATCCTCCATCGGTGCGGTCGATCGGTCGTCATCCCGCAACGGTCAATTCGACATGGATATTGCCGCGCGTCGCCTTCGAATAGGGGCAGGTCCGGTGCGCCTCATCCACCAGCGCCTTTGCGACATCCGCTTCGATACCGGGCAGGCTGACCCTGAGGCGGGCCTGCAGGAAATAGTCGCCGTCGGTCGTTCCGAGATCGATCTCGGCATTCACGGCGGTCTCTGCCGGAAGCTTGACCTTCAGCTTGCCCGCGGCAATGCCGATTGCGCCGATGAAGCAGGCCGACCAGCCGGCAGCGAAAAGCTGTTCCGGATTGGTGCCCGGCCGCGCGCTGCCGGGGGGCGAGAGCTTGATATCCAGCTCGCCGTCGTCGCTTCGCGAAGCGCCGTCGCGCCCGCCGGTGGTGCGGGTCTTGCCGGTATAGAGAACCTTGTCGATCTTGGTCATGGAAACACTCCTTGGGTGGGTCGCCCCAAACGATTGGTCGCGACTTGCGACCGGATCGCCTCAGGCGACTGGGGTTGAACGGAGTGTGGTTTGACCGGCTGATATATCCGGCATGTTTCCGAAATCGGCCGAAATGTCACAAAACGTAGCATCCGGTATCGAGGACATTTTCCCATACAAAACCACCGGAAAACTTTCGGCGGCCCCAACCGTCACCGAAGGGTGACTTCCGCCGCAAGCCCGCCGCCGGCGCGATTGTAGAGCCGAAGCGATCCGCCGATCTTGGCCGTCAGCTGCTGGGCGATTGCAAGACCGAGACCGGTGCCGCCGGTCTCCCGGTTGCGGGATTGCTCCAGCCGGAAGAAGGGCTGCATGGCAGCTTCGAGCATATCGTCAGGGATACCAGGCCCCCGATCCATCACGGTGATGACGACATTGTTTTCCGCATTGTGCTCGACGCTGATTTCGGCGGCACCTGCAAACTTCAACGCATTGTCGATGAAGTTCGACAGGATGCGGCGAAGGGCGTGTGGCTTGGTCAAGGCAGCGCCCTGAACCAGCCCGACGACCGTCACCGCCTTGCCGGTGTCCTGGTAGTCGTAGGCTATGCTGTCGATGAATGAGGCGAGATCGATGCGGGCATTCTTCTCGCCGCTGCCGTGGGCGCTGCGAGCATAGGCTATGCCGTCCTGGACGAGGCGCTGGATCTCGCCGAGATCGTGCACCAGCTTGTCCTTCTCGGGCGAATCCTCGGCCATATCCGCGCGCAGCCGCATGCGGGTGATCGGCGTCTGCAGGTCGTGCGAGATGGCCGCCAGTATCTGCACGCGCTCTTCGAGATAGTGGGCGATCCTCTCCCGCATCGCATTGAATGCCCTCGCCGCATGCGCGACCTCGCTCGGACCCGCCTCACTCAAGGCGGAACCGTCCTTGCTGGGGTCGAGGGCATCGGCGGCGGCGGCAAGCGCGCCGAGCGGCCGGATCGCCTGGCGAACCGCAAACCAGGTGCAGAGGATGAGCAGCAGCATCTGGATGATAAAGACATAGGGCAGCCATGCGGCGATCGGCATGACGCCCTTCGGCGTGACGTCGATCGTCAGCGGGCTTCCGTCGCTCAGCGTCAGATGCGCCTGCAGCCGGTTCACCTCGCCCGGGATCCGTTCGATGCTGATCGGAAAGCGGTGCCCGATCGCATCCTCGATCTTGCCTGATATCTCCGCCCCCTTGCTCGACGTATCGGGCACGCCGGGAAGGCCTGGTCCGAGCACGAAGCGGTAGTTGCCGCGGCTCAGCCGATCGAGGAGATCACCGCGCTCGGCTGGCGGAAGCCGGTCGAGAACGGCGATCGACGTTGCAACGTCATTCTCCAGCGTACCGAGCATCACGGCCTTGGCCGACATGGTGCGCTCCATATAGAGCACGCTGAAGGAGAGCCCGTAGGCAAGGGCGAGACCGATCAGCAGGATAAGGAATATCCGCGACCGCAACGTCCTCGGCCACATCAAACCCGGCAACGAAGGGATCGCCGCCCTCATGGACGCAGCTCCATGATTTCGACGGGAACGGAAAAGACATAGCCTTCGCTGCGCACCGTCTTGATGTAGGTCGGTTCACGCGCATCGTCGCCCAGCCGCTGGCGCAGGCGGCTGACCAGGAGATCGATCGAACGATCGAAGAGATCGGCGCCGCGGCCCTGCGTCAGGCTCAAAAGCTGGTCGCGGTTCAGCACCCGCTGCGGGTGATCGATGAAGACGCGAAGCAACCGGTATTCGGCGCCGCTAAGTGCAATCGCGGTCCCCTCCTTGTCGAGAAGATGCCGGGCGACCGTGTCGAGCCGCCAGTCGCCGAAGCTCAGCAGCTGCCCGGCCTCACTGATCTGCAGGTTGGGCGGCAGCATGCGCGTGCGCCGCAGCACCGCCTTGATGCGGGCCAGCAGTTCGCGCGCGGCGAAGGGTTTGGCGAGATAGTCGTCGGCGCCCATTTCCAATCCGAGGATCCGGTCCATCTCGTCGGTGCGGGCCGTCAGCATCAGGATCGGGATCGCCTTGTGCCGGCCGGCGCGCAGTTCGCGGCACAGCACCAGCCCGTCGTCGCCGGGCATCATCACGTCGAGCACGATCAGGTCGACGGCATTGGCTTCGAGAAAACTGCGCATCTGCCGCCCGTCCGCGGCAACGCTGGTCCTCAGGCCGTTCTTCTGCAGATAGCCCGAGACCAGCTCGCGGATTTCGCGATCGTCGTCGACGACCAGGATGTGATCGACATGATCCATATGTCCCTGTTCCCTTACCGATAGAGCAGCCGCGCCCTCCTCCTCGGCATCGAGGCGGCTGACGCGACCTACGCATATTCCGCCGGCCAGAGCAATGCGGCCGGCCGCCTGCGATCAGAAGCGGTCGACGTCGATCACCGCCTGCGCAAAAGCCTGCGGTGCCTCCTGCGGCAGGTTGTGGCCGATGCCGCCGCCGATGGTGCGATGCTCGTATCGGCCGGAGAATTTTCCGGCATAGGCGGAAGGCTCCGGATGCGGCGCGCCGTTCGCATCCCCCTCCATGGTGATCGTCGGCACGGAGATCATCGGCAATGCGGCAAGCGTCTTCTCATAGGCATCGTATTTGGCCTCGCCTTCGACAAGTCCGAGGCGCCAGCGATAATTGTGAATGACGATCGCGACATGGTCGGGATTGTCGAAGGCGGCGGCCGACCTGTCGAAAGTCGCATCGTCGAAATTCCACTTCGGCGAGGCCGTCTGCCAGATGAGCTTTGCGAAATCATGCGTATTGCTCTCGTAACCGAGCCGCCCACGGTCGGTTGCAAAATAGAACTGATACCACCAGGCCAGCTCAGCCTTCGGCGGCAGCGGCTTCATATTGGCCTCCTGGCTGCCGATCAGATAGCCGCTGACCGAGACCATCGCCTTGCAGCGCTCCGGCCACAATGCCGCCATAATGTTGGCCGTCCGCCCGCCCCAGTCATAACCGGCAATCACCGCCTTCTCGATATCGAGTGCATCGAGCAGCGCGATCATATCCGCGGCGAGCGCCGACGGCTGACCGTTGCGCGCCGTTGCCTGGTCCAGAAACCGGGTCGTGCCGTAACCACGCAGATAAGGCACGATCACGCGATAGCCCGCCGAGGCCAGCAGCGGCGCGACATCGACGAAACTATAGATGTCATAGGGCCAGCCATGCAGTAGCAGCACGACCGGTCCATCCGCCCTGCCCGCCTCAGCATAACCGATATCGAGCACCCCGGCATTCACCTGCTTCAGTGCTTCAAAAGACGTGTTGCTTCCGGCCTTCACCTCAGGCAGCGCCGACTGGGCGACAGCCGTGCCAGCCACGCCAAATTCAACGGCCGCAAGGGCAATGGCCGTCATGCCGAAGAAGCGGCGGCGGTGATGGTTGATTTGCTCTGACATCGGTCTCTCCTGTCGAATGAATCACGTCCTCAAAAGACGTTCCACTTGTATCAGCGATATGTCATGAGCGACCATTATTGAATGCTGATGTAGCTTCCGGCGGCCGGGATACATTCCGATACAATCGCGCCGTTTTCATCGTTGGCCGCCGTCGCGACGCCGGTTTGTGTCGCTTTGTATCGGCCAAGCTGATCAGCAACACTTCGGTACATTTTCCCGAAAAACCGGACACATCCGGGATACGTCCGCCCGGCCATATCCCCGCCGTTGCTGGTTCAGGCCCATCGCCGTCCAGAGCCCGATCAATCGGTTTCAAAGGAAACGATGATGACACTTCTGATCATTGCCTATCTCGGAGGCGCGCTGACGATCCTCAGCCCCTGCATCCTCCCGATCTTGCCCTTCGTCTTCGCCCGCGCCGGCCAGCCCTTCATCCGCAGCACGCTGCCGATGCTGGCGGGCATGGCCGCCACATTCGCCCTGGTCGCCACGCTGGCCGCGGTCGGCGGCAGCTGGGTCATTCGCGCCAACGAATATGGCCGCCTTGCCGCGATCGTCCTGCTGGCGCTCTTCGGCGCCAGCCTGCTTTCGCCGCGCTTCGCAAGCACCCTTGCCCGCCCGATCGTCGATCTCGGCAACAATATGGTTGCCAGCGGCAGTGGACGCGCCGCGCCGACGGTCAAGAGCGCCCTCATCCTCGGCGTCGCCACCGGCCTGCTCTGGGCGCCCTGCGCCGGGCCGATTCTCGGCCTTGTCCTCACCGGCGCCGCCCTGCAGGGCGCCAATCTGCAGACGACCTTCCTGCTGGCCGCCTATGCCGCCGGTGCTGCGACCTCGCTTGCCGTCGCCCTGCTTGTCGGCGGCAGGATATTCGCGGCCATGAAACGGTCGCTCGGCTTTGGAGACTGGATTCGCCAGGGCCTCGGTGCTGCGGTACTCGCGGGCGTCGCCATCATAGCGCTTGGCCTCGACACCAGCCTGCTGGCGCGGCTTTCCTATGCCAGCACCGCCTCGCTGGAACAGGCCGTGCTCGACCGCCTGCATGCAAAGCCCGTCGGCGGCGCCCCCTCCGAGCTCGCCAGCAACGACGCGACGATCGCCGATGCAAAGAAGCCGTTTCTCAGCGATCTGCCGGTCGAAGGTTATGCCCCTTCGCTCGACGGCGCGGTCGAATGGCTGAACTCCAAGCCTCTGACCAACGAGCAACTGCGGGGCAAAGTGGTGCTCGTCGATTTCTGGACGTATTCCTGCATCAACTGCATTCGCACGATCCCCTACGTCAGGGGCTGGGCGGAAAAATACGCGGATCAGCGCCTCGTGGTGATCGGCGTCCACGCGCCGGAATTCGCCTTCGAAAAGAAGATCGACAACGTCAGGAAGGCGGTCGAGAACTTCCAGATCGGCTATCCCGTTGCGATCGACAATGATTACAAAATCTGGCGCGCCTTCGAAAACAGCTACTGGCCTGCCGGCTATCTGATCGACGCCAAGGGGCAGATCCGCTACCACCATTTCGGCGAAGGCAATTACGGCAGGACCGAAAAAGCCATTCAGGATCTGCTGCGCGAGGCCGGCAGCCAGATGACGGCAAGTGCGCCGGTCGCGCCCAATGCCAAGGGCGTGGAAGCAGCTCCGGACCTCGGCAATATCCGCTCCGGCGAAACCTATATCGGCTATCAACAGGCGGCGAATTTCGCCTCGCCCGAGAGGCTCCAGGCCGACGCCCCGCAGAACTATTCGATCGCCGAACCCGGCCTCAACGGCTGGGGCCTGTCGGGAACCTGGACTGTCGGCAAGGATCAGGCGACGCTTGACCAGGCCGGTGGCGGCATCACCTATCGCTTCAGCGCCCGCGACCTGCATCTCGTCCTCGGGCCTGGCGCCGACGGCAAGCCGATCCGCTTCCAGGTGACGGTCGACGGCAAGGTGCCCGGGCCGGACCACGGTTCCGACATCGATGCCGATGGCAAAGGCACGGTCACGGCGACCAGGCTTTATCAGCTCGTCCGCCAGTCCGGCACGGTCGGCGCCCGCAATTTCGAGATCCACTTCCTCGATCCCGGGGTGCAGGCCTACGCCTTCACCTTCGGCTGAGCCGCAGACCGATCAATTCCGATCCTCAACGACGACCAAAGGAGCAATCCCCCATGAACAGACGTCTTCTTTTCACCGCAGCCCTTGCCTTCGCCACCACCGCCATCGCCTTCGCAGCAGAGGCTGCCACGGTGAAGAACATCGTCATCGTCCACGGCGCGCTCGCCGACGGCTCGGGATGGCGCAAGACGACGGAGCTTCTCGAGAAGCGCGGCTTCAACGTCACCATCGTCCAGGAGCCGATCACCTCGCTCGAAGACGATGTGGCAGCGACGAAGCGGGTTCTCGACCTCCAGCAAGGACCAAGCCTGCTCGTCGGCCACAGCTATGGCGGCATGGTCATCACCGAGGCCGGCAACGACCCCAATGTCGCAGGCCTCGTCTATGTCGCGGCCTTCCAGCCCGACAAGGGTGAAAGCCTGCTAAGTCTCGCCAGCTCCAAGCCGGCCGGCAGTATGGATATCAAGGAAACGAAGGACGGCAAGTATCTCTATCTCGACCCGGGCGCCTTCGCCGCGGATTTCGCCGCCGATCTTCCAAAAGCAGACGCCGACTTCCTGGCAAAGTCACAGGTCTTCGCTGCGAAGCAGGCGTTTTCCGCCAAAATCAAAGACCCGGCATGGCGGACAAAACCGAGCTGGTCCATCGTCGCCACTGAGGATCGCGCCATCAACCCCGAATTGGAGCGCGACATGGCCAAACGAGCCGGCAGCGAGGTGACCGAGATCAAGGCAAGCCACGCCGTCTTCGCATCCCAAGCAGAAAAGGTCGCCGACGTCATCGAAAAGGCGGCTGGGAAAGCCGGCGAGTAGAACCGGCGGGATGAGGGCGGCAGATAATCTACGGCCGCCCTCAGCCAACAAGATGCCCCTCCCCACGAATGGAGAGGGGCAACGGTATTTACTGGTTGGCAGCCACCGGACGAACCAGCGGCGTGACGCGGCGGACGGTGACGCGGCGGTTTTCCTGTTCGGGGCCCGACGTGTTGACCTTCAGATATTGCTCGCCATAGCCCTGTGTCGCCAGGTTCTCCGGCGGGATGCCGTAGACGTCGGAGAGCACGTTGGCGACCGATTCCGCCCGCTGGTCGGAGAGGATCAGATTGCTCTGATCGGTCCCGACGGCATCCGTATGGCCTTCGATCAGGAAGGTCTCGCTCGGATCCTTCTTCAACACCTGGCTGATCGCATCGGCAACCTTGCGCAGGGTGCGCGCCTGCGTCATCGGGATATCGGCGCTGCCGGTCGCGAAGGTGATCGTGTCGAGGTCGATGCGGCGTACCTTGTCGCGGATACGAGCCGAATACTTCACTTCGTCGAGCGAGTAGACACGCTCGACCGGCTCGACCGGCGGCTCGCTCAGGAACTCGTAGTAGTCCCGGTTCGGATCGCTGCGGGTATCGACGATATAATCGCTGAGCGGAACGCGCAGCCGCATCGGCGGCAGGTCAGCGCCCGGATCCTCGAAATAGTCGCGGTCCGGATCGTCGTAGAGGTCCTGCGAATAATAGAGCACATGCTCGCGCCCGCGATCATCGACGCGCGACCGCTGGATGATGTCGCCGTAGCGGTTGCGGATCGTCACGATGCGATAGCCTTCCGGCCGCATGATCGTCTCGCGGTAGCGATCGCCCGAGAGTTCCTCGTAGCTTGGCCGTTCGCCGTCGCGCAGGAACCGCCTGTCGTCGTCGCCACGCACGATCACCCGATTGTCGTATTGGATGATTACACGATTGTCGTCGGTGCTGTCGTCGACGCGCGCGCCGTCGGGGCGGACGAATTGCGGCCGCGCATCGAGCTTCTTGCCCTTCTCGCTGGTTACCGCCTCGAGCTTGATCGTCGGCGCCTTGGCGCCGCTGGCGGCCTGCGCATCGGCATCCGAGGTCGGCACCTTCACCTCTTGGGTCTCGGCGCGCTGCCTGTCGCGGTCGCGGCGGCCTTCCCGGCCCTTGCTGCGGTCGGCATCCTTGTCGCTGTCGAGCACGGCGGCACCATTCTCGACCGGCAGCACGACGGTCTCGTTGCTCTTGGCCGGATCCGCGGCGATCGTCTTGCGGCGCTCCAGCTCTTCGGGCGAAACCTTTTCCGGCGCCGGAATGGCCTGTTCCACCTGCTGGCCGCCGCTGGCATCCGGCAGCGGCTGGGCAGTGTCGGTCGCAGGCGCGGCCGGCTTCTCGCCGGCGGGCTGCTCGCCGGCAGGTTTTGCCGCAGTGCCGTCCTTCGGTTTTTCAGCGGGTGCGGCCTCCGGTACCGCCGCTTTGTCCTCGGGCGCTTTACTTTCGGTCGGCTTGCCTTCGATCGGCTTCTCCGCCGGTGCTGCGGCTTCACCCTTTGCCGGCTTCTTCTCAGCCGGCGCCTCGGCGGCGGGTTTTGCCTCCGGCTTGACTTCGGGCTTGGCCTGTTCCTCGGTCGGCGTCACGGCCTCGGGAGCGGCGGTCTCGGTCTTGCCCTTAGCTTTATCTTTGCCCTGGGCCTTGTCCTGCCCTTTGGCGCGCTTGCCGCCTTCCGGCTTGGCTTCCGGCTGCGCCTGCTCCGTCTCCGGCTGCGCTTCCTTTGCAGCCGGCTGCTGTTCGGGCTGCGGCTGAGCCTCCGGCTCGGCCTGCTTCTTCGGCTTCCTCGGCTTCTCTTGTGTTACCGGCTGCTCCTGCTGTGGCGCGGCTTCCGGCTTTGCCTCGGGCTGAGCTTCCTGCTTGGCTTTCCGTTCGGGTTTGCTTTCGGCTTGCGGCGCGGGTTTTTCCTTCGGCGCTTCGGCCTTCGGCGGTTCCGGCTCTGCCTTGGGTTCAGGCGCCGGTGCCTCCTTGCGCTCGGCCTTCGGCTTTTCGGCAGGCGCCTCCTTCGGCTGCTCGGCGGCCGGTGCCTTTTCGGCCGGAGCCTCTTCCTTCTGCTTACGCTTCTTCTTCAGCAACTCCTCATCGGAAGGCGCATCCTGAGACGCGTCCTGCGCCACCTCGAAACTGCCTTGTTCGACTTGCCGCACGGCCTGTGCCTGCGTCGCGACGTCGCGCACGGCAGCCATTGCCGATGCCGGCTGGAATGCCAGCGAGAGGGAAAGCAGCGGAAAAGCCGCGCTTGCGAACAATCTTGATTTCATGCCCATCGGGTTTCCTCGATCCTGTTTGAGCTTCCTGAAGGCCGATAGGCCCTGCTTCCGCCCCTAGCGTCGCAATGAGGCGAAACGGCGAAATGGCAATCGCCGAAGCGCCGATTTGTTCCGGTTCTAGGAAGCCGAGGATTAACCTCGCGTGAATGTTGCAGTCTGCCGAGGTTCATCTCGCCTGCTATTTGCACCGCCCAATTGCGGTGGGATTTGTGTTGCAATTCCCTGAAAAAAAGTCTGATTATCGCCGCAAGGCGGTCTCGGTACCGTTGAACTGCGGCCGTCAGCCCACGAGAAAAAGAGCGGCGGCTACCAACAGAGAGGATCCTCATGCATATCTCCACCCGTATTTTCGCGGCAGCCTCGATCGCGGCAATGTCCCTTTTCGCCGGCTCGGCCATGGCCGATGGCGAGAAGTATGTGATCGGCACCGATTCGACCTATCCGCCCTTCGAATTCGTCGACGCCAGCGGCACGATCCAGGGCTTCGACATCGACATCACCAAAGCACTCTGCGCCGAGATGAAAGCCGACTGCTCCTTCGTCAGCACCGACTGGGATGGCATCATTCCGGCGCTCAACGCCAAGAAGTTCGACATGATCGTTTCCTCCATGTCGATCACGCCGGAGCGTCTGAAACTCGTCGACTTCTCCAACAAGTACTACAACACCCCGCCGGCCATCGCCGTGCCGAAGGATTCGAAGATCGCTGACGTTGCCGGCCTCAAAGGCAAGGTGATCGGCGCGCAGACCTCCACGACGCACGCCAACTATGCCGAAAAGCATCTGGCCGACACCGAGCTCAAGCTCTATCCCACAGCTGACGAATACAAGCTCGACGTTGCCAGCGGCCGTGTCGACGCCGTCATCGACGACGTCGTCGTTCTCTCCGAATGGGTCAAGTCCGACGCCGGCGCCTGCTGCAAGATCCTGACGACCCTGCCGGTCGACAAGGAAATCAACGGCAACGGCGCAGGCATTGCCATCCGCAAAGGCGATCCGCTCAAGGAAAAGCTGAACACGGCAATCGCTGCGATCCGCGCCAGCGGTGAATACAAGAAGATCCAGGACAAGTACTTCGACTTCGACGTTTACGGCGAATAAGAAATTCGCTATCTGGCCGATCAAGGTAATGGCGGAAGGCTTGCTCTTCCGCCATTTTTGTTTGACAAAGATTGCAAGATCAAAACGGCAAAAGCCGTGAGGGGAATTCACGCATGGGCGGATTATTTTCCGCGTTCGGCTCCTTCTGGAGCTCACTTGTGCACATTTTCGATCCGCTGTGCGGACCCGTTGGCATCTTTACCTGGTTAGGTCAGTCGACGATCCTTGCCTGTGGCGATACCGGCTGGGGCGACGAGATCGCTCTTGGCCTGCAGGTCACCGTTTCGGTGGCGATCGTCACCCTGCCGATCGGCCTCGCCATCGGCTTCCTCGTGGCGCTCGGCCAGCAGTCGGAGGAAAAATCACTTAGGCTGGCGGCCGGCATCTACACGACGATCTTCCGCGGCCTGCCGGAGCTTCTGACGCTCTTCATCATCTATTACGGCATGCAGATGCTGATCCAGTCACTGCTAACCTTCGTCGGTTATGACGGGCCGCCGGTCGAGATCAACGCCTTCCTCGCCGGCGTCATCGCGCTTTCGGTGGTTTTTTCTGCCTACTGTTCGGAAGTGCTGCTCTCGGCCTTTCGCGCCATTCCCAAGGGGCAGTATGAAGCAGGCGATGCGCTTGGGCTGCATCACGGCCGCACGCTGCGCCTGATCATCCTGCCGCAGCTCGTGCGCATCGCGCTGCCGGGCCTGACGAACCTCTGGATGGTGCTCCTGAAGGACACTTCCTACGTCTCGATCATCAGCCTTGCCGACATCCTGCGCCAGACGAGTGTCGCCGTGCGCGTGACCAAAGAACCCTTCTTCTTCTATGGCCTGGCCTGCTGCCTCTATCTGGTGCTCGCCATCCTCTCCTCCTTTCTGCTCGTCTATGTCGAGCGATGGGCCAGACGTTCGGAGGTCCGCCGATGAGCTACGCCGAAACGCTGATCCCGCCGCAGCCCGCACCTCGCGAAGTGATGAAGCCGATGACGCCGGCGCGTATGGCCGGCTATATTTTCGTCGCCGTCTGGGCAGTATTCGGCGCGCTGCTGGTGATCTCCGTCGTCAACGGCTGGGATCCGGAAAAATTCACCCGCTACGGACCGCGCTATCTCCACGGTCTCGGGGTTACACTCAGCCTCGTTTTCATTTCTGTCATCTGCGGCGCAGTTCTGTCGCTGCCGCTTGCCGCGGCGCGCATGTCGAAGAACCGGGTGCTGAATGCGCTCGCCTACGGCTATATCTATTTCTTCCGCGGCACGCCGCTGCTTGCCCAGCTGTTCCTCGTCTATTACGGCCTCGGCGTATTCCGGCCGCAGCTGGAGAGCGTCGGCATCTGGTGGTTCTTCCGCGAAGCCTGGTATTGCGGCCTTTTTGCCATGACCATCAATACCGCGGCCTACCAGGCGGAAATCCTGCGCGGCGCCATCGAGAGCGTACCGCACGGCCAGCGCGAGGCGGCAGCCGCCCTCGGCATCCACAAGTTCATCGCCTTCCGCAAGATCGTTCTGCCGCAGGCTCTCATCGTCGCGTTGCGCCCCTATGGCAACGAGATCATCCTTTTGATCAAGGGCTCGGCGGTCGTTGCCATCATCACCGTACTCGATCTGATGGGCGAAACCCGCTACGCCTTCTCCCGCACCTTCGACTATCAGACCTATCTCTGGGCGGCGATCTTCTACCTCACCATCGTCGAAGCGCTACGCCACCTCTGGGCTTGGATCGAACGCCGCTTGACCCGGCATCTCAAGCGTTGATGAATTCGGCCGGACTTGGCAGCACTCTCGGATCGATGCTGCCAAGCCATTGATATCAAAAATGAATTGTCCTTTTATGAGGTATCTGTAAAGCTTCCGTTAACCACTCGCATGTTTCCATATTACGTAGCGCTAACAAGCGCGCGAGTGGGAACGAGAAGAAGTGAACACGATGCACAAGGACATGGAAAAACAACTGCAGGGCTATGGTCTGACAACCGCCCAGATCCTCTACCACCTGCCTGATCATCCGGCGATCCTGCAGACATATGTCTGGCAGGAATATGATCTCGCCCCCGATTTCCCCGAAATGCGCGGCTTCCTGAAATTCTGGGAAGAAAAGCTCGACGGACCGCTGCATTCGGTACGCTACATCCATCGCAAGCTGATTTCGGCGACTGAGTGGCGGGCGCTGAAGGGAGAGTTCATCCTGCATTGATCCGGCACGCACGGCATCAGACATGCGCCTCGCCATGGCCGAATTCGCCCTCGTCGCGATCCGCACGCAGGGCGAAACAAAGAATGCCGAGATAAAAGGCGACGACGATTGCGATGACCGCAAGGCCGGGAACCGGCCCGAGCACGGCATTGTCGATGACATAGCTCCATGAGTGCGCCTGCAGCGCCTGCACGCCCTCCGTCTGGAGTTTCGGCGTCGAAATCTTCAGGCACCAGGCGAGGAACAAGATGAAATACATCCAACCATAATTGCGTTTGAGACGACGGTGCATTGCTTCCGAATAGCTGAGCAGGAAGCGCGGGTGACGCAAACTATTGGCGACCACCTCTGCCCATTCGCTGCCGGCCTTGGCGTCCGGTGCTAGGATTTGCGCGAAATAGCAGCGCTCGATCTGCCGGATGCGGGCGCGGTAGATATCGAAGAAGCGGTAGCGCCGTGCCTCGATCATCAGAAGCAGCGTCACCAGCATTATCCCGAACAACAGCACGCCGTGATGCGAGGTCGGCGTCGACAGCGACACCGAGAGCAGAGCTGCCACCACGGTGATCGCCCAGTTCGACGTCCGGTCGATGCGGTCGCGCCAGCTCGTCATCCGACCCAGTTCGCCGCGGTAATAATGAATGAGCGTATTGGTGACCTCGCCCGGCGTGCTGGGCAGCAGCAGGGTTCGTGCGCCCTCGCCTTCCCTTGCCGATGGCACCGTGTCCTGCTCCATATCCATGGCTGTTCCTCCCTTGGTCTTCTTTTCTGCCATTCTGCGCCAGTCGCCACGCCATTGCAAAACATCGAAAGCCGCCTTAGAGCCATGGCTGAAACAGAAGGACGATGGACGCGATGGCAAAGAAGATCGACGAAGAAGCCCTTGGCGAAGCCTATAACCGCGCGCTGGCGCTGGAGAAGGCCGGCGATGTCGACGCGGCCGTTGCGGCCTATGAGGAAGTCCTGGCGATCGATCCCGACGATCACGGCGGTGCCGCCGTGCGCATCGCCGCGATGGGCCGCGGCGAAACGCCGGTCAGGGCGCCCGACGCCTATGTCGAGACCCTGTTCGACCAGCATGCCGAGGTTTTCGAGGACGTGCTCGTCGAGCAACTCGGCTATCACGTGCCGATGCTGGTACGCCAGCGCCTGCAGGCGCTGAAGCTTGGGCCGTTCAAGCGGCTGCTCGATCTCGGCTGCGGCACGGGCCTCACCGGCGGCGCGCTGCGCGACCTCTGCGAGGATATGACCGGCATCGACCTTTCGGAGAAGATGGTCGAGATCGCCCATGAGAAGGATCTCTACGAGACGCTTTTCGTCGCCGAGGTCGAGGATTTCCTCGACGACAATGATGAGGAAGCCTTCGACATCATCACCGCCACCGACGTGCTGCCCTATCTCGGCGCACTCGAACCGCTGTTCTTCGGCGCCGCCGAGAACCTGACGCAGGGCGGCCTGTTCATCTTCTCCTCGGAGACCCTGCCTGAAGAGACCCTCGCCGGCCGCGCCTACATGGTCGGCCCACACCAGCGCTTCGCCCATGCCGACGCCTATGTGAAAGAACGCCTGGCGGCCACCGGCTTCGAACTCGTCGAAATATCGGATATCAACGTGCGCATGGAAGACGGTCAGCCGACACCCGGCCATCTGGTGATCGCCAGATATATCTCCTGAGATAATAGTTACACGATCGGCGAACTATCTGTTGCGTATTCCTTTCCGGCCTGATACTTAGTCGGTCGGTAAAGTTTTCCACCAAACAGGAAAGGTCGCCGCATGTCGCTCGTGTTCTATGGGCATCCGCTCGCCTCCTTCTGCCACAAGGTGCTGATCGCGCTTTACGAAAACGGCACGCCCTTCGAAAATCGCCTCGTCGATCTGTCCGACGAGGCCTCGCGCGCCGATCTTTTCCGCTTCTGGCCGATCGGCAAGATGCCGCTGCTCAGGGACGAAGCGCGCGACAGCACGGTTCCCGAGACGTCGATCATCATCGAATATCTCGACCATTATTATCCCGGCCCCGTTTCCCTGCTGCCGCTGGAAATCGACCGGGCGCTGCAGGTCCGCCTCTGGGATCGCTTCTTCGACCATTACGTCCAGGCGCCGATGCAGACCATCGTCAGCAATCGCCGGCGCCCCGAGGGCAAGGAGGACGAGACGGAGGTGGCCGCCTGCAAGGCGACGCTTGCCACCGCCTATGCGATGATCGAAAAACAGCTCTCCGAAAGCCCATGGATCTCGGGCGAGGCCTTTACCATGGCCGATTGCGCCGCAGCTCCCGCCCTCTTCTACGCCGAGACGCTGGTCCCGTTTTTAGAGGAGCAGCCGAAGCTTCGCGCCTATTACGACCGGCTTCTCGCCCGCCCGTCCTTTGCAAGGGCGCTGGAGGAAGCCCGCCCCTATTTCAAGTTCTATCCCTACCATGACAGGCTGCCCAGCCGCTTCCGGGATACGGCGGGATGATCGACGGCCAGGCGGGTCTTGACCGCATGTTCCACGCGCTTTCCGACCGCAGTCGCCGCGGCATGATCGACCGCCTCGGCCGCGGCCCGGCGTCCGTCACCGAGCTGGCCGCGCCGCTTGCGGTCGCCCTGCCGACAGTGATGAAACATCTGCAGGTGCTGGAGGAAAGCGGCCTCGTACTCTCCGAAAAATCCGGCCGGGTGCGAACCTATCGCCTGCAGCAGGATGCGCTTGCCGCCGTCGAACACTGGGTAGAACAGCGAAAGAGCCGCTGGACCGCCAGCTTCGACAGGCTGGATCAATATCTCGCCGAAGAACCGGAGACCTTTTCCGAATGACGACACGATCCACCGAACACGCCACCCTCGTCATTGAGCGCCACCTGAAGGCGCCGGTCTCCCGCGTCTTCCGCGCCTGGTCGACGCCGGAGGCCAAGCGCCAGTGGTTCGCCTGCCACGGCGAATGGCTGCCGCTGGAATACGGGCTCGATTTCAGACCGGGCGGTACGGAAAGGAACCACGTCGCGGACACCGATGGGCTTCTGCACGCCTATGACGCCCATTACATCGATATCGTGCCGGATACCCGCATCGTCTATGCCTATGAGATGAAGCTCGGCGAAACCCGTATCTCCGCCTCGCTCGCCACCGTCGTCTTCGAAGCCGAACCCGCCGGCACCAGGATGGTCTTCACCGAGCAGGTGGTCTTCCTTGACGGCTACGCCGACAACGGCGCCCGCCTCCAGGGCACCGAGATCGGCCTCGACAATCTCGAACTTTTCCTGGAGCGCGAGGCGAGCCCGATCCACTAGCCGAATCTCAACCGCTTCACCTCTTCCGGGAGGCCGCGGCCTTTGCGGACATATTCAATGCCGCAGCGGCGCGAAAGAGCGCCTTCAACGCCTCCTCGTCGATCTCGTCACCCTCATGGAAATCGATGGCGCGCCTGGTATTGCCGTCGAGGCTGGAATTGAAGAGACCTGAAGGATCCTCCAATGAGGCGCCCTTGGCGAAGGTCAGCTTCACCGCGCTCTTATAGGTCTCGCCGGTGCAGATGATGCCGCCGCGCTCCCACACCGGAACCCCTCGCCACTTCCATTCCTCGACCACCTCGGGCTCGGCTTGCTTGATGAGCGCACGGACCCGGCCGAGCATTTCGCCGCGCCAATCGCCAAGTTCCTTGATCCTCGCGTCGATCAGTTGAGACGGCGAGGCTCCCCCGTTTGCGTCCCCGGAATCGCTCTTCTTCATGGCTGCTCGCTTTCTTCATGGTTCCTCCCGCCCGTCATTCGAGGGGTATTAGTTACATCCGTTCGCCGGGCAGTTGACTGGCCTGCTCCACCCAGGCGGCAAGCTGGGCTTCATCGATTTCGTCGTCCTCGCGGATATCGAGGTAGCGGACTTCCTTCTGCTTGGAATGGCCGGGCGGCAGAGGCTGCAGCGACGCACCCCGGAAGAATGCCACCTTGACGTATTTCGTGAAGCAATGAACGCCCAGGAACCAGCCCTCGCCCTCAATGCCGTAGAAGGGCGAGTTCCATTTAACTGCCTTATATACATTGGGCACGGTGCGTGTGATCAGTGCATCGAGGCGGCGCCCGACGTCGCTTTTCCAGCCCGGCATCGCGGCGATATAGGCCTGCACCGGAGCTTCGCCGTAACCCTTGGCGATCTGCGGATTGCCGCCCGACAGAAGGGTCGGCTCCGCAGCCGTCGGCTTGGCGACGGTCTTCGTGGTGAGCGTCATTTGGGTCTTGGACGTCTTGCCGGCCATTGCGTCACTCCTAATCTCCCACACCATCTGCCGGCATAGGGCAGCAGGAAGAGGTAAAGACCGGCCAGCAACAGCAGGCCAAGCGGCAGCAGTGCCAAGACGCCGCCCCAGACGGTCGATCTCTCCTGTACCATGGCGATAATATTGAGAATGACCGCCACGGTAAAGGCAACGGACAGCCAGCGGGGGATCTGCCGCAACCAGTTGCTCCAGCTCAATAGGGCCTCCCCCGTTTACATCAGCCCGGGCGGCCTCACTCTATCCGGGCCAGCACCTGCTCCAGATTTCCAAGGAACTGCGTCCACCCGCTCCTGGCGCCGCCGTAAGCCTGCCGCTGATCCGGCCGGAAACCCGACTGCTCCATACGCAGATGCGTTCCCGTGCCGGTTGGAGTGAGAGTCCAGGTGACGGTGCTTTCAAGACCGTAGGCATCCCAGCTATAGGACAGGGTCTTGTTCGGCTCGACCTCCAGAACCTTGCAGTCGACCGAGCCCCAATCGGCGTTGAAGCTGAAGCGATGATCAACGGCCGGCTTGAAGTCGCTTTTCATCAGCCACTCCTGGATCAGGTGCGGCTGGGTCAGCGCCCGCCAGATCTTTTCCGAAGGAAAAGGGATTTCCCGTTCGATGACGACGGAGCGCGTTTCTGTCGATATGCCGGTCATTGATCCATCCTTTTCAGCAAATCTTCGAGATCGTTGAAGCGGTTTTGCCAGAACCCGGCCATCTCGCGGGTCCAGTCGACCAGCGGAGCAAGCGCACCGAGCTGCGCGCTATAATGCGTCTGGCGGCCCTCATGGCGGTCGCGTACCAATCCGGCCTGCTTCAATATGCCGAGATGTTTTGAAACGACCGGCTGCGAGACCCCGGCCCGAGCCGTCAGAGCCCCCACCGTCTTCTCCCCTTCCCGGCACAACCGCTCGAACAGAGCCCGCCGGGTCGGATCAGCGAGCGTTTTGAACAGCGCGTCTTGAGCATCGGACATTTGTAATTCATACCTATTCAGCTATGAATTAACGTATAGCCACAGAGGTATGGGTGAGTCAAGCGATCAAGCTGGAGCGAGAAAGAAAACAGGCAGTACGCCGCAAGATCCTGATATAATTTATCCACGGACAACGGATAGCCTACAAGCTATACATTCCTATAATCTTCTTTCGCCGTGGAATATCGTCGGCACCGTAGCCGGACTGGGATCAATGGCTGTTCTCTTCCAACGCCGTACGCAACGACTGCAAGCCATCCGTGCCGCCAATCAGGCACCATTGGGAGGTCTCGCGTGCCAGCTGAAAGTCTGCGTTTGCCCGTTTTTCATCGCCTGCTGCCCGAAGCGCTTCGCCTCGACGAACATAAAACTCGTTGCACTGCTTCGCTTTCAGCGCCTGATCGTACTCCAGAATCGCGCTGCGATACTCCCGCTTGTTGAGGAACCAGTTGCCAAGCAGAAAATGGGCATGCGAGACCACTCGATTGCGGGTAAAACTGTAAATGCCTTCTTGCGGGACAACAAACTGGAGAACTTCTCCCACGGCGTCCGGTTCGGCCTCGGTCAAATGATCCAGTTCATCATCAATGGCGTCGAACTGATCATCCACCTGGCGGAGCGGCAGTTCAGCCCCGGCCACTCTTCCAGTTACGGAAGCCATACGATAGCACGCAGGTTCTGCGAGCGCGGCCCGTCCCAGTCTCAGCCAAAGATCGGCGCTCGACGAAATGGCGGCGTCAGGGGGATTTGCCAGGGATCGGGCGAACACCTCGCGCATATATAATCGATCCTTTTCGCTGGTTGCGTCAAAGCACGTGCGGGCTATATCGAAATAGCTTGAGCGCGCCAGTGCCGCATCCATGCGAGACAGGGCCGGCAAGTAGACTTCGGACGCCGGGCGATCGCCCTGCTGTTTGGAATAGCGTGCAACGACGTTTTCTTTCTGACCGCCGGCCGCCAGAGGCGGACCGCTTGCCGCATCACCGCCAATAACAGTCGCTTCGTTTCCGCCCGCCGGAACCAGAGCGGTCGAATCGAACGGCCGGAGTGGCCCCACGTCGTAAAGCCTATCGGCCGGAGCCGTCAGCAGCCAATGGAATTGACTGGCGAGTTGGACATCGCCATCGACAAAATTGCCGATCGCGTTCGACAGGAATTTACTAATCAGCAGCCTTCGCATTTCCTCCGGGAAGGCGTCCAGGTTTGAACCGTTGCTGCGCGGCGGAATGGCGGCCCATACTGCCGCGATGGTTTGTGGGTCCTTTGCAAAATTGAGCGTCAGCTTCCAGGATGCAAGCGATCGTTCGATCTGCATGCGCGCCTCCGGCGTTGCCGCGTGGTATAGGTCGGCAAGGACCCGCAGTTTGCGTTCACGTTCTGCTGCTACCGTTGCGATAGTGGGACCAATCAATACTCGCTCCGAGCCTCGCAGCCAGCTCTCGCCGAGCAGTTGATCCTGGCGGCGGCGCAGTTCGGCCAGCCATCCGCGGTTTTTGACATCGCGCACGAGTAGGTCGGCGTCCTTGCCGCGATCGCTGAAATTCGTCTGCTCGGACTTGACGACGAAGTCTATCAAATCGAAGAGCGTACTGTCAGGCAGCCGATCGTCGCTTGCAACGCTATTGAGCGCAGAGACAACGATCTCGGAAACGACGGTTTCGACGGGCTTGTCCAGGTCATCCTTAAGCTGCCAGAAGTTCGAGATTGCGATCGGTATCGAGACGAGCACCATCAAGGACACAAAGAGCTCGCACAGGAAAATGGGGCGCTCGTACTCGCGCCAGTTATTGCGCAAGGCGTCCGGTCTCGGTTTCCTTGACCACAGCCCAAGACGGTCGGCATACATCACCCGCTGCAGCGCCGCTGCGACCGCCAGTCGGTTGAGCAAGAACGCCATAGCGATGCGGCCGCCGAATAGAACAGGAATGGCTGCCAAGGCACTGATCTGCGCGGTGTCGTTGGCCAACGAGAAGCCGCCCATCGCAATCGCTGCCAGAACCAGAAGAAAAAGGCCACCTTGCCAGGCCAATCCGGCAGATACCAACCGCGTTGTGGGAATGACTAAGGTTTTGAAGTCAATACGGAACGGCCAGCGACCACGGTCGACCGTTTCCTTGTGGAATTTGACCAACTCAGCCGTTTCCAAGGCGAAAAGCCTGTCTTCTGCCGGAAAGACCGGCATCCCAGTGCGTCCGTCCGAATAGGCGGCCCGCCCGGCCGCTCGACGTTGCAATACGCTACGAGCCGATTGCGCATGCGCCAGCCACGAGAAATAAATCATCGCGGTCTCTTGACCGCAAAGATGCACAAGGGTGGCCGGACGCTCCCCAAATCTGCATTGCTGCTCGATCGCTTCAACGACAGCAGAAATGCCGTGCCCTTCGACAAACTCCCTTACGGTTTCCAGCCCTTGAAGCCCGATTTGCGGAAGAATCGATGGAAACTCGCGACCAATAGCTTCGAGGAAAAGCTCGTGACGTTGCAGGCTCATTCCCGCAGCGAGATCAAACAGCTCGATCCACGGTTGAGCCTCGTACTGCGCCGGATCAGTTCCCCAGGGGCGCCCTTTTTCCCGGGCCACAATTTCGTTCAAGCGCACAAAGACTAAACCATCATCCCCGTCATCGTTCGGCTCGATCTCCAGCGAAAATTCCGCAGGCTTTACGGCCGGTGTTTCGGGTTGCGGCATTTCGCCCGGCTTATCCAATTTCCGCTGCTCATCCGAGTCGTCGGCGGCATCAGTCCTCGTCAGCAGCGCAAGGTCGGCATTCCTCTCCGGATCGTCCCACCCCTCGATGGTCAAAGCCGGCAAGTCGACATGCTGCGCACTCGCCCAGTTCAGCGCCGCTTCTTTCGCGCCGACCAACCGCTGGAATCCCTCCGGATCCTCATCGGGCCGAAAATCGCGCAGCCGCCGGGCATAGGCGCGTCGAATGTCGTTCTCATCCTGAGTCGGTGCGATCTGCAGGAGCGTCCAGCAAGTCTCAGCCATGGGATCAAAGCATTCTGTGTTCGAACTGGTTCAATGTTTCGGCGAATGCGCGGCGTACGGCTCCGAGATCGTGGTTCGCCTGATCGTTCAGCGCGGTTTCGAATTGTAGGAGAAGCTGCGCGATATGCTCCCGCACGGGTCCGAGCGATTCGACGTATAGTCTTTCCGCCCGCGCGATCAGCGAACGATTTTCCTGCTGGTCGCGTGGCGCTAGCTTGATGGACGCGAGTGCCGCGAAGCTCTTGTCGAGTTCGTGGTCGCTGAGATTGGATTGGTTGCGGAAGACTTTCCGTTCGACATGCTTCGTCGAAGTCACCTTGACCTCGACTTCCAGGGCACCGTTGATGTCATAGGTGAATCGTACGCCTACAGATTCCCGGCCGGCTGGCCCCGGCGGGACCGATACATCCACGGTGCCGATCCGCACATTCTGGGACGGACGCATGTGCTCCCCCTGCAGCACCTCGATGCTTACGTGCGTCTGCATGTTCGACGCCGTCCAATAGATATTTTCCCGGCTGATGGGGACTACGGCATTGCGCTCGATGATTGGTGACAGAATGACACCATCAGGCGCCCTTGGATCGAGGACCGACGTCCCCAGGGTGAAGGGGCATACATCGGTCATGATGATTTCATCGAGAGCACCGCGGCGATGCTTTAAGCCCGCCTGCACCGCTGCACCGATCGCAATGGCGTGGTCGGGCCGCGCATGGATCAACGGAAAGCGGCCGAACAGCCTAGTAACGAGGTTGCGCACCAGCGGCATCCTTGTGGCGCCGCCGACCAAGACGATCTGATCGATCTTGGCAATGTCGATGCGGGCGTCGCGAACGGCGCTTTCGATCGGCGTACGCATCCGCCTCAAGAGCGACGCTGCCGCCTCCTCGAATGCAGCACGGCTGACTTCCCCTGCGCATTGGGTCTTGCCGAGCGAGAAATCATAAGCCGCTTCCGCCTTGTCGGTCAGCGCGAGTTTGAGCGCTTCCGCCTCGCGCAGCAGTCGCGCCCGCTCGGCCGGATCGAGCCTGGCTTCGTTCAACTTATGCCGCTTGACCAGGAATTCGACGAACACATCACGAAAATCATTGCCGCCAAGCAGGGAATCGCCAGCAGACGCCCGGATTTCCATCACGTTCTCGTACTTGTGCAGAAGCGATACGTCGAACGTTCCGCCACCAAGGTCGAGGATCAGGAAACAACCGTCTCCGGTCGCCTCCAACCCATGCGCCAGCGCCGCTGCTGTTGGCTCATTGATCAACCGCTCGACATTCAGACCGGCGAGCCGCGCCGCATCCAGCGTTGCCTTGCGCTGCGGATCGTTGAAATAGGCGGGAACCGAAATCACCGCCTCGACGATCTTTTCGCCAAGCTTGGCCTCGACATCGTCCTTGAGCGACTTCAGCACCAGCGCCGACAGTTCCTCGGCCCGCCAGGACTTGCCGACGAGCTGTGCGCTGTTGGCGCTTCCCATCCACCGCTTGAAGGAGGCGACGGAGCGCTCCGGATGCGTGATCAACCGGTCGGCCGCCGCCCGTCCCACCAGCAACACGCCGTCATCGGCAACGCTGACCGCCGACGGCGTCAGGGTTTCGCCAAGCGCATTGGGAACGAGTTCCGCACCACTCTCGGACCAGACCGCCACCAACGAATTGGATGTGCCAAGATCGATACCGACAATTGCCATAAAAACCTCAAATACGAATAGGGTGGCGCGCCCGCTACCTGGATGGAAACAATGGGTCGTCTTCTATCCCGCGCGGGTCATCCTAGTTCGAGAACTGGCCGCACTGCGTGTTCGACTCGGTACGGCATGAGGCCGGGCGGCGAGCAAAAATGCGCTTTTGGCGACCAACGATTGACGGGAACTGGATATTTGGAGGGTGCGGGATGCATTCTGGATAACAGGTGAGATGTCTTTATACATCTCATAGTTGATCTAAATTGCAACATGCTTCAAAAAGCCGATAAAAATTTATAGATGGATGTGTTGACCTTCAGAGTCCGGCTTGGCGTCAGGTCGCGCAATCTTAACCGGCCCTCCGGACAGTCGCGGCAGGATCGCCGTCAGACGCGACCAAACTCGCCAGCACCTCATACAGTAAAAACGCCGAAAGCCACGGGCGGCTTCCGGCGATTCAGACTTACCCGCTTCGTTCGACCTCAGGAACCGGAAACGACCTTCAGATTGCCGCCATGGCTGCCGCCTGCGAAAACCTGCTTGCGGCCGAACTCGTTGTTGAAGGCCAGGCGCTGCTGCTCGCGGGTGATGCCGAGCTCAGGGAAGAGCAACTCGGCGACGCGATAGGCTTCTTCAAGGTGCGGATAACCGGAGCCGATCACCGTATCGATGCCGATCTCCTGGTATTCCGCAAGGCGCGCGGCCACCGTCTTCGGCGAGCCCACAAGCGCCGTGCCGGCGCCAGCGCGCACCAGACCGACGCCAGCCCAGAGATTCGGCGAGACCTCGAGCTTGTCACGGCGGCCGCCGTGAAGGGCAGCCATGCGCTTCTGGCCGACCGAGTCGGATTCATGGACGAAGCGCTCCTGCGCCTCGCGGATGGTATCGTCGTCGAGGTGGCGGATCAGCCGCTCCGCCGCCTCCCATGCCTCTTCGTCGGTTTCGCGCACGATGAAGTGCAGGCGGATACCGAAGCTCACCTCACGGCCACGCTCGGCGGCGGCCTTGCGCACCTTGGCGACCTTTTCGGCCACCTGCGCCGGCGGCTCACCCCAGGTCAGATACTTGTCGACGCGGCCGACCGAGAAATCGATGCCGGCATCCGACGAGCCGCCGAAATAGAGCGGCGGGCGCGGGTTCTGCACCGAGGGAAAGCCAAGGCGCGCGTTGGTCGCTTTGATATATTTTCCGTCAAAGCTCGCCGTGCCCTTGTCCAGCAGTTCCTCGAAGACGGTGAAGAACTCCTCGGCATGGGCATAACGCTCGTCATGTTCGAGATGGATGCCATCACCGGCAAGCTCGGCCGGGCTGCCGCCGACGACGATATTGAGCAGCAGGCGGCCGTTGGAGATGCGGTCGAGCGTCGTCGCCAGGCGCGCGTAATAGGCCGGCGACGCCGTGCCGGGGCGGATCGCCACCAGGAACTGCAGCTTCTCGGTCTTGGCCGCGAGCGCCGCTGCCGTCACGAAGGATTCCTCGCAGGCAACCCCTGTCGGCAACAGCACACCGGAATAGCCGAGCCGGTCGACGGCCTGGGCGATCTGCGTGAGATAGCCGATCTCGGGCGCGCGGTTGAGATCGGCGGAACCGAGATAGGTGCCGTCGCCCGATGTCGGGATGAACCAGAGGAAATTGATGGGATCGGATGTGGCGGTCATGGAAACGGTCCTTTGCTGCGAAATTCGAAAATCAGCCCGCGCGGTTTAGCTGGCCTCCGGCATGCGACCACATGCAGGACATACCTGGCGCGCCGCCACGCGGATGCTTAGGAGGATCGCGGTGGCGGCGGAGCGAATGCCGGGGCTTTGGTTGCGCGTGAACATCTGAAATATCCTGTCGATCGATCGCGGCTGGCAGGAAGCGGGAGTCGCCTTCGATCGCCGGAATATTGCCATAGACTATAAATTATATCGACAATATCAATTTTCCATTGTCGTCCGCTTCGAGGAATAATTTTTCCCGTTCTGTTGCTCGTCGGCAAGCGCCTGCCGATAGCAGCCTTCTTTCGCTATCCCTCCCGACGTTCGGCAGCCAGCCGCTCCCGGATAAAGCCGGCCCCGCCGGCAAGGCGCGTCGCCAGCAGGCTGGTGGGATCGATCATGCGCCAATAGGGCGTGAGCGTCGAAACCGGCTCACCCTTTTGCAACGCGAGGAAAGACAGATCGGCAATCGCGCGCAAATGCCGCTGCACGGTAACCGGACAACAGGCGTCCGCCCCGTATTCGGCAGCGAGGCGGCGGCGAAGGATGCCAAGCTCGGTGAAAACACCTTGCTGCGCCGATCGAATCTCTTCTGCGACCATCTGCTGCGATGGAATAAGCATCGACTGCATTCCACTGCGGCCTTTACGCCGCGGCTCGATCGTCGGAACTTCGCGCATGTCATCCCCGTACACATTTGCCTGGTTCCCATCTAGGGCTGAGGCGAACGGCGACCAGCCTCATATCCGTCTATCGCAAGGAAGTCCGTCTTCACGGCTTTTCTGCCCCGGCCGTTTCGGTTAATCCTCAGGGCCTCGCACTCCGGATAAGGACAGGACATATGGCTAAAGTCGCATTCATCGGTCTCGGCGTCATGGGCTTTCCCATGGCCGGTCATCTGAAGACGAAGGGCGGCCATGATGTCACCGTCTACAATCGAACAGTCGAAAAAGCCGCCGCCTGGGCAGAAAAATTCTCCGGCAAATCCGCATCCACCCCGGCCGAGGCTGCCGCGGGCGCCGATTTCGTCTTCGTCTGCGTCGGCAATGATGAAGATCTCCGGTCGGTGACATCGGGCGAAAACGGCGTCCTGCACGGCATGAGGCCGGGGTCGGTGCTGATCGACAACACCACCGCCAGCGCCGAGGTCGCCCGCGAACTTTATGCCGCGGCCAAGGAAAAAGGCGTCGATTTCATCGACGCTCCCGTTTCCGGCGGCCAAGCCGGCGCTGAAAACGGCGTCCTGACCGTGATGTGCGGCGGCGACGAGGCCGCCTTCGAACGCGCCAGGCCCGTTATCGACGCCTATGCCCGCATGGTCGGCCTGATGGGGCCGGCAGGTTCTGGCCAGTTGACCAAGATGGTCAACCAGATCTGCATCGCCGGCCTCGTCCAGGGGCTTGCCGAAGGGCTGCATTTCGGCAAGCGCGCCGGCCTTGATATCGAAAAGGTCGTCGAGGTGATTTCCAAGGGTGCGGCGGGCTCCTGGCAGATGGAAAACCGCCACAAGACCATGAACGCGGGCAAATATGATTTCGGCTTCGCGGTCGACTGGATGCGCAAGGATCTCGGAATCGTGCTCACCGAATCCCGCCGCAATGGCGCCAAGCTGCCGGTCACCGCCCTCGTCGACCAGTTCTATGGCGACGTCCAGGCGATGGGCGGTAATCGCTGGGATACATCCTCGCTGCTCGCCCGTCTCGAAAAATGATTGCCCCCTCCTCCGATGCAGCCGAACTGATCGCGCATCTCGAAACGCTGCGTTCGGAGGAGAATATCGCCGGCATGGCGCGCTTCGGCATCGTCACCACCAGCGCCCTCGGCATTCCCAATCCCGATGTCAAGGCGATCGCCAGGCAAGCGAAGAAGGATCACGCCAGAGCAATGAATCTCTGGCGTAGCGACATCCGCGAAGCCCGTCTGCTCGCCCTCTTTACAGCCGAGCCGAGCCGGCTGACGGCGGAAGAAGCCCGGAATTGGACCAATGATTTCAACTCCTGGGAAATCGTCGATTGCGCTGCCGACCTTTTCGTCGAGGCCCGGCTGGACGAACTCATCGCAGAATTCGCTGACGACGAGCGCGAATTTGTCAGGCGCACTGCCTTCGCCATGATTGCAGGCGCCGCCGTCCATCGCAAGACAGAGCCCGACACCAGCATCCTTGCCTGGCTGCCGCTGATCAGAGCCCATTCGGGCGACCCTCGGAACTTCGTGCGCAAGGCGATCAATTGGGCGCTCCGCAGCATCGGCAAGCGCAATCTCGCCTGCCATACGCCGGCGCTCGCCCTTGCAAGGGCGCTCGCGGAAAGCTCTGACAAAACTGCCCGCTGGATCGGCAAGGACGCCGTCAAGGAATTGGCCGGCGAAAAGCTAACGACACGGCTGAAATAAACGCATGCAGGCGCCAAGCTGAAGCCCTTCTTCGTCAATGCTGCCTTATGAATGCTGCCGGGATTTTTCGACCAGGAAATCGATCAGCACCCTCACTGCCGGCGGCATGCCCTTGGCGGTCGTGAAGACGATATAAAACTGGCTCTCCTCCGACTGCCAATCCGGCAGCACCCGCACCAGTCTGCCGGTCTGGAGATCGGCTTCGCAGGCGCTTTCGAGCAAAAGCCCGAAGCCGAGACCGGCACGGGCCGCGTCGAGGATGGCGGTCATGCTGCGGCAGGTGAGCCGCGGCTGATGCCGAATCACCCGTTTGGCATCATTCGGTCCGATCAATTCCCAGCTGTGGAACGACACCCATGACGTCATGGCCAGCGTCGGAAGCTCGGCGAGTTCGTCCACACAATTCAGGCCGCCGGTGCGCTCGACCAGCGAGGGACTTGCGACCAGAATACGCCGCGCCCGCTCGAGCTTGCGCATCGTCAAGCTCGTCTGCGTCTCCGGCTCGTTGGTTGCCCTCACCTCAAGATCGATCCGTTCGTTGATGAGGTCGGCGCGCCGGTCGGAGCCAATGATCTGCAGCTTGATCTTCGGATAGCGCTCCAGGAATTCAGGCAGGATTCCGCCGACGGAGATATCGACGAGGCCGAGCGGGCAGCCCATCCGCACCACGCCTTGCGGATCGGATTGAGCCTCGCTGACGATTGACTTGGCGCGGTCGGCCTCCTGCAGAATGGTCTGGCATCTTTCGTAGAAAGCCTGACCGATCTCCGTCACCCGGAAGTGGCGAGTCGAGCGTTCTATAAGTCTCGCGCCAAGCCCGTCCTCTAGTCGGCTGACCCGCCTGCTCAGCTTCGAACGCGGTATCTTGAGATCGCGACTTGCGGATGCGAAGCCGCCGCTGGAGACGACAGCGGCGAAATAATAGTAGTCGTTGAGATCGTCCATCAGAACAAGCTATCCGCGAGAAGGAATGAAATACGAGCCCCCTGCAAAAGTTGTATCCGCTCTCCAAAAAAGCTGTAATCACATTGTCGGCATTGGATTTTTTTCGCGACCTGTTGCGGCAAGCCAGCCGACCCCCGAATAGGCAGGGAACCAACAGCTCCATCCACGAGACGATGCTATCGACCGATCCAGCTCGCTTGAAAATTGAAATGGGTGCCACAGAACAAAGCTGGAATAAGCCGCCGTGCGATACGCAACAGACGGATTCGGTTCACCTGAAAAGGTTTCCGAAAGACTGCCCAGAGGACTGTGCGTTAAAAACGCTGCAAGGACGGTCCGGCAGGGAAGACCGGACCCGTCCCCGTAGCTGATCGGAGGTCACTCGGATCAGAAACTGATTTGAAGTGCCCCCGGTCCGAAGACCGGGAGCATCCACTAAGTGGATTAGAACGAACGCTGCAGGCGGAAGTAGCCCGTCGTGGAGTCGTCGCCATCATCCGGATCGAGGTACTGAACCGAAGCCTTGGCATAGAAGTTGTCGACGATCTGGTAATCAACCGTCAGACCAACCTTCCAAGCATCGCCGAGACCGTCGTAGTCATCCGGAACAGCCTTGCCACCGCCGAAGTAGTTGCCGTAGTACTGAACGGCCGGGGTGATCTTCAGCTTGTCGGTTGCCTTGATGGCGTATTCGGCAGCAACAGCCCACTCAGCCGAAGAGTAGTAGGAGTTCGGGCCGGAGGAGTATACGCCAGCGAGGCCGAGCGTGCCGGGGCCGATGTCAACCGTACCCATTGCGCGGATTGCGCCATCTTCGTTGTCGAAGTCCCAGCCGCCAGTAACCTGGTAGCTGAACGCGCCAGCCGTGCCGCCGACGCCGAAGGCAACGCCAACGTTGTTGGCTTCTTCGCCAGCCTTGTAAACGCCGTCTTCCAGTTCGTCGACGCTGAGACCGGCGTAGAAGGTGCCGCTTTCATACTGGTAACGCATGGAGTTGTGCAGCGTTACGACAGAACCGATGTCGTCGGTTTCGCCGGAGAGGCCATCGTCCCACCAGCTGTAGAACAGACCAGCGCGGAAGCCCGCGATGTCGAGGTAAGCGGAGTCGAGGATGGCGTCCTGATCGGTGGCGTTGTCAGCATTGAACTGCATGACGATGACGCCGGTCAGCGGACCATACTCGGTGTCGCTCTTGGCCGTGAACTGAACCTGACCGCGGGTAACGGCATCCCAGTCCGAATCGCCGCCGACATCTTCGCCGACGTTAACCTGGAAACGGATGTAACCTTCGATCTTGAGGCAGGTTTCGGTGCCCGGGATGTAGAAGTAGCCGGTGCCGTAAGCGTCGCAGACGCGAACATATTCAACCGGTTCCGGCTCAGCAGCAACGATAGCGTCAGCTGCAAGAACCGGCGTCGATGCAGCAAATGCTGCTGCTGATGCAAGCAAAACCATTCTGATGTTCATTTACCAATCCATTCCTTTGTCGATCGGGGCTGGCTTCCAATCGGGTAGTCGATTTGAAGCCGGCCCAGTTTGAACAGCCATCTCGGCGTGCGGATCGATCGAACCGCCAAACCGTCATCCCATATGAGGTCCTCTCAAGCAATTCTCGACACACGCAAGATGGGCCCCCTAGAGCAAGTTTCCCCGGCAACGTGATTTTTATACAACAATTTCAATTATCTAGACGACAGAAACGCCAAGCGGCCTCGCGACGGAAATCCTCCATCGCAAGCCGCAAACGCTACGCCCCATTTGTCAAATTCTCCACCGTTCGACCCCCGTCGAACATATTGGTGAAGTGCATAAACTCTACCGCCGGCTAATCAACACATACAAGGCAGCAGTTTAGAACATCGTGTCCTGAATTCGATACCAATGAGACGAAATGATGACACAACGCGCACTGGTTCCATTCAACATAGCCTCGTATTTCTTACCAGGCTATGTATTTTTCCGAACCTAGGCGGGATTCGAGCGTTTTTTCGCTATTTCTGGGGCTTTTCTGCAGTCTTGATCGCATTTCACCCCTCCGCACTTACCGGATCGGCGCACTCAGATGTGGCCGGATCGACTCAGGTAGCACAATCCTCAGGCCTTCGCGTCGTGCGCCGAACGCCGATTTCAATCCTCATTGGATTTGGCATTGTCGAGAATCATATAGTCGAGCGGCAGTTGCGTCGAATACTTGATCTGCTCCATCGCAAAGGCGGAGGAGACGTCGCGAATCTCGATTTTGGCGATCATCCGCTTATAAAAGGCGTCATAGGCGGCGATATCCGGCACGACGACTCGCAGGAGATAGTCGACATCGCCGCTCATCCGGTAGAATTCCACCACTTCGGGGAATTCGGCGACCACCTCGGAAAAGCGCCGCAGCCATTCGATCGAATGGGTGGCCGTGCGAATCGACACGAAGACCGTGACCTTGGTGTTGACCTTCTCCGGATCAAGGATGGCGACTCGGCGCTTGATGACGCCATCTTCTTCCATTTTCTGGATGCGCCGCCAGCATGGCGTCGTCGACAGCCCGACTTTTTTGGCGAGGTCGGCCACGGCCAGGGTCGAATCTTCTTGTAGAAGACGCAGTATTTTTCGGTCGAGGCGATCCATGCGAGCAACAGTCCTTTCGAATTATTTTCTTTGTATAACGCGATTCCGCCCGACGAAAAGAATTTTGTTTCAGGAAAGCAGCATTTTTGTCCGATCCCGCAAGACCGGGAGCAATTCTTCCTCGAACCACGGATTGCGCTTCAGCCAGCCGCTGTTGCGCCAGCTCGGATGCGGCAGTGGCAGCACCGCCGGCGACCGATTGGACAGAAGGCTGTCCTGCCACGCCCGCACCGTCTCAGTCATATTGTCCCGCCTTTCGGCCCTCATATGCCAGGCCTGCGCATATTGGCCGATGACCAGCACCAGTTCGATCTGCGGCATGGCCGCAATCAGCCTTTGCCGCCAGAACGGTGCGCATTCGCGACGCGGCGGCAGATCCGCGCCCTTGGCGTCATAGCCGGGAAAGCAGAAACCCATCGGCACGATGGCGAATCGGTCGCGGTCGTAGAAGCTCGCTGTATCAACGCCGAGCCATGACCGCAGCCGATCGCCCGAAGCATCGTCGAACGGCAGGCCGCTCTCATGCACCCGAAGCCCGGGCGCCTGCCCGGCGATCAGGATGCGTGCGCTCGACGAAATCACTGCCACCGGCCGCGGCTCGTGCGGCAGCCGATATGCGAGGCCTTTCGCCGGCGCGTCACGACAGATACGGCAGGAGGCGATTTCCAGCCGCAGGCCTTCCAGTCCGATTTCATTCGTCATGACCTCACTCCCATCCGACGATCCGCCTGATGAAGCGCAGGGGGCCATCGGAAGCAGACCTCTGGCGCGCGTGGTCGCGCACATCGCGCGGTCGCTCGAAAGTCCCCACCCAGAGCCCCGCCTTCGCGGCCCTCGCCTCGGCCTCCTCCTTGCCGTAATCGCCATAGGAGATTGCCATGCCCCGGCGCACCATAGCGGCGTTGATGTCGCCGATCGTCCCGCTCCGGCAGATGACAAGCAGTCTGTCGTAGCGGTCGCGCCGGCTGCCCCGGCAAAGCGTTCCCGATGCCAGAACCATGCCCTGCAGCGCCTCACGCGCCGCCCGCCCGCAGGCCCAGGCATGTCCCGCGCGCTCGCAGCTCTGGTTGAGCTCCGGTGCATCGATGCCTTCGAGGCGCAAACGTTCCTCTCCTAAAGTCAGACTGTCGCCATCGGCAGCATGGAAAGCGCCCGCATGTTCGATTCTTCCTGCATCGTTGAGCTTGGCGGCGATCAGCGCCAGGAGCGCCAGCAGGGCAAGAGCGGTCACGCCGTCGCGAATCAGGCGCAGGCTCCGTGTCACGCTTTCGCCTCCTTAAAAAACAAATCCTTGGCAAAGATGGCAAACATCTTCTTAAGAATTGCCGGTTAAGCTCTTATCCACCCTGGGATGAAGTTTCAACGTGCACATGAGTACCGGCGTAAGCACATCGACCGACAAGATTATCGTCGACAGGTCGCGCAGCCACCGCAACAAGGCCGTTTCGAAGGCCGTGCGGCAGACGCGTGAACGTCTTCAGTCCGGCCATGCGTCCAATTCCTCCTTCGACCGTGACGCGCTCAAGATGTATGTGGCGTCGATGCTGCAGAGCGCGACGATCATGCCGCTCTTCGTCGTGATCATCACCGCCCTCGGTGTTTATTTCACGCAGGATACGCAGTTGCTTTTGTGGGCGCTGCTGACGCTCACCTGTCACACCGGCAATATCCTGCTGGCGCGGCGCGCCCGCCGTCAGGAAATCACCTCCGAGAGCGCCCGAAAATGGCGCCGCCTGCTGCTGCTCGGCCAGTTGCTACTCGGCTGCTGCTGGGCGGTCTTCGCGCTGCAGGGCTGCGATACCTGCGAGCCGTCGAGCTTCATCCTTTATAAAGGTGCGACGCTTTTGATCGCGCTCTCCGTCACGGCGATGTCGAATTTCATGCTGACGCCTGCCGTGCTCGCTGCCTTCGCGCCGGCGGTTCTGGCCCTCGCCGCCAAGAGCGGCCTGTCCCGCGACCTTCTCGAAATCAGCCTGACGGGGCTCTTCACCAGCACCCTCGTCTTCTTCAACTATATCAGCGACCGGCTGTTCAAGTCGAACCTCAGGATTCTTTCCTACCAGTCGGAAAAGGACGACCTGATCGCCGAGCTTGAAGTGGCGAAATCGATGTCGGACGAGGCGCGCCGCCGCGCCGAGGAGGCAAACCTCGCCAAGTCCCGCTTCCTTGCCTCCATGTCGCACGAGCTCAGGACCCCGCTCAACGCTATCCTCGGCTTCTCCGAGGTGATGTCGGCCGAAGTCATGGGGCCGCTCGCCAATCCGACCTACAAGGAATATGCCGGCGATATTCACCGCTCCGGCCAGCATCTGCTCGATCTCATCAATGAGATCCTCGACCTCTCCCGCATCGAGGCCGGCAAATACGAGCTGAGCGAGGAGGCGATATCGCTTCTCGATATCACCGAGGATTGCATCGGCATGGTGCAGTTGCGCGCCCGCGCCAAGAACATCGCCATTTCGGATCAATTCGAGCGGCAGCTGCCGGCCATCTGGGCGGACGAAAAGTCGATGCGCCAGGTGGTGCTCAACCTTCTCTCCAATGCGGTCAAGTTCACCCCGCAGGGCGGCGAAATCAACGTCAAGGTCGGCTGGACGGCCGGCGGCGGTCAGTACATTTCGATCAAGGACAACGGCCCCGGCATTCCGGAAGAAGAGATTCCCGTCGTCCTGTCGGCCTTCGGCCAGGGCTCGATCGCCATCAAGAGCGCCGAACAGGGCACCGGCCTCGGCCTGCCGATCGTCCAGGCGATCCTTGCCAAGCATGACGGACAGTTCCTGCTGAAATCGAAGCTGCGCGAGGGCACCGAGGTCATCGCCATCCTGCCCGCCAAGCGCGTGCTCCAAAGCCTGCCGGCCGTGGAAGAGGCCCAGGCCGTCGCCCGCAAGCGCAAGAGTTTCGCCTGATTCAGCTAAAGCATAATGCCGAAAAGTGTGAGCGGTTTTCGGACGACATCATGCGGATCCAAAGAAGATATGTTTGCCGAGGATGAAGCCGAGATAGAGGCAGCAGGCGGCGATCATGCAGCTCACCGCGAAGGAGCCGAGATCCTTGGCATGTTTGCCGACGATCGAAATCTCGGGCGAGATCCGGTCGATCACCTCTTCGACGGCGGTATTCATCGCCTCCATCGAAAACAGCCCGAGAAACAGCAACACTGCAACGACGATCTCGCCGGCGCTCGCCCCGACCAGCGCCAGCGCCGCGATCGAAATGACTGAGAATCCGAGTTCTTGGCGGAAGGCTGCCTCTCTTAGAACTCGCAGGAAGCCTGCCCAGGAATAGCTGGCGGCGGCGATGAAGTGCCGAATTCCGGTCTCTTTCGTCACCGCAGGCTTCGTCAAGGCGCCCTCTCCTCTCGCAGACCGGGAAAGGCTTTGCCGCCCCGCTTGATGACCGAATACGCAGATACCGAATCCATCTGGGCGGCGCAAGCGAAGCCGCGTGCGGATCGGCGGCGCCGACCGCGCGTCAATCCTTGCCGCTCACACCGGCCTGGGCAAACGTCGCCATGCCGGAATGGCAGGCAGCGGCGGCTTTGACGATGCCGGCGGCGAGCGCTGCGCCCGTGCCTTCGCCGAGCCGCATGCCAAGCGCCAGAAGCGGCGTCTTGCCGAGCATCTCGATCGCGCGCAGATGTCCGGGCTCTGCGGAAACGTGGCCGATCAGACAATGATCGAGCGCGGAGGGATTGGCGGCTTTGAGGATCGCCGCAGCAGCAGTCGCGACATAACCATCGATCAGCACCGGAATGCGCTCCATCCGCGCGGCAAGAATGGCGCCGGCCATCGCCGCGATCTCACGGCCGCCGAGGCGTCGCATGATTTCCAGCGGATCGTCGAGATGATCGCCGTGGAGCTCGACGGCCTTTTCCACCGCCGCGACCTTGCGCTCCAGCATCTCGCCTTCCGAGCCGGTGCCGGGTCCGACCCAGTCCCGCGCCGAACCGCCATAGAGCGCATAATTGATCGCGGCGGCAATCGTCGTATTGCCGATGCCCATTTCGCCGATGCAGAGCAGGTCGGTGCCGCCGGCAATCGCCTCCATGCCGAAAGCCATGGTTGCGGCGCAATCGCGCTCGGAAAGCGCTGCTTCCTCGGTGATGTCGCCGGTGGGGTAATCCAGCGCCAGATCGAACACCTTCAGCCCGAGATCGTAAGCGACGCAGATCTGGTTGATCGCAGCACCCCCGGCGGCGAAATTCTCCACCATCTGCTGCGTCACAGCCGGCGGAAAGGGCGTGATTCCCTGCTTGGTGACGCCGTGATTGCCGGCGAAGATCGCCACCAGCGGCCGGTTGACGGCAGGGGAGCGGCCCGTCCAGGCGGCAAGCCAGAAGGCGATTTCCTCGAGTCGCCCGAGCGCGCCCGGCGGCTTGGTCAGCTGCGCGTCGCGTTCGCGCGCGGCCACCAGCGCACGGGCGTCCGGCCCCGGCAGGTCGCGGAGCAGGGTACGGAAATCGTCGAACGGCAGGCCTGAAACGCTCATCTGTGCGGTTTTCCTATGAATCCGGGTATTCTTGTTTTCACGCAAACCACTTGTTTGCGTCGAGCAAATCAGCTTCTTTGCGGGTCGCAATTCTCTTAAAGCGGGCCGACGGGGCGAACAACACCAAAAGTACCGCCGCGACCATAAGCCAACGTGATAAGCCGAAACCTTGAGCAGAACGAAGCAGAATGAAGATCAAGGACCATGCGGTCGATACCGCCCGCGCCGTCGCCTTTCTCAGCCGCATTCCCATGCCGCAATCGCTGTTCAAAGCCTATGACGGCAGGCTCGGCCGGCTGGTGCGCGCCTTTCCCTTCGCCGGCATCGTCATCGGCTTCGTTCCCGCATTCGCCCTCTTCTTGGCTTTGGGGCTGCGCGCCGATCCGCTGATGGCCGCTCTGATCGCCCTTTCCATCCAGGTCATCGTCACCGGCGCGCTGCACGAGGATGGCCTGGCCGATACCGCCGACGGCATTGGCGGCGGCAAGAGCCGCGAGCACAGCCTCGCCATCATGAAGGACAGCCGGATCGGCACCTATGGAGCGATCGCGCTGATCCTCTCCTTCGCGATCCGCGCCGCAGCACTTGCCGCCATTGCCCGCCACGCCTTGCCGCTCACGTCGGCCCTTGCCATTCCCGCCGTCGCAGCGCTCAGCCGTGGCGCCATCGCCTGGCACTGGCAGCGGCTGCCGCCGGCCAAGGCCGATGGCGTCGCCGCTTCGACCGGCCAGCCGGATGAAGCGGCGATGCAATTTGCCCTCGCCTCGGCCGGCCTCGTCGCAGCGCTTCTGATCTGGCCGGCCTTCGGCCTGCGGCCGCTGGTCGCCAGCCTGCTCGCCACCGGCATCGCCGCACTTGCCTTTACCGCTTTCATCCGCCGCAAGCTTGCCGGACACACCGGCGACACGCTGGGCGCGACACAGCAAATTTGCGAGATCGCCACCCTTTGCGCCCTTGCCACGGCTCTTTGAAACTCCGATATGTCCTTCATGCAAACACCCTGCATTCACGTCTGCTCGCTGGAGCCTGCCACCGGATTTTGCGCCGGATGCGGCCGGACTCTCCAGGAAATCGGCAACTGGGTGAGCTACTCCGACATCGAGCGAAGCCGGATCATGGCGCTGCTGCCGGCAAGGCTTGCAGGCGCCGCCGCGGTATCGAACCACATGGAAACAGGCCTCGCCAGCGGGCCGGAGCGGCCTTTATGATCCGTTTGACCGTCGTCCTCGTCGTGATCGGCATCGGCCTTGCCGTGCTGATCGTCAACAATGACAGCAGCCGGATCATCGGCCTGCAGAGTGACGATTTCGTCCGCGTCGTCTATCTGCTGCCGATTGCGCTGATGCTGTCGGCCGGCATCTGGGCGAGCCGGCGCAACCTCGGCGAAACGATGCGCCACATGATGATCTGGCTGGTGATCATCCTGGCGCTCGTCACCGTCTATCTCTATCGCCAGGAAGCACTCGGCGTCGGCAACCGGCTGCTCGCCGGCCTCGTTCCCGGCCGCGCCGTCGTCGTCACCACAAGCGAAGGCGGCCAGGAGATCATTCTGCACAAGCTGCTGAACGGCCATTTCGAGGCCGATGTCGCCGTCAACGGCCAGACGATCGAGATGCTCGTCGATACCGGCGCCAGCATGGTGGCGCTGTCGCACGAAGATGCCGAGCGGATCGGCATCGACCTTTCCCGCCTCAGCTATTCCATGACCGTCATGACCGCCAACGGCCGCGGCCGCGCAGCACCCGTCACGCTCGACCAGGTGGCGATCGGCCCGATCGTCCGCAACAATGTCGCAGCCAGCGTCGCCGAGGACGGCCGGCTCGACCAGAGCCTGCTCGGCATGAGCTTCCTGGAAACGCTGGGTTCGCTGCAGATGCAGACCGACGAGCTGCGGATGCGGAATTGAACCGGCCCAGCTTTACGCCGGCATTCGGATCTGTCACCTTCAAACGCAACAACAAGACCACAAAGAGCAAAAAGAAACTCCTAGTCTGGTGGCACCGCACGTTCGACCGGCTTTCGCCTTTGGCGAGGCCCCTGATCCACGGGTACGACAGGAGTTTCGCGATGAATTCACTCTGGCCGATCGTCATCGGCGGCGTTTTGCCGGCGTTATTCTGGGGCATCACCGCCATCTTTCAGAAGCAGAGCGCCACATCAGCCACCGGCTCCGCCGTCTATCTGATCGCTTTCGGCGCCGCCTGTGCGCTGGCCGGCCTGATCGCCGCATTGATCTGGCGCCCCGCCCCCTGGACGGTCGAAGGTCTTGGTTTTGCCGCCACCGCAGGCGCCTGCTTCGCTTTCGGCACCGGCCTCATCAGCTTCGCGCTCTTCGCTTACGGCATCCCTGTCTCGAAACTCGCCCCGATCTGGAGCTGCAACGTGCTGGTGACGCTGGCAATCGGTGCTCTGTTTCTCGGCGAAGCTGCCGAGTTGAACATCGCGAAGCTCGTCGCCGGCACTCTCCTCATCATCTCAGGCGCCCTGCTCGTCAGCAGCGCCTGAGGAGAAAGGGCGCAACACAGACGGGCCCTTCGTCGAAAATGCTCCTGCGTTGCAGCAGGTTCCGCTTTATTAATATCTTGCGTCAAGGCGCCTGCGCGCCCACCGGAGCTCGAGATGAATCCACGACAATTGAAGACATTCCTTGCGGTGATCCGCCATGGAAACCTCACGCGCGCTGCTGCCGAGGTCAATCTCGCCCAATCGAGCCTCAGCGACCAGATACAGGCGCTGGAGGAAGAACTCGGCGTCGAGCTCCTCTTCCGCTCCCGCCAGGGTGTCGCCCCGACGCCGGCGGGTGCGGCCCTAAAGGCCTATGCGGAGGAGATCCTGGCGCTGAATGACGAGGCAAAGGCCGCCGTCTATGCTGCAGTCGGCAGAAGCGAGCAGTCCATCATCCTGGGCACGCTCGAAACAATTGCCGCCGAAAGGCTGGCGCCCTGGCTCTCCCTCTTCCGCAGGCAGAACCCCGGCCTTGCTCTCAAAATCAAGATCGGCGGCAGCGGCGAATTGCAATCGCAATTGCAGCACGGCTCGATCGACGTCGCCTTCACCTTCGATCGCGGCCAGCAGGACGAGCGCTTCGCGACGCGCCGCATCTCCAGCGAACCGCTGGTGCTGATCGCCGGCAGCAATTCGCAGGCCCCATCATTTGAAAGTCTCGCGGCGCTGAGCACGGCGCCCTTCGTCGCGACCGAAACCGGCTGCGTTTATCGCTACCTTTTCGACACCACTTTTGAAGAAGCAGGCCTGCCGGCACCGCCCATCGTCGCGCAAGCCGACAGTATCGCAACGATCATCCGGTTCGTTGCATCGGGCGCCGGTTACGGCCTCGTCCCGCGTCTTGCAGTCGGCCCGGCCGCTGCGCGCAGCGATGTCGTCGAACTGCCGTGGCCGGGCGGCGCTCCCCCGGCCGCCTCGCTGATGATGATGTGGCGGCGCCGGCGCGTGCAGCCGCCGGCGCTCGCCCTCCTGCTGCAATCGGCCAGCGAAGAATTTTTGCCCCTCAGACCAGCCGATGCCCGCCTTCGACATGCAGGATAGTGCCTGTGGTGAAAGCGTTGCCGATCAGGAAGCGAATCGCATCGGCGATATCCTCCGGCTGGCCTACACGCCCGGCCGGCAGCCGTTGCGCCATCGCGTCGAGCGTTGCCTGCTTGGCGTCACCGGCAACGGAATTCCAGATCGGCGTATCCACCCACCCCGGCGACACGGCATTGATACGGAGCGGCGCCAGCTCGACGGCAAGCGCTCTTACCAGGCCTTCGAGCGCCGCATTGACGGCGGCGACCACAGATCCGCGCGCCGCCGGTCGATAGGCGGCGATACCTGACGTAAAGGTGATCGATCCCGCCGGCGGCAGGTGGGCGGCGCCATATTTCGCCAGCAGCAGCGGCCCGTAGAACTTGCTCTCGACCACCCGTTGCGCTGCGGCAAGCTCGATCGACGGCAGCAACTGATAGGCGCCTTCAATATCGGCCGCCGTGCTGACGATATGGTCGACCGGTCCGCTATCCCGAAACAGCGCCGCGACCTTCTCCTCCCGCGATATATCGGCAGCGCACGTCCCGAGTTTCGGATGGGCGCCGAGCTGGTGGCAAGCCGCCGCAAGCCTCTCTTTGCTGCGCCCCGCGATCGTCACCCACGCCCCCTCGTCGAGCAGGCGCCTGGCAAGCGCCAGTCCCATGCCCGAGCTGCCGCCGACGATCAACACCTTCGCACCTTCGATCCTGATTTCAGTCATCTCGCATCTCCTTGAATGAGAGAGCAGATGCCTCGGATCGAAGCGGAAGAAAAACGGAAGAAACCGATAGCATCATCGGCTTTCCCGATGATGCTACTCAGGAAGCGATCAATTGCGCAGCCGGTAGCCGGTCCTGAAGATCCAGCCGAGCGTGCCCAGGCAGATCGCCAGGAACACCGTGATCATCGCCAAGCTGATTGCCGGGTTGACGTCGGCGATACCGTAAAAACTCCAGCGGAAACCGCTGACGAGATAGAGCACCGGGTTGAGATGGCTGACCGCCTGCCAGAAGGGCGGCAGCATGTTGACCGAGTAGAAGCTGCCGCCGAGGAAGGTCAGCGGCGGCACGACCAGCATGGGAATGAGGTTCAGCTGTTCGAAATTGCCTGCCCAGATGCCGATCATGAAGCCGAACAGGCTGAACGTGATTGCCGTCAGCAGGAAGAACAGGATCATCATGAAGGGATGTTCGATCCTGACATCGACGAAGAGATTGGCTGTGAGCAGGATGATGAAGCCGATGAGCATCCCCTTGGTGGCGGCGGCCCCGACGTAACCGAGCAGGATCTCCGTCATCGCCACCGGCGCCGACAGCACCTCGTAGATCGTGCCGGTGAATTTCGGGAAATAGATGCCGAAGGAGCCGTTGCTGATGCATTGGCCGAGCAGCGTCAGCATGATCAGGCCGGGCGTGATGAAGGCGCCGTAGGATACGCCCTCCACCTCCTGGATGCGCGAGCCGACCGCGGCGCCGAAGACGATGAAATAGAGCGAGGTCGAAATCACCGGCGAGATGACGCTTTGCAGCAACGTGCGGCGCGTGCGTGCCATCTCGAAAAAATAGATCGATTTGATCGCCTCGATGTTCATTTGTCCGCTCCTACCAGCGCCACGAAGATGTCTTCCAGCGTGCTCTGCCGCGTCGAGAGATCCTTGAAATGGATATTGTTTTCACCGAGCCGGGTCAGCAGCGCGGCGATGCTTTCCTGTTCGTTGTCGGCGTCGAAATCGTAAGTCAGCCGGCTGCCGCCGGCTTCCAGCGTCAGTCCGTTGCCGGCAAAACAATCCGGAAGCCGCTCGAGCGGCTCGGTGAGATCGAGAATGAGCTGCTTGCGGCCGAGCTTTGCCATCAGCGCCGCCTTGTCCTCGACGAGCAGCAATTGCCCGCCATTGATCACACCGACGCGATCAGCAATTTCCTCCGCCTCTTCGATATAATGGGTGGTCAGGATGATGGTGACGCCCGAGGCCCGCAGCTCCTGAACGACATTCCACATGTCCTTGCGCAGCGTCACGTCGACGCCGGCTGTGGGTTCATCGAGGAAAAGAATATCCGGCTCATGCGAAAGCGCCTTGGCGATCAGCACCCGCCGTTTCATGCCGCCGGAGAGCTGGCGCAGCATATTGTCCTTCTTGTCCCAGAGCGAAAGCGCCCGCAGCACCTTCTCGATATGGGCCGGATTGGCCTTCTTGCCGTGCAGTCCGCGCGAGAAACTCACCGTATTGAACACCGTCTCGAACTGATCGGTGGTCAGTTCCTGCGGCACCAGCCCGATCATTCCACGGGTGGCGCGAAAATCCTTGACGACATCGTGGCCGGCAACCAGCACCTGGCCGCCGCTCGGATTGGCGATGCCGCAGATGATCGAGATCAGCGTCGTCTTGCCAGCGCCGTTCGGCCCGAGCAGCGCCAGGATCTCGCCCTTTTCGACGTCGAGGTTGATGCCTTTCAGGGCCTCGAACCCATTGGCGTAGGTCTTGGTGAGATTCTGAACGGAAATGATGGGGGCCATGCGGTACTCTTGCGGATTCTTAAGTGTTACTTCGGCCCGCTATATAATGCCTTCATGACGCTTTGACATCCTTGGGAACGTGAACACAGCATTCACGCCCCGCCAACACCGTCGGCCATCGGCGTAGGCTATTCGGCCGCGAGAGAGAAAGGCTGCGGCCGATTTCGGATGTCATCATCCGGTGATCTTCGTGCCCCATAACAGAGCCGAGGCCAGCACCGGCATCCGCCCCGCCGCCTACCCCTTTGCGGATCCGTCTCCGGGTGTTCTCGTTGCACCCCTTTTTTGCTGCCTCGGCATATAGTGAAAGTTATTGTTCAGTCACGAAGTGCTTGGAACCGGCCCGCATCCCCTGTCGGCCGCGTTCGTCTTAGCCGGCCCTGCGCCGGCTTTCTTTTTGTGGGGACTGGACGGTGGCCGTCCTTGGCCTTCAATGTCCCTTCGGGAGGAAAGCGAGAGTGTCCCCTCACAACTCGTCATAATTAAACCAGTCGAAATCCGCGACCTTCCCTCGCCCCGACGTATCGAAGGCAAACATGCCGGCGAAGGCGCCGGTGAAGGAGCCGTGTTCGCCGCGTCCGCCTTCGTCGGAAATCATGCCGGCGTCGAGGATCGGGCCGATCGGCTGCCAGGCGCCCTTGCCTTCGGTCTGCCAGAAAAATTGCAGGTCGTTCTCGCGAATTTCCATGGCGAGCTGGACGCGGCCATCGGCTGGGATCGCCACACCGCTTTCGGCAGGAAAGTTGAGGCGTCCGTTCGGATAATCGCCGTTGCAGGAGAGGATCGTCACACAGCGGCCGAGTGTTTCGTGCAGCGTCACGGCAACGGCGTGGAACTTGTGTCGGTTGTAATAATGCGCCAGCCCCGCGACCTGTTGATAGGTGTCGGGCGAGAACTCGACCACGGTCTCGGCGCGGAAGCTGTGATGCTCCTGGCGGCGGGCGACCAGCGACTGCTCGAACCAGGAACCGACGCTTTCTCGCCCGATCAGCCTGAGATGGCCGGGACGGTCCGTCAGGTTGAAGATGCGCGCGGGCTCGGGCGTGCGCAGCCACTGGAAATCGGCCGGTAGCGTGCCGCCGTCGAAGCCGTATTCGCTGCGCATCGGCTTTTCCGCGGGCACAGCGCCGAACAGACCGGGCACATCGACGTCTGGCACCGAGGTGCCGTTCTCGAGATAGAGCCAGTCATCGTCGCGCCAGACGCACTTCTGCAGGCTCGTCTCTCGCCCCAGCGTGCAGCGCCGTTTCGGCGGCAGCGGCCGGCCGCAGAGATGGGTGTGATAGGCCTCACCGTCCTGCGTCTCGACATATTGGCCGTGACCTGCCCGCTGCAGCACCGCCCCCGGATGATCCTTGGAGGTGATGAGATGCATGTTCGGATGCATCTCATAAGGCCCTTCGATGCGGCGCGCGCGCGCCATGGTGACGGCGTGGTCGTAGCCGGTGCCGCCTTCGGCTGTCGTCAGATAATACCAGCCATTGCGCCTGAAGAGATGCGGGCCCTCGACGAGGCCGAGCGGGCTACCGGCAAAGATGTTCTTGATCGGGCCCTTCAGCGCCTTCGTCGCCGGATCCCACTCCTGCAGCAGGATGCCGTCGAAGGCAGGCGATTTCGGCGAGCCGCCATAACTTTCGGTGCGGTGGTTCCACTGCATGTTGACGAACCACTTGCGGCCGTCGTCGTCATGGAACAGCGAGGGATCGAAGCCGGAGGAATTGACATAGACGGGGTCGGACCATTCCGCCTCGATCGAGGGCGCCGTCACGATGTAGTTCGGCGCATCCTTGAAACTGCCGTCGAAACGCTTGACGTCGGTATAAACAAGCCAGAACTGCCCGTCGGCATAGGAAAGGCACGGCGCCCAGATGCCGCAGCTGTCGGGATTGCCGCGCATGTCGAGCTGCGACCGACGCTCCAGCGGCCGGCGCACCAGCGTCCAGTTCACGAGATCCCGCGAATGGTGGATCTGCACGCCGGGATACCATTCGAAGGTCGAGGTCGCGATATAGTAATCCGCGCCGACGCGGCAGATCGACGGATCGGGGTTGAACCCAGGCAGGATGGGATTGCGGATCATAATGCGGCCTCCTCCGAGATTATTGTTGTGGTACGTACGTCAAATGTGGGCGGTTACTTCACCTCCCCACCCTCATTCCTGTGCTCGTCGCAGGAATCCAGCCGCCGCGCGTCCGCGCGGCGAAAAGAACCCATTCCGCCCAAGGACTTGGGCTGGCTGGATCTCTGTGGCATCCCTCAGGCAAGCCCTGAGGTCACAGAGATGAGGGCGGTGTTGCATCGTGCCGCCCCAAACTCCGGCTCGACCTACCTATTCCCGCTCCGCCGATTTCGCCCAGAGATTGATATCCGCCTCACGGGCATAGACGTCGATCTCGGCGAGCTCCTCGGCCGAAAATTCAAGATTATCCAGCGCCTTGACGCAATCGACGATCTGCGACGAGCGGCTGGCGCCGATCAGTGCCGAGGTCACGCGTCCGCCGCGCAGCACCCAGGCGATCGCCATCTGCGCCAGCGTCTGGCCGCGCCTTTCGGCGATGTCGTTGAGCTTCCTGATATTGTCGATGATCGAAGGGCGGATGAAGTCGCGCTTCAGGAAATGGTTCTGCGCCGCGCGGCTGTCATCGGGAATACCGCCGAGATACTTTGTCGTCAGCATGCCCTGGGCGAGCGGCGAGAACACGATCGAACCCATACCGACCTCGTCGAGCGTATCGAGCAGTCTGTCGTCCTCGACCCAGCGGTTGAGCATCGAATAGCTCGGCTGGTGGATCAGGCAGGGCGTACCGAGATCCTTGAGGATGGCGGCGGCTTCGCGCGAGCGTTGCGAATTGTAGGAGGAGATGCCGACATAGAGCGCCCGGCCGGAGCGGACGATATGGTCGAGTGCGCCGCAGGTTTCTTCGAGTGGGGTTTCGGGGTCGAAACGGTGGGAATAGAAGATGTCGACATAATCGAGGCCCATGCGCTTCAGGCTCTGGTCGCAGGAGGCGATCAGATATTTGCGGCTGCCCCACTCGCCGTAAGGGCCAGGCCACATATCGTAGCCGGCCTTGGAGGAGATGATCAGTTCGTCGCGAAGCCCGGAAAATTCGGTGCGCAGGATCTCGCCGAAAGCGGTCTCGGCGCTGCCGGGAGGCGGACCGTAATTGTTGGCGAGGTCGAAATGGGTAATGCCGAGGTCGAAGGCCGTGCGGCACATGTCGATCTTGCGGTCATGCGACGTGTCGCCGCCGAAATTGTGCCAGAGGCCGAGGGAGACGGCCGGCAGCTTCAGGCCGGAACGGCCCGTGCGGTTATATTTCATCTTCGAATAACGGTCTGCGGCTGGTTGCCAGCTCATTCGGAAGTCTCCTGAACCTGTCTAAAATTGCTTCCCTTTCGTATCCGTCCTGAGCGACGGCCGAAAGCTAAAAACATCTCCACCTTCCAACGTCGTTATCCTCGGGCTTGTCCCGAGGATCTACTAACAGCGCGGCAGATCCTCGGGACAAGCCCGAGGATGACGGAAGCTTGGGAGCGCGCGCCGGGCGGATGCGCGCTATCCTATCACTTCAACAGCGCCTGCGCCTCTTCGATACCGAGTGCCGCCGGCTGCGTGCAGGTCGTGGTCAGGTCGATGAAACGGCCTTCCTCGCCCGACTTCAGGATCGAGGTCATGACGTCGACGCCGTGCAGCGTGCGGTCGAGCGAGCAGCGCGCGTCGCGGCCTTCGATCAGCGCCATCGCCATGTCGGCAAGGCCAGCGGTGCGGTAGTTGGCGCGCGAGCCGCTCGGGCTTTCCTGGTTGATCTTGCCGAATGGATGCTCCCAGACGTCGAGCGGCTTGATCTCCTTGTCGCGGCCGCTTGCCTCGACGACACCGCCGAAGAAGTTCGGATCCGGCACGTAGAGCGAGCCGTCGGTGCCGTAGAGCTCCATATTGGCGTGACGATGCGACCATACATCCCAGCTCGCCGTCAGCGTCACGGTGGCGCCGGAGACGAATTCGAGCAGCGCCTGGATCGTCGTCGGCGTCTTGACCGGGATGATCTCGCCGTTGCGCGGCTCGCTGGTGATGGTGCGGGTCGGCGACGCCATCGAAGTCATGGCGCCGACACGTTTGACCGGGCCGATCAGGTTGATCAGATTGGCGATGTAGTAGGGGCCGAGATCGAGGATCGGGCCGCCGCCCGGCAGGAAGAAGAAATCCGGGTTCGGATGCCACATCTCCATGCCGGGGCTCATCACATAGCAGGCCCCCGACGTCACCCGGCCGATGCCGCCGTCATCGATGAACTTGCGGGCAAGCTGATGGGCGCCGCCGAGGAAGGTGTCAGGCGCGCAGCCGACGGCGAGGTTCTTTTCCCTCGCGATGCGGCGAAGCTCTTCGCCCTCTTCGAGCGAAAGCACCAGCGGCTTTTCGGAATAGACGTGTTTTCCAGCCTCGAGGATCGACTTCGATACGCGGAAATGCGCATCCGGGATCGTCAGGTTGACGACGACGTCGATCTCGTCATTGGCGAGAAGCGCGTCGATCGTCTGTGCTTTGACGCCATATTCCTTGGCGCGCGCCTCGGCGGCCTGCAGATTGATATCGGCGCAGGCCAGCACCTTCAGCCCCTTGAAGAGCGGTGCCAGCGAAAAATAGGTGGTGGAGATATTGCCGCATCCGATGATGCCGACGCCAAGTTCCCTGGTCATGATGTGCCTCAATAAGTCTGAAAGGATGCAATCGAACGGCTGATGTTGCGGTCGATGTCTTTGGGATTGTCATGTTCAACGACGAAGTGCTTGGCTTTGGTGGCGCGCAGGGCCGCAATCAGCTTCGCCCACTCGACCTTGCCATGGCCGACATCGGCCCAGCCGTCTTCATCCGTCGCTTCGCCGGCCGGCGCAATATCCTTGACGTGGACTGCAGTGATGCGCGGCCCGAGCTTCTCGACCCAGGCGAACGGATCGGCGCCGCCACGGATGACCCAGGCGATATCGGCTTCCCAGGAAATGTCGGGCGCGCCTTCGAAGATGCGCTCGATCGGCAGCGAGCCGTCGGCCAGCTTGACGAATTCGAAATCATGGTTGTGCCAGCCGAACTCGTAGCCGGCTTCCTTGTAGGGCTTGCTCATCTCCTGCAGCCGCTTGCCGAAGGCGGTCCAGCCAGCGGCATCGGATGGGCGCTGGTCAGCTGCCAGATGCGGCGCATAGATCGAATCCATGCCGAGAATCTTGGCAATGTTCAGCGACTTCTGCACGTCCTTCTCCAGGAAATCAGGGCTGAAATGGCCGGTCGCCATCACCAGGCCGTTCTTGTCGAGATCGGCGCGCAGGTTGTTCAGGCCGGCATCGTCGAGATCGGCATAGATGCCGCCAAAGCCCTCGACCTCGGCATAGCCCGCCTTGCCAAGCTTTTCGAAAATCACCGAATAGGGCTGGAAATTGCGGGCGCTGTACAGCTGGTAGCTAAGTTTCGTCATCATGTTCTCCTTGGGCCTCGTGCCCATGCTTGGGAAGATCAATCCGCCGATTGGCAGGAATGCAGGTCGTAGAACCGGAACTCAGGAAGCGCGCCGCGATCGAGCGGCCGCGCCGGGGTGAAGATGATGCGGCGGCTCTCGCCGGCCGCAAGATCGAAGGCGTTGTCGGAATATTTGCCGTCCGTCTCGCTCTCGATCATCACGAAGAGCGCAAGTCCCCTGGCGGTGACGTTGATATCGATCGCGCCGCTCGCCTCGACATATTCGTGGGTAATGGTCAGGCCCGAAGGCTCCAATTCCAACGCCTTATAGGTGCCGTTGACGTAATGCCCCTCGCCGCCCATGCCGTTCGATGCGGTGAAATGCCAGGCAAGCAGCGTGCCCTCGTCAATGTCGGAGACGTCGATTGTCGCAGCCGTAACCGCCGCATCCGGCGAGCATACGGCTTGCACGTCTTTCACGTGCCGACGTTCGCCTTTCATCGTCAGGATAGACATCGAAAGATCGATGCTGACATCTTCAAGCGTGTCGTTGACCAGCGAAAAGCGGATCGTCTTGCCGTCCTCGGAAGGAATGGCGGCGACCGCGACCGGCTGGAAGAAACGCTTGACGAGATAATGCATCGCTTTCCAGCGGCCGCCATAGTCGAGGCTCGACCACGAGGCGACCGGCCAGGTGTCGTTGAGCTGCCAGTAGATCGTGCCCATGCAATGGGGTTTCAGCGACCGCCAGTATTCCACCGCCGTCTTGATGGCCAACCCCTGCTGGATCTGCGAGAGATAGACGAAGTTCGGAAAATCCTTGGGGAAACGGAAATAGCGGAACATCGTGCCGGCGATGCGCTCATTGCCGCCGGCATTCTTCTGGTGCAGCTCCATGACCGGGGAAGCGACATTCATGTCCTTCTCCTCGGCATAGGTCTTGATGACCGGCAGCGAGGTATAGGACTGGAAGCCGAATTCCGAACAGAAGCGCGGCCGCACCGAACGGTAATTGTCGAACGACTTGTTCTCGTGCCAGACCGACCAGTAATGCATGTCGCCGGATCCGTCGGCATGCCAGGCATCGCCGAAATCGAGATAGCCCGAGGCCGGGCTCGACGGCCACCAGAGCGCGCCCGGCAGCGCCTTCTTCACCGCCTGCTCGATCGTCCGGTTGAGCCGGTCGTAAGAGACGAGATAACGGTCGCGGTCCTTGCGCGATTCTTCGAACCAGGTGAGTGCTCCCACAAGTTCGTTATCGCCGCACCAGAGCACGATCGACGGGTGCGACGAAAGCCGGCGCACCTGGTAATCGACCTCAACAGCCACATTGCCGAGGAAGTCGTCGGTCGAGGGATAGAGGTTGCAGGCGAACATGAAGTCCTGCCAGACCATCAGGCCCAGCCGGTCGCATAGATCGTAGAAATGATCCTGCTCGTAGAAGCCGCCGCCCCAGACACGGATCATGTTCATGTTGGCGGCTTTCGCCGATTGCAGGAGATCTTCGGTCTTCTCGGGCGAGGACAGCGAATAGAGCGCGTCGGCCGGGATCCAGTTGGCGCCGCGGAAGAAGATCTCGCGGCCGTTGACCTTGAAGGCGAAGCGGCTGCCTGATGCATCCGGCGCGGTGATCAGCTCGATGGTGCGAAGGCCGATCTGCTTCGTCACCTCGTCCGCCGGCAATGCGACGGACAGCCTGTAGAGCGCCTGCTCGCCGCTGCCGGAAGGCCACCAAAGCCGCGGATTGTCGATATGGAAGAGGTGGTTGACATGGGTCTCGCCATGGACGCCGACATCGAGGCGCACCCGCTCGCCGTCGAGATCGAAATAGACCTGGGCAATGCTCGGCCCTTTGGAATGGAGCGTCGCCGTCACCATCAGATCGACCGAACCATCGAAATTATGGCTCTGGCGGGTAACCACATGCTCGATGCGCGCGGTCTCGAGCTTTTTCAGCGCAATCGTGCCGTAAAGGCCGAGCGGCGCAATGGCGATATTCCAGTCCCAGCCGAAATGGCATTGCGGCTTGCGCAGCATGTTGCCGTCGGGGATCGGCGAATTGCCGGTACTGTAAGGAATATAGAAAGGCTGCTTCTTCTGGCGCTCGGCGCCAACGGCGGGGTTGGAGGCGAAGACGATACGGATGACATTGTCGCCGGATTTCAGCATGCTCGACACGTCAGGCCGATAGCGGCGGAAGCTGTTGTCGGCTTCGAGCGCCAGGACGCCGTTGACATGGACGCTGGCGACCGTGTCGAGATAATCGATATCGAGATACCAGTCGCCTTCGACCTCCTGCAGCGTGAAGCTGCGCTCGACCACCCATTCGCGCTGGGCAACCCACTGCACCTTTTCCTCGTTGCGGCCGAAATAGGGATCGGGGATCAGGCTTGCCCGGTGAAGCGCGGTATGCACGTCGCCCGGCAGCATGATCGCAGTGCGAATCTCACCGTCGACGGAGGCGAGCTGCCACGAACCGGAAAGGTCGATGCTGGAGGGGGGCGGTTGTTGAGTCACGATTTCAATTCCGATTCACGTTTTTGAAATGGATGGCGCATGATCGCCGTCCGGTCATTGTCGTTCGTTGTGACCCCTTCTCCTCCGTCATGCTCGGGCTTGACCCGAGCATCCACTCGGCATCCAGCAGCAGCCGCGGCATGGATCCTCGGGTCAAGCCCGAGGATGACGGAGAGCGGAGTTGGCCTCTTGCCAAGCTCGCGCCGGCCTGAGGGAGGGTGGAGCGTTAGTCGAATTCATACAAACAGCCTTGCAAGCAGGCGGCACCATCCGGCCCCGCCCGCAGAACCTCTCCTAGAGCCGCAACTCACTCTCGGCATCGAACACCGAAGCGACCGTCATGTCGAAGCTGAGTTTCACCTTGGCTCCGACGTTGAAGCGGCGGGCACCATTGACGCGTACCGACATCGTGTGACCGGCATGTTTCAGCCACAGAAGATTGTCCGCGCCCATCGGCTCCTCGATATCGACGGTGGCGTCATGTTCTTCGCCGCCGGCATTCTCGTTGACCTTAATGTGCTCCGGGCGAACGCCGAGCACCACCTTGCGGCCGGGCTGCAGCGCCTCGCTGGCCTCGTAAGCAGCGAGCGAGAAAATGACGCCGTTGGCGGAAAAGGCAATGCCATCGCCTGACTTGACCAGCTCGCCGCGCAGGAAATTCATCGACGGCGAGCCGATGAAGCCGGCGACGAAAAGATTGCGCGGCCGGTTGTAGATCGTCGTCGGATCGTCGAGCTGCTGGATGATGCCGCTCTTCATGATGGCGATGCGGTCGGCGAGCGTCAGCGCCTCGATCTGGTCGTGGGTGACATAGATCATCGTGTTCTTCAGCGACTGGTGCAGGCGCTTGATCTCGACGCGCAGCTCCGAGCGGAGCTTGGCGTCGAGGTTGGACAGCGGCTCGTCGAACAGGAAGACGTCGACATCGCGCACCAGCGCCCGGCCGATCGCCACGCGCTGGCGCTGGCCGCCGGATAGTTCGGCCGGCTTGCGCTTCAAGAGCGGCTGGATCTGCAGGATCTCGGAGGCACGCGCCACCCGCTTGTCGATCTCGGCCTGCGGGACCTTGGCGACCCGAAGGCCGAAGGACAGGTTCTTCTCGACGGTCATCTGCGGATAGAGCGCATAGGACTGGAACACCATGCCGATGCCGCGGTCCTTCGGCTCCTCCCAGGTGACGTTCTTGCCCTTGATGAAGATCTGCCCTTCCGAGGCATCGAGCAGGCCGGCAATGCAATTCAGCAAGGTCGACTTGCCGCAGCCGGACGAGCCGAGCAGCACCAGGAATTCACCGTCATTGATGTCGAGGTTCAGATCCTTCAGCACGCTGACCGCGCCGAAGTTCAGCGACAGATCCCTGATGGAAACACTTGAATTGGAGACACTCGAATTCATGTTCATGCGATCAACCCTTCACTGCGCCGGCGGCGATGCCGCGGACGAAAAGCCGTCCCGACACGAAATAGACAATCAGCGGCACCAGACCCGTCAGGATCGTTGCCGCCATGTTGACGTTGTATTCCTTCACGCCCTGGACGGAATTGACGATATTGTTGAGCTGCACGGTCATCGGATAGGTATCAGGCCGGGTGAAGACGACGCCGAACAGGAAGTCGTTCCAGATGCCGGTCACCTGCAGGATCATCGCCACGACGAAGATCGGCAGCGACATCGGCAGCATGATCTTCAGGAAGATCTGCCAGAATCCCGCTCCGTCGACACGCGCCGCCTTGAACAGTTCTTCCGGCAGCGAGACGAAATAATTGCGGAACAGCAATGTCAGGATCGGCATGCCGAAAATCGAATGCACGATGACGAGGCCGGTCAGCGTGCCGTAGATGCCGATTTCGCGCAGGATGATGACGATCGGATAGATCATCACCTGATAGGGAATGAACGCCCCGATGATGAGGATCGAGAAGAAAAGCTCGGATCCTTTAAAACGCCAGTTCGCCAGCGCGTAGCCGTTCACAGAGGCGATCGCGATCGAGATGATCACCGATGGCACCGTGATGCGCACCGAGTTCCAGAAACCGCGCGACAGGCCATCGCAGTTGAGGCCGGTGCAGGCTTCGGCCCAGGCTTTCACCCAAGGCTCGAAAGTGATCTCCATCGGCGGCGAGAAGATGTTGCCGAGACGGATTTCCGGCATGCCCTTCAGCGACGTCACGACCATCACGTAGAGCGGCAGCAGATAGTAGAGCGCGGCGACGGTCAGCGTGCCGTAGAGCACGATGTTGCGCGACGACAGCGCCGGGCGCGGTTTCGCGCCGCTCGGGCCTTCGCCGAGTCTCGGTGCGACGGCATCGATGCCGGCAGCGGTGGTGTTGAGAGTTCCTACATCAGCCACGCTTGCGCCCTCCGCCGAATTCCAGATAGGCCCACGGAACGATGATGATCGCGACGGTGACGAGCATCATGGTCGAGGCAGCAAAGCCCTGCCCCAGGTTCTGCGCCTGGAACATGTAGTCGTAGACATATTTCGCCGGCACTTCCGACGAAATGCCCGGTCCGCCCGAAGTCTGCGCCACGACGAGGTCGTAGACCTTGACGATACCGGAGGCGATGATGACGATCGTCGTGATGAAAACCGGCCGCATCATGGGAATGACGATCTGGAGATAGGTCTTCCACATCGGGATACCGTCGACGCGCGCGGCCTTCCAGATATCCTCGTCGATGCCGCGCAGGCCGGCCAGCATCAGGCACATGACGAGACCCGTTCCCTGCCACAGCGCGGCAATCAGAATGCCGTAGATGACGATTTCAGGCGTATAGAGCGGATTGAAGGTGAAGCTCGTCCAGCCCATCGAACGCACGACCGACTGAATGCCGAAATCCGGGTTCAGAACCCATTGCCACACGAGGCCCGTCACGATGAAGGACAGCGCGAAGGGATAGAGGAAGATGGTGCGGAAGGTGTTTTCGAAACGGATCTTCTGGTCCATCAGCGCGGCGAGCATGAAACCGATGACCAGGCTGAAGATCAGCGAGAGCACGCCGTAGAGAGCCAGGTTCTCGATCGCCGTCACCCAGCGGGGTGCCGCCCAGAGGCGTTCGTACTGATCGATGCCGACGAAACTCAACCGCGGAAGGAGCTTGGAATTGGTGAAGGAATAAAAGACCGTCCAGAACGTGCCGCCGACAAAAATCACCAGCGCCGTCAGGATCATCGGTATGGACGCAATCTTGGCATTCAGATTGCGCAGTAACTTGATTGGCCGGCCTGCTTGCGCTTGACCCGTCGTCATGAACTCTTCTCCTCAAATCGCAGCCGCGACCGTGACAGAGCGGATTTGCCGTCTGCCATCCCTGCCCGGCTTGCCGGGATGTCGGAGAGACGCCGCCGTCCGAACATTTGTCCGGGTACGATCCGGCTCTTGCGGAGCCGGATCGTGAAGGCAGCGTATCTATCGATCAGTCAGCCGAAGCGATGATCCCGGCGAAGCGCTTCTGAGCGTCTTCCGGCGTCATCGATGGGTTGGCGAAGAATTCGGAGAAGAGGTCTTCCTTCTGCTTCTGGCTATCGGCCGAAAGCAGCTGGTCGGTGCCCTGAATCACGTTGCCCTTCGCCAGGATATCGAGACCCTTCTTCATGCAATCATTGGCGGCGGCGAGATCGACATCGCCGCGAACCGGCAGAGAGCCCTTCTTCAGGTTGAAGGCAACCTGGGTCTTGGGATCCAGCAGGGTCTTGGCAAGAACGGCCTGTGCCTTGGACTTTTCCTCGTCCTTCAGCAGCGGGAAGTAGAAGGCGTCGCCGCCGGTCGAGATGATCTCGTTGACGCCGAGGCCCGGCAGGCAGGTATAGTCGGTACCGGCCTTCTGGCCGGCAAGCGCGAACTCGCCCTGCGCCCAGTCACCCATGATCTGGCCGCCGGCCTTGCCTGTAATGACGAGGTTGGTGGCCTGGTTCCAGTCCTGGACGTTGCTGCCCTTGGCCATGCGCCGTGCATCGTCGGCCGCCTTGAACACCTTGGCGATCTCAGGACCGGCAGCAACTTCCGCATCCTTGTCCTTGAAGACCTTGTTGAAGGTATCCTTGCCGGCGACGGCGACCATCAGCACGTCGAAGGCGCCTGTCGCCTGCCACGGCTGGCCGCCGACGGCGAGCGGAATGATGCCGGCCTTTTCGAGAGCCGGAGCGGCAGCGACGAACTCGTCCCAGTTCTTCGGAACCTCCACGCCGGCCTTCTTGAAGGCGGCGTTCGAAAGCCACAGCCACTGCCAGGAGTGGATGTTGACGGGGGCGCAGTAGATCTTGCCGTCGATAGTGCAGGAATCGAGCAGGCTTGCCGGACGAATGATGTCCTTCCAGTGCTCGGCGGTCGCCACGTCGGTCAGGTCGCGCATCAGCCCGGCCTGGACGAGTTCCTCGGCCTGACGGCCGTGGTTGAACTGGGTGGCGCCCATCGGGTCCCCGCCGGTGATGCGGCTGATCATGATCGGACGGGCAGTACCGCCGGAACCGGCGATAGCGCCGTCGACCCAGTGATTGCCGGTGGCGTCGAACGCCTTTGCCAGCTCGGCGACGGCAGCCGATTCGCCGCCTGAAGTCCACCAATGCGTGACTTCGAGATCGGTAGCATTGGCGGCGCCGAACGGAAGCGCGACCGAAGCGGCAAGCACGGCCACCGTGATACGGATTTTCATGAGTTTTCCTCCCTCACTGAAACGTTGCCGGAAAAACTTAGATCAATCGATTTGAGCGCGCAACCGTCCGCCTCCAAATTTTTCCGCGAGAACGGGAATTGCTACTTGTACCTGTTTCCAGTCGGATCATAAGAGCCTTCTAACGGACATCCAGCACCACGATTCCGCATGTACACAATCAATTTATCACATTGAAAATATGTATAAATTTTTTGTTATTGCTTTCTTCATCCGCTTCACCCTCTTCGCAAGTGCAGAAAAATAGAGATGAATCAAAAATTCAACCTATGCGCATAACGCCGCAGCGCACACACGAAAAAGCCCTCGACATTTCTACTGTATCGTTACAGATTGCATTCCTTAGGGAGGCGCGATTTTGGCAGGCGGCGGGCTTACGGCGCTTGAAAAAGCCTCTATAAGCGACACCAATTCGCGCGAGGCAGGCCTACAGGGATGGAAAACAACGGAAATTTCGGGCAAGCGGCGCCTGCGTCGCGCGAGCGCCCCACGCTGAAGACGATCGCCTTCATGACCGGCCTTGGCGTGACGACGGTGTCGCGTGCGCTGAAGGATGCGCCCGACATCGGGGCTGAGACCAAGGAGCGGGTGCGCATGGTCGCCCGCCAGCTCGGTTACCAGCCGAACAGGGCGGGTGTGCGCCTGCGTACCGGCAAGACCAACGTCATCGCCCTCGTCCTCAGCATCGACGAGGAGATCATGGGATTCTCCAGCCAGATGGTCTTCGGCATCTCCGAGGTATTGTCCGGCACGCCCTATCATATTGTCGTCACGCCGCATTCCCACAGCAAGGATCCGATGCTGCCGGTGCGTTATATCCTCGATACCGGCTCGGCCGACGGCGTCATCATCTCGCGCATCGAGCCGGACGATCCGCGCGTGCGGCTGCTGACCGAGCGCGGCATGCCCTTCGCCACTCATGGGCGCACCGATGCGGGTCTGACCCACCCCTTCCACGATTTCAACAACGAAGCCTTCGCCCACCAGGCGGTGGAGCGGCTGGTCAAGCGCGGCCGGCGGCGCATTGCCCTGCTGCAGCCGCCGAGCAAGCTCACCTATTACGCCCATATCCGCATCGGCTTCCAGACCGGCCTGCATGACTACGGCGCCGAGGAAGTGCCGCTGCGCATCAACAGCGATGCGCCGCTCGCCGACATCCGCGATGTCGTCGAGGTGATGATGCGCTCACCCAATGCCCCCGACGGCATCGTCTGTTCCGCCGGCAGCGCGGCAATCGCCGTCAATGCCGGCATCGAGGCTGCCGGCAAGGCGCTCGGCCGCGATCTCGACATGGTGTCGAAGCAATCGGTGCCGATCCTCAACTGGATCCGCCCGGAGATCATCACCGTCCAGGAAGACGTACGCCAGGCCGGCCGCGAAATGGCCAAAGCCGTCATCGCCCGCATCGACGGCGTCGAACCGGAGCTGCTGCAGAGCATCAGCCAGCCGATCTGGCCGGAGGGCGGGAAGTAAGTTGGGATTGGCGGAGGTGGACGGCTGATCTCAGCCTGTTTGAACCGCCTCCAGACCGCGCGGTGCGCTCCTCGCCAACTGCCCCAGCACCGCCGCGATCTTCGGGTTGCGTCCCTCGCCGCGCCGCGTGATGGCATGGATACCGCGATAGACCGGTGGCGCGAGCGGTTTGACGATCAGGCTTTCGCCAAACTCCCGAAGCGCCAGTCCCGGCATCACCGAAATCGAGCAACCGGCTTCGACAAGCGCAAACACCACTTCGAAACTGTCGCTGAAACCGTTGATGACAGGCTCGAAACCGGTATCGCGGCACGCTTGGCGCATCATCTGGCAATATGCGCTGGAGGCGACGTCGAGCGCCCAGCATTCATTCCTCAACTGTGCGAGGTCGATGACCGCCTCGGCTTCCAGCCTGTGGCCGGGGGGTAGAAGCACGAAGAGTTGGTCTCGGCACAGGAACAGCGGATCGACCGTGTCCGCCAAGGTATGCGGATCGAACGATATGTCGTCGGCAATGACGATATCGGCCTGCCAAGCTCTAAGCGCCGCGACCCCTTCAGCAGGTCCCATCGTCGTCATGACGATGTCGAGATGCGGATGGTCGAGCGCAAGCTGACGCATCGCAACCGGAATGAAGGATGACGCCGCCGAGGGTTGGGCGGCGATCCGGAGTTCACCCGCGACAATGTTTTGCAGCTCGGCAATATCGGTTCTGGCTTCCTCGACGACGGCAAATATCCGGTCGGCATGCAGGACGAGCCGCTGGCCGGCCGGTGTCAGCGTCACCCCTCGCCCGCGCCGCTCGATAAGTGCAATGCCGACTTCATCCTCGAGCTGGGCGATCTGTTGGGAAACCGCAGACGACGAAATGCCGAGCGCATCGGCGACCGCCGCCATCGTTTCGCGGCGTGAGAGTTCGCGAAGCGTGCGCAATCTGAAAAAGTCCAAACCCTGCTCCTCTCCAGCCGATCAATCAGCCAAAATTTCTAAACTATATTCTTATTTTAATTAAGTGGACCTGAAGAAAATCTCTTCCTAGCGTGGAAAATCGCAAACGGCCTGACTCGAAAAAAGCCAAGATGTTCCGCCATCTCGCAGCCAGTTACGGAGATATCGACAGAATGCAAGAAAGCAGCGTGCCCTATTTCAGCCAATGGGAAACACCGGGCATGACGCTGCCGGTGCTTGCCGAGGGGTCGCAGGCCTTGCTCGGCGATCCGCTCTGGCGCCATTCCGGCGCCGCGACGATCGAGGAATATGCGCGCTGGGCGGTCAATGTCTGCGGCATGGCCTGTTTGAAGATGATCCTGGCCGCCCGCGGTGAGATCCATCCGACCCTCGAGCTTGCCCGGGCCTGCACTAGATATGGCGGTTATGTCGTCAGCGAGATCGATGCCTCGATCAAGGGGCTGATCTACGCACCCTTCGTCCGCTTCGCCGCCGACCGATTCGCGCTGAATGCGGAGACGATGACAGGCGTCGAGACATCGGCCATTCCAAAGCTTCTATCGAAACGGCGCTTCTTCATCGCCTCTGTGCATTCGGGCATCCGCTGGCCGGAGCGCCAGCCACCTTCGAAGGGCGGGCATCTGATGCTGGTGACGGCAGCAAGCGACGAGACGATCCGCTTCCACAACCCGTCCGGCCATGATGAGGCGAGCCAGGCTGATGTGACGCTGCCGCTTGCCGTCTTCGACCGCTTCTTCGCCAATCGCGGCATATCTGTCGACGCCTGACCTTTCAACACCAGATCGTTTCGGAGGCTTGCATGACCCCTTCCCCAAACAGGCTGCGCATCGCCGTGCTCTTCGGCGGCCGCTCGGCCGAGCATGAGGTTTCCATTCTTTCGGCAACCAATGTCATGGGCGCGCTCAAGCCCGAGAAATATGATGCCATCCCCGTTTTCATCACCCGCGAGGGACAATGGCTGCTGAGCAATTTCGAGGACGGCATATTGGCGACACCGTCATCAGGCGTCGAAATCTGCCTCGTGCCGGGCGGACGCGGCCGGATGCTAGCGATCCCGGCCCATGGCGCGGCCCATGAATTGCCGGGGATCGACATCCTGTTTCCCGTGCTGCACGGCCTGCATGGCGAAGACGGATCGGTGCAGGGTCTGGCGGAGGTGGCGCGCGTGCCGCTCGCCGGCTGCGGCATTCTTGGCTCGGCCGCGGCGCTCGACAAGGACATCGCCAAACGCCTGCTCAGGGCGGCCGGCCTGCCGGTGGCGCGTGCCGTGACGGTGCGCGAGGATACTGCCCCCTCGCTGGCAGCTCTCGAAAGCGAGCTTGGACTGCCGCTCTTCATCAAGCCGGCGCGGCAGGGATCGTCGGTCGGCGTCGCCAAGGTCCATGCCAGCCAGGAATTCGCAGGCGCCCTTGCCGAGGCCTTCCGCCACGATCGGATACTGCTCGCCGAGGAGTTCGTTGCCGGCCGCGAGATCGAATTCAGCGTACTGGAGGATGCGGCCGGCGAACTCTTCGTCTCCCGGCCGGGCGAGATCGTGCCAGCCGAAAGCCATGGCTTCTACAGCTACGATGCCAAATATATCGACGAACAGGGCGCGGCGCTGAAAGTCCCGGCCGACCTGCCTGAGGAGGTCGAGGCCGCCATGCGCGACATGGCCGCGAGAGCTTTCCGGGCGGTCGGCTGCGACGGCATGGCCCGCGTCGATTTCTTCCTGACGGATGACATGCGGTTCCTCGTCAACGAGCTCAATACCATCCCCGGCTTCACCGATATCAGCATGTATTCCAAGGCGATGGCGGCAAGCGGCGTCGGTTACGCCGAGATCATCGACCGCCTCGTCGATCACGGCCTGGCGCGCGCCGGCCGGGCTGCCTGAGCATGAACAGGTCGGTCCTGATTTCAGGCTGTTCCGGCGGCGGGAAATCGACGCTGCTGGCCGAACTTGGCCGTCGCGGTCATGCGATCGTCGAAGAACCGGGCCGACGGATCGTCAGGCAGGAGCTAGAAAGCGACGGTACAGCCCTGCCCTGGATCGACATGGCGGCCTTCGCCCGCCGCGCCATCGAGTTCGCAACGGCCGACCACGCGGCGGCGTGCGGGCGGGCCGGCTGGACGTTTTTCGACCGAGGGCTGATCGATGCCGCAGCAGCGCTTCAGCATCTGACCGGGGAACCGGTCCTGGAAAGACTAAGCGCCCTCCACCGTTATAACAGCAGCGTTTTTCTCACCCCGCCATGGCCGGAAATCTACGTCACCGATCGCGAGCGGCGCCATGGCTTCGACGAGGCGGTCGCCGAATATGACCGGCTTGTCGCAATCTATCCGGCGCTTGGCTACGACGTCGTCATGCTGCCGAAAATCGCGGTCGCCGACCGGGCGGATTTCATCCTCGATCGACTAAAAACGAGGTAGCCGCCTCTCGGCTGCTTTCTCAAGGGGAACCTCAGCGCCTGCGGAAGACGCACCACTGAAACGACTGCCGGCCACCGCCGGGGGTCGTGTGCTCCTCGCGCCAGTCGCGTTGAAGCGCGAAGGCGGACGAGACTTCGCGTGCAAGAGCGGCCGCGTCGTAACGTTCGACCGGCAGGCCGCTGCATCGTTCCGGCCCGTCCGGTGCGAAAGAGGCAATGATCACGGCGCTGCCCGGCGCCGTGCCGGTTTCGAGTGCGCGGCGATAAGCCAGCCGCTGCTCGCGCTCGGTGAGGAAGTGAAAGACGGCGCGGTCGTGCCACACATCGTACTGACGTCCTGGTCGCCACACGGTGACATCTTCAATCATCCAGGCGATGCGGGCCGCCTCGTCCCCCAGCCGCGCCTTGGCAACATCGAGCGCCGGCGCAGCGATGTCGAGAACGGTGAGATCGGACCATCCGCGCTCGAGAAGACGATCGACAAGGCTCGATGCGCCGCCGCCGACATCGATCAGCGAAGCCGTGACCGGCAGTTGCAGCGCGTCAAGCGCCCGCAGGGAAGGCTCGGGCGTCGGCTGATACCAGCTGACGCTGTCGGCAGCTTTCGTGCGGTAGACCGCGTCCCAATGCTCCCGCTTCGCCTCCGTCATCCGGCATCCCCATTTTTGCAGCGCCCGATCCTGACCGATCAACATGTAAGGATTGAGACGTCTGCCTCCAAGCGCCGTTCCCATGACCATTTTATCAGGAAGCGGAATGACGATAAACGAGATCCGCGGGATCGGTTCGAGATGCCGTCGGATCGAGACGCGCCCCCAGCCGCTCCGCCACGGCAATCGAGGCTTTGTTGCCGGGGGCGATATAGCTGACGAGCGACGGCAGGCCGAGCGTCGCAAAGGCCCAGTCTCGTAACGTCATGACCGCCTCGGTCGCATACCCCCTGCCCTCATGGCTCTCATAGACGAACCAGCCCAGCTCCTTTTCCGGAAAGAGCGGCCCGTGATTGATCCCCACCTGACCGACGCATTCGCCGGTCTCGGCAAGGTCGATCATCAGCGCCCCGTGCCCGAACAGTTGCCAGAGCGCCACGTCGTGACAGAACATTCCCCAGGCCGCGCGCAGATCGAACGGCCCGCCCATCCCGGCCGACCGCGGCGAGGCCATGAGCCGCGCATAGGCGGCGAAATCGTCTATACTAGGCATGCGAAGTCTCAGACGCTCGGTTCGGATTTTTATCGCGCCGGTTTCGGACATGTCGTCGCCTCTGTCAGATGGGGTTTGGCGTTTCAAAGGCTGGGGCAAATTGCAGCATTCCGCTTGGCGTGGTCCCGCGGAAAACAATCCGTTGTACGAGCCGCCTATCGAAGTCGAGATACGTCAGCTGCCCATCGTTGCTGAAACCGACGCGGCTATAGATGTCTGGGTTGCCGATCAACGCACAGCCGGCGGCACCGCTCTCCTTCAACAGGTCAAATCCCCTGACAATCAACGCCTTGCCGATCCCCTGCCGCTGTCTCTCCGGTTTGACGGATATCGGACCCAGTCCGAACCAGCCACCATGCACGCCGTCGATCGTCACCGGCGAAAATGCGACATGCCCCAGGATCTCGCCTTCTTCTTCAGCAACCAGCGATATCGTCAGATCGCCCGCTGCGCGAAGCCTGCTGACAATCTCCGCTTCGGTACCATCGCTGTAGGGCATTGGCTTGAACGCTACCTCGGTCAGATCATGGATCGCATCGATATCCGCCGGTGTTTCATATCGGATGAGCATCTCGGTCAACTCCTCATGCCTGATCTACCGCGGATGCCGTGCAGTGATAGTCGAAAATCAGCAAGCCGGGTTCTTCCAGCGGCAATTGCGCCACGATCTGCCCTTCCGCGTTCAGCACCGCCGTCGGTCCCCAGGCGACGCGCCCGTCGCGCTCGCCCGTCACATCGGACGATATCATCCATAGGCCTGTTTCACGGCATCTCTCGGCGCGGACCACATTGTGCCGCTCCTTGAATATTTCCGCTTTATCTCGTGGCATCATATTGTTGGAGCAACATAAGATCAGGGATGCACCCAGCGCTTCGAGCTTTGCGGCCGCTTCAGGAAAGTTGGTGTCGTAGCAGATGTTTATACCAAAGCGCAGATCGCCGATCGCAAAGAGTGGACTCTCTTCCCCCGCTTCGAAGGCCTGTTCGCCACGCAGCAAATGGGCTTTCCGGTAGCGGCCGAGGAGAACGCCGCGTTCGACGACGATGGCTGTGTTGAACAATCGCCCGTCATCGATCTCGATCAGCCCCATGACCAGCATCGGTCCTGACTTCGGTAACCGATCCAGGACCGCCACGAACGCAGGCGATGCGAGATCGAGGGCAACGCGACGTGCCGACGGTTCATCGGTCAGGTAGCCCTGGAGAAACCCCTCGGGAAAGAGCAGCAAGGCCACGCCATCGGTCTCGGCCAGTGCTGCGATCCCAATGGCATAATCCAAGGCCGCCCCGACATTTTCCCGAAATTCCGGCGTCTGCGCAGCGGCTATCCGGATGCTTCCCACGTCGATCTCCCTTTCGAACGTCTCACCGCCTGAGCGGCCGAAGCTACGAAAAAGCCCGGCGCGACGGCCGGGCTCTTCCTTGATGTCTTCCCTCGGCAAACCTTAGAAGCTCGCAGCACCGCTGCCCCAGGGGCCGTGGTGGAAGTCCTTGCCATCCAGGCGGTCGAAGCCGTGGGCGCCGAAGAAGTCGCGCTGCGCCTGGATGAGGTTGGCCGTTCCCCTGCCCTGGCGGTAGGCATCGAAATAGGTGAGCGCCGAGGTCAGCGCCGGCACCGGCAGGCCGGCGGAGATGGCCGCGGCAACGACGCGGCGCAGCGCCGGGATCGATTCCTTGACCATGTCGGAGAAGGCGGGCGTGACGATCAGGTTGGCGGCATCAGGCGCCTTGGTGAAGGCCGAGGTGATCTCGTCGAGGAACTGCGAGCGGATGATGCAGCCGGCACGCCAGATCCTGGCAATCGTCGGCATCGGCAGTGACCAGTTGAACTCGCGCGAGGCCTCCGCCATCACCGCGAAGCCCTGGGCATAGGCGCCGATCTTGGCGGCAAACAGCGCCAGTTCCAGATCCTTGTTGAGTTCGGGGCCGTAAGCGATCGGGAAGGATGCGGCCTGCGTGCCGAAAATCTTTTCGGCGGCTTCGCGCTGCGACTTCATCGAAGAGAGGCTGCGGGCGGCGACCGCGGCCTCGATTGCCGTTGCCGGAATGCCCATGTTCTGCGCCTCGATCGCCGACCATTTGCCGGTGCCCTTCTGGCCGGCCTTGTCGAGGATCATGTCGACCATCGGCCCGCCGGAAACCGGATCGGTCGCAGCAAGCACCTTCTCGGAAATCTCGATCAGGTAGGAGTTCAGCCGGCCCTTGTTCCACTCGCCGAAGATGCCGGAGATGTCGGAGGCGCTCTTGCCGAGACCGTCGCGCAGGATGCCGTAGATTTCGGCGATCATCTGCATGTCGGCATATTCGATGCCGTTATGGATGGTCTTGACGAAATGGCCGGCGCCGTCATTGCCGAGCCAGGCAACGCAGGGCTCGTCATTGTAGCGGGCGGCAATCGAGGTCAGCACCTTCTCGACGCGCTTCCAGGATTCCTCGGTGCCGCCGACCATGATCGACGGGCCGTGGCGCGCACCTTCTTCGCCGCCGGAAACGCCCATGCCGATGAAGGTCAGATCCGTGTCCTTGAGGCGGTCGAAGCGGGCGACGGTATCGCGGAAATTGGCGTTGCCGGCATCGATCATGATGTCGCCCTTGGACAGATGCGGGCGCAACGCCTCCATCTGCTGATCGACGGCATCGCCGGCCTTGATCATGATGATGATCGGGCGCGGCGGCCGGATCGCATCGACGAACTCTTCGATCGTCTTGCAGGGAATGATCTGCTTTTTCAGATCGCCGGCGCTTTCGTAGAATTCGTCGGTTTTCTCAGGCGTACGGTTGAAGACCGCAATTTTATTGCCTTTCTCCGCGATGTTGAGCGCCAAGTTTGAGCCCATGACCGCAAGACCGATCAGTCCGATTTCTGCCTTTTCCACGACAAACCTCCGATGTGTCATTTGGACCGGTGTTGTGGCACTGTCTCGGTCAAACGGCAAGTCTCGCAAGGGTCTAATCGGTTCGCAAAAACAATGAAATGAAGCTTGCAATATCGCGACTTGTCCGACAACCGCTTGCGCCGGCTGATCGGCAACCAAGTTTTTTCGCGACCTGCCCTTGATGCCCTATCTGGTGGTATCATCGGCATTTCGGGAGATCTCGCCTTGGAATCGGGAAGACGAAAAGATACGGCCCTGCTCGCCGCCCGTGCCGGCCGCTACCGCGAATATGCGCCGTCGCCGCCGCTGCGGCGCCATTTCAGCCGGTTCTGGTCACATACGCTCCATGACGGACCGCCGGCACATGTGGCAATCGTGCCGGACGGCTATTGCGACCTCCTCTGGATCGACGGCCGGCTGGCCGTTGCCGGACCCGACAGGACGGCGGCCTTTCCCGTTCTCCGGCCGGACGCGACCATCATCGGCGCACGTTTTGCGCCGGGCGCCGCCGCGCCCTGGCTGAAGACGCCGCTCTCGGCGCTGGTCGGCTGCTCGGTGCCGCTTGCCGAAATCGGCTGGAAGGACACGGCCGAATTCGAGGCACGGCTTGGCGATTGTCCCGATCCCTCGAATGCCATGGCGCTATTCGCCCGCTTGCTCGAAGAGGCCGCGCGCGATACCGACGAACCGGCCCGGGACGCCGCGGTTATCTTCGCCGCCGCCGATGGCGGCCGTCCGGCGTCCGAGCTGCTCAGCCGGCTCGGCGTGAGCGAAAGGGAGTTGCGCCGCCGCTGCCACCACCATTTCGGCTATGGCGCCAAGACGCTGGAACGCATCCGCCGGTTCCAGCGTTTCCTCGATCTCTGCCGCAAGGCGGGCACGATGCCGCTTGCCCGCCTTGCGCTCGAAGCGGGCTTTGCCGATCAGGCCCACATGACGCGCGAGGTCGGCGAACTCTCGAGCCTGACACCCGCCGTCATTGTCGGCCAACTCGGCATGCCGAAAAGACCAGGCTGACCGTTTTGTTCAAGACGCCGCAGATCAGCCTGCTACGACAGCGAGACCCGATATCAAGGACCTGCAAGCCATGTCGACGATGCCCGCGAAAATCATCCACCAATCGATCGAGCGCGACTGGCGCGACGTCTACGACTTCGCCGGCAAGCCGGAGAACATGCCGCTCTGGGCCTCCGGCCTTGCAAGCGGCCTCGAGCCTCACGGCGCCGACTGGATCGCCGACGGCCCTCTCGGAACCATCAAGATCAGCTTCGTGCCCGGCAATGAATTCGGTGTGATCGACCACACGGTGACGATCGAATCCGGCCTCAGGGTCTATAATGCGCTGCGCATTGTGCCGAACGGCGATGGCTGCGAGGTCATGTTCACGCTGTTGCGGCTGCCCGGCATGACCGATGCGCAGTTTTCAGCCGATGCCGCCCATGTCGAGAAGGATCTCGCCATGCTGAAAGCCCTGATGGAGAGATAGATGACCGTCAAATCAGACAACAACGACCGCCGCATCGATTATGTCGAATTCAACGTCGCCGACATCGCCGCCGCCAAAGCCTTTTACGGCTCGGCCTTCGGCTGGCGTTTCACCGATTACGGCCCGAACTACTGCGAATTCGACGATGGCCGGCTGAAGGGCGGCTTCACCGATTTCGGCCCCGTGCGGCCGGGCGGCCCGCTGGTCGTCGTTTATGCCAGCAATCTGGAAGAGGTGCTGATCTCGGTCGAGAGGGCTGGCGGCACGATCGTCCGGCCGATCACCGATTTCCCAGGCGGCCGGCGCTTCCACTTCCTCGACCGCGACGGGTATGAGCTCGCCGTCTGGGCGGCCGCCTGAAGGCGGCCGATTGATCAGCCAGTTGGCCGCTGTCGATCGATATCCTCCATGACGAGCAGCGCGCCAATCACGGTACCGCCGGCATCGCGCAACGGCGACATGCGACAGCGCACCTGCCCTGATCCGCCGTTGCCGTCCGGACATTTATAGGCATAGTCGATCTGCTCACCGGCAAAGCAGGCGTCGAGCTTGTATTTGGCGCACGCGGCAAACAGCTCCTCTCCGATGAATTCGGAAAGATGGCGGCCGATAAGCTCCATCGGCTTCTTGTTGAGATGGGCGCAGTTGGCTGGATTGGAATAGAGGAAGCGATAGTCCTTGGTCAGCACCGCCACCCGGTCCGGCAGGCTTTCGAGGATCGCCGAATTGAGGAACTGGCCGTTGTCGGTATCCGGCACATAGGCCGGCGGCGGCTCGATGCGCACGTCCTGCGGCGACGGCACGCGCCAGTCCGGCCCATGCGTGCCGAAATAGCGGTCGAGCAGGTAGGAAAGGACCGTCGTGTGCTCGGCGACGCTGGCGCTGTCGTCGGCGTCCTGGCCGATCAGATGAGTCACAAACTGCAGCTGCATGTAGGCTTCGAGCAGATTGACCGCTTGATGGGCGAGGATTGCCTCGACCAGCGGCTCGACATGGCCGTCGAGCGCCGTGACGCGCTGATCGTCACCCAGGCGTATGGCTTCCTCTATCTGCGTGCAACGCAAGGAAAAAGCTCGAAAAAGCTCCAGCAAGACGCCCAACTCCCATTGGCCCAAGAGACATGTCCGAGACCTGACATGGCTGCATCTTTCGAAAAATGCGCCTTTCGGTAGACATTGTTCGCGTTTTGGTAGCGACGGGTACCATGAATTTACACTCAGTTTCAATCCGCGAGCACCTGCCGCTTTTCACCGCTGATAAATGGGGGTGGATATTCCTGGAGCATGTCTCGCAAAAGTGCGCCGCGGTTTTGCGATAACGACATGCGTCAAAACAAAGAAGCGCGAAGAGCGAATCCGAAAGATCGCGACGCGTGCTAGGAGTCGAGCGTCTGCTTGATCTGCCAGCGGTCATGATACCAGAGCCACTGTTCCGGGTATTCCCGCACCCAGCTTTCCACCTTGTCGTTGAGCAGTTGGGCCGCCGCCGGCAGGTCGAGATTGCCCTTGGCATCGCGCGGCATGTCCAGCCGCGGCTCGATTTCCAGCCGGTAGCGGTTGTCGGGCAGCCGGACGCAGCGCGCCGGATAGACCTCGCAGTCGAACTGGCGCACCAGCTTCGGCAGCAGCGGATTGGTCTTGACGTCGCGCCCGAAGAAAGTGCCCTTCAGCCCCTTGCGGAATTTCTGGTCGACGAGCACGCCCACGCCCTGGCCGGCTTCCAGCTGACGGGCGAGCGCAAAGGAGGAGCCCGCATGCGAGGGCACCAGCTTGCCCATCCGCGCGCTCCTGAAATCGAAGACCTTCTTGGCGACATAGGGATTGTTCGGCGGCCGGAAGAGCACGGTCACATGAAGCCCGAAGGCGGCGCCGGCCACCGGCAGCAGCTCGAAATTGGCGGTATGGCCGGTAAAGACGATGAAGGGGCGCGGATTGTCGCGCAGATCGAGGAAGATCGGGATACCCGACACCTCCACCCTGCCCGGCTCCGATTTTTCAGGGTCGTAGTCGAACAACTGGTCGAGGAACACGTATTCGGCCGCAAGCCGGCCCATATTGCCCCAGCTTCCGAGCGCGATCTCTTCGATCTCGGCCTCGCTCTTCTCGGGAAAGGCGTTGCGCAGATTGACGAGCATCAGCCTGTGGCGGCGTGTCCGCCGGCCGAGGCGGCGCATCATCCTGTCGGCGAAGCGAATCGCGCCATCAGCCGGAAACAGCTTCAGCACGTTTAGAAAACCGAACATCACCTGCGCCACCAGCCATTGCTGGAAGTGCCTGAGCGCCAGAACGATCCGGGTGATGAAGAGCTTCACTTGGGGCTCAATCCATCTTCAAAATGATCTTGCCGAAGATCTGGCGCGATTCCATCCGCTCCAGCGCCCGGTCGATATCGCTGAAGCTGACCTCGGTGTCGATGACGGGATGCACGAGCCCGCGGCCCATCTTCTGCATCGCATCGGCCATGTTCTCCATGCGGCAGCCGAAGGAGCCGAAGAGCTTCAGCTGCTGCTGGAACAGCATCATCAGGTTCATCTCCGTGGAAACACCCGAGGTCGAGCCGCAGGTGACGAGCCGCCCGCCGCGCTTCATGCAGAGCATCGAGCCTGCCCAGGTATCCTTGCCGACATGTTCGAAGACGACGTCGACGCCCTTCTTCTTGGTGAGCTTGCGCACCACGCCCTCGAAGCGGTCGGTGCGGTAGTTGATGACGTGATCGGCGCCGAGAGCCTTGGCCTTTTCGATCTTGTCGTCCGAACCAACCGTGGTGATGACAGTGCAGCCGATCTTCTTGGCCAGCTGGATCGCCGCCGTGCCGATACCCGAGCCGCCGGCGTGGACGAGGATCGTCTCGCCGGGCTCGAGCCTGGCATTGTCGAACAGCATGTGCTCGACGGTGCCGAAGGTGACGGGCGCAAGTGCAGCACCGATCGCATCGACACCGGGAGGAGCCGGCACGAGCAGCCGCGCGGGAAGGTTGACCTTCTCCTGCGCGAAGCCGTCGAGATGGAAGCCGTGCACGCCGGAGACATGTTCGCAGAGATTGTCGCGGCCTTCGCGGCAGGGGCGGCAGAGACCGCAGGTGCGCGCGCCGTAGATCGAGACGAGCTGGCCCGGCAGCACATTGGCGACACCCGCGCCGATCGCTTCCACGACGCCGGAAGCCTCGGCACCGATGACCAGCGGCATCTTGCGCTTGGCGAAAGCCATGCCGCGCCAGCCCCAGACGTCGATATGGTTGAGCGCCACCGCCTTGACGCGCAGCGTCACCTCACCGGCGGCAGGCGCATCCGGTTCCGGCAGGTCGGTGATCTCAAGCTTGCGGTCATCGATCAGTTGCAAAGCGCGCATGATTTATAGTTCTTTCTTCTACGTGGATCGTCGTCATGCTCGGGCTTGTCCCGAGCATCTGCCAGCGGTCATTGAGTGATGCAAGTAGATCCTCGGGACAAGCCCGAGGATGACGTTAAAAACCACTTCGTCCCAAAATCAAGGAGGGTCTCTAAGCCGGTTCGAGCGCCATGACAAGGCTGGCATTCTGCCCGCCGAAGCCGAAGGAGTTGGAAAGCACGGCGGAAACCTGCGCTTGCCGCTTTTTGTTCGGCACGACATCGAGAACGATCGACGGATCGGGATTGGTATAGTTGATCGTCGGCGGCAGCGTGCCTGTCAGCATCGTCTGCAGCGAGAACACCGCCTCGACTGCGCCCGCCGCCGTCAGCGTATGGCCGATCATCGACTTGTTCGAGGAAACCGGGATGCCGGCGATCCGTTCGCCGAAGACGGCCGACATCGCCCCATATTCCATCTTGTCGTTCTCGGGCGTCGACGTGCCATGGGCATTGATATAGCCGATGCCGCTCTCGTCGATGCCGGCATCGGCAAGGGCCGCGCGGATCGTCGCGATCGCCGGTCCGCCATCCGGCGACGACCGCGTGCGGTGGAAGCTGTCGGCCTTGTCGCCGGCGCCCTTCATGATGCCGAGCACCTTGGCGCCGCGGGCGACCGCCGCTTCCAGCGATTCCAGCACCAGGGTCGCCGCACCTTCGGCGATGACGAAGCCATCGCGATCCTTGCTGAACGGCTTGGAGGCCTTGGTCGGCGGATCGTTCTGCGTCGAAAGAGCCGAGAGCAGCGAGAAACGGATCAGCGCTTCGGCGCTCAAAGAGCCGTCGGTTGCAACCGTCAGGGCGCGGGTCGTCCGGCCCTGGCGGATCGCCTCGATGCCGAGCTGGATCGCCGTGACGCCGGAAGCACAGGCCGTCGACAGCGTGACGGGAAGGCCGCGTGTGCCGAACCGGTCGGCAAGCCGCTCGGAAATAGCGCCGAACAGGGCCGCCTCATGGAAGGCCGGGTCCGGCCGCTGGCGCAGCGCCGTCAGGAAACGCTCATAGGCGTCGCCGGGACGCTCGGAGGCCGGCGAACGGTCGGCAAGTTCGAAACGCGCGCTCCATTCCGGCTCGATCGGCGGGGCGGCGAGGAACAGCGGGCCGTTGAAATCGCCGGAAAGGCCGGCATCGGCAAGCGCCTCGATCGTCGTTTCGCGGGCGAAGGCGTAGGAGCGCTCGACGGCATTCGGGGCCGGGATGCTGATAAAATCAACGGTGCCGGCGATCCGCGTCGACAGTCCCTCGGTCGGGAAACGATTGATCTCGTGAATACCCGACGTGCCTGACGAAAGCGCTGCCCAGTTATCGCTGAGACCCTGACCGAGGGAGGTGATGATACCCATTCCGGTCACGGCCACGATAGGGCGGCCGAGATGATCCCTGTAAGCGGAAGCTGTCATATCTTTCACTCCTCACGCATTTGCGGAAAGGACGGCGACGCCCTCGCCGCGCTGGTGTCCGACCGCGGTCACGACGGCGGCGGTGGCGCCTGCCCGCATCGGCGCCTCATGGGCGGCATCGAAGGGCGGAACCTTGGCCTTGCCGTCGACGGCAAGTGCTGCAAGCGCCAGACCCAGCGTGAACTGCGTTTCGATCGTATGGCCGGTGACGCCGCCGAAGCCGCGGATGGCGGCCCCCGGTAGCTGGTGTTCGAGCACCGCCCGCTCGCGGGCGGCAAGGTCGTGCATGCCGGTCGAGCCGGAAAAAATCGCCGTGCTTTCGGCGGCAAGCTCGGCGGCGGGTGCTAAAAGCCGCTCCAACCGGACCTCGAGATTGCCGGCATTGCGGTTGCCGCGGTCGCCCTCGACCGCGTCGATGACGGCATAGATGTGAGCGCCGCGCGCTTCCGCATGCTGGCGCGATTCCATCACCAGGAAGGCGCCGGCCGAACCGGTGATCATCCCGCCGCCGTCGCTTGATTTGCGTGACCAGAGCGGCACCCAGTCGCCGCGTGCATGAGCGCCGATCGCTTCGGTGAGCAGGATCATATCAGGCCGCTCCGCCGCAAAGGCGCCGCCAACAAGCGCATGCGAGGATTCACCCGATTTGATACGGTAGAAGGCGGTCTCGACGGCTGAAATGCCTGCCGCTTCCTCGCCCATGAAGGTGCGCGACGAACCGGTGACCTTGTGCACGATCGAGATATTGCCTGCGAGCAGGTTGGAAAGCTGGGCGAGGAACAGCGTCGGCCTGAGCTCCGTCGTCAGCTTCTCGTTCAGCAGCAATTCGCGGTCGTTGCGCTTCAGCGCCTCGTCGACGATCAGCGTATCGACATTGATGTCGCGCTCGCCGCCGCCGGCCGCCACGATCATGTCCATCGTGCCGCAGGCCTCGAGATCGTCCTTAAAGCCGGCATCGTCGAGTGCCAAGCCGGCGGTGAAGACGCCGATGCGCTGCCAGTTTTCCATCTGGCGCTGGTCGCCGCGCTTGGCGATCTGCTGCGACCAGTCGATCTCGGGCAGCGGATGCACCGGATAGGGCTTGAACTTCTCGGTTTCGACGATCGCCTTCGGAGCTTTGTCGGCCTGGAGAAGGGCGATATGCGCATCCTTGCCGACGCCCTGACAGGTGACGATGCCGATGCCCGAGATGACGACGTCGTTTGCAGCCTTGCTCATCCAATCACTCCCTGCGCCGCGATCGCTTCGAGAAGCCCGATCTCGCCGGCACGTTTTTTCACGATATCGCCGAGCGGCACCTCGGAAAACGGCATAGTGCGAAGCTTTAGCTGCGCATCGCAGACCTTCTTGCCGGCGCTGGTGATTTTAGCCTTGGTAACCGCGAAACCCGAACCGTCGTGTTCGAGCACCGCCTCGATATCGAGCACGGCTTCCGGCTCGACGAAGGTGCGCATCTTGGCGCCATCGACCGTCATCAGGAAGGGCATGGCGGCAAAATTGGTGACGGCAAGCACCAGCATGCCGGAGGCCTGCGCCATGGTCTCGATCAAAAGCACACCGGGAACGAGCGGCATGCCGGGAAAATGACCCTCGAAGACAGGGCTCTTGGCCGGCACGACGGATCGCGCCTTCAGCGTGCCCTTCTTCAGGTCCACCGCTTCGACGCGGTCAATCATCTGGAAATATTCCAGCAGCATTCGGATCCTCCGGCCCGACAGGCCAGATCCGCCCGCCGGTGACGCCTAGTTAGGAACGAAACCGCCCGGCCGCCATAGTCAGGCGGCAGGGCGGTCAAAAAAGACGATTATGTCCTCAGGCCTTGGCTGCTTTAAGCTCGTCGATCTTGGCACAGAGGTTCTTCAGCACGAAATATTCTTCGGTGGAAACCTTGCCCTCGTTGACTTCCTGCGTCCACTTTTCGAGCGGAATCTTGATGCCGAATTCCTTGTCGATCGCAAAGACGATGTCGAGGAAATCGAGGCTGTCGATACCGAGGTCGTCGATCGTATGGCTCTCCGGCGTGATCGTCGCGCGGTCGATCTCGCTGGTTTCTGCAATAATGTCGGCAACTTTATCGAATGTAGCGGTCACGCGCTGTACCTCATGAAATGACGATTTAAATCCCCTCATAGGCAAATCCATTTCAAAAGCCAATGCTTTCGTCCGGGCGTTGCGGCAATTTGGCGATCGGGTGTTGCCTAAACAGCAATGGAATGCAGGCCGTTGCAATCACCCGAGGCGCGGCGATGCCGCTGCAGCCCCCTGCGCCGGCGGCGTAAACAAGCCGTCCGAATCGAAGCCGCATACGGTCTCGCCTCGGCGCGAGCGCCCTTCCCGGCCGGAGCCGCAAGCACGGACAGTTGATCTGGATCAAATCGCAAGCCCGGCGAATTTGATAATCATCAAGCGGCGCGGGAAGAGATCGGGATATCCGAACCCGCAATCGCGGCGTCATCGTCTCGGAAGCGTCAGCCATGCCTCTCGGCATGCTGGCCATGCCCGGGCATGCCAGGATTTCGAAGGGATCAGGAGATGGACGTCGCACGCCGTGAGGTTTCCGAGGCCGGCACGCCTGTCGCTTGCCGTTCCTGCCAGGCGCGGCACGGCGTCGTCTGCGGCGCCTTGTCGAGCAGCCAGCTGCGAGAACTCGGCCGCCACTCGCTGCGCCGCAAAATCGATGCCGGCTCAGAGATCGTCGCTCAGGGGTCGGAAAGCTCTTTCTATTCGAACATCATGCGCGGGGTGGTGAAGCTCTGCAAGGTGATGCCGGACGGCCGCCAGCAGATCGTCGGCCTGCAATTCGCCCCCGATTTCGTCGGCAGGCCCTTCATGCGCGAAAGCACGCTGTCGGCCGAGGCTGCGACCGATGCGGAGATCTGCGTCTTCCCCCGCAATCTACTCGACCGCATGATATTGGAGACGCCGAAACTGCAGCGCAGCCTGCACGGTCAGGCGCTGAAGGAACTGGATGCCGCGCGCGAATGGATGCTGACGCTCGGCCGGCGCACCGCCGAGGAGAAGGTCGCAAGCCTGCTCTACCTCATCGCCACGCACGCCGAGCCGGAAACGGCCACCAGCACCGCCTTCGACCTACCGCTATCGCGCGCCGAGATCGCCGATTTTCTCGGGCTGACGATCGAAACCGTCAGCCGCCAGTTGACCCGGCTGCGCAAGAGCGGCGTCATCCGCATCGAGAACATCCGGCATATCGTCGTCCCCGATATGGATGAACTGGAAAAGAAAATCAGCGCGTAATCACCACACGGGTATTGGCAAGGCCGGCCTGGCGCGCCAGCGAGAAGAACTCGGCGGCATTGTCGGGATGCAGGCGGACGCAGCCATGCGAGGCTGGCCGGCCCAGGCGCTTCAGGTCGAAGGTGGCGTGAACGGCGTAACCACCGTTGAAGAACACCGCATAGGGCATCGGCGCATTGTCGTATTTCCGGGAACGGTGGTCGCGTGACAACCACTTGGCGCTCCACGAACCGGTCGGCGTGACATAGCCGTTGCGCGCGGTCGAAACCTTCCAGCGATACTTGACGAAGCCGTTCTCGGTGACGGTCATCGTCTGCTTGCCGATGCTGATATTGGCGACCAGCGTCGCCGCCTCGGCGGCAACAGGAGAAAACTGCAGCAATAAACTTGCGGCCGCGGCCGCTAAAATCGTCTTCATGATAACCCCTCTTCGCACCCGCGCAGTTTAATTGCGCCCTCACGATAGAGAGACTACGGCAATACTTTCTATATTGCTTTAATCCGAATGGTAATCACAATTTTAACACGTTTCAGCCGGAAGCGCCGCCGCAAGACAGCGGCCCGCCTCACTGGAGCTTGCGTGGCGCCGCAGGCCGGTTGAGCCGCTGGTAAGCCTTGTTCATCTTCTCGCGGATGGAGGCCATCGTGCCGAGATTATGACCGCAGGCGGCACAGGTGATGATATCCGTCTCGCGGATCTCCGGCCGCTCGAACTTCATCTTGGTGCTCTTGCACTTCGGGCACGGTAATTCAACCTGAACTGTCATCGCTCTGCTTCCGGTCTGATGAGATACGAGGCGCTTCGCATAAACGTTTGAGCCGGAGCTGTCCACTGGGGCATAGACGCAGTGCGTGGCACCCTACAAAAAACACAGAAACAACCCGAAGATCAGGCCGGTCAGCACCATGCAACTGGCATAAAACACCGACACGCCGTCCTCGATGTCGCCGGCGGTGGCGACGTCGCGGCCGGCATTGTTGATCATCGGCTCCGTCACGACGACACCACCATAGATGCGCGGGCCGGCGAGCTGGACGTTGAGGGCACCAGCCATTGCCGCCTCCGGCCGGCCGGAATTCGGCGAGCGGTGCAGGCCGCCGTCGCGCACCGCCACCCGGATCGCCTCGCGGCAGGGGCTCATGCCGCGTCGGATCCAGGCGCCGGCGGCGATCAGCAGGATGGAGAGCCGCGCGGCCGGCCAGTTGGCGATATCGTCCAGCCGGGCCGCGGCCCAGCCGAAATCGATGTATTTTTCCGACCTGTGGCCGATCATCGAATCCGCCGTGTTCAGCATCTTATAGGCGAGCAGGCCCGGCAGGCCAAAGACCGCATAGCAGATGGCCGGCGCCACGACGCCGTCGGAGAAATTTTCCGCAAGGCTTTCGATCGCCGCGCGGCAGACGGCCGGCTCGTCGAGCGTCTCCGGATCGCGCCCGACGATGCGGGAGACGGCGTTCCGGCCGCCGGCCAGCCCCTCGCCGCGCAAGGCCGCAGCGACGGCTGCGACATGATCGGCAAGACTCTTCTGCGCCAGAAAGATCGCCACCAGCCCGGCCTCCAGCACGAGGCCGGCAAGGCCGAAGAGCGCGAAGAACCGGTCGAACACGAGCCCTGCGGCGATCGACAGCAGAAGCAGCGCCACGATCGCCACGACGCCGTTCATCCGGCGCTGGGTGCCCGTAAGACTTGAGGGATTGAGCTGCTGGTCGGCGTAAGAGATCGCCGCGCCGAAAATGACAACAGGATGCGGCATGCGCGACCACAGCCATTGCGGATCGCCGGCGATCCGGTCGAGCAGCAGCGCCAGAAGCAGTACCAGAAGGTTTTCGTCGATCGTCATCGCTCAAATCCCTGAAGGGCTTCGCCAAGCCGCCTGTCCGCCGCCGGATCCGGCGTCAGGCCGAAACGCAGCCAATCCGGCGCATAATCGAACTTGCGGACGAGAATATGATGCCGGCAAAGATGCGTGTAAATGTCGCTCGCCCTGCTATCGGCGACAAGGGTGAACAACGCCGTTCCTCCCCTGATCCGCAACCCGGTGGCATTCAGCGTCGCCTGCAGGGCGGCGCTGCGTTCATCGAGAGAGTGGCGGATCGCAGACATGTCCGAGCGCAGCAGCGAGGCGGCGAGCGACAGCGCCGGGCCGGAGACCGCCCAAGGGCCGAGCCAGTTCTCGAAACGGGCGAGAATATCCTCGCGCGCAACCGCAAAACCGAGCCGCAGGCCGGCAAGCCCGAAAAACTTGCCGAAGGAGCGGAAGACGATCAGGTTGGGAAGCTCCTGCGCGCGGGCAGCGAGGCTAAGCGCCGGATCGGTATCACCGAAGGCCTCATCGACGACGAGAAGTCCACCTGCCGCCGTCATCCTGTCGTGCAGGGCAATCAGCATTTCCACTGGCCAGACCCTGCCGTCCGGATTGTTCGGATTGACGACGACGGCCAGCCGATGCTCGCCCCCGATTTCGGCGACATCGCCGACCGCATCGACGGCAAAACCGGCCGATGTAAAGGCGCGCGCATATTCGCCATAGGTCGGCGACACCACGGCGATACGATCGTCCGTCACGACAACCTGCCTGTCCTGCGAAAGCAGGCGCGGCAGAAGCTGGATCACCGATTGCGTTCCGGGCACCGGCAGCGGCAGGATCTCTCCGCTGCCATAATGAGAGCGGGCCGCGAACCTCGCCTCGTCGAAGAGATGCCTGTCCGGCAGTCGGTGCCATGCCCCTGGCGGAATGTCAGGCAGGGCAACGGGGCACGGATTGATGCCGGTGGAAAGGTCGAGCCAGTCTTCCGGCCTGCCGCCGAAGGCGGCGGCAGCGGCGGTGATGCCACCGCCATGGACGATGGGCGCGCTCATACGGCCGCTCTCGCAAGATCGATCAGGTGCATATAGGATCCCGCCACCTGGCCACGTCGGAGCCCGACAGTGCCGAGATCAGTTCCCAGCGCATCTTGCGCGGCAAACAGCCGCTTTCCTTCACCCTCGGAGACAACGGTGGAATAGTGGAATTCATGTGCCGTCATTGTCCGCGCGAAGAAGGCCCCGTCGAGCGGCGTCACGCGGCGATAGCCGAGATGGCGCCGGCGCTCGGCATAGCTGGTGACCACAGGCAGCAGCCCAAGCATTTCGTGGCGCTTGCCCGCCGCATCGATCAACCCATCGCCCAGCACCATGTATCCGCCGCACTCGCCGTAGATCCTAATGCCGCGCGCCGCCGCATCGAGCATGCCGGCACGGAAATTCTGCGCTTGCGAGAGCCGCTCGGCATGCAGCTCGGGATAACCGCCCGGCAGATAGATCGCATCGGCGTCGCCGGCCGGCGCCTCATCGGCGAGCGGCGAGAAGAAGGATATAGCAGCCCCGCGGCGGCGCCACCCAAGCAGCATATGCTCATAGGAAAAGGCGAAGGCGACATCGCGCGCCACGGCGATGCGGGCGCCCAACGGCATCAGCCGATCGATATTGGCAGCCGACGGCCGGTTGAGCCCCTGCCTTGCAATGCGCAGCAGGAATTCGAAATTGCACTTCTGGGACACGGCATCCGCCGCGTGATCGATGAAATTCTCAAGGGTCGCGTGCTCGCCGGCCTGGACGAGACCGAGATGACGCTCCGGCAGGGAAAGCGCCTTGTCGCTGCCGATCATGGCGACAACAGGCATGCGGATCGCTTCGAGCGCCTGACGCAGCATCGCCTCATGCCGCTCGCTGCCGACCTTGTTGAGGATGATGCCGGCAACACGGACATCGGCGCGGAAGCCGGCAAAGCCCGATACCAGTGGCGCCACCGATTGCGACATGCGCGAGGCGTCGACGACGAGCACCACGGAAAGACCGAGCTGGGCGGCAAGATCGGCCGCCGTTCCCCTTCCGTCGGCCGCTCCGTCGAACAGACCCATCATCGCCTCGACGACCAGGATGCGGTCGCCGGAGCGGTGAAGGGCTGAATTGGCCGAGATCAGTTCCGGGCGCATCGCCCAGGGATCGAAATTCAGGCAGGGCGTGCCGCTCGCTGCCGCATGGAAGGCGGGATCGATGTAATCGGGGCCGGCCTTGCCGGGCGCGACCGCCACGCCGCGCCGGCGAAGCGCTCTCAATAGCCCGAGCGTTACCGTCGTCTTGCCGGCGCCGGAGGAAGGGGCTGCGATCAGGAGGCCGCTCATATCAGCACCTTGCCGGCCTGGCGGAACGGATCGGGCTGCAGGCGCCGGCCGGCGAGCGCACCGAGCCAGTCGAGCGAAGCTCTGAGCCGCACCACCTCACCGACAACGACCACCGCCGGCGGCTCGAAGCCGGAGGCGGCGATGGCTTCGGACGCCTCCCCCAGCGTCGTTTCCAGCACCTGTTGCCGGCCGGTGGCGGCATTGCAGACGAAGGCGACCGGTTCGGTCGGCGGCCGGCCGGCGGCGATGAGATTGGCGCTGATCTCGGCGATATGTTTCATCGCCATATACATGACGATCACGGGCGAGCCCCGGCCGATCGCATCCCAGTCGATCCTGTCGGGTACGATGCCGGAGGAATCATGGCCGGTGAGGAAGGTGACGGCGTGGTTGATGTCGCGATGCGTCACCGGAATGCCGGCATAGGCGAGCCCGCCGATGCCGGCGGTGATGCCGGGCACGATGCGGAAGGGGATATTGTGCTCGACCAGCATCAGCGCTTCCTCGCCGCCGCGGCCGAAGACGAAAGGATCGCCGCCTTTCAGCCGCAGCACCCGCTTGCCGGCGCGCGCCAGCTCCACCAGCCGCAGCGAAATGTCGCGCTGTTTTGCCGAAGGCTTGCCGCCGCGTTTTCCCGCATATTCCACCACCGCTTCCGGCCGCGCCAGCGCCAGGCATTCCTCGTTGACCAGCGCGTCGTGCACGATGACGTCGGCCTGGGAAAGCCCCTTGGCGGCAAGCAGGGTCAGGAGGCCTGGATCGCCGGGACCGGCGCCAACGAGCCAGACGCTGCCCGGCTCCAGCGCCGGAAGATGGGAGAGTTGGCTATTCAGCATTTTGTTGATCTAGGCCCCGGAAAGGCCAAGGTCAACGCCGCGCGCCCCGCCTCACTTGAAGTTGCTGAGATGACCGTGACTCACTTTGCGAGGAAGCGGATTCGAATTCTCGAAAAACCCGAATAACAATATGAATATATTATCATATGGTCGCGAAGGCCGGCCGCAATGCAGCCGGCCTCCCAAGCGTCAAGCGGTAAGCAGCGTGTCGCGGATGAGATCGATGACCTTCCCCGATTCGATGCCGGTGCAGACGACCTGGCTGGGCAGGCCATCCCAGTCGCCCGGCGGGAAACGGCGGCCGTCCGGCTTGACGATGGTCTGACCGTCGGCAACGCCGCCGCAGACGACGCGCACCGCGCCCGATATCGACGAAAACAGCTCCGGCGCCACGACATAGACCGAGGCGCAGCTGTCATGCACCATCATGCCGTCTTCGACCGCATGCTTGTAGAAATCGATATAGGACTGCGACAGCGCGTCGAGCAGCTTCACCGCCCCGTCGCCCCTGGCTGCCATCTCGCCGAGATAGCTGCGGCTCATCGTGGTGATCGAGGTGACGTCAAGGCCGATGACGACGACCTTCCAGGGCGCGGTCATGACGATGTCGGCGGCTTCGGGGTCGCCATGGATATTAGCTTCCGCGACCGGCGAGACATTGCCCGGCACATAGAAGTTGCCGCCCATGATGACGACGTCCTTGACCAGGCTCGCAATCTCCGGATCGTCCTTGAGCGCCCGCGCCAGATTGGTCATCCGCCCGACGGCGACGAGGCGCACTTCGCCCGGATGGGCGCGGACCATATCGATGATGAAACGATGCGCCGGGCGTGGATCGAGCGGCAGGTCGATCGTCCCGGGCACTTCGATATCGCCGAGGCCGTTCTCGCCATGCACCATGGCCGGCCATTCCCGCTCGGCGCGCGAGGGGTCGATGGTGACGCTGGCGCCCTTGGCGACGGGTGCCGGAATATTCCATTCGCGCTTGAGGAAGAGCGCATTGCGCGTCGTCGTCTCCACCGAGGCATTGCCGAAAACCGTGGTGATGCCGATCAGATCGATTTCGGGATGGCGATGCAGGAAAAGAAGCGCCATAGCGTCGTCGACGCCCGGGTCCGTGTCATAAATGACCTTGTGCATGATATGTCCTCTAGATGTGAATCGCGAGGCTGCCGGACGGCGCCGCGAATTGCCGCCACCATAACGCCCGTCAGGCTTTCTGCAACCCGCGGCTGGCAATCGCCGCCGTCGCATGGGCGGATTTGATCTTGCCGAGCAGCAGTTCCGCATCCGGGCCAATGGCCGCCAGTGCCGCAGATTCCGCCACGCCATGGCAGCCGACGCGGGCAAAGACGATCGAGGAGGGATTTTTAAGCCGCGGCGTTTCCTCTTCCAGCCGCGGCGCCTCGAAGAACATCGCCGGCACTGAGAAATGCGCGGCAACAGCAAGGATTGCCGGCTCATGCCTGCGGCTGTCGATGGAAGCGATGGCAGCAAGCTCCGCTCCGCCGCTACCGGCCGCCTCAAGCGCCGCGATGGCCAATGCCAGCACTTCGGCCGGCGCAGTCCCGCGCTCGCAGCCGAGCCCGAGCACATGGCGCCGTGCCGTGTCGAAGGGAATGTCGTTCATGGAAGCCGCCGAATGCGCTCTGCTGTGTCTCAGAAGATGATGCCGTCGGAAAACCGCTCCTGCTTTTCGGCATCATGCTCTGGCAGCCATTGCAGCTTGAGACGGGAAATGCAACAAAGCCATCCGAAAGTCCCTCCGGAATACCGTCTTGCCTGACATTGCCCTTCATCTGCTTCTGCTGCTCTGCGCGGCGGCCTTCTTTGCCGGTTTCGTCGATTCGATTGCCGGCGGCGGCGGCCTCATCACCGTTCCCGCCATGCTGATCGCCGGCATTCCGCCGCTGCAGACACTCGGCACCAACAAAGTGCAATCGATCTTCGGCGCGGCCTCGGCAACGCTCGCCTATGCCCGCAAGGGCCATGTGCAGCTTCACGAACAGCTGCCGATGGCGCTGATGGCGGTCATGGGTGGGGCGCTCGGCGCTGCCCTTGCCACGATCGTGCCCGGACAGGTGCTGCAAGCGATCATGCCGGTGCTGCTGCTGTCGATCGCGATCTTCTTTGCCGTCAAACCGAACCTCAACGACGTCGACACCCATCGCCGCATCACGCCCTTCGCCTTCGGCCTGACGCTGGTCCCGGCCATCGGCCTCTATGACGGGGTCTTCGGTCCTGGCACTGGTTCCTTCTTCATGCTCGCCTTCGTCACACTCGCCGGCTTCGGCGTGCTGAAGGCAACCGCCCATACCAAGCTTCTCAATCTCGGCTCGAATTTCGGCGCGCTGATCGTCTTCGCAAGTTTCGGCGCGATCCTCTGGAAGATCGGCCTGTTGATGGGTGCCTGCCAGTTCCTCGGCGCGCAGCTCGGTTCGCGGCTTGCCATGCGCATCGGCTCGAAGCTGATCAAGCCGCTGCTCGTCATCGTCTGCGTCGCCCTTGCGGTAAAGCTGCTCGCCGATCCGGCAAATCCGCTGCGCGTCTGGCTCGGCGTCTAGCCGCCGAACCTAATCTCGTCCATCGTCGTCGAACGCCTCAGAACTCCACCCCCGGCTGACCCTTGATGCCGGAGCGGAAGGGATGCTTGACCAGCTCCATTTCGGTCACCAGATCGGCGATCTCGATCAGTTCCTCCTTGGCGTTGCGCCCCGTCAGCACGACATGCGTCATCGCAGGCTTCTCGCTCTTCAGGAAGGCGATGACCTCGTTGATGTCGAGATAATCGTAGCGCAGCGCGATATTGATTTCGTCGAGGAGCACCATGGAATTGCGCTCGTCGCGGATCAGTTCCTTGGCCTTTTCCCAGGCGGCCGAAGCCGCGGCGACGTCGCGGGCGCGGTCCTGCGTTTCCCAGGTGAACCCCTCGCCCATCGTGTGGAACTGGCAGAGATCGGAGAAATGCGTCTCGATCAGGTCGCGTTCGCCGGTCCACATCGCGCCCTTGATGAACTGCACGACGGCCGATGGTTTGCCGTGGGCGATGTGGCGGAAGATCATGCCGAAGGCAGCGGATGATTTGCCCTTGCCCTTGCCGGTGTGGACGATGATCAGTCCCTTCCCGTCGGTCTTGGTTGCCATGATCTTGTCGCGCGCGGCCTTCTTCTTCGCCATCTTCTCGGCATGGCGCGCATCGTCCTTGCCCGTTGCGTTGTCCGGGATCTCGTCGCTCATCGGTTCACCTCATTCTGTTGTTGGCGGCCAGGTCGAACCGGGCCGAATTGCTGCGCGGCGTCCAGAGGCCGCGGTCGATCGCCTCGCATAGCCGCGCTGTCATCTCGTCGAATGCCGCCGGATTCTTCTCCACCATGAAATCGCGCACAGTCGGATCGATGACGAAAGCCTGGTAGACCGCCTCGAAATGATGGGCGCCGACCGCGCCCGTCGTCGCCGCGAAAGCGAAGAGATAATCGACGGTGGCGGCGATCTCGGCCGCGCCCTTATAGCCGTGGCGGATGACGCCCGATATCCATTTCGGATTGACGACACGCCCGCGCACGACGCGGCCGATCTCCTCCTCCAGCGAACGGATCACCGGCTTTTCCGGTCTCGAATGATCATTGTGATAGATCGAGGGACGCGCGCCGGTCAGATGTTCGGCCGCCGCCGCCATGCCGCCCTCGAACTGGTAATAGTCGTCGCTGTCGAGCAGGTCGTGCTCGCGATTGTCCTGGTTCTGAACGACGGCCTGCACCGAGCGCAGCCGCTCCTCGAACAGCCCGCGTTCGGCCTTGCCCTCCTCGCCGGCGCCATAGGCATAGCTGCCCCAGACGAGATAGGCCTCGGCGAGATCGGCGCGCCGCTCCCAGCCCTTTTCGTCGATCAGCGCCTGCAATCCGGCACCATAAGCGCCGGGCTTCGAGCCGAAGACCCGGTAGCCGGCCCGGCGTTTCGCCGAGGCGGCGTCGAGACCGGCCGCAGCAAGTCTTGCCGCTTCGCCGCGCATGCGCGCCGCTATCGGATTGTCGGTCTCGTCCTCTTCAAGCGCGCCAACAGCGCGGATCGCCTTATCGAACAAGGCGATCTGCTCGGGAAAAGCGTCGCGAAAGAAGCCGGAGATTCTGAGCGTCACGTCGACACGCGGCCGCCCAAGCACGGCCTGCGGTATGATCTCATAGCCGGTGACGCGGCGTGAACTCATGTCCCAGAGCGGCTTGACGCCGATGAGCGCCAGCGCCTGGGCGATATCGTCGCCGCCGGTGCGCATGTTCGACGTGCCCCAGGCGGTCAGCCCGAAGGTATCGGGCCATTCACCATGATCCTGCACATAGCGGCGCACCAGCAGCTCGGCGGATTTTTTTCCGAGTTCGTAAGCCGCCGGCGTCGGCACGGCGCGGCTATCGACCGAATAGAAATTTCGGCCGGTAGGCAGCACATCGGGTCGCCCGCGCGTCGGCGCGCCGGAGGGGCCAGGGGCCACGAAGCGGCCGTCGAGGCCGGCAAGCAGGCCCGATATCTCAGCCGGGCCGCAGGCAAGGATCGAAGGCTTGAGACGGGTCTCGATCTCGGAAAGCACCAATCTGGTTTGGGACCAGAGAGTCGGGCATTCCATCTCACCGGCAACGAACTTCGCCGCCAGCAGCTCGATGCGCTCGACAGTGTCTCCGTTGGTGCGCCAGGGGGCGTCGAGGAGGTCTGCGAGGATGGCGGGACGTGGGCCGGTCCAGAGGGCGGCCATGTCGCAGTCGAGGGGGTCGAATGTGGGAGCTACAGGCACGCCGCCCACCCCCACATCCCCCGCAATCGCCCGCTGCAAACTCGCATCCCCGCCCTCGCCCAGACCACGCGGCACCCGCGCCAACGCCACGGTCAAATCGGTCAGCAGCCGCCCCTCCGGCGAAACGCCGAACACATGCAGTCCATCGCGAATCTGCATTTCCTTGAGGTCGCAGAGATAGGCGTCGAGCTTCTTCAGCGCTTCGCCTTCGCTTTCGCCGCTGACGATGCCGGCATCCCGGTCGAGGCCGATATCGGTGACGAGATCGAGGATCTGCCGGCTGAGCAGGCGAATGCGGCGGGGATCGCCGCCGGATGCCTCGTAGTATTCGTCGACCAGCGCTTCCAGATCCTTGAGCGGCCCGTAGCTCTCGGCCCGCGTCAAAGGCGGCGTCAGGTGATCGATGATGACGGCGGCAGTCCGGCGCTTGGCCTGCGTGCCCTCGCCCGGATCGTTGACGATGAAGGGATAAAGATGCGGCAGCGGCCCGAGGATCGCCTCGGGATAACACGCGTCCGACAGCGCCAGCGCCTTGCCCGGCAGCCATTCGAGGTTGCCGTGTTTGCCCATGTGGATGACGGCGTCGGCGCCGAACTCGCGCCGCAGAAAAGCATAGAAGGCGAGATAACCGTGCGGCGGCACGAGATCCGGCGAATGATAACTCTCCTTCGGATCGATATTATAGCCGCGCGCCGGCTGAATGCCGACCAGAACGCCGCCGAAACGGGCGAAAGGCAGGGCGAACACGCCCTCGCGAAAATACGGATCGTTCTCGGGATCGCCCCAACGGCCTCTCACCTCATCCTGAATCTTGTTGGGAAGAGACGCCAGGAAACTGTTGTAACGACTCAGGGATAACGTCTCGCGGATGACGCGGCCGTCATGTCCCGAATTGGTCGGCCCTTGCATCAGATGCCGGATCAGCGCATCGCCATCGGCTGGAATGTCGGCGAGCGGATAATCCGCTGCCGCCATCGCCCGTAGCACCTCGACGCTGCCGGCCGGCGTATCGAGGCCGACCCCATTGCCGAGCCGGCCGTCGCGGTTCGGATAGTTCGCCATAATAAGCGCGATGCGCCGGTCGCGTGCCGGCGTGGCGCGCAGCCGCGCCCAGTTGGCGGCAAGTTGCGCGGTATACCCCACCCGGCCGGCGTCCGGTTCGCTGGAGACGATGTTGGTCTCGACGGCCGCGTCGTAACGCGCCGCCGTCTTGAAGGAGATCGCCCGCGCCAGCACGCGGCCGTCGACCTCGGGCAGCGCCACATTCATGCCGAGATCGCGCGCCGACAGGCCTTGCGAGGAGGCGGCCCATGCCTCCCGCGACGAGGCCGACAGGATGGCCTGCAGCACCACAGCCCCGTTCGCCTCCAGCACTGTCGGCTGCCGGTCGGCGCCGGGTGCGGAAACCGCAAAGCCGGTCGTGTTGATCACGACATCGGGTTTCACCGCGGCAAACACACTTTCGAGAATGCCGGTCGAGACGGGATCCTTCAGGCTGTAGGCAAAGACTGGCAGCGGCCTGAGGCCGAGCGCTTGCAAGGATTGGATCAGCGCTTCGATTGGCTGGGTTTCGCCGCTCTGCACGAGGGCTCGGTAGAAACTGATCGCGACGATAGGGGAAACCGTAGGTTCGAATCCCCCCTCTTCCGTCGAGCTTGGGTTACCCCCCTCTGTCCTGCCGGACATCTCCCCCACAAGGGGGGGGATCGGCAAGACGCTAGGTCTCAACTCCACATCAGTTGCTTGGCGAAGCCTTAGCGCCCATCCGATCTCCCCCCTCGTGGGGGAGATGTCCGGCAGGACAGAGGGGGGTGCCACAACCTCAGAAGACGAAGAAGACATACTAGCGGCAACCCGCCGCCACTCATCGACCCCGATCAGCCCCCGCCCCGGCCACCAGATGCCGGCCTTCATCAGAGGCACCGCCGGCGCCGGCTTCTCCGCACCCGACAGCATCGCCCCGGCATAATCGAGAAAGGCGCGCGCATTGGCATCACCGCCCTCGATCAGATAGGCCCAGAGCGCATCGAGATCATCGGAGGCGATGTTCGAAAACGGCGCCAGCCCTGCATCCGGCCTGGAGTCACCCGGCAGCACCGCAATCAGCGTGCCATTGCGGGCTGCACACGCATGCAGCGCCTCCAGCGCATAGCGGAAATAGCTGGCGCCGCCGAGCGCACGTACGACGATGAGCCTGGCGTGTCGCGCCGTGCGCTCGACATAGGTATCGACCGACATCGGGTGCTTGAGGCTCATCAGGCTGGCGAGCCGCAGCGAATGCGGTCCACCACGCGCTTGATGGGCGGCCGCGACCGCCGCAAGCTCGCTGTCGGCAGCCGACAGGAACAGGATATCGCCCGGCGTCTGCCCGAGGTCGATCGCCTCCTCGCCGTCGCTGATCGTTCCCTGCTGGGCCAGAAGCAGATGCATGGGGTTACGCCAGCGCCTCGATCGCTATCCGCACAGCATCCTGATCCATTTCGTGCAGGCCGATAACAACGAGACGCGTGGCGCGCTTTTCACCAGGCGTCCAGGCGCGGTCGAAATAGTGGTCGATGCGGCTGCCGACGGCCTGAAGCTGTAGGCGCATCGGCTTGCCTGAAACGTCGACGAACCCCTTGAGGCGCAGCACGTCATGGGCTGATATGATGGCCTCCAGCGCCTCGACGAAGCCGGCAATGTCGGCGACTGCGCCGAGTTCGACGACGAAGCTGTCGAATTCGTCGTGGTCGTGCGCCACACCGTCCTCATGCTCCAGCTCGTGGTGCGACTTGCGGTTGGCGATATCGTCCTCCGTGCCGATGCCGAGGCCGAGCAGGATGCCGGCCGGCACCTCGCCGTTCCTCGCCTCGATCATCGCAGGCTTTCGTGCGGTGCGGGAGGCGACCTCATCACGCACCCGGCCGAGTCCGGCCACGTCGATCAGGTCGGTCTTGTTGAGTACGATCAGATCGGCGCAGGTGAGCTGATCCTCGAACAACTCCTCGATCGGGCTCTCGTGATCAAGCGATTCATCTGCGCCGCGTGCCGCCTCGACCGCATCGTGATCGTCGGCGAAACGGCCGGCGGCGACAGCGGCGCTGTCGACCACCGTGATGACGCCGTCGACGGTCACCTGGGTGCGAATGTCAGGCCAGTTGAAAGCCGCAACCAGCGGCTGCGGCAAGGCAAGGCCCGAGGTTTCGATGACGATATGGTCGGGGCGCTGTTCGCGTTCGAGCAGTTTCGTCATCGTCGGAATGAAGTCGTCGGCGACCGTGCAGCAGATGCAGCCATTGGTCAGCTCGATAATGTCGTCTTCCGTGCAATTCTCCGCGCCGCAGCCCTTCAGCACGTCGCCGTCGACGCCGAGATCGCCGAATTCGTTGATGATGAGCGCGATCTTCTTGCCGCCCGCGTTAGTGAGCAGGTTGCGGATCATCGTCGTCTTGCCGGCACCGAGGAAGCCGGTGATGACGGTTGCGGGAATCTTCTGCTGGTTCATGGATTTAACCCTTCATTTTCAGCGGCAGGCCTGCCGCGATGAAATAGACTTCGGCGGCCTTCGCCGCGATCATCTGGTGGAGACGGCCGGCATGATCGCGAAAATCCCGCGCCATGCGATTGTCGGGCACGATGCCAAGGCCGACCTCGTTGGAAACGAAAACGAGCCGCGCCTTTACGCGCGGCAGAAAATCGGCGAGTGCTGCAAATTCCCCCGCCATCTCGCGCCCCTCCATCATCAGATTGGTAACCCAGAGCGTCAGGCAGTCGATCAGCACGATACGCCCCTCGCCGTCGATGGCGGCGAGCGCGCCGACAAGATCGAGCGGTTCCTCATGTGTGGTCCAAGACGGACCGCGATCGGCCCTGTGCTGGGCGATGCGTGCCTGCATCTCCTCGTCCCACGCCCGGCCGGTCGCGAGGTAGTGACGATCGAGGCCGGTCGACACGACAAGAGATTCGGCGAAGCGGGATTTGCCGGAGCGTGCGCCGCCGAGGATGAAGGTGGTGTTCGAGAGAGCCGTCGTCATGCGCAAGCGCTCCCGCTAGAGAGGGCGCGGCGGTGCCACATCCCCCTTCTCCCCAGCGGGGAGAAGGTGCCGGCAGGCGGTTGAGGGGGTGAGCGGCAAAGCCGCGAATGCACTGAGCGCAAGCGAAGGGCAAAATGACGGAGGTGCCGTGCGGCCCCCTCATCCGACCCTTCGGGCCACCTTCTCCCCGCGGGGGAGAAGGTGAGATCGCAGCGTCGCACCGCACGAGGCAGCGCCGAATTCAATCGTACAGCCAAAACAACCTCCGTGCTGGCAGCGGGTCTCTTGCCCAGGGTTGGGCTTCTCGCCCGGCACGAATGGCAGGTCTCCTGGCTCACGGTTGTCGGCCGCGATCGGGGCAGACCGGAATCCGGTCGCCCCTGATCGTGCCAGCGAATCTGCCTCGCCTTCCCGGCTGCATCGGAGAAGAGGTGGACGATTCGTAGAAATAGAGGCGTCCGACCCCGGTTGATCACCATGCATGTCCAGTGGCTTTTCCGGCATGTCGCCCGTCCCGCCCGCCTGCACCATTGCAGACTGCCGGCCGAAAGGGCTCGATGCCGGATGGAAGACCCTGACCGCTCTACAGTCGCGGGGTCGGCTGTGATGAAGGCGCCCGGTGTGGGTCCACCCCGTCACATTCCCTTTTCATCCGGAATGGCGTAACACCGATCCGGAACCATCCGTTATATCCTAGGATGGTTAGGCAAGCTCAGGGGTGAAGTCAACCGGCCGATACGATCGGGAACGGCCAGCCAGTCGGCGCAACGCTCGCAACACGACTTACTCTACCTAAAACATCGTCATTTATCAGATACTTACGTCATAAATATTTGACCCGGGCGCCAGCTTTTCGCCGCAATTACATCGCAAGCGGTCTGCGCCATCGCCCTTGACCGGGCCTCCTCCTGCCTAGTTGTCTTGCCATGCTTATGAAATTGGATCGGCGCCGGTTCCGGGCGCTGCGTGTTTTCTTTGATCCGGGGCGGCTGCGGGCGCTGACGCGACGCAGCGAAGTCGGCCTGTCGCTGGCGGGCGCCGTCGTCGGCATCGCCTCGGGGCTTGCCGTCACCGGCATGAGCTTCGTCTCCAACGAACTGCATCAGCTGGTCTTCGGCATACCAGACAGTGAAAGGCTGAGCTCGTCGGTGATCGACGACAAGATGCTGCTGTTGACCGCCCCCGTCATCGGCGGCATTCTGCTCGGACTGTTGCTCTTCGTGTTGGCCAAACGCCGCAAGAAACCGATGGTCGACCCGATCGAGGCCAATGCCCTGCATGGCGGCCGCCTGTCCTTGACCGACAGCGTTATCGTCGCCGTGCAGAACCTGATCTCCAACGGCTTCGGCGCCTCCGTCGGCCTGGAAGCCGGCTATACCCAGCTTGCCGCCGGCCTTGCCTCGAAATTCGGCCTGAAGCTGCAGCTTCGCCGCTCGGATCTGCGCATCCTCGTCGGCTGCGGCGCGGCCGGCGCGATCGCCGCCGCCTTCAACGCGCCGCTGACCGGCGCCTTCTATGCCTTCGAGCTGATCATCGGCACCTATACGATTGTGTCGCTCACCCCGGTCGTCGTCTCCGCCCTCGTTTCCACTTTGATCGCAAGGCTGCTCGCCGAAGGCGATTTCACCATCGATATCGGCAGCTTCGGTTCGGTCGTGCCGGCCGATTATATCCCGGCGCTGCTGCTCGGCGTCTTCTGCGCCGGCGTCGGCATCCTGATCATGCAGGGCGTCTCCTTCGTCGAGGAACTGGCCCGTAAGAGCTCGATCGCCCCGCCCTTCCGTCCCGCGCTCGGCGGCATCGTCGTCGGGCTGCTGGCGATGATCTCTCCGCAAGTGCTTTCGGCCGGCCACGGCGCGCTGCATCTCAACCTCTCGCGCGAGGTAGCGATCCCGGCGCTGATCGGCCTCTTCCTGTTGAAATCCTTGGCCTCGGCGATATCGATCGGCTCCGGCTTCAGGGGCGGCCTGTTCTTCGCCTCGCTGTTCATGGGCGCCCTGCTCGGCAAGCTCTTTGCCTATTGCGGCCCCTATTTCGCCGCTGCGACGCTGACGCCCGTCATCTATGCCGTGGTCGGCATGAGTTCGCTTGCCGTCGCCGTCATCGGCGGACCGCTGACGATGACATTCCTGGCGCTCGAAATCACCGGCGATTTCCCGATCACCGTGCTGGTGCTCGCCGCCGTCATCACCTCCTCGCTCGTCGTGCGCTCGACCTTCGGCTATTCCTTCGCCACATGGCGCTTCCATCTGCGCGGCGAAAGCATCCGCAGCGCCCACGACGTCGGCTGGATCCGCAACCTGACGGTGGACAAGCTAATGCGCGCCGACGTCAAGACGGCAAAAGCGGGCATTTCACTGGAGGAATTCAAGCAGGCCTTCCCGATCGGCTCGGCCCAGCGCGTCATCCTCGTCGAGGAGAGCGACAAATATGCCGGCCTCGTGCTGGTGCCGGAGATTTACGCCAACCCGACCGACACCCAGGACGAGGGCAAGACGCTGGCCGATTTCATCCACTACCGGAACGATTTCCTGCAGCCGCAGATGAATGCCAGGCAGGCGGCGGCGATCTTCGACAAGAGCGAAAGCGAAGCGCTCGCCGTCGTCAACAACCTGATCGAACGCAAGGTGATCGGCCAGCTCAGCGAAAGTTATACGCTACGCCGCTACAGCGAAGAACTAGACCGCCGCCGCCGCGAGGTCTCAGGCGAGATCTGATCCCATCGCTTGCGCCGCCGCTACCCCGCGTCGGCGAGCTTGAACACGTCGGCCCGCTTCGAAACCCCGCGCAATGCGAACGATCCGAGATACTCGCAAGCCACGGCACAGGTCGCCGCGAAACTGTCCGACAGCAGCAGGGGCTGCTCAAGCGTGCCGCAGAGCTTTTCCAGCCGCGAAGCCTCGTTGACGGCCCTGCCGATTACCGTGAAGTCGAGCCTGCCGTGGGCGCCGACATTTCCGTAGAAGACCTCGCCGAGATGCAGCACCACATCGACGCCGATATCGGGGCCTCCGTTGCATGTCCGCTCGCGATTGAGCTCTTCGTTGGCCTTCAGCAGATTCTGCGCCGAAGCCAATGCCGCCCTGCAGGCCTTTTGCGGGTCCTCTGCCTCGGTCGGAAAGATCGCCAGCACGCTGTCGCCCATGAATTTGAGGATCTCGCCGGAATTTTCCTCGACATGCCGGCCGATCAGCTCGAAATGCTCGTTGAGAAACCCGACGATCTCGGCTGGCTGATAAACCTCGGTCAAAGCCGTGAAATTGCGCAGGTCGGCCAGCAGGATGGCGGCATCGATGGAGCCGCCCATTCCCCTGCGGGTTTCGCCGGCAAGGATGCGCGCGCTCGTCCTGGCGCCGGTATAGACTGCGAGAATGTCGCTCGCGGTCTTCGAAACCGCCACGCGGTAAGCCGCCAGCCCGAGCGCTGGGAACAGCGCCGCAACGATCGCCAGTTGATCGTCGGAAAATCCGCCCGGCGCATCGCTCGTCAGCGAGAAGCCAAGTCCGCGCAGCGCGACTTCCTTCGGGAATTCGAAAAGGCTGATCACGTGATCCGTGCCCCCGCAAAGCGCGAATTCGTTCAGCTCGGTATAATCGAGACCCTCCCCGTTCGCCAAATTCCATCGCCCCGTTCTTTCGCCGCGGCTCAAAAGGTAGAAGATCGGCGTCTTCTCGAAGTCACGCTCCGTCTCGCTGCCGTGCTCGGCATTTTCAAGGACGGTCTCACCGCCCCGCATGAAATTGGCAGCGACGCCGCGATACATGGGATGCAGGGACGGCATTCTGATACTCGCCCGCCAGATCGGAAACCCGTCCGCAATCAGCCGCTCGCATAGGCCGGAAACGAGGTCGCCAATATGCTCGCTGGTGATTCCCTGCTCTATAATCCATTGAATATGGTCGCTAATTTTCGAACCTCCACATGAGCCGGCGCAATCTTATGACGGCAAATCGGGCAAATGGGCGGCGATGCCGAACCGGGCTGCCGCCATATCAATTGATAGTCGCCCCCCGTCGATATTTCCAGCCGTCGATGACGGCTCACATCCTGACTGTCATGCCACCGTCGACAGTCAGCACGTGGCCGTTGACGAAGGAAGCGGCGCCGCTTGCAAGAAACAGCGCCGCGCCGGCAATCTCGTCCGGGCGTCCCCAGCGTTGGACCGGGATGCGTTGGCGTACGAAGGGCATCAGTTCCTCGTTCGCTGCCATCGCCGCGTTCGTCTCGGTGGCAAACCAGCCGGGCGCAATCGCGTTGCTGGTGATGCCATGCGGACCGAATTCGACCGCCATACCGCGCATCAGGCCGGTCAGACCCAGTTTTGCTGCGGGATAGACACAGTCACCGGGCATGACGACATGACCGCTGATAGATGTCACCGCGATCAGGCGGCCGTGATTGCGCCGCTTCATAAGCACGGCAGCGTCCCGCGAAAGCGTCATGGCGGCGGCCAGGTCGGTGCGCAGCAGTTCGATGATGGCATCATCATCGAATTCGGCCAGCGGCCGCCGGTCACGGGCGCCGACATTATTGATCAGAATGTCGAGACGGCCGTGAAGCCTTTCGATATCGGCCATCGCAGCACGCTGTGCCTCGCGGTCGGCGACGTCGAAGGCGACAGCCTCCGCTGTGCCGCCGGCGGCACGAATGATCCGGACTGCGTCTTCCAGCGTCGCCGCCGTGCGTCCGGTAACGATGACATGAGCACCGGCCTCTGCAAGGGCACGTGCCATCTCGAAACCCAGACCACGACCGCCGCCGGTCACGAGCGCCACCTGACCTGCCAGTGAAAATCTATCCAATACGCTCATGGTTTTCGTCGCTCTCGCCCGGATTCTCGTGGGGAGAATTAATGGACTCAGTCAACTAATTTGGCAAGTGCGGAAAGGCAGACGTTGGACGCAAATTGGTGCTCTGAGCATCTCTTCTTTCGATAGCGCCCACCTCTGATCAACCACACATATCGTAGGGGACCTCCTTCCAGCGAGAGCAAGGCAGCGCAGCAATCCCCGCCCGACACACATCCATCCCTACCCCAGCAACTCCGCAAGCCAGCGGGCATCGAGATGCTTCTCCAGGTCGCTCGCGATCTCATCCAGCGCCCGCTCGACGCTCTCGCGGTAATTCCGCCGCTCGCCGGAGAGGCCGAAGCTTTGAAGCAGCCGGGCGCGATAGGCGTCGCTGTCGAAGAGCCCGTGCAGATAGGTGCCCATGATCCGGCCGTCGGCCGAAAGCGCCCCGTCGGGTGCTCCATCGACGATGGACGAAGGCCGGTCGCAATCCGGGCCGTGGGTGATGCCGAGGTGGATCTGGTAGCCGACAAGCGGCGCGTCGTATTCGGTCGAGCGGGCATGGCTGTTGCGCACGATTTTTTCAGGCACCATCTCGGTCTCGACGTCGAGAAGCCCAAGCCCTGGCGCCTTGAGCGTCCCGCCCTCGATACCGAGCGGATCATGCACCGTGCGGCCGAGCATCTGGTAACCGCCGCAAATGCCGATCACCCGGCCGCCGCGCCTGACATGCGCCCGGAGATCCCGGTCCCAGCCTTGAACCCTGAAGTCGGCGAGATCCGATATCGTCGATTTCGAGCCGGGAAGAATGACCAGGCCTGCATCGGCAGGCAGCCGTTCGCCTGATCGCACGAAGACCAGTTCGACGTCCGGTTCAGCCCGCAGCGGGTCGAGATCGTCGAAATTGGCGATGCGCGGCAGCACCGGCACAGCGATCTTCAGTGCGCCCGCCCCGCCCTTTGCCAGCCGTTCGAGCACGACCGAATCTTCGGCCGGCAGGCGTGCCGCACCCGGCAGCCACGGCACGACGCCGAAACACGGCCAGCCGGTAAAGCCTTCGACCGCGCGGATGCCGTCGTCAAACAGCGAGATGTCGCCGCGGAACTTGTTGATGATATAGCCCGCAATCATCGCCCGGTCGCCCTCATCGAGGATTGCATGCGTGCCGACCAGCGAGGCGATGACACCGCCGCGGTCGATATCGCCGACGAGCACGACAGGCACGCCGGCACGCGTTGCAAAACCCATATTGGCGATATCGCCGGCTCTGAGATTGATCTCGGCCGGCGATCCGGCACCCTCGACGATAACGAGATCGGCGCCCGCAGCGACTTTTTCGAAGCTTTCCAGCACCGCGCCGAGCAGCTGCGGCTTCAGCCGCTGATAGTCCCGCCCCTTCGCCTGCCCGAATACCCTGCCCTGCACGATGATCTGGCTGCCGTTTTCCGATTGCGGCTTGAGCAGCACCGGGTTCATGTGCACCGAGGACGGCGTGCGCGCCGCCAGCGACTGCAGCCACTGCGCCCGGCCGATCTCGCCACCGTCATCGGCAACCGCTGCATTGTTCGACATGTTCTGCGGCTTGAACGGCCGCACAGTAAGCCCGCGATTGGCCGCCAGCCGGCAAAGACCGGCGACCAGCACCGTCTTTCCGACATCCGAGCCGGTTCCCTGCAGCATGATCGCTCTTGCCATGGTGGCCGCCTTTCGCTGAGGCGAGGCCTACAATGGGCGACGACGCCGGGTCAAGGCGTGCCCTCGGTCAAGATCTGCCCTGAGTCAGGACGTGACCCTGCTCAAGCTTCCCGCAGAAACGCGAAAACCGCGCATGGCCTTAGCTCTGCGCGGTTTGCCGAAAACTCTGGCGTCTTCGCCCCTACACGGCGAAGCTCGCTTTCCCCGAACGCACTACCTGAACCGGAGAAGCGGCGGTCATTGCCGCCACGACCCAACTGATAACGGCACATTCTTACCGGAGAGTTATTGAAGGCTTACGCAAATGTTAATTTCGATCTTTTTTGACTTACTCGCCGAAATTTCTGCCGAAGATCCGCCGGCGATCGCCAAGAGCGTGCAGTTCGCTCAAAGGGGCCATTTTCGGGATGTTGAGATAAATTATTGGAATTCAAGCATTTAGTCTTACAACCATCAGCAGAAGATAGTTGATTTCTGCGCGCGAACGCGTAGGCTTCCCAAAAACGCCATTTTCGAGCCATGACCTGCGATAAGCTGCCGGAGCCCGCAAGGACGAAAGGCGCTCGTGAACCGGAAATGTCTGTCGCGGCATCGCCCGCAAGGCATTTCCCTTCGGGCGCCGGAGAAACTTGCGGCTGATTTTCCGCCCCGGCTGTGCGTCCATAAATTCAAAGCCTCACAGCGTCCTCAGCGCGTCGCAAAAGACGCGGCGCTGTAAAGAAGAATTCGGGGAATGACGATGAAGACGTTTCTGATTCCGGCCGTCTTTGCCGCGGCTCTTTCTACCGTCGTGCCGGCCGAAGCCGCAGAATGCGGCAAGGTTTCGATCGCTGAGATGAAATGGGCCTCGGCCGGCATTGCGGCGAATTTCGACAAGATCATCCTGGAAAAGGGCTACGGCTGCTCCGTCACCATCGTCGACGGCGACACCCTGCCGACCTTTGCCTCGATGAACGAGAAGGGCACCCCCGACATTGCCTCGGAATACTGGATCAATTCCGTCAGGGCCTTGCTCGATCAGGCCGTCAACACCGGCCGGCTGGTGCAGGGAGCCGAGATCCTGGCCGACGGCGCCGTCGAGGGCTGGTGGATCCCGAAATTCATCGCCGACGCCAATCCCGACATCCGCTCGGTTGAAGATGCAATGAGGCATCCGGAACTTTTCCCCGCCGAAGACGGTGCGTCGAAGGGTGCGGTCTACAATTGTCCCGCCGACTGGAGCTGCCAGATATCGACCACCAACCTGTTCAAGGCGCTTGCCGCGGACAAGAAAGGCTTCGAACTCGTCGAGACCGGCAGCCCCGAACAGTTGGACGCTTCGATCGCCCACGCCTTCGACAACAAGGTCGGCTGGCTCGGTTATTACTGGGCGCCGACGGCTATCCTCGGCAAATACGACATGACGCGGCTGAGCTTCGGCGTCGGCCACAACAAGGCCGAGTGGGACCGCTGCACGGCGGTTGCCGGCTGCATCAGGCCGGAACTCAATTCCTACCCCGTGTCGCGCGCCTTCACCTTGATGACCAGGTCTTTTGCCAGCCGTGCCGGGCCTGTCACCACCTATCTCAAAACCCGCAAATGGGACAATCAGACGATCAACCAGGTGCTTGCCTGGCAGGACGAAAACCGCGAGAGCAACGAGGATGCCGCGATCCATTTCCTTCGCAATTACGAGGGCCTATGGATGAAATGGGTTCCCGCCGATATAGCCGAGAAGGTCAAGGCGAGCTTATAACGGCGAAAACACCATCAAGCATGGACGATTCGAGATGACAGGCAACGTTCCCTTTCCCGACCGCGATACCGTTGCGGAAAAGCTCGCCGCGCTGTCGGAGACGGACAAATCATATCTGACGCTGCTCATGGAAAATGTCGCTCAGGACGACAACCTGCTTGACGGCCTGCGCCGCCATCTCGATCTGGCAGCCGGTTCGCGGTTCCTGAACTCGCTGAAGCTCGAAAATCTCGGAGTATGGCTCGGAGCTCAAGCGCCGGATCGACTGCAGATCCGGCTGATGGAAACTGCCCGCTCAAGCCAGCATCCCGCCTACCAGGCCTTCCGGACCGGTCTTGACCGATCCGGCGGCCTGGAAAAGGCTTATCCCCCGGTCAACCCTTGATCCGGCCCGGTCAATTTGATCCGGTCCCGGTCAATTAATTGATCCGGCGATCCCCCAGAGGAAATCTGAACGATCATTACTTCTTTGCGGCGCGGTCAACCGAGCGGCCGGCATCCTGGGTAGCGTTCACGGTGTTTGCCGTATCTTTTCCTATGCCGCGAATCGTGTTGCCGCAGGAGGAAAGGGCAAGAAGAACCATCAAGGCTGCGGCAATTTTGGCCGTTGTCGTCATTTCGAATATCCTTGTTTGAAATCAACCCCGAACGGGACTTATGCCGTTCGCGCCGATAACGCACAAGGGGACAAAAGGTTCAACGCCTGAACGAGATCATCAGGCGGCGACCGCCTTCGCTCTCTCGGCGAAGGCGCCGCGAATGCTGTCGGCCACCGTCTCGATCGGCCCCGACACCTGCGAAGCGGTCAGCAGGCGGATATCGAAAGCGCCGAGTTCCGGCAGGCCTTCCTGCGGGCCGAGTATCGCCATGTCCTCATTGATATAGGACAGCGGCAGCGGCGCAATGGCGAGATCGGAGAGCACGGCGGCGCGCTGCGCCATGGTGTGGCCGCTGAGATAGGCGACGCGATAGTGCCGCTTGTTGCGTTCGAGCTGGGAAAGAGCCTCCTGGCGCCAGATGCAGCCATCCTCCCAGATCGAGATCGGCAGCGGATCGCGACGATGTGCCGAACCGCACCGGGCGCCGGCCCAGACCAGCCGCTCACGGAATACCACCTCGCCGCCTGTGGGGAACGGCCGCGTCGCACAGTTGATCAAGGCCAGGTCGAGCCGCTGCTCCTCCATGCGCTTCTTCAAGCCCATACTCATGTCGATCGTCACGTCGACCATGATGCCGGGATAACTCTCGGCGAAACTCTTCAGGATGCTCGGCAGCAGCCGCTCGCCGATATCCTCCGGCGCGCCGAGCCTGACGACACCGCTGAGTTCCGGCATGATGAAGCGTGACACCGCCTCGTTCGACAGCGCCAGGATATTGCGGGCGTAGGACAACAGCATTTCGCCATGGCGCGTCAGCGATACCGAGCGGGCGTCACGCAAAAACAGCGTCGCGCCCAGTTGCTCCTCAAGCTTCTTGATCTGCATCGACACTGCCGACGGCGTGCGGAAGACCGCCTCCGCGGCTGTGGAAAAATTGCCTGTCTCGGCGATGGCGACGAAGGTACGCAGCACATCGTTGTCAAGCAGCGGAATGGGACGGCGAAAGGGAAGGCTCATCGTCGCATCTTTCAATTTTTCTGATTTATAACCCAATATCATTTTGTTTGATTGAATGTCAATCGCGCGCCATATTTCGAGGGGTCAGCAGCCGATGCAGCAAAAAGAGGCCCCGACATGTGGAACATGAGCATCTGGAATATCGTACAGGCCCTTTCCGCGTTCAAGTCGCAGAGGCGCAGGGATGCGAACCATGAGCATGCGCTCCGGCAGCTGAGGCGTTTTCCGTCGCATCTGCTGGCTGATTGTCAGCCCAAGATAGAGTTGACGGTCGCCGCCTCCGCCGCTAGCCGAACCGCTGCTGAAGATTGTAGGATCAGCGTGCCTTATCGGATGCGCACATCCGGAAACATCCGTCCATCAAAAAGCTTGCGCGCCCTTCTGATCGTCCGCACCCCCTGACCATTAACCGCCGGATCCAGCAGATCTCGCCGGTCGAGCGGCGATCACATCCCGCCCAGCAGCTTGAACGCGATGATCCACATGATGAAAGCGACGAGCGTTTCCAGCATCCGCCAGGATGAAGGTTTCGAGAAGATCGGCCGCAGCCATGTCGCGCCATAGCCGAGGGAAAAGAAGAACAGGAAGGAACCTGTCACCGCCCCCGCGGCAAACGAAGCCTGTTGCCCGGGATAGCGCGTCGAGATCGTGCCGAGCAGCACGACCGTATCGAGATAGACATGCGGATTGAGCCAGGTGAGCGCAACGCAGGTCGCGAGCGTCTGCCGGAAACTCGCCGTTTTGGTCTCCGCTGCGGCCAGGGTCGCGGATGACCGGAGGGCGGAATAGAGGCTTTTCGCCCCATACCAGGCCAGAAACGCCGCTCCCCCATAACGCATGACCGGATCGAGCCACGGCATGAAGCGGGCGATCTGCTGCAGGCTGGTGACGCCGAGCACGATCAGCACTGCATCCGACAAGGCGCAGGCGAAGCAGACGGCGAACACGTGTTCGTTGCGCAGGCCCTGGCGCAAGATGAAGGCGTTCTGTGCGCCAATCGCAACGATCAGGCTAAGGCCCACCATTAGGCCGGTAAAATAGATCGAAAAATTCATCGTTTCGGCAAACGCCCCAGACTTCGGTGGGGGTTGCAGTATCGCCATTCATTGAATTAGGCTAATTAAACCAACTTATCCAAAGTAAGCAGATCTAATCAATGCTCGACTATCCCGCTCTCCGCGCCGTCGCAGCAATCGTCCAGACGGGCAGCTTCGAGAAAGCTGCGACCGTGCTGAACGTCACGCCGTCGGCCATATCGCAGCGTGTCAAGCAGCTTGAAGAGCGCCTCGGCACTGTCCTCATCGTCAGAGGCGCTCCCTGCACGGCGACCGAAAAGGGAGAATGGCTCTGCCGCCATATGGAGAATGTCGGCATGCTCGAAGCCGAACTCTTCGGGCAGCTGCCGGCTCTCGTCCATCCCGACGAGCCACGCCAAAGGGTGACGCTCCAGATCGCGACCAATGCCGACAGCCTCGGGACATGGTTCGTCGAGGCCATGTCGAACTTCGCCAGGAACTCTTCCCATCTCTTGAACATCGCCGTCGACGACCAGGATCACACCGCCGAATGGCTGCAGCGCGGGCGGGTGATCGCAGCCGTCACCAGCCTGGAAAAACCGGTCCGCGGATGCCGGCGCTTTGCCCTCGGCGTGTTGCGCTACCACGCCACAGCAACACCGGACTTCGTCACCCGCCACTTTCCGAATGGCGTCACCGACGAGGCGATCCGCAACGCGCCTGCCCTGACCTTCAACCAGAAGGACAGGCTGCAGAGCAGTTGGGTGAGGCAGACATTCGGACACGATCTCGATTATCCCACCCACTGGCTGCCGTCGCCGCAAAGTTTCGTCGAGGCCACCCTTTCGGGCATGGCCTGGGGCATGAACCCGACCCAGCTGACCCGCGAGCATCTCGCCTCGGGACGGCTCGTCGAACTCGTTCCCGACACGCCGCTCGATGTCCCGCTCTACTGGCAGATAAACCGTCTCGCCGCCGATCGCCTGGCGGAACTGACGCGCGAGGTCATCACCGTGGCCAAGCGCAATCTCTGAAGCGTCGCTCAGAACAAACAGCGGCTCAAAGCAGGCGCTGTCATACGTAAGCCGTGCGGCTGCCGAACTCGCTGGCCTCGGTCTTGCTGCTCTCGGACGCCTCGAGCTTGGCAATCCTGGCTTCCAGCGTCTCGATGGATTTTTCGATTGTGGCCTTCTTCTCCTCGTCCTGTGTCTGCGACAGCGCTGCTTTCTTTCCGGCAAGTTGCGCATCGAGAGAAGCGAGCTGATCGGACGAACTGGAAGACGAGGTTGACGCGGCTGAACTCAAAAGGGTGGACGCAGAACTGGAAATTGCGCTGACCATAAGCATGACTTTCGATGGCGGAATGTCACCTTCTAGGCCGCGATCGGGAAACGTCCGACGAATAAAGAACTTCTCGGTACCATTTTTGTATTGATCATTGCGCATCGCCAAACCCGGTGCGCTTTGCGCCCCTACGCGATAGCGATAATCTCCAGCTCCTGGCCACCCGTTTCCACCACATCGCCAACCGCCTTTCCCATCAGCAACCGGGCCACCGGCGAGACATAGGAAATCGATCCGGCCTTGGGATCGGCTTCGTCCTCGCCGACGATCCGATAGGTCTGCACGCGCCCGTCGTCACGGCTGAAGGTCACCGTGCTGCCGAAGGCGACAATGGCAATTGACGTGGGGTCAGGCATGAGCTGGGCGGTGCGCAGCCTTGCCGCGAGGTAGCGCAGATCGCGCAAAGGACCCGCCGCCTGCCGCCGCCGTTCGTTGACGTCTTCGATGGGGTTCGCTGCATCATAGGCCTCGCGCGCCCGCTGGAACTGCAATTCCAGTGCCTTCAACCCCGCCTCCGTGACCAGGTTCAGATGCGGCGAAACCGGACGATCGGGCAGCAGGGTTTCCGAAGCGGTTTCGAAACTCTCTTCCTTGGTGAAGGCGACGGCCAATTCTATACTCCGTTTTGGGCGCGGTGCCCTTTAGTTGACGGGCGAACCGCCCATATTTGAGACCATACATACACCGGCTGCAGCCGAACCGCCAATCTCGACCTGTCGGCGGCGACGCCGGCAATGGGGAGCGTCCTGCGCCGCATGGCGTTCAGACCCCTGATGCATCGAGGCTGAGGAGGATCGAATGCCCGGCGAGCAGCGGAAAGGCCATGACGAAGTCTGGAGCGAGACATGCCTTCGCTCCTGACCGACGTCATGCCGCTGACGCCTAGCTGGTGGGATATCGCCGCCCGCATCATGCTGACGGTGATTGCCGGCGGCCTTATCGGCCTCGACCGCGAGCGCGGCGGCCATGCCGCGGGCTTCAGGACCACGATCCTGGTGGCGCTTGCCGCCTGCATTGCGATGGTCCAGGCGAACCTGCTTCTGTCGACCTACGGGAAAACCTTCAGTTATTTCACGCAGATGGACGTGCTGCGCTTTCCCCTCGGCGTCCTCACAGGCGTCGGCTTCATCGGCGGCGGAGCAATCCTCAGGCGCGGCGACATGATGACCGGCGTCACCACGGCGGCGACCCTGTGGTTCATGACGGTGGTCGGTCTCTGCTTCGGCGGCGGCCAGATCGTCACAGGGACAGTGGCAACCGTCGTTGCCTTCATCGTGCTGTCGCCGCTGAAACGCCTGGACACCTGGCTGCGCTGCGAACGCAAGGCGACGCTCGTCGTCTACGGCTCGAGCGCCGATATTCCCGACCTGTCAGATGTGCTGGGATCTCTTGAATGCAGCGCATTGTTCGTTTCGCTGGGACAGACCGAAGATGGCCGGATCGGGGTGACGTTCGAATTGCGTTGGATGGCGAAAGATCCGGATGCATCAGCACGCGCAATTCTTTTCGCCGTCGCCGAGACGCACGAGGTCGCGAATTTTTCGATGCATTCTACGACGACGTGAACGGACGCCGCCGCCGTCGCTACCGCTGTCTCGACCTATTTGGAGGCGTGCTCCGGTTTACCCTTTCTTTTGGTGGATGCGAACTCCTCGAGCTGCTTCTCGCTCATGGATTCCTCCATCTGCTTCGAAGCACCCTTCAGCTCCCTCTTGGGCGTCTCGCCGCGCTTGGCCGAGAGTGCGGCACCCGCCGCCTTCTGCTGGGCCTTGGACTTGGCCGGCATATCGATCTCCTTCTCGTTGGCATCAACCGCTCTCAAAGCTTCCTGAGTTCGTCTGGCTTGTGCGCGGCTCGTTTTCCCGATTTGTCGCTCTGGACGATATATTGCGGTTCCGCCGGCGACGCTTTCACCGTGTGATCTTTGATCTTCGTCGGGCTGGTCTGCTTCTTGACCACCCTGCCCTCGGTCTTTCCCTGGCTGGTATCCCAGCTCACTTCGTCGCCCTTTTTCAATTGCCTGGACATGTGGGTTTCCTTGCGGCGAGGAGGCTGCGGCAAAAGCCGCAGCCGACCGCTCGTCAGTTGATGGTGGCCCACTGGCTGCGGACATCCCTGGCGTTTTTCGACAGGTGAACATGCGCGTCGACGTGATCGACCCAATCGATCGGGATCAGGTGATGCTTGCCGTCCTCCGAGTCGGTTTTCGTCAGCTTGATGCGGGTGGGACCATCGAGATGATCGACCGTCCCGACATGAGTGCCGTCGGCCGTCAGCACTTCCATATGTTCGCGAATCTGATCTGCGGAAATCATCGTTTCCTCCTTTGCGTCATTGTCAACTACGAAGCGGCAACGAGGTGGAGCGGACTTAGTTCCGAGTCGCCTCTCCGTGCCTCGATTTGGCATTTTGCAACCCCGCAAAGTTCAGCGCGTCGGCCCCTCGGGCAAACGCTGATCATTCAATATCTCTGATGTTATCCATAAGCTCTATTCGTTTGAATGATGGGTCCCGGAGGCCCATATTGTGATCACGGACATGGACGAACCTCCCATCGATGACCATGCCCCGACCTAAAGAAAGGAACCGGAAAATGACCACGCTCACCTATCGCGGTGGCGGCAAGCCCTTCACCTCCGGCGCAGGCCGCTTCGATCTTGCATATCATGCCCGCAAGCTCGTGCTTGCCTGGACACGCTGGCGGACCGCCCGCGAAATCGAAGCCATGCCCTTCGACATCCGCAAGGACATTGGCTGGCCGAGCACGGACGACAACAAACACCGGACCGTTTAATGAATGCGACATTCCTCTCAAGATGACGGCGGCGTCTGCATCAAGCGGCGCCGCCTTTTCCATCTTCAGAACGCGTAGGATTCGCCCCGGCTTTCACTCCCAACGGCTGACTCTATCTGTTTTCCTGGTAAATGCCGAAGCAAACGATTTCGCGCGAAATTGGAGTAGCGTCAGGCGGCCCTGTGCGCTGCGCGTGTAGACGAGATCCGAAGGGCCGACGTAGCGATCCCACAGCTGGGCGAAATGCATGGCATCCTCCCTTTTCCGACCGATGATCGAAGGGACTGCATGATAATCCACCCGGTTCAGCCGCCAGAATTTTGACGACCTGACGAGAATGTAGCGAGGATTCTGTGGTGGAACGAGAACTTCTCGCAGAGCGTCGAGAAAGTGAGATCGTTCGATCGTCGTAGCACCCTCAAGCCGGCAGTAAATGATGCCGTTTTGGTCGAGCGTTGCCTCGACGCTCATTTTTCCAAGCTCGCTCCTTATGACGCTCATATTATGCAGCGTCTCCAGAACGGTTTTCCCCACCTGCTTCATGCTTCCCTCAAGGGAGCCATTCCGCAGCAGCAACAGACTGGCTTTGAATGCGCCCGGCAAACAATAGATAGCCATCATTGAGAACATAACGAATAGGAACAGCGCCAGTTGTTCGAGTAAACGAATATCCATATCCGAAAGCGTGTCCAGGAATGCGCTTAAGATCATTCCCGCAAGGGCGGCGCTTTGCGCATAAAGAAATTTGGTCGTATTCCAGTTGAGCAGCCCCTTGGGGGCATAGTTGCTTTCCAATGTTTCCTGCATCCTCGGAAAAGCACGATAGCTACGCAGCGCGCTATGCCATCGGACTTTCAGTGATTCGCGGTCTGCAGCGCCGCGTTCCATTATTTTGTTAATGTCGTCGACACCCCGCGCATTCCATTTTGCGGCACCGAGCATCAGCCGGTGAAAGCCGCTTTCGATCGACGGATGCTCACCGAAGGACAAACCCTCGAAGGCATAAAATCGGCGTTTCAGCGCATCGACGTCGCTGCCCAAGTCTATCGTCATGGTATCAAATGGATCGGGCGCCTTTCTATCGGTCGATTTCCTCCCGAACCGCAGCGGTATTCTCTGCTCAAACTTCTCAGGGTCGATGACCGCCAGATGCCAGACGTTCGCGGCCTTCTGAGGGCTTCGGGGGTCTGTGCGAATGGCGCGGCCTCGCATCTGATTGGAGAGTACATATGATCCCACCGTACTTGCCAGTATCAAAGTGTTTACGGAGGGGGCGTCCCATCCTTCACCCAGCAATGCCTGCGTGCCGACCAAAACCGTGATCCCACCGCGATTGAACAATTCGGTGATCATATGAACGCTATTGCGGCTCAGGGCACCGCTGATTTCAACGGCTAGAAAGCCGGCATCGAATGCCGTTTGTTGGTAACGGATATGTTCCCTACCGATGCCAAGATGGCCTGCGATCTCATCAAGAATTACTTTTGATTCCGCCGGAATGAGAATGAGACTCCCGGTCAGAATTCCGAGCTTGAGATCAAGTCCGGACCGCCGCAGCGTCTCGAAGATCGGCACGACGCCCATCCTCTCGATGGGCGGAAGGTCCGCGGGGCCGGTGGGCAACGCATCCTTCCTGATGTAGTCGGAAAGGATAACCATACGGAGTTCGTCACGCATCGACGCGCTTTCGAGCCGGGTGATATCGACGATCGCGTTGAGCTTGCTGACACTCGATACCAGCAGCTTCTGAACCGACCGCGCATCCGTTAGCCGCACTCTGCCGTGCTCGACTCCCCTGATGTCCCTCAGCCTGCCTTCTTGGAGGCGGAGTACTTGTTCCGCTTCTTCGAAATCGTTGCGATAGGTGTAGATGACGCCGTTCAGCAACACCTCTATCCATTCAAGCGTCAGATCCGGTATTTCGCGCGCCTTGACGCCGAGAATGTCGAGAGTCGATTGCGGCAAGTCGACATATTGCGCATTCAGGAAGACCAGCATGCTGGAGAAAAAGCGTGCATCATCCAGTATATGCTCCACATTCTCGAGCGGCTGGGTAATCCATGGATGGTGCAGAATTGCCTGCTTGAATTCTGCACTTTTGAGCAGCGCCTCGATGAAGTCTCCGATCTGCGCGCGAAACTCTGCCAGCTTCTGTGCTTCCAACTCGCTCGGCAGGCTGAAGTGGACATAGTCCTGATGCGGGCAAAGATCGCCTTGCAGCACAAGTTCCGGCACGGAAATTTCACCGTCGATCGGCCCGCAAAGCGCCTGATAACGGTCCCATTCCAGGGGATCCACATCATAGGGCGGTGTAGCGGTTAGCGCTACGACCGTGGGCTTGCCCAATGCTTCCTTGAGCATCGTCAGCGCTTTCCACCACTCGTTTCTAAGGTGGTGCGCTTCATCGAGCACAAGGGTGCGAACCTTCTCTTCGCGCAGCTTCGCGATGATTTTCTTTCTCGCCCTCTCCGTCTCCTGCTTGCCCGTTTCGACGGATTGCACGCCGTCGCTGCCCTCCTCTTCACTGTCTATAATTTCTTCCTCGGCCGTATGACCCGAGAACGCCGCATGCAGAGCCTGATAGGTGATAATCGTGATAGTGCGAGGCGCTCTTACATCATGAGAAATCCAGTCCGGTTCACCAGCATTGGCGGGCAGGAACATCATGCGTAGCCGCTGCGACCATTGATCCCTGATGGTCTTGCTCGGGGCCAAGATCAAGGTCGCCTCACCAAGCCTGCGCATCACTTCAAGGCCCAAAATCGTTTTGCCTGAGCCGGGCGCTGCGACGATATGCAAACCATCATCGCTCATGAGATTTGTCAGATCATCAAGTATCTTCTGCTGATAAGCTCGCCAGGTGCCCTGAAAAGCGAGGTCCTTCATTCAATTCTGCCCTTTAGATTAAATGCGACGAGCCACTGTGAAAACTGCGACTAAAATTCTTCAGTGGCATTGCATCATCTTGGCGTGGTTCATGCAACGTCAGTGTCTAGAGGAAATTTCAACGGCATCCGCCTCCCAAGATGAGGGCGGCGTCAGCATCACGCAACGCCGCCTTTTTCGTGCGCGCCCATTCGTTCCTCAGCCGTCTTCAGACTTGAATTTCAGTCCTCTGTAACGCAACCCGCATCCGGCCCGTCCCTATTCCAGCGGTTTAACCGGTCAAAACGCGGTCAATGTCGCATATTTGCTCTTCCCGGCCGCATTTTTCCATGTCAGCGTCGCTTTCAGGACATCGGCGCGACGCATTCCGCGCAACGAATATGTCATCGTTCCTCGAGCATGGATTTCGCTATGAACAGGATGCAGATCAAGAAGCGTTCGCTGGTCTTCTTTATGGTACCGCAATTCACCATGCTGCCCTTTTCGGCGGCCGTGGACACTTTGCGCATCGCCAATCGCATGCTCGGCTATCAGGCCTATAGCTGGCGGCTCGCCTCCCTCGACGGGGAGAAGGTCTATTCCTCCTGCGGCATCGGCGTCGAGGCGAATTCCTCGCTCGCCGAGGAGCGCCGCCATCTCGGCGGCGAAAACCGGCCGGGCATGGTGCTCGTCTGTTCCGGCATCGATGTCGAGCAATTCAACAACAAGTCGGTCAATGCCTGGCTGCGTGAATGCTACAATCGCGGCGTCGCCGTCGGCAGCCTCTGTACGGGCGCACATGTGCTGGCCCAGGCCGGCCTGTTGAATGGCAAGCGTTGCGCCATTCACTGGGAAAACCTGCCGGGCTTTTCGGAAGCCTTTCCGCAGGCGGAAGTCTATGCCGATCTCTACGAGATCGACGGCAATCTCTATACCTGCGCCGGCGGCACCGCCTCGCTCGACATGATGCTGAACCTCGTCGGCGAGGATTTCGGCGAAAGCCTCGTCAACCGCATCTGCGAACAGCACCTGACCGACCGCGTGCGCAACCCGCACGACCGCCAGCGCCTGCCGCTGCGCGCCCGTCTCGGCGTGCAGAACGCCAAGGTGCTGTCGATCATCGAACTGATGGAAGGCAATCTGGCCGAGCCGCTGTCGCTGATCGAGATCGCCGACGGTGCCGGTCTCTCGCGCCGCCAGATCGAACGGCTGTTCCGCCAGGAGATGGGCCGCTCGCCAGCCCGCTACTATCTGGAAATCCGCCTTGACCGCGCCCGCCATCTTCTGGTGCAGTCCTCGATGCCCGTCGTCGAGGTCGCGGTCGCCTGCGGCTTCGTCTCGGCCTCGCATTTCTCCAAGTGTTATCGCGAACTCTACCATCGCTCGCCGCAGCAGGAGCGCGCCGAGCGCAAGATGACCATGGCGACCGCGCGCCAGCAGGCGGTCGCGGCCTGAGAGTTTGAAAGAGCGCGCCGCCTGACATGAAAGGGCGGCGCTTCGCCTGAATACCTTATTGCGCCGCTTCTTCCGTCATCCTGGCGTCGGAATAGACCTGGTTGCGGCCCCTGTGCTTAGCCATATAGAGGAACTGGTCGGCGGCGTTGAGATAGTTCTCGAAGGTTTCGTAGCCCTCGATTTCGGCGATGCCGATCGAAATCGTGACGCCGAGTTCCTCGTCGTCGGCGGTGACCTTCAGCCGGGAAATGTCGGAGCGAATTTCGTCGCAAAGCTTGGTCGCGGCAAGGGAATCCATCTGCGGGAAGAGGATAGCGAATTCCTCGCCGCCAAGCCGCGAGAGAAGATTGTCGCTGCCGTCGAAGATCGTGAACAGCCTGTTTGCGACAGCCTTCAGCACCTTGTCGCCGATCTCGTGGCCATAGGTGTCATTCAGCCGCTTGAAATGATCGATATCGAGAATGGCCACCGAACTCGGCACTTTCAGCCGCAGACACTCGTTCACCAGCTTCGGGCCGTTGTCGTAAAAATAGCGGCGGTTGTAGAGGCCGGTCAGGTAGTCGCAGGCCGCCGCCGCCCTCAGCTGCCGCATCTGCGCCAGCGTCTCGGCGTTGTTGGCGATGCGGCATTGCAGCTCCTCGGCGACGAAAGGCCGGTAGACGAAATCGCTGGCGCCGGCCTTGAGGAAACTAGCAGACAGCATGCGGTCGTTGGAGGCGGAAACGCCGATGACGCGCAGCCTGTCCGAACCGAAGCGATGGCGGATACGCCGCGTCAGTTCATAGCCGCTCATATCGGGCATGTGGTGGTCGGTGACGACCAGTTCGATATCGCTGTAAGCCTCGAGAGCGGCCAGCGCCTCAAGCCCTGAGCTTGCCTCGACGACGAGATATTGCTGCGCCTTCAGCAGATCGACCAGCACCCGGCGCGCGGAGACGACATCATCGACGACCAACACCCGCGTCTTGCGGTTGGAGATCGCGCGGCGGACGGTGGCGACCAGATTGTCGAGCGCGAATTCATTGTCCTTCAGCACGTAATCGATGACATTGCGCTCCATGATCTTGTTGCGCGTGTTGAGATCGAACGTGGCGGTGAAGACGATTGCCGGGATATCGTGCTCGATCGTGCAGTCGAGCGCTTCGCCATAGGGCGAATCCGGCAGGTTGAGATCGACGACGGCCATGGTGTAGCCGTGACCGTCCTCGGCAAGTTCTTTGCGAAGCGCCTTTAGCGAGGGGCAGGATTTGACCGCAAGGCCCAGTTCGGTCTGGAACCGATGGCAAAGCACGGCGGAAAACATCCGGGAATCTTCAACCAGAAGTATCTTGAGCCCGCCGGAGCGGAGCCCGATGCCATCCCGCTGAAAATCCGCTTGAAAAGCCACAGCCGCTAATCTCCCATGCGTCCGATGGCCTCGACTCGGCCCTCTCCCCGGCGGGGCGAACGATAACCGAGAGGCCTGCGCGCGTGAAGGGGACAAATAGCGGCGTTACTTGCAATTGCAGAAATTCGACGACGGTGCGCTGCCGTCGTCTCCGCGCCTGAGGCGACGCCGATACTGGAAGGGCCGTCAGGCAACCGCCCGCTCCTTGCGCATCGACTGGATTTGCAGCAGCGTGTCGAGGTTCTGGTTGACGCGGCAGTAGAACTCCTCGTCGATGAACGGGCGCAGCATGAAATCATTGCCGCCGGCCTTCAGGAAACGCGCCGAAAGCAACCGGTTCGAGGAGGATGAAACACCGATGATGCGCAGCTCGTGCGAGCCGATATTGGAGCGAATGCGCCGCGTCAGCTCGAAGCCGTCGATGTCGGGCATGTTGTAGTCGGTAATCATCAGGCCGATATCGCGGTTGGCCTTCAGGATCTCCAGCGCCTTGGCGCCGTTCTCGGCGGTGCTGACACGGAAATTGTAGCGTTTCAACCGGCTCGACAGCAGCGCGCGGGCCGTCGCGCTGTCGTCGACGATCAGCACGTGGTGACGATGATTGGTCAGGAACCGGCAGATCGATTCCGCCAGAAGATCGACGGCGAAGATATTGTCCTTGAGGATATAATCGACAATGTCCTTGGCCATCAGCTTGTCGCGCATGCTTTCATGGAAGGTGCCGGTAAAGACGATTGTCGGTATGGAAAGATCGACCAGATATTCCAGCGCTTCGCCGTTTTCGGCGCCGGGCAGGTTGATGTTCGAAATTGCCAGCGTGATCGGATCGGAAGACTTGTCATAGGAAAACTGCAGATCCTCGAAGCTGCGGCAGATTTCGACGTCAATGTCGAACAGCTCCTTGAGGCGTTTGCTGATCATCGAGGTGAATACGTTGGAATCTTCCGCGACAATAATGCGCGCACCGGCAAACATTTCCCCGGAATATTGCATCCCCGAAATACCTAGAAACGCCATAGCAAACCTTTGATGTAAAATCTGTCCCCGGATCAATTTGGTACATCAATTGATTTGACTAATGATTAATCAGCCCTGCTGGATATGAAGCGAAGAAGCGGCCGGAAGAGGCTGCCTCGGATTTCTTGCAGATATGATTAAGAAATCAGCCGCGGTACGCCGATCAACTCCAGCCGCAGGGCACACCGATCAGCCATCACCCTACGAAGCGATTATAAACACGCTGCGACCGACCCGCTGAGAGGTTCCCCCATGACCCAATCCGAACCGGTGATCGAATGGCTCCTCGGCTCCGACCCGTCGATCCGGTGGCAGGTGATGCGCGACCTGCTTGACGCCCCGGAGCGAAATTGGATGGCCGAGCGGGCGAAAGTCGAGACCGAAGGTTGGGGCGCCAGGCTGCTTGCCTGCCGGGATGAGGACGGGCAATGGGCGGGCGGCGCCTTCCTGCCCGCCGGTTTCGATCCCCAGGAGTGGCGCGAACACGGCCAGCCGTGGACGGCCACGAGCTTTTCGCTATCGCAACTCAGGGAATTCGGTCTCGATCCCGCCTGCGAGCAGGCCAGACGCACCGTCGAATTGATCGGCGCCAATGCCTGTTGGGAAGAAGGCGGCCAGCCCTACTGGCAAGGCGAAGTCGAAGAATGTATCAACGGTCGCACCGTCGCGGACGGCGCTTATTTCGGCATTGATGTCTCGCCGATTGTCGACAGGCTGGTCGGCGAGCGTCTCGACGACGGCGGCTGGAACTGCGAGAGGACCAACGGTTCTCACCGATCCTCCTTCGCCAGCACCATTAATGTGCTGGAAGGACTGCTGGAGGTCGAGAAATCGACCGGCGGCACGCTACGATCTCGCGAAGCGCGCCGGACGGGCGAGGAATTCCTGCTCGAGCGTCACCTCTTCCGCCGTCTCGGCACGGGCGAGCCGGCCGACAAAAATTTCCTGCTGTTCCTGCATCCGAACCGCTGGCGCTACGACATCCTGCGCGCCCTCGATTATTTCCGCGCCAGCGCCATCCTGACCGGTACCGCTCCCGATCCGCGCCTCGGCGAGGCGATCGAGCACCTGCGCTCCCGGCGTCTTCAGGACGGCTGCTGGCCACTCGACTGGAGCCTGCCGGGGCGTGTGTGGTTCGAGGTCGACGACGAGCAAGGCGAGCCCTCGCGATGGATCACGGTCCGCGCGATGCGGGTGCTCAAATGGTGGGACGCTCAGCTCTCAATCAATGCCTGATACCAAACCCAGCGCACGCAGGAAATGCGCCTCGATCTTGCGCAGCAATTCGGCGCGATCAGCCGGTGTCTCGCCGATCGGCTGATTGACGACGCCATGCAGGGCATTGAACAGGAATACCGCCGTAAAGCCGGGATCATCGACCGACCAGGCATCCCCACCTGCCCCGCCGGCGAGCAGTTCGCTCAGATGATCGATCAGAATGTTGCGCGAAAGCCCTTCCCGCGTTGCCGGGGGCTCGGCCACGAAGGCCAGATGATGCAGCCCGGCCGCGTCGAGATAGCCGGTGGCGCATGCCGTCGACCAAGCGGCGAGCTTGCCGCGCCAATCCGCTTGCTGTCGTTCCGCGACCGCCGCGACGATGCCATCGAGCACGCCCTGCACGAAACGAGTGCGCAGTGCCAGGAGAACATCGGCCTTCGAGGAAAAGTGCAGGTAGAAGGTGCCTTTGGCGACCCCGGCCCCGGCCGTGATCTCCTCGACGGTGGTCTGTTCCAGGCCCTTGTCCAGGAAAAGCCGCTCGGCCGAACGCATCAGCTCGTCGCGCCGCTCTTCGGCAGGCTTGGTTCTCGGTTTTGCAACAGGATCGGTCGGCATCGGCAGCGCGCTCATTGACGGCGCGCGGGATCGGCCCTGTGCAGGTAGCCGGTAAACACGTCGCGCATCGCGGTGCTCTCGATATCAGGCAGCAGCCGGCCGACCTCGCCGCGATGATAACCGGCATGCGTCACCACATGCGCCAGCATCTCCTCGCGGGACATACGCCCGCGCCCGCCATCGGTGAAGGTGAAGGTGAAGCCGACGACCTCCTCCATTTCGTCAGGCGCTATGCGCGCGGTGTAGTCGATATACCAGCGGTCCGTCTCGCGGATATCGGAGGCCAGCTGCGCCAATGGCGGCGCTTCGCTGCTCCAGCTCGCGGTGAAGGAATGATCCAGCCGCTGAAGATTGGCGGCGAAGATGCGGTCAACGAGGTGGGCATGATTGAGCACGCGAAGGGCCGACCGAAACACATCCGACCGCGCCTCCTCGCCGAGCGCGCTCAGCGCGTCGAGAAGCTCGCCGTCGGCGCTGGCTTTGTAGCGGAACAGGGAGTTCAACAGGGTCTTGGCGCTCATGGCGATCTCCGGGATGAAACGGGCGGCGCCGACATGTCGCCGGCGCCTCCATTTATCCGACTGACTGGTGGTCAGTCAATGGATGATCTGCCGCGTCAAGTCGCTATTTCGTCCCTTCTTAGGCGCAGCAGGCGCTTCCTGCCGCTGATGGGCCGCAGCAGGCCGCGGCCTGCCTATTTTCTTCGGCAAGCCACCGGTCACGCGGCTTGCAGCTTGCCGGCCGCGGTGAAAGCGCCACATGCACGGCGCCGGCGCGGAGAACCGGCATCGCCGCGCAATAGAGCTGCATCGGCCGCACGCCGTTGCTGACTTCGAAGGTGAGTTTGGCCGAAGCGTCGAGCCGCACATGCTCCGTCACCTTGCGGACGATGGCGCAGAACTTGCCGGCCGGCATGTGCTTGCGGTTGTCTTCCTCGATATCCCAGAGCTGGATGAAGATCTCCGTCCAAGCCTCGGGATTGGCGCCGCAATCGAGACCCGCGAATTGGCCCGCCTTGACCTCGGTGATATGGTAGCCTGATTTCACCGGCTCCCCATCGTAGTAGAAAATCAGCGGCACGTCCTTTTGACCGGCGAGCATATCGAGCAGTGTGCCGAGGCTGATATCGTTTTCTTGGATTTTTCGGTTGTCGATAGCGTTCATATCGGCTAATCCTCATTTCAATGATTCAAGGATTATTGAAATATGGATCAACGTCAAGCCCTCGCCGCATTCAGCGCGCTTTCGCAGGAAACGCGCCTGCACATCATCCGCATGCTGGTTGTCTCCGGCCCGGACGGAATGGCGGCGGGCGCCATCGCCGAAAAGGCGGAGGTCTCGCCATCCAACGTCTCCTTCCATCTGAAGGAGCTGGAACGGGCCGGCCTGATTGCCCAGCAGCGCGAATCCCGCTCGATCATCTACACCGCCAATTATGAGAGGCTCGGCGGCTTGATCCGCTTTCTGATGGAAGATTGCTGCGACGGAAACCCTGAGATCTGCGCGCCTGCCGCAAAGGTCGCCGCCTGTTGTTCCCCTAAAATGGAGGGGAAATTCCAATGACCGCGAACCGGATCGACACCTTGCTGGCGCTCCTGCCAATTGCGGGACATGAAGGCGAGCTACGCAGCGCACTCGAAAGCGCCGACCTCCCGACTGATGATATTGACGAAACGGGTCGGACTTTTTTCCGAATTGCACAGGGCGACGATACTGTGGGTTATTGTGGATATGAATTGTATGGAGACAGTGTGCTTTTGCGATCCGTGGTCATCACGCCGGCCAATCGTCACAAAGGCCTGGGCCGCGGTGCTACCGATCTCCTAATCAGACGCGCCTATGCAGAGGGCGCTCGCGCTGCCTACCTGCTGACCACCAATGCTGCTCCGTTCTTTGAAACGCTCGGCTTCACGCCGATCGACCGCGCAAGAGCACCCGCCGCGATCCTGCAAACCCGCCAAGCAATTAGCCTGTGCCCAGCCTCAGCACTATTGCTCGCCAAAACGTTGGAGGGATAACGAGTATGTCCAGTTTTGAACGTTATCTCACCGTCTGGGTGTTTCTCTGCATTGCGGTCGGCGTCACTCTTGGGCATTTGATGCCCGGCGTATTCCATCTCATTGGATCGATCGAGATTGCGCAGGTCAATATTCCGGTGGCGGCACTGATTTGGCTGATGATCATTCCAATGCTGATCAAGATCGACTTCGCGGCGCTGGACCAGGTCGGCCGCCATTGGCGCGGAATTGGTGTGACCCTCCTCATCAACTGGACCGTGAAGCCCTTTTCAATGGCGCTGCTCGGCTGGGTGTTCATCGGTTATCTTTTCCGGTCGATGCTACCGGCGGACCAGATCGACAGCTACATCGCAGGCCTGATTATCCTCGCAGCTGCACCCTGCACCGCCATGGTGTTCGTCTGGTCGAACCTTACCAAGGGTGAGCCGCATTTCACGCTGTCTCAGGTGGCGCTCAACGACGCCATCATGGTCGTCGCCTTCGCCCCGATCGTCGGACTGCTACTCGGTCTTTCGGCGATTACCGTACCTTGGGACACGTTAATGATTTCCGTGGTGCTCTATATCGTGCTACCGGTCGCCGCCGCACAGCTTCTGCGCCGAAGTGTCCTCGCCGGTGGCTCGGCCGCTTCCCTCCACCGCCTCCTGAACATTCTCCAGCCGCTTTCGCTTTTGGCGCTGCTGGCAACTTTGGTGCTGTTGTTCGGCTTCCAGGGTGAACAGATCATCGCGCAGCCCGCAGTGATCGGGATGCTGGCCGTTCCGATCCTGATCCAAGTCTACTTCAATTCGGGACTGGCCTATCTGCTGAACCGGGCGACCGGCGAGGAACATTGCGTTGCCGGACCATCAGCGCTGATTGGCGCATCGAATTTCTTCGAACTTGCCGTTGCGGCGGCCATTAGCCTGTTCGGCTTCAACTCGGGTGCAGCCCTGGCCACCGTCGTCGGTGTGCTCATTGAGGTGCCCGTGATGTTGTCAGTGGTCTGGATCGTCAACCGGAGCAAAGGTTGGTACGAGCGCGGCGCAGCTGTGCGCTCGGTGTCCGCTTCGAAAATCACCTCGACAACGAAAGCCTGATCATGAACGTCACCATCTACCACAACCCGGCATGCGGCACCTCGCGCAACACGCTGGCGATGATCCGCAATGCCGGCATCGAACCCACCGTCGTCGATTATCTGGAAACCCCGCCGTCGCGTCAGGAACTGGCCCGGATGATTGCCGATGCCGGTCTCACCGTGCGGGAAGCCATTCGCAAGAAGGATACGCCCTACGCCGACCTCGGCCTCGACAATCCCGATCTGACCGACGACCAGCTGCTCGACGCCATGCTCACGCATCCGATCCTGATCAACCGGCCGTTCGTCGTGACACCGCTCGGCACCCGTCTGTCCCGGCCCTCCGAGCTGGTTCTGGAAATCCTGCCTGAGACCCACAAGGGCGCCTTCACCAAGGAAGACGGCGAGAAAGTGCTCGACGCCGCGGGCAAGCGGATCGTCTGATCCCGCTTACTTGACGACGGCCGAGCCCTTGACGATTTCGATCGTCTCGCCGCCGTCGAGCCCGATGCGGTCGCCGTCGGGCGTCGTCATGAAGCAGCCGGAGGCGCAGAGGTTTTCCGAAGCCCCGGCATCGACCACGACTTCGACCCGCTGGCCGCTCTCGGTGATGACGAGCACCACGGCTGCCGGATCGGTGTTGGTGATGGATGCGGCTTCCGCCGCGGGCGCGGCAAGCAGCGGGATAAGCAAAACGGCGGCAAACCTTGCCATCATGTGCGGCGGCGCGGGCGCGCCCTCCCCTCGAACGATCGGTGCTGCCCTCGGCAGCAATCCCGATGGTGGAGATCATGCACACAGACCTGTGAATGATGGCTGAATGAGCCGTTCAGCTCTTCAGGCTGCCATCCGCCGTCCGCCCGCGCAGCTGCCGCACCGGCCGCTCCTCGTCCTCGATGGGCTTGTTCGTTGGATCGTCCTGGCCGTCCGTCCGCTCCTTGGCGGCATTGGCAAGGACCGGCGCGGCATCGCGATGGATGGTGAGGTCGCTCTGCGGCAGCGGGATCTCGATACCCTCGGCCTTGAAGCGCCGGAGGATCTCGATCCTCAGATTGTTGCGCACCGTCATGCCGTCGCCCATGTCGGCGAGAAAGAAGCGCAGCTCGAAATCAAGCGAATAGGGGCCGAAGCGCAGGAACTCCACCTGCGGTTCGGGATTGCGCATGACGAGCGGTATCTTGGCCGTCAGCTCGAGCAGAATATCCATCACCTGCTGCGGATCGGCATCGTAGCTGACAGAAACCGGAATTTCCGAGCGGCCGATCTTGTTGCGGTGCGTCCAGTTGCCGACCAGGCCGTTGATCAGCTCCGAATTCGGCACGATGATCGACTGCTTGCGGAAGGTCTCGATCTCGGTGGCGCGCACCGAGATGCGTTTGACGATGCCTTCGGCCGTGCCCGATACGACATGGTCACCGACCTTGAACGGCCGCTCGACGAGCAGGATCAGGCCGGAGACGAAGTTGGAGACGATGTTCTGCAGGCCGAAACCGATGCCGACCGAAAGCGCGGAAGCGACGAGCGCCAGGCTGGACAGATCGATGCCGGCCGACGAAACGCCGATGATCGCCGCCATGCCGACGCCGAGATAGCCGATGCCCGTCTTGACCGAATTGCGCACGCCGAGATCGACATGGCTGCGCGCCATCACATTGCTGTCGAGCCAGCGCTGCAGCCAGCGCGACAGGAGATAAACGCCGGCAAACAGCAGGATGCCGGTGCAGATGCCGAGCAGCGAGATGCTGATGCCGCCGAGCTTGACCTCGGTGAACAGCCGGTAGGCGATGAGCTGCAGGTCCTGCACATGGAAGCCCCAGAGCAGCAGGATCAGCGGTACGCCGACGACCAGCGCCACCGCATAGATGGCGAGGCCGACGAGCAGACCGGCCTGGTCGATCGCCACCGGCCCGAGATTGAAGCGGCGCGTCAGGAAGCGCGCGAAGAAGGTATCGCCGAAGCTTTCCTGCCGCGATATTGCCTTGCCGGAAAGCAGGCCGACATACATGGTGGCGACGACAGCGCCGGTGATGATGAGCTGGGTGGCGACGAAGCGCGCCAGCCCGACGTAACCCGCAAGCGCCGTGACGATCAGGCCGGCGCCGACGACGCGCAGGATGATCGCCATGCCGCGCGGCCAATGCCGGCCCGGAGCATCGGGATCGCCGTTCTTCGCCAGCATCGGCTTGCCGAAGGAGGCCACGATCAGGATCATGCCGATGATCAATGCGGCGATCAGGCTTCTAACGACCGTCAGCACCAGCGGCGAGCCCATCGCTTCGCCGATGGAGCCGAAGAAATAATCGAGCCCGTTGATGATAGCCATCGCCAGCAGGCAGTAGCCGATCGAGCGTGCGCCGAGATTGGAAAGCCGCACCAGCCGCCAGTGCGGTTCGTGCGGCGCGAAGATGGCGTTGACGAAGCGGCCGACGAAATAGACGAGCCCGATCGTCCCGAACAGCGCACCGATGACCGGCGCAATGTCGGGCCGCAGCACATTGAAACTGTTGAGGAAGAAGAACGACGTGACGAGCAGGACCGCAAGCGCCAGCGTGCGGATCAGCGTCGACCAGAAGGCGATCGACAGCCGGCCGATATAGGACGGGTTCTCGATCGCCTCGTCGCGGCGCAGATAGGCGCCGAACAGTCGGTAGCTGCCGGAGAGCAGAATGAGCGCCGAAGCGAGCGACAGGAAGATCGCCGCAAACAGCGGGAAACGCTTGAACTTCCAGACGAAAGAGGTCCAGCTCGACAAAGCCTGCGAGAATTCGCCGACCTCGTGCACAAAGGCACCGGCGGCATCGTCAAGCACCGAGACGGAGATCTCGGTGCGTCTGAAAAGTGTGTCGGCGAAAAGCCGCCGCCGCATCTCGATGATCTCGTTGACGAGCTTCGTCACCGCGATCGACAGGTTTTCGGCGTCGCCCGTCACCGCATTGATCTGCGCCCGCTCGGCGGCGAGCACGTTGCGCTCCTGTGTGACGATCTCGGCTTCGGGAGGCTGGCCATCCTTCGGCGGCTCGCCGATCTCGGCAAGCCGGTTCTTGATCTGGTCGAAACGCGGCCTGAGATTGACCGATATCGTGATAACGGCGCGGCTGAGCTCGTCAGCCTTGGTCGCAAGCCCGACCAGGGCATCATCATTGTCGGCATTCCCTTTGACGCTGTCCTGAAGGGCGACAAGCTCCGTCTTCGCCTTCTCGATCTCCTTCGCTGCCTGGTCGAACGGCGTATCCACCGGTGCCGGCGCGGCTGCCTGTGTCTGCGCTGCCTGTGTCTGCGCTTCCTGCGCGAAGGCCATGGCACCCTCGAAATGCGCGCCGGCAAACGCCAGCGTCACGAGAAGAATGGTGCGAAGCAGGATGGACCTCAGCCGCAAAAGCGCCTCCGGAAAGGTTGTCGTCGGAATGGAATTCCAGCTTTTCCTAGCAAAGAAAGGCGACAGAATGGCGGAAACTCCTGGAAAGGTTTAGAAACCGGCGCCGGGCTTGGAGAGGTAATCGCGCTCCCCAGCCGTCGACTCCCGCCCGAGCATGGCATTGCGGTGTGGGAAGCGGCCATAGGCGGCGATCACCTCGCGATGGCGGATCGCATAATCCAGATACTCCGCATCGCCGAGGGCGCTGAACAATGCCACCGAGCGTTCCTGCTCGCCAAGCTCTTCGGCATGTTCGAACGGCAGATAGAAGAAGGTGCGGCAGGCGGTCTCGACCGCTTGGTCGGCGCCGGCGGCAAGCGCGAGCTTGGCCTCCCGAAGCGCCAGCCCGTCGGTCGCAAAGGCTAGCGGCGTGCCGCGATAAATGTTGCGGGAAAACTGGTCGAGCACGATGACGGTAGCAAGCCGGCTTTCGGCATCCGCCCGCCACTCGTCACCGATGCCTGCGGCAAGGGCAAGATGCGTCTCGCGAAAACCCTCGCGGATCTCGACGTCGAGCTCCGCCGGTGGCCGAAACCACAGCTCTCGGCCGCATCGGACAAACCAGAAATCGTAAACTTCCCGCGGCGTACGGATCGTCGTCATGTTCGACTTCCCTAACGTTATGTTTGATAATGCGATGTCGGCAAGCTATTGTAGAGAAACAGATAATTGTGTGAAGTGCGCCCCTACTTCTCCTCGCCCAACGAAAACACCAGCGTCGCCTTTGTCCCGTCATGTCCGGGATCATAGGCGAAATCCGATTTCAAGCTCGCAGCCATGGCCGTCAGAATACGTGCGCCGAGCCCGGTTCCCCTCGCCGGGCCCTCTGGATCGAACCCCGCCCCGTCATCCTCGACGACAAGCCTCAGCGCCTCGTCCGTCTGATCGACAAAAACGCGGATCTCGCCCGGCACGCTGTCCGGATAGGCATATTTGAAGGCATTGGTGACGAGTTCGCTGACGATCAGCCCGAGCGTGATCACCTTGTCGGTCGCCAGATTGACCGGTTCGGCGGTCAGCACGATGCGGTGCGGCCGCTTGTCGTCGCGCATCGAGGCTTCGAGTTCGGTGAGCAGGCTGTCCAGATATTCGTCGACCTGCACCGAGCCGACCTGCCGGTTGGTATAGAGCCGGCGGTGCACGCTGGCGATGGCGTTGATGCGCATCTGCGTTTCGTGCAGCGCATCGATCGCCACCTGGTCCTTGGTCATCGAGGATTGCATGCGGATCAGCGCGCCGACGAGGCCGAGGCTGTTGGCGATGCGGTGATTGACCTCGGCAAGCAGCATTTCGGCAAGGTCGCGCTGCTGGCGGATCACCTCCTGCGCCTGCGCCGTCTCGCGGCGAAAACGCGCCCGCTCCAGCGCCTGTTCTAGGGCCGCGGCGAGCAGGTCGAAATAATCGGCCGAGACCCCCTTGAGCATGTAGTCGTCGGCGCCGGCCTTGAGCGCCGCGACCGCGATGCTGGTATCGTCCGAACCCGTCGCATAGATAACCGGCGGATGATCCGGCAGCGCCGTGATGCAGGGCAGAATGTCGAGGCCGGTCTCGTCAGCCAGGACATGATCGAGCACGACGGCGTCGAAGCCGCCTTCGCCGAGCCTGGCAAGGCCGGCAGCACCGTTCTCGGCCCATTCGACCGAAAAGCCGCGCCGGCCAAGGTTCTTCTGCATCAAGAGGGCGAGCCCCTCGTCGTCATCGATATAGAGGATGTGGATCAGGGCATCCGCATCGCCGCTAGAATTGCTCATTCCGTCTCCCGGCTTTCTCTCGCAGCGACGACCGGCGGCAAGCGTCCGAGTCGCCCGCATGGCAATGTCGTATTGCATTGGCCGCCTGCGGTAAACAGCGGGTTATCCCTCGCCCTTGTCGCAGGCGGCGCAGAGGGAGGATGACGGGAAGCCGTTGAAGGAGATCGGGAAACGGAAAGGTTGAAAAGAAATGCCGATGCGCCGAGCGGCCCGATTGGTTCCGCAGGCAGGCTAATTTTTCTGGAATTTCCGATGGCCGGATACTTCGGCACCCGCCCCCGACGGCAGCTGCAGGAAGCGCAGCGACGAGACGACGCCGATCACGCCGACCACGACGAAAGCCCAGCGGAAATCGGCAAGCGCGGGATTGTCGGCGCCCCTGAGAGCAGAGGCGATATTGAGCACGGCCGCGGCCACCGCGACGCCGAGCAGCATCGACGCCTGCTGCAGCATACTCGACAGCGTCGAGGCCGAGCTTCGCTGCGCCGGGCCGATATCGGCGAAGGCGAGCGTGTTCAGCGCGGTGAATTCCATCGATCGCGACAGGCCGGCAAGGAAAAGCAGCGCATGGATGACAAACTGCGGCGTATCCGGCGTGAGGAAACCACAGGCGGCGATCGAAAGCGCCGCGATCAGCCCATTGAGCACCAACACAGTGCGGAAGCCGAAGAAGCGCAGGAGCGGCGTCGTCACCGTCTTCATGCCGAGATTGCCGAGGAAATAGACGAGCAGATAGGTGCCGGCGGCAATCGAGCTCAACCCGAAACCGAGCTGGAACAGCAGCGGCAGCAGGAACGGCGTCGCATTGATCGCCACCCTGCAGGCCGTGCCCGCCGACAGCGTCGACATCGAGAAGGTTTGGACGCGGAAGGCCGAAAGGTCGAGCAGCGGATTATCGACGGCGAGGAAATGTCGGGTCGCCATCACAGACAGCACGATACCGGCTGCAAGCATAAGCGTGACGGGCAAAAGCCCGCCGTCCCATTTGACCGAAAGCTCCAGGGCGGCGAGCAGGAAGGTCAGGCCTGCAGCACTCAGAACGAAGCCGACGAGATCAAGCCGGCCGGGATCGATTTCCCGCTGCTCCGGCACGAAGCGCAGCACGAGGCCCATGCCGAGAATGCCGATTGGAATGTTGATGAGGAAGTTCCAGTGCCAGCTGGCATAGGTGGTGATGAAGCCGCCGAGCACCGGGCCGACCACGGGTGCGGTCAGCGCCGGCCAGGTGATCAGCGCGATCGCCTGGACGAGCTCGGATTTGCGGGCGTTCTTCAGCACGATGATGCGCCCTACCGGCGTCATCAGCGCGCTGCCCGCACCTTGGACGGCGCGCCAAAGCACGAATTCCGTGAGGCTGCCGGACAGCCCGCAGAACAGCGAAGCGGCGGTAAAGACGGCGATCGACATCAGGAAGATACGGCGCGCACCGAACCTGTCGCCGAGCCAGCCCGACAGCGGAATGAAAGCGGCCATCGTCAGCATGTAGACGGTGATGCCGATGCTCATCGACACCGGCTGAACGTTAAAGCTCGCCGCCATCTGCGGCAGCGAGGTAGCGACGATCGTGCCGTCGAGGATCTGCATGAAGAAGGAAACGGCAACGACCAGCGCCACGATCTTCGCCTGGCGGCCGCTTGCCGCCTCTTGCTCATTCTCGCTCGTCTCTGCCGTTGCCATCGATCTGCCAATGAAAATTCTGGATACCGCGGCAGGAAAACAGGAAGGAAGCCGATCGGAGATCTGCCGCGCGGGGATACGCGGATACGAACCGCGCACCGGGTGCATACGCTCGTTGCCTCAGGCTTGAAAGGCTAAATCTCGCACTGCGCGGGAATATTCCCGATGTGGCGGCCCGCGTAAGAAAAAGGCCCCGCCGGAGCGAGGCCAAGTTTGAACCGCTCCCGGGAAAACAGGAGCGGCGTGACGTCCATAGCCTGAGGTACGTTGCGCAGCGAGGCCAGATTTCGCCGTATCGGTACGCTCGCGAAGGAAATTTCCGGAAAGCGATGCGATTGGTCCGCAAAGTTCTCGCCCGCATGGCGAGTCTCCTGTGCACTGCAGCAACGATTGCCGCTTGCAATGTTTATAAAAAGAGTTATCACTAAACATATTGCTAAACATGATGATTGAGGAGTTCATGTGAGCATTCTCTGAAATGGGTGAACATGCGACGCCGGCGGGGAGCCGGCCCTTGGTTCTGGGAGGACCTTATGCAGAAAACATCGAAAGCCCTTTTGGGGCTGGCTGCGGCATTCGTTATGTCGTCGGCATTGCCCAATCTCGCCAAAGCCGATGAACTGACGCTGTGCTGGGCCGCATGGGACCCCGCCAATGCGCTGGTCGAGCTGTCGAAGGACTTCACCGCCAAGACCGGCACGCAGATGAAGTTCGAATTCGTTCCCTGGACGAGTTATGCCGACCGCTTCCTCAACGAGCTGAATTCCCACGGCAAGCTCTGCGATCTCATTATTGGCGACAGCCAGTGGATCGGCGGCTCGGCCGAGAACGGCCACTACGTCAAGCTCAACGACTTCTTCGACAAGGAAGGCATCAAGATGGATGACTTCGTGCCGGCGACGGTCGTCGGCTACTCGGAATGGCCGAAGAACACACCGAACTACTGGGCACTGCCTGCCATGGGCGATGTCGTCGGCTGGACCTACCGCAAGGACTGGTTCGAAAAACCGGAACTCCAGAAGGAATTCAAAGCGAAATACGGCCATGATCTCGCAGCCCCGAAGACCTACGACGAACTGAAGCAGATCGCAGAATTCTTCCAGAAGCGCGAGATTGACGGTAAGACCGTCTACGGCGCCTCGATCTATACAGAGCGCGGTTCCGAAGGCATTACCATGGGCGTGACCAACGTCCTCTACGACTGGGGTTTCCAGTACGAGAACCCGAAGAAGCCCTACGACATGGAAGGCTTCGTCAACTCGGCCGATGCGGTCAAGGGACTGGAATTCTACAAGTCCCTTTATGATTGCTGCACACCGCCCGGCAGCTCGAACGTCTACATGGTCGAATCCGCCGACGCCTTCAAATCCGGCCAGGTCGCCATGCAGATGAACTTCGCCTTCACCTGGCCCGGCCTCTACAAGGACGAGAAGGTCGGCGGCGACAAGATCGGCTTCTTCCCCAATCCGGCTGAAAAGGCGCATTTCGCCCAGCTCGGCGGTCAGGGCATCTCGGTGGTTTCCTACTCCAACAAGCGCGACGCCGCCCTGCAATACATCAAATGGTTCGCACAGCCCGATGTGCAGGCCAAATGGTGGGAGCTCGGCGGGTTCTCTTGCCTCAACTCCGTCGTCAACGCGCCGGATTTTGCCAAGAGCCAGCCCTATGCCCAGGCCTTCCTGGACTCGATGGCGATCGTTAAGGACTTCTGGGCCGAGCCGAGCTACGCGTCGCTGCTGCAGGCCATGCAGAAGCGGGTCCATAACTACGTGGTCGCCGGCAACGGCACCGCCAAGGAAGCGCTCGACGGCCTGGTGAAAGACTGGAGCGACGTCTTCAAGGACGACGGCAAGATCTAGTGCCGGACGACGGGACAGGCGGCAACCCTCTGCGCGCCATCCTCACCAGGATGGCGGCCCGGATCGGCAGACGAGCCGGGCCGCCAGATCTTCCATATCGCAATAGACTGGGTGAAAAATTGACCATTTCCCATTCCTCCATTGTCGAGAAGGCGGCCAATGCGACAGCAAGGGCAACGCCGGTCTCGGTCGCCCGGCGCGTCCGCGGCCTCTCCGACAGGGCGATCGCCTGGCTGTTCATTGCGCCGGCCATCACCTTGCTGCTGGCGATCAACATCTTCCCGCTGCTTTGGGCGGTCTATCTCTCCTTCACCAATTACCGCGCCAACCGGCCGAATGCGCCGGTCGAGGGCGTCGGCCTTGGAAACTACCAACGCGTCCTCAACGATCCCGATATCTGGCAGGCGATGCAGACCACCGCGCATTTCGTGTTCTGGACGATCGTGCTGCAGACGGTGATCGGCTTCACCCTCGCATATCTGATCGACCGCAAGTTCCGCGGCCATGCCTTCTGGACGACGATTATTCTGATCCCGATGATGCTGTCGCCCGCCGTGGTCGGCAATTTCTGGCGCTTTCTCTACGAGCCGCAGATCGGCCTCTTCGCCTATGCCGTCTCGCTGGTATCGGGCATTCCGACCTCGGATATCCAGATGCTCGGCAACGTCACGCTGGCACCCTGGGCGATCATCATCGTCGATACCTGGATGTGGACGCCCTATGTGATGCTGATCTGCCTCGCCGGCCTGCGCTCGATCCCCGACTATATCTACGAGGCGGCAGAGGTCGACCGTGCCTCGCCATGGCGCCAATTCTGGTCGATCACCGTGCCAATGGCCCTGCCCTTCATCATGCTCGCCGTGCTTTTCCGCGGCATCGAGAATTTCAAGATGTTCGACATGGTGACGCTGCTCACCGGCGGCGGGCCGGGTTCGGTTACCGAGGTCGCCTCGATCACGCTGAAGCGCACCGCCTTCGAAAGCTGGGCGACCGGCCGGGCTTCGGCTTTCGCCATCGTCCTCTTCGTCGCGGTGTTCGGCCTCGCCAACATCTACGTCAAGGCATTGAACAAGGTGAAGCAACGATGAGCGCCGCCAACTCAGCCCATTCGGTCGTCGTACCGAGCCCCTCCAGCAAGCGCATCGCCGGGGCGATCGTCGTGCTCTACGCGCTGATCACCCTCATCCCGCTCGTCTGGATCTTCCTGACCAGCATCAAGTCGCCGCCGGATTCGATCAGCTATCCCCCGAAGATCGTCTTTACGCCGTCTCTCGAAGGCTATTGCAACCTGTTCACGACGCGCACCCGGCAGACCCCTGACTATATCGCTTCGCTGCCGGCGCCGGTCGGCGCCTGCGATGAGGTGACGCGCAAGCGCAACATGGTGATCGCCGGTCCGTCGAATTTCGTGCCGCGCTTCGTCAATTCGCTGGTGATCGCCTTCGGCTCCACCTTCCTCGCGGTCTTCCTCGGCACGCTCGCCGCCTATGGCTTCTCGCGCTTCAAGGTGCCGCTTGCCGACGACCTGCTGTTCTTCATCCTGTCGACGCGCATGATGCCGCCGATCGCCGTCGCCATCCCGATCTACCTGATGTATCGCGAGCTCGGCCTGTCGGACACGGCCGTGGGTATGATCCTGCTCTATACTGCCGTCAACGTCTCGCTCGCCGTTTGGCTGCTCAAAGGCTTCATCGACGAAATCCCGCGCGAATACGAGGAAGCGGCGATGATCGACGGCTATACGAGGCTGCAGGCTTTCCGCAAGGTGGTGCTGCCACAGGCCACGACCGGTATCGCCGCCACCGCGATATTCTGCCTGATCTTCGCCTGGAACGAATATGCCTTCGCCGCCCTTCTGACCTCGGGCGAGGCGCAGACCGCGCCGCCCTTCATCCCGACGATCATCGGCGAAGGCGGGCAGGACTGGCCGGCCGTTGCCGCCGGCACGACGATCTTCCTGATCCCGATCCTCGTCTTCACCATTTTATTGCGCAAGCAGCTGCTGCGCGGCATCACCTTCGGAGCCGTCCGCAAATGACCCACCTGATCGAAACACGCACCCCTGCCCGTCCGAAACGGCCGTTCTTCCTGCGTCGCGGCCCGATGGAGGCCATTGCCACCGCGCTGATCGGGCTCGGCTTCCTGATGCTGTTCCAGCCCTTCCTGCTGGTGCTCTACACCTACTCGCTGGTCACCCTGCTTGCAGGCACTGTCATGTTCATCATCGTCTCGAAATTCCCGGAGTGAACCATGGCGGATATCCGTATCGAAAATCTCCGCAAGGAGTTCGGCAGCTTCGTCGCCGTCCAGGATTCGAACTTCACTGTTCATGACGGCGAGTTCCTGGCGCTGCTCGGGCCTTCGGGCTGTGGCAAGACCACCACGCTTCGCATGATCGCCGGCCTCGAGCTGCCGAGCAGCGGCAAGATCTATCTCGACGGCGAGGACGTCACCTTCAACCGCGCCAGCGCCCGCGACATCGCCTTCGTCTTCCAGCTCTTCGCGCTCTACCCGCATATGAACGTGCGCAGGAATATCGGCTTCCCCTTGCTGTCGCAGGGCATGGCCAAGGCCCAAATCCGTCAGCGCGTCGAAGAGACCGCTCGGCTGCTGCAGATCGATCATATTCTCGACCGGTCGGTATCGGGCCTCGCCGGCGGCGACCGGCAGCGCGTGGCACTCGGCCGCGCCATTGTCCGGCGGCCAAAATGCTTCCTGATGGACGAGCCGCTCGGCACGCTGGACGCCGAGTTTCGCGAGATCATGGTCCATGAGCTGCGCGAACTGCACAACCGCATCCATGCCACGACAGTCTACGTCACCCACGACCAGCACGAGGCGATGGCGATGGCCGACAAGATCGCCGTCATGAACCATGGCGTCATCGAGCAGTTCGGCACGCCGCAGGAAATCTACGCCAAGCCGGCGACCATGTATGTCGCCGATTTCATCGGTTCGCCGCCGATGAACTTCATGCGCTTCACCTCGGGCCTGAAAAGCGGTGACTGCTCCATCCTGCTCGACGGCATCGATGTCGCCGTTCCCGAGATCCATCAGGACATGGCCGAAAGCGCGCTGGCGCTCGGCGCGCGGCCGGAGCATATCCGCTTCAGCGACGCCTCGCGGCTGCGCGGCGCCGTCTATGGCAGCGAATATCTCGGCACCAACCAGGTCGTGGCCGTGGAAACCCGGGGCGGGCTGATCAAGGCCCGCGTTCCCGCCAATCGCAGCTTCCGGATCGGCGAGACCGTCGGCCTCGAATTCAACCCGGAAAAACTCGCGCTCTTCGACTGCACATCGGGCCGCGCGGTCCCATCCCAGCTCTATCAGGAGACCCGGCATGGCTGATGTCGTCCTCAGAAACCTTACCAAACGCTTCGGTGATACCCAGGCCTTGGCCGATCTCGATCTGTCGATCCGCGATGGCGAGTTCGTCGTGCTGCTCGGTCCCACGGGCGCCGGCAAGACCACGACGCTGCGGCTGATCGCCGGCCTTGAAAGGCCGGATGGCGGCCGCATCGAGATCGGCGGCCGCGATGTCGCCGCCGAAGCGCCCGCCGAGCGCGACGTCGCCTTCGTCTTCCAGCAATATTCGCTCTATCCGCACATGACGGTTTACGAAAACCTCGCCTTCCCGCTGAAGGCGCCGGTCCGCAAGCTGAGCGCGGAGGAGATCGACCGGCGCGTGCGCGAGGTCGCGCGTATGGTCCGGATCGACCACAAGCTGGAGAACCGCTCGACCAGGCTTTCCGGCGGCGAGATGCAGCGTGTCGCCATCGGCCGGGCGCTGGTGCGCCGGCCGGCGATCTATCTGATGGACGAGCCGCTCTCCTCACTCGACGCCAAGCTGCGCGCCGAACTGCGCCTGGAGCTGAAGCGCATCCAGAAGGAATTGGGCTCGACGCTGCTCTATGTAACCCACGACCAGGTGGAAGCCATGACCATGGCCGACCGCATCGGCATCGTTGCCGAGGGGCGGTTGATGCAAGTGGGAACGCCGCGCGAGATTTACGGCAATCCCGCCAACCTGCATGTCGCCGCCCGTCTGGGCCAGCCGCATATCAACCTTCTGCCGGCGGACCTGCTTCCGGGCGGCAAGCCGCCGGCCGGCACGAAGACGGTCGGCGCCCGCACCGAGCATCTCGACATCATCGTCGGCAAGGATGCCAATGCCGAGATCGACTGGATCGAGCATCTCGGCGACCAGAACCATCTGCACATCAGGGTTGCCGATCCCAGGCAGCCTGCGCGCGATCACAAGCTCGTCACACTTGCAGATCCATATCGGTCGATCGCGCCGGGCGACCGGATCAGCCTGACGCTGCGCGATCCGCTTTATTTCGATGCGGCTGGACAGCGCCTGTCCTGACCGCCAAACAGGCATGACAACGGCATGAAAAACAAACAGACGGGTCTCAATCGATGAAACACTTCTTCAACCGCAGGGAAAGCATCGTTACCGAAGCTCTGGACGGTCTGCTTCTGACGAGCGGCAGCGATCGTCTCGCCCGCCTCGACAGCTTTCCCGACATCAAGGTGATCCTGCGCGCAGACTGGGACCAATCGAAGGTGGCGATCATCTCAGGCGGCGGCGCAGGCCATGAGCCTTCTCATGCCGGCTTCGTCGGCAAGGGCATGCTGACAGCAGCCGTATCCGGCGAAATCTTCGCCTCGCCGAGCGTCGATGCCGTGCTGACGGCGATCCGCGCCGTGACCGGCCCGAAGGGCGCGCTGCTGATCGTCAAGAACTATACCGGCGACCGCCTGAATTTCGGCCTTGCCGCCGAAAAGGCGCGCGCCGAGGGCTTCGACGTCGAGATGGTCATCGTCGCCGACGACATCGCCATTCCCGGCATCAACCAGCCGCGCGGCGTCGCGGGCACGCTGTTCGTTCATAAGATATCGGGCTATCACGCCGAAAGGGGCGACGACCTGAAGACGGTCGCCGCCCACGCCGCAGCTGCTGCCGGCGACATCGTCTCGCTCGGCGTGTCTCTCTCCACCTGCAGCGTGCCCGGCCAGGCGCATGAGGACCGCCTCGGCGAGGGCGAAGGCGAACTCGGCCTCGGCATCCACGGCGAGCCCGGCGTCGAGCGCATCACGCTGCAGCCGGTCGCCGATATCGTCGCCACCATGGTGGCCCGCCTGTCGCCCGCGCTGCGCGAGGGGGCAAGCCATGCCCTCCTCATCAACAATCTCGGCGCGGTGCCGCCGCTCGAAATGGCTGTGATTGCCAATGCCGTGCTGTCCTCGCCGCTTGGCCGCCACGTCCGGATGATCATCGGCCCGGGGCCGATGATGACCGCGCTCAACATGAACGGTTTCTCGCTGTCGCTGATCGGGCTGGATGGCGCTCGCGAGGCGGCGCTGATGGCAGCGGTCGAGCCGCATGCCTGGATGCCGGCCGTCGAACGCCACGAGATCCGGATCATCGCCGCACCGAGGACGGCGGCCGAATTGAACGGCGCTGTTGTGGCCGGGGAGAACGCCCGCAACCGCCGCCTGATCACGGCGCTCTGCGAGCATCTTATCTCGCAGGAAAGTGAACTCAATCGGCTGGACGGCCGCGTCGGCGACGGTGATACCGGCTCGACGGTGGCGACAGGCGCCCGCAGTGTGCTTGCCCGCCTCGACACGCTGCCGCTCGACCGGCCGGCGGCGACACTTGCCTCGCTCGGCGATATCCTCGGCACCAGCATGGGCGGATCGAGCGGCGTGCTGCTGTCGATCTTCTTCACCGCTGCGGCAAAGGCCATGGCTGACAAAGCCGACCTCGCCGCCGCACTCCTTGCCGGACTCGACAGGATGACGTTCTATGGCGGCGCCGCAGTCGGCGACCGGACGATGGTCGATGCGCTGTCGCCTGCCCTGCAGGCGCTCGCCTCCGGCGATGTCGCCGCAGCGGCGAGCGCCGCAGCAGCAGGTGCGGAGTCGACCAAGGCGATGACGAAGGCAGGCGCCGGACGCGCCTCCTATGTCGGCGAACGAGATCTGGTGGGCGTTGCCGATCCCGGTGCCGTCGCGGTTGCCGGCGCGTTCGGCGTGGTGGCAAGCTTCGCCTGACCGGAGTAAAGTTTGTGAGCCGTGCGGCAGATGCGGCGATAGGGAGGATGACAGTGCAGGCGGAACCGATGCTTGTTGCGGGATTGATCGAGGTGTGCCGCGCGACGATCGCGGAAAACACCGATCATCTCTGCGCGCTCGATCGGGCCATCGGCGATGGCGATCACGGAACCAACATGCGACGCGGCTGCGAGGCGGTGAGCGCCGAAGGCGAAAGCCTGTCCAGCCTGCCCTTCCCCGACGCCGTGGAAAAGATCGGGCTGACGCTGGTGATGAATGTCGGCGGTGCGGCCGGCCCGCTCTACGGCACGCTGCTGATGGAGATCGGCCGTGAGCTGCGCAAAAGCGAGGAAAAGGCCGATTTTTCGCTGGTACTGAAACAGGCGATCGATGCCGTCGCAAGGCGCGGGCGGGCGCATGCCGGCGATAAGACATTGCTCGACGTGCTCTATCCTGTGCATGCCGCGCTGGAGAAGCGGTCTCCGCTCGGTGACGTCGCCCGCAAGGCCGAACGCTCCGCCAGCCGCACGGCTGAGATGAAGGCGATGCGCGGGCGCGCGGCCTATCTCGGCGACCGTTCGATCGGCCATGTCGATCCCGGCGCGTCGAGCTGCGCACTATTGACCACGGCGATCTGCCGCTATCTCGGGGAGCACCGTCCGGAATGAATGGAAAGACCGCAAATGTGGGCATCGTGATCGTCTCCCATTCGCCGCTTGTGGCACGGGGCATTGCCGACATGGTGCGGCAGATGGTCGGCGACTGCGTGCCGCTGTCCTGGTCGGGCGGCAACGTCCATGGCGAGCTCGGCACCGATGCCGGCGGCATCCTGAGAGCGATCGAGGCCGCCTGGTCCGATGCCGGCGTTGCCGTCTTCGTCGATCTCGGCGGCGCCGAAACCAACAGCGAGATGGCAATCGAAATGCTGGGGCCTCCCCGCTCGGGCCTCGTCTCCATCTGCAACGCGCCGCTGGTCGAGGGCGCCGTCATCGCCGCCGCCGAAGCGTCGGGGGGCGCGTCGCTGGCCAAGGTCGTCGCCACAGCCGAGGAACTGTCCCCCTGATGAGCAGCGGATTACGAAAAGAGAAACAGGAGCCCGAGCCATTGCCCGAGCCATTTAAGGTGAACTGCCAGACGGAGGTGGAGGTCAAGCATGGCGTCGGGCTGCATGCCCGCCCCTCCGTCACCTTCACGCGGCTTGCCAAGTCCTTCCCCTGTTCGATCGAGATCGCGGTCAACGGCAGCGATGTCTGGCTGAACGGCAAGAGCATCATCAAGATCATGGGCGCGAGAATCCGTAAAGGGTCGATCCTCAGGATCCGCGCCGACGGCATCCTCGCCGAAGAGGCGATCCGCGCGCTGAAGGAACTCATCGAGCGCAACTTCGATGAGGAAAAGAAACATGGCCGAACCGCTTAGGCTGAAAGCAAAGAGCGCATCCCCGGGCATCGGATCCGGCCCGGCCTTTCTCGCGGAGGAGCTGAAGGCTCCTTCCGCTGCCGAGCGGCCGGGCGCTGGTCCGGCGCCCCAGACCGCCAGCGGATACGGCGCGCTGGAGAAGGCGATCGATATTTCGATCGGCGAACTCGAGCGCCTAGCCGAGGGGGCCGACGCCGAAAGCCGCGATATCATCGATTTCCAGATCGAGGTACTGCGCGATCCCAGCATCGCCGAAGCGACCGGCGCGCGCACGGAAGCCGACGAGAACGTCGTCTTTGCCTGGGTCGCCACCCTCGACGCCTATATCGGTGAACTCGAAACGGCCGACGAAGAGCAGATGCGGGCGCGCGCCGTCGATATTCTCGACATCAAGAACCGTGTGCTCGGCGCGCTCGCCGGTACCCCGACCGCCGATTTCCCGCCCGGCTCCGTCTTTGTCGGCAAGGACATGGAGCCGAGCCGCTTTCTCGCCCATGACTGGTCGAAAGGCGGCGGCATCGCGCTGTTTGCAGGCAGCACAGCCGGCCATGTCGCCCTGCTCGCCCGGGCGAAATCGGTGCCGATGGTGGTCGGCACGGGCCGCTTTTCGGCCGAAGACGGAGATCCTGTTCGCGTCGACGGCGATGCCGGCGCGGTCGTCCTTCAGGCCGGCCGGATGCCGATCCCGCCGCTGGCGCCCGCACACCCCCCTACCGGCGACATGCAAACCGAAAGCGGCGAGCTACGCACGGCGGATGGCGTGCCGATCCTCGTCTCCATCAATATCAACGACCCCGCCGAGATCGGCGCGCTCGATCCGGCAACGGCAGGCGTCGGCCTGATGCGCTCGGAATTTTCGATCACCTCGATCGCCGATGCCGCCAACGAGGAGCGGCAGCTGGGGATCTATCGCCATGTGCTGGAGCAGGCAGGCGAAAGGCCGGTGATCATCAGAATGCTAGATATTGGCGGCGACAAGCCCCTTGCTGGCCTCGAAGACCTTCCGGCCGTCGCCCCGGGTCTGCGCGGCGTCCGGCTGTTGCTTGCCCAGCCCGAGATCGCCCGCGTCCAGGCACGCGCCCTGCTGCGCGCCGCCGTCTTCGGCAGGCTCTCGGTGATGCTGCCAATGGTGACCTTTCCCGACGAAATCGACAGGATGCGCGCGATATTCCGCGAGGAGGCCGAAAAACTCGGCCGCCGTTCCCAGCTCCACCGCATGCCGCCGATCGGCATGATGGTGGAGGTGCCGGCAGCTGCATTGATGCTCGACACCTTCGGGTCGGCGGCATTCTTTTCGTTCGGTACCAATGATCTCACGCAATATCTTGCCGCCTCTGCCCGAGAGGACATCGACGCCGATGCCGGCAAGGCAGCGCCCGCCGTGCTCCGGCTGATCGCCCAGGCGGTGAAGCTTGCCGTCGGCAAGCCGGTCAGCATCTGCGGCGACATGGCCGGCGACCCCAGCTATCTGCCGGGACTGCTCGCCGCCGGTCTCCGGCATTTTTCCGTGGCGCCGGCCCGGCGTCCCGCGATAAGATCGGCGATCGTCGGACTCAATGCCGATGGCACAAGGGCAGCCGGAGAGTAGGATGGCGCGCGAAGACACTGAAGACGCCATTATCGCCTACAAGTCCATTCTGGCGCAGATCATCGACAACAGGCCGTCGGGCACGCGCCAGCGCCTGGCGACGGCGCTTGGAAAGCACCGCAGCTTCGTCACCCAGATCACCAGCCCGACCTATGCGACGCCGCTGCCGGCGCGCCATCTCGCGACGATCGTCCGCGTCTGCCACTTCAGCGCCACTGAGGAAGAACGCTTTCTCGAAGCCTATCAGGCCGCCCATCCCGGCAAGCTGCCCGACCTCGGCCACTCCGAGAAATTGCGGCACCTGTCGCTGATGGTGCCGGATTTCGGCGACGACAGGAAAAACCGCCTGCTGGAAGAGGCGATCTCCGATCTGGTGCAGAAGATCGTCGCAATATCGGGTGCGGAATGACGCGTGAACCGCTTGACGTGATGTAATGCCTTTGGCCTTGGGAGGGGCTTGATGAAGAAGTTCATGAACACCGCGGAAACCATGGTCGCCGAAAGCGTCGAAGGCTTCGTGCGCGCCCATGAGACTTTCGTGATGTTCGGGCAGGAGCGCAAATTCATTCGCCGCCGCCATCTTACCTCGGGCAAGGTGGCGCTGATATCAGGTGGCGGCGCCGGCCATGAGCCGATGCATATCGGTTTCGTCGGCCAGGGCATGCTGGATGCCGCCTGCGTCGGCCATATCTTCACCTCGCCGACGCCGAGCCAGATCATTGCCGCCATCGAAGAGACCGATACCGGCGCCGGCTGCCTGCTCGTGGTCAAGAATTACGACGGCGACCTGATGAATTTCGAAATGGCGATCGAGATGGCCGGTGACCGCCACAGCCTCGACATGATCGTCGTCAGTGATGATATCGAAACGTCGAGAACAGGCGAAAGCCGAGGCCGGCGCGGCGTCGCGGGAACGCTCATCGTCGAAAAGATCCTGGGGGCTGCGGCCGAACGCGGCATGCCGCTTGACGAGCTGAAGCAGCTCGGCGAAGGGTTGAACACGCGCATCCGCTCGATGGGAGTGGCGCTGAACGGTGTGACGGTGCCGCAGACCGAGCGCGCGACGTTTGCGCTCGGACCCGGCGAGATGGAAATGGGCGTCGGCATCCACGGCGAGCCCGGCCATGCCAGGCAGCCCTTCGCCACCGCCGACGCCATCATCGGCCATCTCTGCGAGACCATCTTTGCCGACATCTCAGTGCCGCCGGGCAGCAGAGCACTGCTATTCGTCAATGGCCTCGGCGGCACACCGCCTGCCGAACTCTACCTCGCCTATAATGGCGCCCGCCGTTTCCTCGAGGAAAAAACCATCCCGATCGAGCGCTCACTGGTCGGAACCTACGTCACCTCGCTCGACATGCAGGGGCTATCGATCACGCTGGCTTTGCTGACCGACGAGGAGGCCGCGCTCTGGGACGCGCCGGTGACGACTGCAGCGCTGCATTGGCAATAAGGGTGTACCACAGACGTCAGATGTAAAGCGCCGCCATCTTCCGCCAGGCCCCGGCGCGGTGGGCGCGGCCGTCCCAGACATGCAGCTGATGGCGAATATTCTTTTCGCCAAGCAGCCGGCTGAGATAGCGGTTATTGTCGAGGAAGGGATCGGCATCGCCGATGGTCAGCACGATGTCGATCTCGCGCAGCCTGTCCAGCCGCCAGTCCGCGCCGAGGCCGGGCAGAAAATGCGTCGGCGTGTGGTAATAGACGCTGTCGTCGTAATAGCCCTCGAACAGATCGCCGAAGGCTTCCACCTTCATCGTCAGGTCGTAGCGCCCGGAAAAGGCGACGAGCTTGCGGAAGAGATGCGGATGGCGGAAGACGAGGCTCGCCGCCTGGAAAGCGCCGAGGCTGCATCCATGCACGATGGTGCAGCAATGCGAGTTCTTCGCCGCATCAATGGCAGCACCTCGTTGAGGATATAGTCCTCCAAAGCGGCATGCCGGCGGATGCGATCGGCCGGATGGCGGTGGAAACCGTAAAGGCTGTCTGCCGCTAAGCCCTCGATGCAATAAAGCTGGAGATGGCCTGCCTGCAGTTTCTCGGCAAGGCTCGCGACCAAGCCGAGCTGCTCATATTCGAAAAAGCGCCCTTCCCGCGTCGGAAAGACCAGCACCTTGGCGCCGGCATGGCCGAACACCAGCATCTCCATGTCTCGATGCAGACGCTGACTGTACCAGCTGAGATATTCGCGGTTCATGGCACCCTGAAGAACTGTCCGATCTTGTCGCGCAGAGCCGCCTCTTGCTCAGCACTTTCAGGGTAATCGAAATGCCCGGCGTCCAGGATGAAGATTTCATTAAATTTCGGTAGCGAATTGGCGACAGCGAACTGGCAGGGCGGCGCGACGGCGGGATCGAAAAGCGCCACTGCCGTCAGCATCGGCACTTTGATCCGCCGCGCGGCCGTCGCCGCATCGTAGAAGCTGAGCGTCTCCAGCAGATCTCCATGTTCCGCCTGATATTCCTGCACCGCTTGCGCGCTGCCGACGCTCGGCAGCTTGAGGCGCAGCGGCTGGTGCCCGAAACTCGGCAGCGCGAGATGCCCGCGGTCGATGCGGTCATCATAGGCAATCGCCATCGCGCCGACACCGCCGCCGAAGCTGATGCCGCTATAGCCGATATGCCCTGAAAGCCAGGGATAGAGCGCGACGAGCGTCGAGACGGCAAGCCAGACATCCTCGACGCAGCCTCCGATGATATAGGCGTCCTTCTTGTCGATATCGTGCAGCACATGCCAGGAGGGATTCTGCGAAATCGGCGGACGGGCACTCAGCGACAGCCCGCGGCAGCAGGGAAAGATCAGCGCCGTTTCCTTGACCGGCAGCTCGAAATCCGGACGGTCCCGCCCGCCGTAACCATGCCCGACAATGAGGCCGCGCCGCACCTGCCCCTGGCGCGGCAGCAATAGCCAGCCGCCGATCCGGAACGCATCCGTGGAGAGATAGACGAGGTCGAGCACGTGCCAGTCTGGATGGGTGAGTTCGCTGCGCGAAAGCACCGGCTGCGGATCGACCGTCAGTGCCTTCCGGTAGCGCGCCTCCCAGAACGCATCGAAACCATCAGGCTCCTCGGGCGGCTCGACCGCCAGCAGGTCTTCGAGCTGCATGCCATAGGTGGGATCGAAATCAAAGGGATGTATCGTCGGAATACTCATCCGGGCTTTGTCCCGTGAAACGGTCGGCTGCGCAAGACATGCTATCTTGACGGTCGAACCGACGGCGAAATGGCCTCGCGCCGCATGCGCGCCCACATGCTGAACGCCACCGCCTAACTCAGCCGTTTCATCGAAGTCGATTTCTTCCCTAGGGAAGCGGGCAGTGGTATTTATAGTGAACCAAAGTCATCATCAGCTCGTCGCCGGTCGCTTCGCGTATGCCGGGATTCTCTTCCAGGAACGTGCAGAGCGTATTGCCGATCGCTTCCGCCGTGATTCCCTGGGGAATACAGACGTTGACGCCAACGGCAATTGCAAAATGCGCCGAGTTCACCATCCTGCTGGGTCGGGGAGCGGCTTCGGTAAAAATGCGACGGGCGAGATACTCGTCACTATTCCATTTGTCCAACCAACCGGCAACATATCCGACGACAAACTGCCGGGATCCGCTGCAATCAGAATAGAGTATGTTGCCGCTGGATAGTCCGGCGGGAATCTTTGCTGAAACCGTTGCCAACAGCGTGGCGATAAGAACCCCCGACATCACAGCTCCCTAGCTCTCGATAGCGCGGAGCTTCGATCGGGAAAGTGTCGGAAATGAGCTTCAAAAGTGTCATCTTTTTTGCTGCATTCCAAAGTTGAAATGAGCTACTGTGCTTGCCAGGTCGACAAAACACCGCTGAGTGGAGGCGGCCCGGCCCTCTCCTCCTCTGTGCCTGTCACAGGAATCCAGCCACCGCGTGTCCACGCGGTGATTGAACCTACGACATCGAAAAGAGTCTTCCGCGCCCAAGGACTTGGGCGCACTGGATTCCTGTGACAAGCACAGGAATGACGAAGGAAAGGTTAGGCGCGCCAGACCACACCAGGAATGGCAGTAAGCCGCTGCCGACGCTTCGCCTGGCGGCTCTACCGCGCGAAGGAGGTGCCGAGTTCGAGAATGGTCGGCGCCAGGAGGCTCCTGGCGTGAATATTGATGAACGGCCCGGTCTGCTTTCGCCTGACCGGCCGACAGCGCCCGAGCATACCGGCTCCTGAAAGTTAAACTTCGGCAATGATCAGGTTTCCCAGCTTTCTTGCCGTTGCGCATACAGCCGCTCTCAACTACATCATCCCCGTCAATGGCCGGGTCACCCGGCCACGTAAGCGTTAACGTCACTCAACGCGTATGATCGAACGGCTTTGCGGCTTCGATCTGCGCGACTGTGTCCTGCGGATCGAGCTCCAAAAGCTACTGAGGACACATGGATAACAATCAATTCAAAGAGCAGACTTCACCGGCCCCTGGCATCGAGCGGGTGCGCCACGAGACGCGCCGGCGCGCACTGACGGTTGAAAGCGTCGCCGACATCACCCCCGGCATGCGCCGCATCACCCTGACCGGCGACGATCTTGCCGATTTCACCAGCCTTGCGCCCGACGACCACATCAAGATCTTCGTTCCCGCCGCCGATGGCGGAGAGGAACGCCGTGACTACACGCCGCGCCGCTATGACAATGCCGCGCGGAAATTGACCATCGACTTCGCCTTGCACGAGGCAGGCCCGGTGACGCAATGGGCGATCGGCGCACGCCCCGGCGACCGGCTTGAGATCGGCGGGCCAAGAGGTTCCGCCGTGGTCTCGAAGGCGGTGACGCGATGGCTGCTGATCGGCGACGAAACCGCGCTGCCGGCGATCGGCCGCCGGATCGAGGAGAGTGCGGCCGGAACCACCATCACCGCCATTGCCGCCGTCGCCGGCCCGCTGGAAGAGCAGACCTTCGACACCTCAGCCGAGCTTGATGTCCGCTGGGCGCACCGGCCTCTCTCTGAGGCGACCGACGCCGCTGCCCTGCTGAAACTCCTGCGCACGATCGATATCCAGCCGGAGACCTTCGTCTGGGTCGCGGCGGAGGCATCGGTGACACGCGATATCCGCGCCTATCTGCTGGAGCAAGGCCACCCGCTGAGCTGGATCAAGGCATCCGGCTACTGGGTATTCGGCAAGGCCGATACGACGGAGAAGTTCGGTTAACCCGAAAGATGCCGGCTCTCGCCGCCGCTCCGCAAGCTGGGGCGACGGCCGGACACGCTGTTCGAAAACAGCTGGATACACGTTGCGATTTAATCGGATGCGATGTATGTATCCTGGCATTCAGAGTCTTGATAGGATTCCCCATGCCAACCTCCAAAACCGTGAAACAGCCTGAGATGCCTTTGCCCGCCACCCCAGGCGCGGACGGAAGGAAGCTTTCGAACTTCCTGTGCTTTGCCGTCTATTCGGCCAATCTCGCCTTCGGCCGCGCCTACAAGCCGGTCCTGGACGCGCTTGGCCTGACCTATACCCAATATATCGCCATGGTCGCTCTTTCCGAGGAGGACGAACAAACGGTCAGCATGCTGGGGGAAAAACTGTTCCTCGAATCCAACACGCTAACGCCCATTCTCAAGAAGCTGGAGTCGGTGGGTTTTATCACCCGCCATCGCGACCCCGCCGACGAGCGGCAGGTGCGTGTCAGCCTGACACCGGCAGGACGCGATCTCCTCGAAACCGATCCCAGCTCCGTCCTGATCGACGCCGTCGGCCTCGGCGACGATTTCCCCGTCGTGCAGAAATCGGTGACGCGGCTGCGCGACAACCTGCTGCGGGCGCAGGCCGAACCGGAAAAATCATGATCGCGGCGGATGTCGGCACTCGGTGACATGCCTGAGATCGCAATCGGCGCATTGATCGGGAATGGGAGCGTTCTTCTCGCCAGGCGAAGTTCGGAGCGCAAGACTCACCCGGATCGGTGGAGCCTGCCGGGCGGCCATGTCGAAGCCGGCGAAGACGGCGAGACGGCAATGCGCCGGGAATTGCTGGAAGAAATCGGCGTGACGCCGCAGCACTGGCTGTTTGCCGGAAAGTTCGTTTCTGAGAGCCCGCCGGGGACATCCGCGACCTTCCATGTCTATCACGTCGACCGATGGCAGGGCTCTCCGCGACTTATCGGCGATGAACACACCGCGTTCAGATGGTTTACCGCCGCCGAGATAGAATGCGAAACCGAGCTGGCGCCGCCGCAACTCGTTAAAATACTCCTAAACCTGCTCAAACGGGAATGAGCCCGCAGGCATGATGACGGAGGAGAAGTGGCGCCGCCCCAGCCTACAGCGCCCGCTGCCGGACCACCTCCCCACGTGCGCCCTCCTCCATCATCTCGGCCGCCTTGGCATAACCGCCGCCCATTCCGTCGAGGAAATGCAGGTGCGAATCCGGCCGGCCCGACGGCACGAGGCAGGTCATTAGCGCATGCGACTGGCGGTGCAGCCCGAAATCGATCTCGCCGCGTGCACGTGCCGCAACGAGGATGGCTTCGACACGGTCGATCTGCTCCGGCGCGCAGTCCAGCGTCAAGCGCAGGCCGTCGTCGAACTTGCGAAAATCCGAATTGGAGGCGACCTCCGACCAGCGTTGCGCGCTGACCTGCTTCGCATGTCCCCTCGCTATATCAGTATTCCCGGAAAGCGGATGGGACCGGTGCGGTGCGGCATCGAAAACCGCCAGCACGCGCTTCGCCAGCGCCGCAAAGACCTCCGGGCGCGTCTGGTCGCGAGGCTCGACCAGCAACGACAGGATCTCGCCGCGCTGGCTCGCGAACGGCGCCCAGTCGCAGCTCAAGCCCGTCAGGTCAGGCCGCATCGCATAACGGCTGGGCTTCACCAGAAACCGGCCATTCTTGATCTGCTGCTCCGCCCATTTGAGCCCGCCCCCGGCAAACATCGCATAGGTCGCGCTCTCTGAAGCGGCATAGCGCACGATCCTGACGTCGCGTCCGTTCGCGCGGATTTCGCCGACGGTGACGAGCCCGACACGCAGGTCGAGATGAAGATCGGTTCTGGCGAAGCCCGCGACATCACGCAAGGCCGATGTCGCGGCCATGATGCCGTTCGCCGGCAAGGCGAAGGCTGCTCCGTCTCCGCGAAACACGAAGGGAAAATCGAACGAACCCCAGGCATTGCCGAGGGCGGCGATGATCGATGCGCCGGCATAATTGACGTCTTCATAGCGCCCCGATCGGATCGCCGCGGTCGAGCTGACGACGTCGGTGATTCCGATCAGCCAATCGTCAGGCAACGGTTCGTAGACATCGGGATCGAGCACGAGCGAAAACTCATCATAGGTCTGGCGCTGCTCTGCCTTGCTGTGGATCATGGCATGTCCTCCGGATCGGCAGGGGTGTGCTGCCAGCTCAGAAACGGGTCTGCCGCCGATCGGCAGACCCCCGCTTGAAGATGACGGCGCGAGGCCGGCCCTTCCTGTTCAGACGAGCCTGGTTTCGACGTCGATATTGCCGTGAACCGCCTTGGAATAGGGGCAGATGCCATGGGCTGCCTCGATCAGTTCCTCTGCGATCTCGCGATCGATGCCTGCAAGGCTGACATCGAGCCGTGCACGCAGGAAATAGGAGCCGTTATCGCCGTTGAGCGTGATCTCGGCATCGACCTCCGGACCTGACGGCAGCGTGATCTTCCGCTGCGCGGCGGCGAGCTCGATGGCGCCGATATAGCAAGCCGACCAGGCGGCGCCGAACAGGTTTTCGGCCGCCGGATGCGGCTGCGGCAGCTTGATGTCGAGCGTGCCGTCGCTGCTGCGTGCATAGCCGTTGCGGCCGCCGGCGATATGGGTCTTGCCGGCGAAAAGAAGCTTCTCAGTCATTGTCGTATCCTTCGGGTTTGATAATTTATAGCGCATCCGCTTAAATCGGATACGCTCTAATACGTCGAGCCGAATTCGATGTCAACAACATTCCGATTTAATCGGATACGATTTATTTTACACAGACAAAAAACGTCAGGGGGCGGCAGGCAGGCAGGCTCGACCGGTTGCGCATAGTCACGTCTTGTCCGGGAACGAAGCCCTCTATAGGCTCTGCCTCGAGGCTCGGGGCCTCACGAGAAGGCGGAGTTGAGATGTCCTCCATAACCGAAGGCAATGCGGTGCAGTATGGCGACAGCCGCAAGCTTGCCGCCCGCGCCAGGCTCCATACCGAATATACCATCGCCGAAACGGGCTGGTTTCCGTGGGTTGCCGCGCAACTGCCGCTGAAACCGGGAGATCGCGTCCTCGATGTCGGCTGCGGGCCGGCATGGTTCTGGGCGGCAACGGCAAGTCTTCTGCCGAAAGATCTGCAGCTGACGCTCGCCGACCTTTCGTCGGGCATGGTCGACGAGGCGGTGGCACGCTGCAGCGCACTGCCCTTCGCTTCCGTTCGAGGCCGCCGGACCGATGCCGCGGCACTCGCCTTCGAAGACGGCGCCTTCGATCTCGTGATCGCCATGCACATGCTCTATCACCTGCCCGACCCGGCCGCCGGCATCGCGGAGATGGCAAGGGTGCTGAAGCCTGGCGGCTTTCTCGCCGTCACCACCAATGGCATCGGCAACATGCGCGAAATCTATCGCCTGACGACCGTCTTCGGCAGCACCCCGACCGATCCGGCTGCCGAAGCCTTTGGATATGACGCCGCCGAGCAAATGATGCGGTCGCAATTCGGAAACGTCGCCATGTCGCAGTATCCGGCAAGCATGCGGATCACCGAGCCGGAGGATGTCTTCCTGGCGCTGACCTCCTATCCACCCGGCGAAGGCGCCGACGAGCCTCAGCTTACCCGCTTCCGCCACGCGATCACCGATGCCTTCAGGCAAGGCAGCGGCGCGCTCGATGTCAGCAGGGAGACCGGGCTGTTCCTCAGCAGGAAGCCGGCCTGATCGGATCGCGCCTTTCAGGATCGCGGCCGGCCGTCGTCGAACAGCGTGGCAAGCCACTGGTAGTATCGCGGCTGGTTGGTTTTGAGCTGGTTGCGTGAATAAGGCGGCCGGTCGATATCGCCGAACAGATAGACGCTTGCCGTCACAGCGAAGAATTCGCGGTCATTGCTCATCATATAGGAATCGCCCGGCCAGAGCGCCCGAGCGCTATTGAAGAATTGTTTGATGTCGGAATTGCCAAATCCGCCTGGGAGCATCCGGTCGTTATAAGCATGGAGAAGCTCATGCAGGATGATCGGTTTGTCGGGCTCGAGCCCCCTGACACGCAGGTCGATACCGGACTTGCTGCTGTAATGGCCAGGCCCGAAACCCGCAGCAGCGGGATTGGCCCAGATCCGGATCGTCCGCATGAACTTGAGAATGTCGGGCTTCAGATCGATATGCTCGACGATGTCGAGCTGCCGCTTGACGGCCGTGATCATCTCCCGATCGGGTTCCGCACCCCTGGCATTGGTGAGATCGACCTGCCATCCGTGATAGTTGAAAACAAGCGCATCGGCCGCCGCGGTTCCCGTCGCCGCAATAGCAAAAGCGATGGCGGCACAAAGCGCCAGGATCTTCGAAATCACTCGCACCGGCCCTCCTCGGCATGTCCAACACGAACTGTCGCACAGGCCACACGGCGGCACAACCGCACGGTGACCGGCATGACACCCGGAAAAGCGGATATTGCCGGAGCGGCGCTCAGACCTTCTCTTTCTTCCTGACCTTTTCCTTCGGCTCGACCAGTGCATCCGGCGTCGGCGCCAGAAGCTTGCGCAGCGATGCGATCTTGTCCTTCACCAGTGGCCGGAAACGCGTCGCGCGGTAGGGCATGTCGGCCGCGCCGTAACCTTCCGGCCCGTCGTCATTGCCGCGATGGATTTCCGCGAGCTTCACCCCGATGAACGTGCCGTCGACATAATGGGTGTATTCGCCCACCCAGCGGATCGTATAGATCTCGCCTTTGCGAATAAGCTGGTCGATGCTGACATGCTTGAAGGTGTCGTTGATGCAGACGACCTTCTGGCCGACATGGAAATCATAGCTCATGGATCCAACTCTCAAACGGCAATCCGCCCCACCGATCTATAACGCGCTGGACGGCAGGGATGAACCATTTTCTGCCAGCGGGCTTGTTTGCCGCGACAACAGTCGCACCCGCGCCGCACGGTTCAAGGCAAAGCATATCAGTCGCAATAGACCTTGCCGCTCTTGCGCGAGCGAAGGTCGAAGTGGAAGTGGTTCCAGTGTTCGGGGTTGCTGCCCGGCCCGAGCACCGTGTTGAAATAGCGGCAGCTATCGGTGCGCACCGCCTTCAGGAGCCGGCCCTCGCGCAGCGAAAACAGCCCCTTCTTGCGCACGTCGATCTCGTGGCCGTTCTTCAGCACGAATTTACCGACGTCGATGGCGTTGCCGCGGGCGTGTTCCGACATCGGATTGTATCGCTGCCGGCTGTTGTTCATGCGACGGCAGGAATAGCCTCCGAGCGGCTGGATCGTTCTGATGCCGCTCCAGTAGCGGTAGCGGGCAGACGGCGCCAGCTCGTTCTTCACCCATTTGGCGAAGGCGAGCGTCACCTGGCAGTTGAGAGTCACCGCCGGCTTGACGCCGATATTGCCGGAAAGCCCCTTCAGCGATACCGGATACGGCACCTGGCAGGCCGGCCCGTTCGAGATCGGCGGCTTCTCGTCGAAGAGCACACCCATGCGCTTCAGCTCGCGCCGGCAGGCAAGTTCGGAGGTCGGCATGATGCTGGGGTCGACGGGTGCTGCCGGCTCGCTCATCATCGGATTGTTCGGCCGCAGCATCGCGACCTCTTCGCTTTCGTCCTCTTCCGGAACGCGCGCCGGCGCCACCACAGGGCTGCCGTCGTTCCAGGCGGGCGCCCGGCTCATTTGTGCCTGTGCCGCCGGCTGCGGCATTGCCTGCGGTGCGGACTGGTTCAGCTGTGTCGGATTGTCGGTGCCGATCCCGTCGACGACGGGCTCGGTGGCATTGCCCTCGGCGATCTGCTGCTGTTGCTCCTGCGCCAACCCGACGACGGGCTCAGCCCCGAGTTCGTCATCCATATTGACGCCGCCGGAAGGGATCGCAAGGTTCTGCGTGCCGCCCCAATTGTCGCTCGGTTGGCCCGCGGCCAACGCTTCGTCGCTGTCGATCATCGGCAGCCTGCGCCCGTTCTGCGCCTTTGGGGCGGCATGACCGGTGCCGGCAAGGTTCGGCGTGTCGAGATAATCGACGGAACCCTGGCTGTTGCCGACGGGCGCATTGGAAACGGGATAGGAGGCCTGGCTTTCCACCGGCGCCATGCGCACCGAGGGCGCCATGCGCGCGGCCGGCGCCCGTGCCGGCGAGATCGAGCTGACCCTGGTTCCGCTGTCGACATTGGCCGGCGGCACAAGCCCGTCGCTGATCGAACAGGTGGTCAGCGCCACCGAGAGCAGCAGAGGCAAAAGGGATCGCCGTGGAAAGGAAACAAACGCCATACTCTTATCGCTTCCGCAGGCCGACTGGGCAGTGACAGAAAAAACTCACTCCAATTTTAATTAAAAACGGTGAATGAAAACTTACCGGCACAATCTGAACGCGACGGAGAGGAAAAAGGCCGCTTTCGCGGCCTTGATCTGTCGTTTAACTCACGCTGCCCGTGTGTATCGGGCTCCAGGCGATTGCCCTGCCCCGCGCAGGCGGAAATTCGAAAGCAGCGTCTTCAGCTGGGTGCTCTCGTCGGCGAGCGTGCGGCTTGCCGCCGTCGTCTCCTCGACCATCGCGGCGTTCTGCTGCGTCATCTGGTCCATATGGTTGACGGAACCGTTGATCTCGTTCAGCCCGGTCGACTGTTCGCGTGCCGCGGTCGCGATCGAGGCGACGTGATCGTTGACCTGGTTGACTAGCGCCTCGATCTCGAGCAGCGCCTCGCCCGTCGAGCGCACCAGCGCCACCCCGCCCTCGACCTCGGTCGCCGACCGGCTGATCAGTTCCTTGATCTCCTTGGCTGCATTGGCCGAACGCTGGGCGAGTTCGCGCACTTCCTGGGCGACGACGGCAAAGCCGCGTCCCGCCTCGCCCGCCCGCGCCGCCTCGACGCCGGCATTCAGCGCCAGAAGGTTCGTCTGGAAGGCGATCTCGTCAATGACCGAGATGATCTGATTGATGCGGCTCGACGATTCCTCGATCCGGCCCATCGCCGTCACCGCGTTGCGGACGATGTCACCGGAGCGTCCGGCGCTCGCCTTGGTCTCGGCCACCATCTCGCGCGCCTCGTTCGCCCGCTCGGATGCCGTCTTGACCGTAGCGGTGATCTCGTCGAGCGCAGCCGCCGTCTCTTCGAGTGCGGCCGCCTGCTGTTCCGTCCGCTTCGACAGGTTGCCGGTCGCTTCGCTGATGTCGGAAGCACTCTCGTTGACGACGCGGCTCGATTCGGCGATCGCCTGGATGACGCCGTTCAGGGCATCGACAGCGGCGTTGAAATCGCCTCTCAGCTTGGCGTAATCCTCGCCGATATCGCCGATCGCAACCGTCAGGTCGCCGCCGGCGAGCTTCTCCAGACCGACGCCGAGCGCCTGCATCGCAAGCGTCTGACGCTCGGAGGCCGAACGCAGGCTTGCCTCGTTGCCACGGCGCTCGTCCTCGATCTGCCGCTGCCTCTCGTCTTCCCGCCCGCGCAGCGCGCTACGCTCGTCGACGGAGTCGCGCAGCACCAGCAGCGCCTTGGCCATCTGGCCGATTTCGTCGCGACGATCGCTGCCTGATATCTCCACCGATGCCTCTTCGGCGGCGATCGCGTTCATCGCCGTCTTCAGCCGGGCGATCGGCACTGTGACGCTGCGCACGATGGCATAGGCGATGGCAATCGTGGCGGCCGCACCGAGCAGGCAGAGCACCGCCGCCCAGATCGCATTCTGGCGATAGAGGGCGGCAAGGTCGTCGGCATAGACGCCGGTGCCGACGATCCAGCCCCAGGGCTCGAAGCCGGCGACATAGGAATATTTCAGCACCGGCTCGTCGGCGCCCGGCTTCGGCCAGTAATAATCGACGAAGCCCCTGCCGTCCTTCTTCACCTTGTTGACGAATTCGACGAACAGGAACTTGCCGTTCGGATCCTTCATCTGCGAAATGTCGGTGCCGTTGAGCGCCGGCTTGATCGGATGCATCACCATTGTCGGATGCATGTCGTTGATCCAGAAATAGCCGTCGGCGCCGTAGCGCATCGCGCCGATCACGTCCTTGGCGGCCGCCTGAGCCTGCTCGCGGGTCATCGTGCCCGCCTGCTCCATCTTGTAATATTTGTCGAAGATGCCGATCGCCGTCGCCTCCATCTTCTCCAGCCCCGCCTTCCGCTCCGCCTGCAGCTCGGAATAGGAATAGTTCAGAAAGAACACCATCGTCGCCGCGAGCACGGCAAGCGTGAAGCCGACGAGGCAGTAAAGGCGTGTGGAAATCTTGATGTTGCGCATGAGGTTCCCGGCGATTCTTCTATGTGAAATCGTGCACATACTGAAGCAGCGGAATTACTGGAGCGTAAAGTTTAATAAGAAGATGATTAAATAACGTAAGGTGAGGCTTGGGTGACGGAAATCAAAGGCTTGAAATCGAATGAAATTTCAAACGACAACGGCGGCAACAATTTTCCGCCAGCCGCCTGCAGCGCCCTGCTATGCCGTCTTTTACAGCCCATGGCCTTTGCACTAGGGTGCTCTCAGTGAATCGTCGGCCGATGCCGCACCATATGGAGACCCCTCAATGACCGATGCCGCCAAGCCAAGAGGCGAATTGACGCTGCGCACGCTCGCCATGCCGGGCGATGCCAATCCGGCCGGCGATATCTTCGGCGGCTGGGTCATGGCGCAGATGGACCTTGCCTCCGGCATTCGCGCCGCCGAGCGCGCCAAGGGCCGCGTCGTCACCGCCGCCGTCAAGGAAATGGCTTTCGAGCTGCCGGTCAAGATCGGCGATACGCTGTCGGTCTATACCGATATCGACCGCGTCGGCCGCACCTCGATCACGCTGATCGTCGAAGCCTGGGCGCATCGTTCCCGCTACGCCAAGATGGAAAAAGTCACCGCCGGCACCTTCATCATGGTGGCGCTTGACGAAGAGGGCAAACCGAAGATCGTCCCCGCGGAGTGACAAGTTAAGGCCGGGGGATAAGGGATGGAAACGGTCAGCTCGCCGGATGTCTTCCTTCACATCAAGGTGGTGATGGGTGAGACGCGGTCCCGCAAAGCGGGAGCAATCGATCCAGTGAATCGATTGCAGCGTCGAACGCCCTGAGCCAAGCGAAGGGCCGGGCGGCCGCAAACAGCCGCAGCAACTTTCGCTTCCTTTAGAGCACTCGGCCCTTCAATGGTTCCCCGACCCAATCAACCCAGCTTTGCGAGACCACCCCTCACACCGTCAAAAACTGCGACCCCTTATCAAACCCCAACCCCGGAAAGATTTTCCCCGTCAGATCGCCCACGCCGACATCGAACTGCCGATAGAGCATCGCCGCCGCCACCTCGCGCACGTCGGCGGTCGGCATCAGGTCGCGGTCGTCGAGCAGCTGGCCGTCACTGAGCCCGGGCCACTTGCCGAGGATGCGGCCGCCGTTGATTGCGCCGCCGGCAAGAAGGGCGCAGCCACCGGTGCCGTGGTCGGTGCCGGCGGAGCCGTTCTGACGGGCGGTCCGGCCGAATTCGGTCATCGCAAGCACCACGGTCTTTGCCCAGATCTCGGCCCCAAGCGTCGTCTTCAGCGTGTTGATCGCCTGCGCCAGATCCTGCGCCGGCCGCTTGAACTGGCCGGCCTGGCCGATATGCGTGTCCCAGCCTGATATGGAGAAGCTGGCGATGCGGTAATCGCCTTTCAGCATATTGGCCGCAAGCTCTGCCACATCGGCGGTCTTTTCGCCGCGCTGACCGTCCGGCTCGACCATCATCGAGGCAGTGTCGGCCCGCGTCGCCTCGGCGAGTGCCGCCGCAAACGGCGGATCGCCGGCATAGAGCCGCGCCAGGAATTGCATCTCGTCGCGCGCCGGCGCCAGATTGGAGTCCGACGCCCAGACATCGACGTCGTTCGGTCCGGAGAGGATCAGCTCGGTCGAGGTATTGACGTCGATCGCCTTGCGCACATCCGAGCGCGGAATGACCGCGAGCGCCCTGTTCAGCCAGCCGGTCTTTTCCTCGGCGACATGCTCGCCGCCGGATTCCAGCATGTCCTGCCCGTCGAAATGGCTGCGCTGGTCGCGATAGGGCGTCGACACCGCATGCACGAAGGCAAGCTCCTTGCTTTTCCAGAGCGGCATCAGATCGGCGGCTGCCGGATTGAGGCCGAAATGTCCGTCGAGATCGAGAAGCCCGGTATCGGGCGTCAGCGCCAGCGTCGGGCGGAGCGCGGCAAAACCGGCGTCGCCATAAGGCTGCACCAGATCCAGCCCGTCCATCGCGCCGCGCAGCACGATCGTAACGAAGCGCTTGTCGCCAGGCATCGCCGCGAAAGTGACCGGCGTGAAGACGGGAGCGGCGGCGAGACAGCAGGCCGAGGTCAGAAAGCTGCGGCGGGAAAGCGAGATCCGGTTCATCGACAGCGTCATGGGCGGGGGCCTCCTGAGCAGGTTCCGGAAAAGTGTCCGGCGGTTTTCCGGTCAGAACCTGCGACAAAACAAATGAGCTAAGCAGACGAAGCGTTGGCTTGCCAACGAAAGTCTGCTTAGCGGCGGTTGAACTCGGGCGATGCCAGCACCAGCGTCAGCCCGCTGATCTTGTTCGGCGCCTGCGACACCACGCGGATCGTCTCGTCGCGTGCAGCATCCCCAAGCGTCGATTTCAGGAACTCGCGCGGGTCCTCGTCGCGGCCGAACTGCGCCGCGGCCCGCCTTGCCCAGGCCAATCGCTCGGCCAGCTGGCTGCCGGTGATCCAGGCGGAAAAACCTTCCTCGAAGCCGGCCGGACTCGGCGGCAGCCAGGTCGGCTGCCCCATGCGCTTCAGCGCCCCCTGCCCCAGCGCTCGCGCTGTCCGGAAGGCTTTGAGCCGCTTGTCCCTCGCCTCGCCGGCAGGATCCGTCGCCACCGCAGATCCGGCCATGCCAGGCGTATTCGCCGCCATGTCGCCCTCCTCAGTGCCCTGCTGGTTGGCCGCCAGGAAGCTGCCGACAACGCCGTTGACCGGCCCCGCATTTAGTGCCCTCAGACCGGCGACGACATAGTCGAAGGGCTGACGCGCCTTGGCGCCTTCGTTCTGCCAGGCGACGGGATGGTCGAGCATGGCGGCGTAGACGGCGGTGAGATCGCCATCCGTCTTCTTCCAGGTGGCTGCCATGTCGGACACCATGCCTTCGTCGGGCTGGTCGGAGACGAAATGCACTGCCAGTTTGCGGCTGATATGCGCCGCCGTCTTCGGATGGACGGAAAGATCGTCGAGCATGTCGAGATAATCGTCGCGCGAGCGCTTGCGCCCGCCATAGCTGACACCGAGCACCTGATGCGCGCCCGGCTCGGCGATATTCGGCCGGAAGGCGATGTCCATCTCTTTGCGGTCGATGGTCAAGCCTGTCAGCACCATGGCCGCCGCCGTCACATCCGCCTGGCTGTAGCCGCTGCCGGCGCCGAGCGTGTGCAACTCCAGCAGTTCGCGGCCGAGATTTTCGTTCAGCCCCTTGTTGCGCTTGATGCCGCCGTCCGAATCCGGCCCGAGCGAATCCGCCTGATCGAGATAGATCAGCATGGCCGGATGGGCCGTGGCGCTGCGCAGCAGATCACCGAACTTACCCGACATGAACGGCCGGATCGCCTCAGCCTCGTAGAGCGGCACGATGAGGCGCATCGGCAGGCTCTTATTGGCGCTGGTGGAGAAATGATCGGTCCAGAAGGTCGAAAGCCGCTCGTAGAATCCGTATGGCGATAGCACCGCCTGCATCAGCCGCAGGTTCGCATCGTGCTGGAATTGCTGCTGCGCTTGCCGCTGTACGCCCTTGCGCATCTCGCGCTGCGCCGTATCGTCGGTCACCGTCTTGGCGTCCTGCCGAATCTGCTTCAGCTGTGCCTGCAGGCTGAGGATCGCGCGATGGCGCGTCTCGGGACCGCCGAGCGGAAAATCCGGCGTTGCCGCCGCCCCCTTGCTGAGCTGACCGATCAGCTCATCCTTGCTGCTGGGCGGCGCCTCGCCCGGCCGGAAACCATAGCCGAACCGGATCGCCGCCATCGTCGGGAAAGAGAGGCTCATGGCCGGTCAACTCCTGATCACGTGGTAGTGACAGGCTGCCAGCCGATTGCGACGCCAATCTGTAGGAAATGTGGCGATATCAGGACATGGACGATTTGTAATCTGTTGAAAAAGCTAAGATTTACGCCCGAAAGATGAAGGATGCTCCGATTGCGATGAGCGCGAAGCCGATCGCATGATTCCAAGTCAGGTTCTCGCCGAGCCAAAAGATCGAGAAGCCGGCAAAAACGAGGAGCGTGATCACCTCCTGCATCGTCTTCAGCTGCGCCGTCGTGTAGACCGCCGAGCCGATGCGGTTGGCCGGCACCGCCAGGCAATATTCGAAGAAGGCGATGCCCCAGCTGACGACGATGGCCAGGAAGATGGCGCTGCTCTTATGCTTGAGATGGCCATACCAGGCAAAGGTCATGAAGATATTGGACGCAAACAGCATGACGACGGGCCAGAGGGCGGCGGGAGAAAAGGACATGGAGCAACTCGGCTGTGGAGGAAATGGTCGATCCGGCGAGATACCGGCGGGCATTACCTAGCACGACGCCATTCGACGGCAAGCCCCAGAGCGCGGACCGATCGTCTCAGGCCACCGAGGCGATGCGGATTGCCGGCAGCAAAACGTTTGTTTTAGTCACCAGGATATTCGTATCTATTGTCGGACAGATTCAAAGCGTCGCATGGACAGGGGACCATATGGACAATCTAGCTGCGATGCAGCAACCCATTGCTTTGCCTTCACGCTACTTCTGGCAACGCCTTGCAGCCTTTGCCATCGACATCCTCATCTTTCAAGCCATCATCCTTGTAGCGGCTTATAACATTTCGACCGCCCTTCCCCCGAGCCTCCGTTTCCCCGGCTGGAGCTCGATTGAGTGCGTCCCGGAGGTGCCGTCTCAGCTTGCCAAGCAAATCGAAGCAGGTTGGCCGTTGAAGCCGAACGAACTTCGCACCACTGCAATCTGCGAACTGCGCCAATTCGGGTTTGGAAAGTACCGATACCTGCAGACAACAGTTCTGATGGAACCGTGGGATTACGTGACGCCAACTCAAGTGCTGACCATCCCTCTGGACGCAGACGGCAATCCGGTCGCCAGAACCATACCTGCCTATTCCAATTTGATATCAGGCATAGCCAGCACCGCGCTGATCATGCTGGCTTTCGCCTGCTTTTCCGCGAATAGCCGCCGCACAGTCGGAAAGGCGGTTTTCTTCCTCGAAGTAACGACTGTGGATGGCAAAGGCCCCGACTTCGGCACCGCCTTGAAACGCGAAATCCTGAAGTTCAGCCCGAACCTGCTTTTCAGTGCCGCCGCATTCGCGATCTCGCTGTTTCCGGCCTATCCGACGCGAGACTTCGATGCCTTGCTCGCCATGTTCCAAGACGGATATACGCCTTCAGACATCAGTACGATTTGGCTCTACGGCATCTGGACAGTCACGATCATGGCCTGGTGGCTCCTGCCGTTAGCTGAGTGGAAAGGACAGGTCTTTTACGATCGCATCTGCGCCTGCAAAGTCGTGTCGCCCCTGGAGGCGAGCCGTCCCATTGATGCACGGACCGGGCAAAACAGGCCGCGGATGTACCGCAGGCTGGCGCCTATTCGCGGTGGCCGCCGCCGGAGACGAAGGGCATACCTGAGAGTACCGTATTGAGCAGCGAATAGGAGGCCGCGCACTTGGCGCAGCCTCCATCGAAAAGAAGTCAGGCGCTATGCACCGCGCCATGCGGCGCTTGCTCCTCCTCCGTGCCGAAGCGCACATCCTTCTTCTCGTAGCCGAAGCCGGCAAGCGCCGCGACGACGAGCGCCACAACAGCCGCGACGATCAGCAGCGCATAGGCGTAGTCACCGTCCCAGCGGACCGCCAGCCCCGCCTGCAGCGTCGCGTTGCCCGAGGCGAGCAGGTTGCCGAGCTGATAGGCGAAGCCGGGAAAGGTGCCGCGCACCTCGTCCGGCGACAGCTCGTTCAGATGCACCGGCACGATGCCCCAGGCACCCTGGACGAAGAACTGCATCAGGAAGGCGCCGATGGCGAGCAGCACCGGCCCCGGCGCATAGGCCCAGAGCGGCGCGACCGGCACCGCGATCAGCGCGGCGGTGACGATCGCCCGCTTGCGGCCGATCCGCTGCGACAGCGCCCCGAAGAACAGGCCGCCGCAGATCGCGCCGATATTGTAGACGATGGCGATGGCGCCGACCGTATGGGTCGAATAGTTGCGCTGGGTCTCGAGGAAGGTCGGGTAGATATCCTGCGTGCCGTGGCTGAAGAAATTGAACGCCGTCATCAGGAGCACCGCCCAGATGAACAGCGGAATATTCTCCCGCAGCACCGTCAGGAACGGCCGGCGCCCCGCCGCCTGCCGCTTGAGGAAGGCCGGGCTCTCCTCGACATTGCGCCTGATGTAGAGCACCAGCAGCGCCGGCACCGCGCCGACGAAGAACATGCCGCGCCAGCCGATGACGGGAAAGAGCAGGAAGAACACGATCGAGGCAAGGAGATAGCCCGAGGGATAGCCGGCCTGCAGGATGCCCGAAACGATGCCGCGGCTCTCCTCCGGCACTGTCTCCATGACGAGCGAAACGCCGACGCCCCATTCGCCGCCCATCGCGATGCCGTAGAGCGCCCGGAGCACCAGGAATATGGTGAGCCCGGTGGAGAAGCCGGTCAGGAATTCGAACAGCGAATAGAGCAGCACGTCGGCCATCAGCGTGATGCGCCGCCCGTAGCGGTCGGCCGCCAGCCCGAAGATCAGCGCGCCGAGCGCCCGCATGGCGAGCGTCAGGAAGATCGCCACCGAGACGGCGGGAACATCGGTATGGAATTCCTCGGCGATATATTTGAGAACGAAGACGAGAATGAAGAAATCGAAAGCATCGAGCGTCCAGCCGAGATAGCTGGCGATGACGGTGTTGCGCTGCTGCGGCGTAAGCCGGCGCAGGCTTTCCAAAGCGGACATATGAATTCCTCCGTCCGAAAGCGGCGGCGAGGCGGTCAATTCCGGATGCCGTCGGAAGGGGTGCCCGAACCGGGCGGGTTGCGGCTGTCAGGGGCTGCGGTTGCGGGAAAGCGCATTCGCAATCGGAGACAGCGGAAACAACGGCGGCGATGCTGGCCGGGTTCCATCACGTTTGTCGTGATCGGGAGCGGCGGCTCGGTGGAGGGAGCACCTCCCAGCGCTCCTTATCCGCGGGGCGGCACCCACCAACCTCCCTCATGCTGAGGTGCGCAGCCCGATAGGCGAAGCCTCGAAGCACACGCCGCAACATTGCTTCTTGCATCCATCACCCGCGGGACACCCGCCTCGCCTTCGAGGCCCCTGCGGGGGCGCCTCAGGATGAGCCTCTCTCGAGCGTCGGAGCATCCGCAACGTGACTCAAGCCACCCTACCCCGGCACGCCCAAGCCACCGACGCAAACGACCGCGGCCCATCCGGCTCGCCGGCTTCATACGCGGCTCTCATGGCAACGCCGAGCGCCTTTCGCTTCGCTGACTCAAGCCCCCAGACATACTTGCCGAGCGGCCCCTCGCCTGCGGCGATCGGCCCCCAATAGTCCTCGAAGGAGCCGTATTCCATCCGGATCAGCAGCGACGTCTCCTCGATGTCGACAAGGCCTTGACTGACAAAACTCTGCTTCATCTCCCCCGGCCGCATCATCGGCTGGAAGCAGTATTTGCGGCGCAGCGGCAGCGCGTCCGCGTCGAGCATGACAGCCGTGTCCCACATCATCCTCATGACCGGCATGCCGCCGTAATGGTCCCAGACGGCGGCCGCAACCACACCGCCGGGGCGCACGACACGCGCCATTTCCGAAACAGCCTTGCCCGCCTCCGGCACGAAATGCAGCACGAGCAGCGACATCGCCCGGTCGAAGCGGTTGTCCTCAAAGGGCAGCGCGCAGGCGTCGCCCTGCCGGATCGCGATCCGCGGATCGGTATTGCGCCGTGTCGCCGCCTCGACGAAAACCGGCGAATAATCGATGGCGGCGATCTCCTTCAGGCCTGGTCTTTCCGCCAGCGTAAAAGCCAGGCTGCCGGTGCCGCAGCCGACATCGAGCACACGCTCCCCATCCGCAAGCCCGGCGAAATCGATCAGCATCGGCGCCAGCCGCTTGCTCCAGCGCCCCATCAGCCGCTCATAACCATCAGCACTTTCGACATGGAAACTCGACGGCATGGAAGCCTCCCTCTTCAAGGATGATCTATCGCCGCAGAGCCGAGCGGCCCGTCGCTTTGCGCGAGGCGGCTCGGGCTCTCCGTCGTCCCCGGTTCAGGCCGGGTACGACGGAGAGTGTATCAGGCGGATGCCTTGCCGAGAACGCTCCAGTCGAAGCCGCGCGCCCAATCGGCATAGCTGTGCCAGCCGACATCGGGAAAATCCCGGCGCAGGGCAGCGATGTCGACGTCGTAACCGGTGCGGTCGAACCATTCGAACATCAGCGCCGCGTCCTCGCTCTGCTGGCGCATCGCGGCGATCGGCAGTTCATGGTAGCGTATCGGCCGATCGAGCGCCTCGGACAGGAGCTTCGCCTGCTGCTCGCCGGACAATTCGTCGCCGGCAATATCGAAACGCTTGCCGAACACCTGTTCGCGCCGCTCGGCCAGCGCTGCGACGAAAGCGCCGATGTCCTTGATGGTGATCTGCTGCAGCAGGCGGGTTGGCGGCAGGGCCGCGGCATAGACGCCCTGGCGCAGCCCGTCGATCGCCCAGGGCGCTACCGTATTTTCCATGAAAGCGACGGGTGCGCTGATCGTATAGGGAATGCCGAGGCCTGCAATATGCTTTTCGACGAGGTATTTGCTGTCGAAATGCGGAATGCCGGTCTTCTTGTCGGCATCGCCGACCGAGGAATAGATCAGGTGGCCGACGCCGGCGGCCTTTGCCGCATCGGCAACAAGGATGCCCTGGCGCGTTTCCGCCTCCGTCCCGGCCTCGTAGCTGTTGCCCATCAGGAACATCGTATCGACGCCCTCAGCCGCCCTCGCCACGGATGCGCCATCGTTGAGATCGCCGGCAACGACCTCGACCCCAGCCGAGGCCAGCCGTTTTGCGCCATCGCTATCCGGCTTGCGCGAGATCGCTTTGACGTGGTGTCCCCGCGCGGTCAGGGCGCGAACGACCGCGCCGCCCTGCTGGCCGGTGGCGCCGGTGACCAGAACCCTTCTAATGTCGCTCATCTGTCTGCTCCTTGTTTGTGACTGATAAAGCAAAGTTAGGGCCTGTCGCATTGAACCATAATAGCTTATAGTTGAGAAACATCGTACCATTTGAAGATACAATGCTCGACCTCAACGATATCATGATCTTCGCCCGCGTCATTGAAGCCGGCAGCTTCACCGCCGCGGCGCGTCTGCTCGGCATGCCGAAGACAACGGTCAGCCGGCGCATTGCCGCTCTCGAGCGCGAACTCGGCGTGCGCCTGCTGCAGCGCACGACCCGCAGCCTCAGCCCGACGGATGCCGGCCGCCTCTATTACGAGGAAAGCAGCCAGGCGCTCCGCACGATCGAAGGCGCCAACCTGCGTCTTGCGGAAGCAAGGACGGAGCCCGCCGGGACGATCCGCATATCGGCGCCGGTCGGCTTCGGCGGCCACTTCCTGCAGGAGGCGATCTTCGATCTTCTGGCGACCTACCCGAAGTCGAGGGTCGAGTTGCGGCTGACCGACGACAGGCTGAATCTCGTCGAAAACGGCATAGACCTCGCCTTCCGCACCGGCATTCTTGAGGATTCGACGCTGATCGCTCGCAAGCTCGGCTCTACCCATCGCTTGCTCTGTGCGAGCCCCGACTATCTAGCCCGCTGCGGCGCGGCCGATTGCCCGGCAGATCTCGTCCGCCACGACTGCGTTGTCGCCGGCCAATCCACCCATGCGCAATGGCTGCTTGAAGGCCCGCACGGACAGGAAACAGTTTCGGTGTCGGGGCGCTTCGCCGCCAATGAAATGCAGGCGGTCATGGCCGCAGCGATCGCCGGTTATGGCATCGCCCGACTGCCCCATGGAGTCGCCAATACCTGCATCAGGGATGGGCGGCTACGCCGCGTTCTCGACGATTACACGACCCCGGTCGGCGGCCTGCACGTCGTCTATCCGAGCAGCCGGCACCTGCCGCCTCTGGTCAAGACCTTTATCGAACTCGCCGCCAGGCGGTTGAACGCGGGAGCCGATGGCAACGACGACTTCGCCATCCTATAGCGGTAGCCCGTCACACTTCCTTCAGCACCACCTTGCCGTCGAGGCTTTCGATCAAGGTGGCGCTGGCCTGATTGAGGCCCGCGACTTCCACGGCGATGCCATGTGCCTTGAAGCGCTGCACGACCTTGTCGAGCGCGGCGACCGCGGTGATATCCCAGAAATGTGCCACGGAGACGTCGATCAACACGGTCTTGCCGATCGCATCCTGAACGTCGAAGGCCTCGACGAAGACGTCGGCGGAGGCAAAGAACACCTGGCCGGACACGCGGTAGATCAGCCGCCCCGAGGATTGATCGGACGCTACATCGACGCGCAGCAGCCGAGCGACCTTGAAGGTGAAGAATACGCCGCTGAGCAGCACGCCGACCGTGACCCCGAGCGCCAGATTGGCGGTGAAGACGGTGACGACGACGGTTGCCGCCATTACGACGCTCGACGTTCGGGGATGGACCACCACGGCTCGCAGCGACGACCAGTCGAAGGTGTCGATCGAGACCATGACCATGATCGCCACCAGCGCGGCGACCGGAACCTCGGAGACCCACGGCTTCAAAAGCACCATCAGGATCAGCAGAAAGGCGCCGGCAAACAGCGTCGAGAGCCGGCCACGCCCGCCATATTTCACATTGCTCACGGTCTGGCCGATCATGCCGCAGCCGGCGATGCCGCCGAACAGGCTCGCGGCCGCATTGGCAAGGCCGAGACCGGTGCATTCGCGGTTCTTCGAACTCGGCGTATCCGTGAGATCATCGACGACGCTCGCCGTCATCATTGATTCCAGCAGCCCGACCATGGCAATGGCAAGCGCCGGACCCGCGATGATCCGCAGCGTTTCCAGCGTCAACGGCACCGCCGGCCAGCCGAATACCGGAAGCGAATCCGGCAGCCGGCCGAGATCGGCGACGGTAAGAACGGGAAGCCCTGAAGATACCGAGGCGACGGTCAGGATCAGGACGCAGATCAGCGGCGACGGGATCGCCGTGGTGATGCGCGGCGTCAGATAGATGATGACAAGCCCGGCAGCCAGTACGGCATATTCGATCCAGCCGGCGCCGATTACGTGCGGCATCTGCGCGGCAAAGATCAGGATGGCGAGCGCATTGACGAAACCGGTTCGTACGGACTTCGAGACGAAGCGCATCAGCACGCCGAGCCGCAGCAGCCCGAATACGATCTGCAGCAGCCCCGCCAGCAGCCCGGCCGCGAAGAGATAAGGTAGTCCATGGGCATGCATCAGCGGTGCCGCCACCAATGCGACCGACCCGGCCGCCGCCGAAATCATCGCCGGGCGTCCGCCGGTAAACGCAATGACGATGCCGATGACGAAGGAGGCGAACAGGCCGACTTCTGGATCGACCCCCGCCACGAATGAAAAGGCGATGACCTCGGGGATCAGGGCGAAGGTCGCCACCGCCCCGGCAAGCATTTCGCGCATGGGATTGGCGGCCCAATCACGACGGATAGAGGAAAGCAGCATGGGAAGGAGTCTCGCAAAGCATGGCCCGGCACGCTCTGCCGAGCGGTTGCGTGATGGCATGCAGGTTTTGCGTTGTCTGGCGGATCGGCGGCCAGAAGAGCCACCCGGAGTCTCACCGGGTCCGTGGTGAATGCCCGTGGTATAGACGAGGTTCATACTGCAGCGCAACATTCACTACGCAGGGATCGCCGCAGCCTCCTCTCGAGGCTGCAACGATTGGGAAGCAAGAGCCAGTCGCTTCGTCCGTCGGGCCCTTGGCGTCTACCTCTCGGGATGACGCAGGGTTGGAACGGTCACTCCCCTTAGGACGCCGAAGATTGCCCCGAACAATCCGCCGATGACGATACCTGCGGAACCGCCCGCCAAAGCTCCAATGATGCAACAGGCAATCCATTCCAGACCGCCGGACGCGTCGGCGGTCAGTATGGTCGCGGCAATACCAACCACCACCCCGATCATGCCGAAGACGATCGCTACACCCGTCACGGACTCTGATGGATCGACCGTGCGGCCGCGAGAAGAATGTCCGGCATGATCTTTTGGCGGTTGAGACTGGGGCTCAGTATCTTCCATCGCATTTCCTTCGGTGTGCGCGTCAGCCGCCCAGCGGCTTGTCGTCGTTTTCAAAAAGCATGCGTTCCGCCGCTCCCTCCAAGTCTTCGTACTGGCCATTCCGCAAAGACCACAGGAATGCACCCAGTCCGGCAATCCCCATCAATACGGCTATGGGTATGAGGAACGACAATGAGCTCATTGGACTGCTCCGGCCAGCCTGTTTTTCCGGGCAAGCCGCCACGATGCCAGGCTGTCCTTCCTATCAAGCCGCAACGCATTGGCGACAACCAAGATGGACGACGTTGACATCGCGACTGCCGCGATGAGAGGGCTTGCATAGCCTGATAGGGCAAGCGGGATACTGACAACATTGTAAACGATCGCCAGCGCAAAGTTCTGGCGGATCAGCATGGCAGCTCTTTGCGCCGTCACAAGCGCAACTTCCAGGCCATTCATATCGGCATTCAGCAGGATGAAATCGGCAGCGCTCCGCCCGATATCGCTTCCCGATGCCGGCGCCATGGAAACATGGGCCTTCTTCAGGGCAACAGCATCGTTTATCCCGTCACCAATCATCATCACCTTGCGCCCGCGACTGCGCAGCGCATCGATGACCTCGGCCTTGTCTTTGGGAAGGGCCGCTGCCGTCACCTCATCGATCCCGACCTCACGCGCCACAGCAAGGGCCGCATCCGCAACATCCCCAGTCAGCATCTGCACTGCGATCCCCTGCTCCTTCAGGAAACGCACCGCATTTGCCGACCCCGCACTGACCCGTTCTCCGAAAATGAATGAAGCGAGGACTTCTCGCCCTTGAGTGAGCACCACCGTCGAAGCCGCCGGCCGCTTCATCAAGGGACTGTCCGTCGCCCAGGCTGCTCGTCCAAGCCGATAACGTTCACCGCGAAAGCACGCTTCAAGGCCGTTGCCGGGTATTTCCCTGACATCCTCGAGCGGCAGGGTCTCCGCGTTGCCCCGCGAAGCATGGCTGACGATTGCCTTTGACAGCGGATGGCTCGAATGGCGTGCCAGTGATGCCGCCAGTGAGAGCCCCATCGGCCCGGTTGAGGTCGCAGCGACCAACATCGGGTCGTGCCGTGTCAGCGTTCCGGTCTTGTCGAAGACGACGGTGTCAACCACCGCAAGTCGCTCCAATGCGGACCCGTCCCGCGCGACGACGCCGTGCTTGAACAAGCGTCGGGCGGCAACGACCTGCACCATGGGTACCGCCAATCCAAGCGCGCACGGGCATGAGATGATCAGCACTGTGATGGATATCGTCAGGGAATGGTGGATGTCGTTTGTGGCCAGGAACCAGCCAAGGAATGCCAACAGCGACAGTCCATGCACGACGGGCGCGTAGAGTCGTGCTGCCCGGTCGATGAGCATTCTGTATTCCGACCTGCCGTCCTCGACGGCCCCGAGCATCCTCTGCAGCTCAGCGAGCGTGGAATTCTCCGGCGCGGCCGTGGCTTCCACAGTGAGGGGATGGCCGACGTTCAAATCTCCAGCTCGGACCAGCCCGCCGGGCGCAATGGTCTCCCAGCGACTCTCTCCCGTCACAAGCGAACGATCAAGTTCGGAGATGCCGGTAAGGATCGTTCCGTCAGCCGGAATTCTGTCCCCGGCTGCAATCAAAAGGTGGGTGCCGGGGGCAATGTCGCTCAGCGAGATATAGTCGATCCGGCCCTCCGGGCCTATCACATGCGCGCCCTTCGGCATCATGTCCGCCAGCGAGGCGGCGGCCGAACGCGCCCGCTTCCGCATCATTTTATCAAGCGTGCGCCCGATGAGCAGGACGAAGAGAAGCGATGTGCCCGCCTCGAAATAGGCCTGCCGTCCCTCGGCAAACGTATCGTAGGCGCTCAGGAAGAATGAGAGCAGGACGCCGATGCTGATCGGTACATCCATGTTCACCCTGCCATGCGCGAGCGCCCGCCATGCCGAGCGGTAGAATGTCGCGCCCGAAAAGATGACGGCAGGCAAAGCGAGTGCCGCGGAGATCATATGGAGCGCCTGGCGTATTGACGGGTCAGCGCCCCACCAGACCGAGACGGACAGGAGCATGATGTTCATCGAGCAGAAGCCCGCGACCGCCAGCGCGCGCAATAGTTCCGACATCTCGCCGTCGGACTGGTCATGGTCTTCGGTCGGCAGAACGGCCGTATAGCCGATCGTTCCGATCAAAGCCGCAAAATCCGGCTGGCTGTTGTTTTCCGTCTGCCAGGTGATGGTCAGCCGCTTCGTCGTCAGGTTTGCGCGGACCGAGCGAACCTCGGGCGCTCTGGCGAGTGTCGTCTCCAACCGCATCATGCATCCACCACATCGCATGTCGGGAACTGATAAGACGACCTGCCGGAGGCCACCGCCCAGATCGCGGCTTGCCAATGCCATCTCGTCGACCCCTGGCCTTCGGGGGCCGGGATCGTGGCCTTGCGTCAGATCTGGCGGAGCGCGGCTGGTCATCGTCGGCTACCGGACTGCCTTGTAGGCATGCCAGGTGGCATGCCCAAGCAACGGAAACACGACGATCAAACCGACAAAGCCCGTCAGAACGCTGGCGGCAAACAGCACCAGGACGATTGCACCCCAGACCATGAGGGGCTGCATGTTGTTCCAAACCATCGCGGCGCTTACGCCCATCGCGGTGAACGCGTCGACCCGTTCATCGAGTAGCATCGGAATTGAAAAGACGCTGATTGCGAAGGCAAACCCGGCAAACAGCGCACCGACGGAAAAGCCCACGACGAGCATGCCCCAGCCCTCGGGCGTCGTCAGCAGTAACCTCGTAACGCCGTTGAGACCCGGGAACGGATTAACACCGAAGAACAGCGCATAGATGATCACAGCAGCCCTCATCCAGAGGAGCATGAGCATGCAGAGCACCATCCCGGTGAAGAATACCTGTTTGCCGGCAAGTGGACGCACGCCGAGCATGGCGCGAAGTGTCACGCGCCCGCCGTCCGCCAGCGTCCGGCTCTTGATATAAAGCCCGGCAGCGAAAAGTGGGGCGACGATCAGCAATCCCGCCAATGCGGGAAACAGAAGATAGTCGAGCCCCGATCGGAACAGGGTCAGGACGGTGCCGAACGCGATGAGGAAGACGACGAAACCGTAGGCCAGGCTCGTGAAGGGCTGCCGGACGAGGTCGCGCCAGCCTTGGCGCAGCCAGTCGAACGGAACGCCGACGGGCAGATGCCGCTGCCACTTCGCGTTCCTCGTCTCCTCGATCCCGGATACCTCGCTCAGATATCGGCCCGATTTGTCGTCCTGCGCCATCTGATCTTCCTCCTGTGTTCAGCACGCGGCCGCAGCCGCCCTGAATTCCGCGGGCCGCTGGCCTTTTTCCTTGATGTGCTCGACGCAGGCGGGCTGGCTTGCGATCGCAACATAGACGAGATGGGCGTTGGCTCCGACGAATGTCGCAGCCGCCAGCCCGATCAAAACCCATTTGACGGTTCTCGTCGAAGGCATGTTCCCGGCCGTCATGGCTGCCTTTTCCCCATTCCGCTCACGTAGAGCGCGAGAATTTTGATTTCGGCGGGTGTCAACCGCTCGTCCCAGGTCGGCATGTGACCCTGTCTTCCGCCATGCACGGTTTCGACGATACGGCTGAGTGTTCCGCCGTAAACCCAGCTTGCGTCGGTAAGGTTGGGCGCACCAAGGTCGATCTTTCCCTTGGCGTTGTCACCGTGACAGGAAGCGCAGGTTGTCTTGAACAACTCGCGGCCAGCCTCGATATCGCCGACGCGCTCTTCGGAGGAGGCTGAGTTGCTGAGAGAATAAACATAGGCGGCGACATCGGTCACCTGTTTGCGGTCGAGCATCTCGTCCGCTCCAAACGCAGGCATCTGCGAGACACGGCTGTTCGAGTGACGCGAATTGACACCGACCGTCAGGGTCTCAACGATCCGGTCGGGCTCGCCGCCCCACAGCCAGTCATTGTCCGTCAAGTCAGGATAGTTCTGTCCACCCTTTCCGTCTCGGCCGTGGCAGGCCGCGCAATTGTCTCCGAACAACTGGTGGCCGCTGGCGTTCACCTTGGACATCAATTGTGCATCTGCGCGGATTTCGTCGAAGGAAGCTTTTTCGATCTTCGCGGTCCAGGGAGCGCGCGAGGCCGCGGCTTCCACGATCTTGCGTTCCACCGTCTGCTTCTGGCTGCCCCCGATGAGGCCCTTCGTATAGGTCGTTCCAAGCGGCCAGGCCGGGAGCAGTATCCACCACAGGAGGGCAAACAGATGGGTCACGATCAGAAAGAGGAGCACACCGCGTGGAATCGGCGTATCCAGCTCCTTGATGCCGTTCCAGATGTGACCCGTCGTCCTGCGACCTGTTATCTGGTCGATTTCCTCTATCGCCATGGCTTGTCGTCCTTGTCGAATATCTCCGTTTCTGCCCGGTTGAAGCGAGTTCGATTGGAAGGCCAGAAAGTGTAAACGACCACTCCGATCGAGAATAGAATCAGGTACAGCAGGCCCCACACCTGGGACAGTTCCAGCATGGTTTCGTGGGAAAGGTCCATTTCAATCCCCTTCACATTCAGTTCTTGGGGTTCGGTATTTGCTCGGGCGCTGCAGTGTTTTCGTAGGCCGCGTTTGTCAGACGGCCGACGACCTGGAGATAGGCAACGAGGGCATCCATCTCGGTGACGGTTTTCTTGACGCCATCGAAAGCCGAGACCTGTGTCGCATCCCCGTAGCGCTCGATCACTCCCGACGACTGATCGCTGTCCGGATCGGACTGACCGTAGGCGTCCGCTCCGGCATGGGCGATCATCTCGTCGGTGTACGGAACCCCAACTGCTCTCAAAGCAGCAAGATTGCCGCCCAGATCGGACAGGTCGAGCTGCGTGGTCGCCAGCCAGCGATAGGATGGCATGTTGGACTCCGGAACGACGTCTCGCGGGTTGATCAGATGCGCGACGTGCCAGAGATCGGAGTATTTGCCACCGATGCGAGCCAGATCGGGACCCGTTCGTTTTGATCCCCACAACATCGGATGATCGTATTTGGATTCGACCGCGAGCGAGTAAGGACCATATCGCTCCACCTCGTCGCGCAACGTCCTGATCATCTGGCTGTGGCAGGCGTAACAGCCTTCTCGGACGTATATATCGCGGCCCGCTATTTCGAGGGGAGTATAGACCCTCATGTCAGGCGCGTCTTCGACAGTCTCGTGGATCGTGAACAGCGGAGCGATCTCCACGATGCCGCCGACGCTGCCTGCCAAAACAATCGCAAGCATGAACCCGACCGCCGTCCGTTCCAGTTTTCTGTGTTGTCCCTCTCCCATGTCTCACTCCGCCGGAGAAGGTGCCGCACCGTAGACTTCGGTGTCGAGCGGGGCATCGGCAGACGCGCGGTCAGCGGCCGGAACCATCCGAACCGTCATCCAGATATTAAAGCTCGCCACGACTGCCCCGATGAGAAACAGCAGCCCCCCGAAGGTGCGTGCGATGTAATACGGATACATTGCCAGCAGACTGTCGACGAATGAATAGACGAGTGTGTTGTCCGGCGAATATGTGCGCCACATAAGTCCCTGGATGATACCGGAGTTCCACATGGCGAAGACGTAGATCAGGGTGCCGATCAGCGCCAACCAGAAATGCACTTCGACGAGCCTCGACGAATACATCCGTTCGCGCTTCCAGATGGATGGCACGAGCGTGTATAACGATCCGAAGGTGATCATCGCCACCCAACCGAGCGCGCCCGCATGGACGTGTCCTACGGTCCAGTCGGTATAGTGCGACAGCGAGTTGACGGGTCTGATCGCCATGAAAGAGCCTTCAAACGTCGACAGCCCGTAGAAGAACGCCGCCATCATGATAAAGCGCAGGGTGGCGTCGTCACGAACCCGGTGCCACGCACCATTCAAGGTGAGCAGCGCGTTTCCGGCCGATGCCCATGACGGGACGAGCAGCATCACCGAGAAGGTCATTCCGAGGTTCTGCACCCAGAGCGGCAGCGCTGTGTAATGGAGATGATGGGAACCCGCCCACATGTAGAAGAAGGTGATCCCCCAGAAGCTGATGATCGACAATCGATAGGAAAAGATCGGTCTCTCGGCGCGGATCGGCAGGTAGTAATAGAGCATTCCAAGGAAGCCTGCGGTGAGAAAAAACGCCACTGCGTTATGGCCGTACCACCATTGGACCATGGCATCCTGGACCCCCGACCACACCGTATAGCTCTTCGCATGGCCGAAGGAGACAGGCACCGTAAGGTTGTTGACGATGTGGAGGATGGCGACCACGACGATGAAAGCCAGATAGTACCAGTTGGCGACGTAGATATGCGGTTCCTTGCGCCGCGCGAGGGTGCGCACGAAAAGCAGGAAGTAGACGACCCACACGACGACCAGCCAAAGGTCGGCGTACCATTCCGCTTCCGCGTATTCCTTCGATTGGGTGACGCCCATGAAATAACCGCTGACCGCGATCAGGCAGAAGAGGTTGTAGCCGAAAATGACGAACCAGGGCGACAACTGATCAGCCAGCCTGGCGCGCGACGTCCGCTGCACCACATGGAACGACGTCGCGATGATCGCGTTTCCGCCGAAGCCGAAAATGACTCCCGTGGTGTGGGCGGGGCGTATGCGGCCAAAGCTTGACCATGCCATATCGAAGTTGAGGACAGGCCACGCGAGCTGCGCCGCCGCCCAAACACCGATGAACATGCCGAACACCGCCCATACCATTGTCAGGGCGACGCCGACCTTGATCGGATCGTCGTAATAGTCGGCGAACCGCGTCGCATCCGGCTCTGTGCCGAAGTATGACGTGAGTATCCACCAGAACAGCGCCCCGGATGAGAGGAAAATCATTGTCCCGTGGACGCCCATCGGATCAAAGCGCCCGGCAGCCGACATGGTGATGCCGAGGATCATCAATACGACGAGTATGGCGGATGCGAACTGTCGTTCGCCGGTCGTGAGCTGCCCCATGCTTCCCCACCCCCGATAGCACCGCAGCATCGTGCTCCAGTCGGATCGAAAACGCAAATGACTATAAATCTTGTATTTCTGACACAATCACCAACCGATATCGGAACGAACGCCGGACCGCGACAGCGCCGAAGGCCCTCTCTTCGGAATCTAACCTGCCGAGCGCACAGCGTGTGATGTTCAACGTCGTTCCGCTTGTAAGGGATGACGCTATTGCCAGAGGAAGTCCGGACCCGTGTTCTGGGACGTGAGCTTCAGCCTCCCGTCCGGCTGAACCACATAGGTCTCGAATACACGGTAGCCGAATTGGCCGAGAAAGGTATGTTTGACCACCGTTCCCGGCCGATAGGGGGAATGGACGACCTTGCCGCCATAGGTAAGACTGCCGGCAAGAGGTACAGGACCGCCGGCCGCGCCGGTGCAGGCCGTGAGGGTGAGGAGAATGGCAACAAATGCGTGCTTCATCCGGATGACCTCCCTGGAAGGCACCCATTAAACGACGTCAATCCTGATCAGACCGCTGCCTTGCTGTCGAAATCCTTGCGTCGGGCCTCTGCCCGCGACAGCGCGCTGACAATCCTTTCGTCGGTGAAAGGCTTGGATATCACATCGAGCGCCCCCTCGATACCATTGCCGACATTCTCAGGACTGCCGGTCACGAAGATGACGTCCACCCCGAAGCGGTCGATCAGCCGGCGCGCAAGCTGGGCGCCGCTCAGCCCGTCCGAAAGGCTGAGATCGACGAGCGCCACATCGCTTCTCGGAGCATAGGCGAGCGCTTGCTCCATGGTCGAAACCGGCCCCACCGTCTGGTGTCCGGCCTCTTGCGCGATGCGTTCGAGCTCCAGAGCGATGATATTCTCATCTTCAACGATCATGACCTTCATCAATAAGTCTCCCTGTCAAAGCCGGGGGGCGGGCGCAATGCCGGTAGCGGGTACAACGCGGCTGCCCCAAAATGTTTCCACCCTGCATTGAATTTCTTTGAAGATCTCAGACGCCATCGCTCGATACCGCCGCTACGGACGACAGCGCTTCGGCCGAGCGGAACGCGCCATAACAGACCGAATATGCCGGCGGCGCAGAAGTTCCCGACATGCCGGGCTCAGCCCAGTAACGAATACTCTTCTGTCCGGTGTTCCTACAGAGGCGCGTGCCGCAGCGGGAGGACAGCGGATTTGTGCCGACTTCGGCAGGCCAAGCTGCCCTCACTCGTCTCTGTCTAGGAACCAGCTGATGGCGGCGTCGTTCCGGCATCGCGAGAGCGGCAATTGCCGCATGGAATGAATGCGGGTGATCCCACCCTCGCCGTCCGTATCGACGTCCATGCAGGCGCAGGCATAACCGTGCGTGGCATGGGTGTAGACATACTCGCCGGTCGTCAGGTCCGGGATCCTGTCGATTCCCTCGGCCTTGTAGCCGCTGCCATTCTCCATGATGGTCCAGCCGCCGCCGGCATCCATGAGCGACCAGTTGGCCGTCGAGGGATTGTCCAGCCAGCCGCAGCGCCGTTCGGCATGCGCCGCGGCGGGCGCGAGAAGCATCATCAAAACAAGCGCATGCAATCTGGTCATCGCCCCCTCCGCGTCGCCGGCCACTATGCATGCACCGGGGCCGGCAAGGCAATTGCCCTATTGGCGGCAGCCAGGTTCGGCCGTTCTAAGAGCATGATGTTACCCGAAACCACTGACGCTTTTCGGCATCATGCGCTCGTCACGATTTCTCGTTTGCGCTTTCCTCCCGGAACGCCGCCTCGCCGGCATCGGAAACCTCGACCCATTTCTTGTCGGGCGCGGCGTCGGCGACATAGGCATCGTGCCAGTTCCACCACTTGTAGGTCGGGGTCTGGGGATAGCCCTCCGGCGAATCCTCCCAGACTTCCTGGCGGCCGAGCGGGGTGATGTCGAGATAGTTCCAGGTGCCGCCCATCTGCTCGTCGCCGCGATTGTTGATGAAATAGGTGCGGAAGATGCGTTCACCGTCGCGGTAGAACACGTTGGTGCCGTGCCACTCGTCGACGCCGAAATCCTTGTCGAAGTCGTCGGTGACGGTCACCCACGGCATCGTCCAGCCCATGCGCTCCTTCAGGCTGGCGATATCGGCCTGCGGCGCGCGCGAGGCGAAGACCAGAGTCGTGTCGCGGGCGTTGAGATGGGCGACATGGGCAACCTGATCGGCCACCATCGAGCAGCCGCGGCAGGCATGCTCGGGCCAGCCGAAGACGCCGGGCTCGTAGAAGGCGCGGTAGAGGATGAGCTGGTGTCGCCCTTCAAACAGATCGCGCAAGCTGACCCTGCCCTGCGGCCCTTCGAATGCGTAATCCTTTTCGACCGCCATCCACGGCATCCGCCGGCGCTCGGCGGCAAGTGCATCCCGGGCGCGGCTCTGGGCCTTTTCCTTGACGAGCATCTGCTTCCAGGCAGCCTCCCAGGCTGCCTCCGACACGACCGCAGGCTTGTGCATGGCCGGCTGGCCGCCGTTCTGGGCTGTTGTGGTCATTTTGAAATCTCCTGATTGCAGTGAATGCCCGCGCCTCGCCGGGCAAAGCGCGCTTACGTCCGCTGCTTGTCACTGTTCACTGTTGCGGGAGATAGTCTGGCAGCCGATCTCGGCCAGTGGGAGTAACAAGTGTGGCGCTATTCATATGTCGCCTTGGAGAGTTGCCAAAAGCAGGCGAGTATCGGAAGCTTGTTCTTTGGCTATCAGGCGATGGATTGTTCGATATGACGACAGCCTCTTCCAGTGAGCCGACCAGGCACGGCAGCGCCAGGATCTGCCGCGGCTGCTGGGACCAAATGCACATGCCGATCCCGATCGGCGGTCCGCTCGCTTTGCCCTTCCGCGCCTTCGGCATCACCCGCAGCAAGATGAACCCCGATATCTGCACGATCTGCGAACGGTCCTTCCAATATGTCAAAAAGCAGCGCCAGATCACCGTCGGCGCCACCATCCTGTTTGCCGATATCAGGGGCTTCACCGATCTGTCCGAGCGCATCGAGGCGGTACGCTTGAGCGAGATCGTCAGTCTGTTCCAGGATCGCTGCGCGCAGGCGATCTGGGCGCATGACGGCATCGTCAACAAGCAGATGGGCGATGGCCTGATGGCAATCTTCAATTTCCCGATCGTCAGCAAGGATCACGCCGCCGCCGCGATCCTCGCCGCGCAGGAGATCCAGCGCAACTGCGCCGCCGCACTGAACAGCCTGGCGCTCGAGGCCCTGCCCGGCCGCACCCTCGGCGTCGGCGTCGGCATCCATTCCGGCGAAGTGCAGATCGGCGAATTCTCGAGCTTCCGCAGCGATTTCACCGCCATCGGCGGCGTCGTCAACCAGGCCGCCAGGCTGGAATCCCAGGCCGCCGCCGGCGAGATCCTGATCTCGGCGGAAACGGCGGCGAAAGCTTCCGACCTGGCGGCGGGCGCCGAAACCCGCATGCTGGCCCTGAAGGGCATCGAGCAGCCGGTGCAGGCACGTGTGCTGGTCAAGCACTGAGCGACGGCGATTGCGGCCTGCTCAAAGCATCATCCCGCCGCCAACATGGCAGCCGCAGTTTCTCACGCTATGATTGCGAAACATATTCGATTACCAGCCGGTTAATCCTGCGGAAACAAACATCGCTTATCTCTAAGCCGTTTTAACAGCTGGGGTTTCTCATGGGCAGTTTTTCTCTGTTTCACTGGTTGATCGTCTTGATCCTGTTCGGCGTGCCATTATTCTTCGTCTTCAGAAAACCGCTGGTTGGGCCGAACCGCTTCGGCGGCCGGCCGCCGGCCATGGGTTTCGGCCAGGCGATTGGAAGCTATTTCAAGAACTATGTGAACTTCAGCGGCAGAGCGAGCCGATCGGAATTCTGGTATTCGGCACTCTTCGTCTCTCTCGTCGCCATCGCTTTGCTTGTCGTGGATCGGACCCAAACCTTGAACCGGATCTGGTCGCTGGCCACGTTTCTTCCGTGGATCGCCGTGGCCGCCCGACGCCTTCACGACGTCAACCGAAGCGGATGGTGGCAGCTTCTCGCACTATTAGTTCCCATTGGATCGGTGGTCGTGCTCGTATGGTACTGCAGGGCGTCGACAGTGGATGATTCCAGGGAAGCCGTTTTTGCTTGAGCAAAGTGTGAGGATGGTCCTCGCGGTTTAGCCGGTCCGAGGCACCGGTCATCGTCGTTACGCGGACTGCGGGGCGCGCGGTCCGCTTCTGACGGCATCCGGAAGGGACCGGCGAGGTTGGCAAAAGCCCGCCTCTGCCTCAGTACTTCATGTTCCGTAATTCAGGAAAATCATAGTAACGCAGCCGCTTGTCATGGCAGCGAGGGACATTTTTTGACAGGTCCACAATCATGTTGTTTTTCAAGGTAAGGCCGATATAAGACCAGTCCGGATTGCTGCGTTCCGTCGTGCGCGTGCAATAAGCATATATCTGCTTTTCCGGATTCAGCAGGACTACGCTCGAAATCTCGGCCTTTACGAAGTTCCCCGCTTTAATGGTTCCCCGCAGCGCGTCGACGTACTCGCGTCGAACGGCGCTGGAAGGCGGCCGCTGGGAATCTGCAACGGATTGCGGCACCGGTGTTTGGCAGCCGGCCAGCACCAGCAGTGCAGCGCAGACAAGGTATTTGTTTTTCATTCGGCTGGATCTTTCTCTACGAAAATTGACGAACCGAGCTTTCCTGATGGCGGCGCTCCCACGACGCTGGAGGCAAATGACGCCGCCGCTCGCCAAAGCCTGGAGCGGCAACGCAGCCCGAGCCTTCGCGCCTGCTTCAGCTCTTCATGCCGGTCAGCTCAGGAAACGGGTAGTAGCGCAGGCGCTTGTCTTTGCAGCGATTATCATTTGCCGTCCCGCCGAGGATTTGGCTATCCGTGAAGGAGACGCCGAGATAGGCCCAGTCTCCCCAGCTGTGCTTGGGCACCACGCGTACACAGTAAGCATAAATCTTCTTGTCAGGATCAAGCAGCACCACGCTCGAAATCCGGGCCCAAACCACCTCTCCCGCTTCGTGTCTATAACTTCTCTTGAACACGATGTTGACGAAGTTCTGCCGGACGTCACTCGAGGGCGGACGCTGGGAATCCGCAACGGATTGCGACACAGGGGCGTTGCAACCGGCCAGCATCAGCAGGGCAGCGCAGGCAAGAAGTTTTATTCTCATTCAGGTGAATCTCCAAGAATCGGAGCGTAATAAACGCTGCGCATTCCTACAAACACAGCGGGAACAATATTTGCAATACACGAAAATAAACTTATTGCCCCCTACGCATGTGACCGCGTGAGCGTGGATACGGTGGATACGGCTGCGTCGCTCGACTTATACTAGAGGGTTCGAAACAGAGCTTGCGATCCCATTCTCATCATCGGCGATCGCCACGCCGGCTTCCAGCGCCGCGAGGATAAAGGCCTGCCGCACTGTCTCGGCCGGCATCCGCCCGGCAAGCCAGGCACGGCAGAAATCGATGGCTCTCTGCTGATGGACGCCGTCATGGATCGGCCAGTCGGAGACCAGTGCATAAAGCGCATCCTGCGGTGAGCGGAGAACCAGCCGTTCGCCGGCATCAAGATCGATCGAGATCGTTTTTTTCCAGAAGGCGGAATGGTCGCTAATGGCAGTCGCACCTGCAGCTGAATTGACCACGAATAACTGCCGAAGGTCAATCTCGGTTCCAGTATGGGGCCGGTGGCGTCACTGTTGGAAAGGCCGTGCGCCGCGGAAGGATGCAAGAAGCAGCGTTGCGGCGCGTCCTTCGAGGCTCCGCCCGATGGGCTGCACACCTCAGGATGAGGAACGTCGGGGATGCCGCGCCGGCACTCAAGAGAGACCTTGAGATGACCGCCAGAACCCAAGAGAGCCTCATCCTGAGGTGCCCCACAGGGGCCTCGAAGGACGAGGCGGGTGCGCCGACCTAGCGGCGCCACGTCCCCCACGTGTCCTGGCAATGGAGCCGCGGCGCCGCCCGCTATCAGGCGGGCAACTTGCAGCCCTTGCTCATGCCAGCGGACTGCATGGCGGAAACCTTGCCTTTGGATGCAGCAATTTCGCCTTCCTTGTCTCCCCCCGCAACGCTGCCGATCGGGACGCCGACGAGAAAGACGCCGAAGGCATCGCCGTTCGCCGCACTGATCTGCTGCTTCGACAAGTCGTCCAGCTTGGCCCGCTCTCTCTTGAGTTCGCCGGCAAGAGCTTCGCAGCTGAGGTTCGTATAAGCCGCCATCGGAATATCGACCTGCACGATGGCGTCAGGACGTTTGGCGCAACTGGCCAGTGCAGCGGTCGCCGCGAATGCGATAATGATCTTTTTCATGAATGGTCCCCAATTCCCGCAGCAGCTGTAACATCACCGCCCGCAATACGGGAGACGGACAGACCTTCAACCACAGACTTTTGTTTATTCGGCCGCAGCCCGTTCGAGAACCTGATTGCGGGGCTTCCTGCGTGGGTTCCTCGGCAAAACTATTCACCCAATCCGAACGATTCATTCGTTTCCCTTTTGTACTCTTTGCCTCTTCCCTTTCGCGCTGACTCTCTCCATATTCCCGCCATGGCCAAATCTCCGAAGAAATCTCCCGCCCCGAATGGCTTCGAGGAAGCCCCGCAGTCGTCCTTTGAAGGCGCGCCCCTCTCCGGCTCCGTCGCCGATTGGGTGAAGCAGCTGGAGGCCGATGCCGAAGCCTCGGGCGTCGAGACCCAGCGCCAGATCGCCTCAAAGGCCGGCAAACACCGCAAGAAGGTGGAGATTGCTGCCTCGAAATCAGCAAGAGGAACGTCGATGGGCGGCTCGACCGACCCGAAGACGCGCGCGGCCGCCGGCCTCAATCCCGTGGCCGGCATGAATACGACGCTGGAGGAGGCTTCGTCGCTGCAGGCCGGCACCGCCGTCACCGCCACCGTCGAGGCACTGTCGGCGCTGATCGAAAGCGGCAATCCGCTGCACAAGAACGGCAAGATCTGGACGCCGCACCGCCCTGCCCGGCCGGAAAAATCCGAAGGCGGCATTACGATCCGCATGCAGTCGGATTACGAGCCGGCCGGCGACCAGCCCACAGCCATCCGCGATCTCGTCGAGGGGCTGGAGAATGGCGACCGCAGCCAGGTGCTGCTCGGCGTCACCGGCTCCGGCAAGACCTTCACCATGGCCAAGGTGATCGAAGCGACGCAGCGCCCGGCCGTCATCCTGGCGCCGAACAAGACGCTGGCTGCCCAGCTCTATTCCGAATTCAAGAATTTCTTCCCCGACAATGCGGTCGAATATTTCGTTTCCTACTACGATTACTACCAGCCGGAAGCCTATGTGCCGCGCTCCGACACCTATATCGAGAAGGAAAGCTCGATCAACGAGCAAATCGACCGCATGCGCCACTCGGCGACGCGCTCGCTGCTCGAACGCGACGACTGCATCATCGTCGCCTCGGTCTCCTGCATCTACGGTATCGGCTCGGTCGAGACCTATACGGCGATGACCTTCCAGATGTCGGTCGGCGACCGGCTCGACCAGCGCCAGCTGCTGGCCGACCTCGTCGCCCAGCAATACAAGCGCCGCGACATGGATTTCACCCGCGGCTCCTTCCGGGTGCGCGGCGATACGATCGAGCTCTTCCCCGCTCACTTGGAGGATGCCGCCTGGCGCATCTCGATGTTCGGCGACGAGATCGACGCCATCACCGAGTTCGATCCGCTCACCGGCCAGAAGGTCGGCGACCTGAAATCGGTGAAGATCTACGCCAATTCGCACTATGTCACCCCGCGCCCGACGCTGAACGGCGCCATCAAGTCGATCAAGGAGGAACTCAGGCTTCGCCTGGCCGAGCTGGAGAAGGCCGGCCGGCTGCTGGAGGCCCAGCGCCTGGAGCAGCGCACTCGCTACGATATCGAAATGCTCGAAGCCACAGGCTCCTGCCAGGGCATCGAGAACTATTCGCGTTATCTCACCGGCCGCGACCCCGGCGATCCGCCGCCGACTCTGTTCGAGTACATCCCCGACAACGCCCTGGTCTTCATCGACGAGAGCCATGTCACCGTGCCGCAGATCGGCGGCATGTACCGGGGCGACTTCCGGCGTAAGGCGACGCTGGCCGAATACGGCTTCCGGCTGCCCTCCTGCATGGACAACCGGCCGCTGCGCTTCGAGGAATGGGACGCCATGCGCCCCGACACCATCGCCGTTTCGGCCACCCCCGGCGGCTGGGAGATGGAGCAGTCAGGGGGCGTCTTCGCCGAACAGGTGATCCGGCCCACAGGCCTGATCGACCCGCCTGTCGAGGTCCGCTCGGCCCGCACCCAGGTCGACGACGTGCTCGGCGAGATCCGCGAAACCGCCGCCAAGGGCTATCGCACCCTGTGCACCGTGCTGACCAAGCGCATGGCCGAGGACCTCACAGAATATCTGCATGAGCAGGGCGTGCGCGTCCGCTACATGCACTCGGACATCGACACGCTGGAACGTATCGAGATCCTCCGCGATCTTCGTTTGGGTGCTTTCGACGTGCTCGTCGGCATTAACCTTTTGCGCGAGGGTCTCGACATTCCCGAATGCGGCTTCGTCGCCATCCTCGACGCCGACAAGGAAGGTTTCCTGCGCTCCGAGACCTCGCTGATCCAGACGATCGGCCGTGCCGCGCGTAACGTCGACGGCAAGGTCATCCTCTATGCCGACCAGGTCACCGGCTCGATGAAGCGGGCGATGGAAGAAACCGGCCGCCGCCGCGAAAAGCAGATGGTCTATAACCAGGAGCACGGCATCACCCCGGAATCGGTCAAGGCCAGGATCTCCGACATCCTCGACTCGGTCTACGAACGCGACCACGTCCGCGCCGATATATCAGGCGTCTCCGGCAAAGGCTTCGCCGATGGCGGCAACCTCGTCGGCAACAACCTGCAGACCCATCTCAACGCGCTCGAAAAGAGCATGCGCGACGCCGCCGCCGACCTCGACTTCGAAAAAGCCGCCCGCCTGCGCGACGAAATCAAACGCCTCAAGGCCGCCGAACTGGCTGTCATGGACGACCCGATGGCCCGTGAAGAGTCGAAGGCGATGGAGGGCAGAAACGGCCGCCCCAATGGTAAGAACAAAGCGGCGGGCTCCAGTAGCAGCCCTCATGGTGAGGAGGCCCAGAGGGCCGTCTCGAACCACGAGGGCGGGCGTGGAACCTCCTACTTCGCCAAACCCTCGATCGACGACATGGGCCCAGGCACCGACACCGCCACCCCGCTCTTCCGCAAACCCGCTCTGGACGACATGGGCCGCGACATCGCCGAACCCGCCAAGAAGAGCCTGTTCCGCAAAAACGACCTCGACGAAATGACCGTCGGCCGAACGGAAAAGCCGGTCATCGGCGCTCTGCCGGAGAAGCCGGAAGCCGCCAAGGGCACGAAGCGGTTTTCACCGTTGCTGGAGGGCCAGCCGGAACGCGATAATGGCTTGCGGCCGGTGGTGCGCGGAAAGACGGGTGTGGGGAGCTATGAGGACCCGGGCGAGCAGAAGCGCAAGGGGCGCACAAAAGGGAAGACTGGGCGGCCGGGGCGGTAACAGAGAAGCGGCGAGGTGACGGAGATATATGCTAACTTGAAATAAATGCGCTATTACGCAAGTATTCTGGCGAATACATCAACAAACCGCCTCAAGGAACGGCAATTATTTTCTGGTAAAGTCAAAAAATCTATTATTGCGCTAAATTTTGCCTGATCGACCGTTTCTGAGTAAAACCTGTTCGGCTTGAGGACGTGTTGCTCGAAATACCCCTTTGCATCTCTGATTTGATTTAAGTTGTTGACGTTCGGAATCGGATCCACGCAGTCTTGGTGGCCAGCGAAACATTGAACCGCCGACAGGAACCAAGTTTCATACTCGCGTGATGGAGCCACAAAATGTAGCTCTATTTTACCCTCAGGAACCACGACGTTCTGCTGTATCGTCGCCTTGAGTTCAACGGGACAATCATCGTCAGCGTCGCACATCACCAAAACCAAACCCTTGTCAGTCGGTGCCGACATCCTTTCCTTCAGTCGGTTGAAAACGAGAGTGGAAACCGGAGGCCATTCGGAGGGCTGCTTCATTTTTCCTTTCGGCATGCGATAAGGATGAAGAACTTCAAATTCATAATGTTCAAATCGATTGTTCAACAAATTCCGTATTAAAACCGGAATAGCGCGCTCGTCCCCTTGACCCTCGACAATTGGAAATACATAGAGCATTCAGCTATTCCACAAATTCATTTGAATAGGCTTAGTTCTATCTGGCTCAAGCTGATTTTTTCGAAGTAAATCCCCCGGACTCATTAAGTTTTTCCTGACCACCTCTTTGCTGGCGCTGTCCGCAGGCAGTATTTTTGTATCCCCGTCGTTCGAGCGTACAATTCTTATGTTATCTATCCCCACGGCCTGATGATCTATGAGGTCGGGGCTGTGCGTAGTTATAAGAATCTGCTTGCTTTTGGATGCCTCCACTATTGCATCCGTAATTACGGCACATGCAGCTGGATGAATGGTTGACTCGGGCTCTTCGATGCCAAGTAAGATGTTTCCATGACTACTCGAAGAACGCTGAAATAAGGCGACTAATATACCTAGCGATCGGAGTGTCCCGTCAGACATTTGAGAGGCGAAAAATCGCCATGGATTTTTTTGACCAACTACGCGCTGCAGGAATTCTATCGTTTCGGACGGTCCCAAATTTTTATGTTGTATGCCTTCTAGCTGCTCCACGATTTGGCTCATATACTCGCGGATTCTTCCAAACTCGTACGGATAATTGCTCTCCATATTCCTGATGACGGAGGCGATGTTCTTTCCCGTTCTGAGCAGAAACTCCCCACTATCATGAGCCAAGGGAAGCCTAAAATCTTCCGGGTAAATATTATAAAAGCGCATAGTTGACAGCGCGTCAAAAACCTCACGGACTGGCCGAATGCTTGAAAGTAGCTGTAAAGACAGCCTGTCGTCAGAAAGGCTGTCTGGCGCAATGCTTTCCGAACTAAATATTTTCAGACCATTCTCATACCTAATCTCGGTTAATCCGACCCCCTCACCGGACACTGCTAAATATTCCCTTTGCACTTTGTGCGACCCATCAGCTGCAGCACCGACTTGAAATGAATAGGTGGCGTTGCGACCTGAGGGCAGCGATATCCGAAGGCTAATGGCAAAATTTGTGGGATGTCCGCCAGAACGCTTACGAACCGCGGACAAACCTGAACGCTGACGAATAGCGAAATCTAACGTCGAATTTAAAGCATCAGATACAAAGTTAAGCGAGTCGATAAAGTTGCTTTTCCCGCTACCGTTAGGACCAACCAAAACGGTCAGATCGGACAGATCAACAACGCACGCGCCGATGCTCTTGTAATAACGCAGACTGACTTGATTGATAATTCTCATGATTTTAGCCTTCAGCGAGCAAGGATGCTGCGCTTCGTGTGATGGTAGCGATACTCTAACCCGAATAAATACCCTTTAAACGATATCCCCAAAAACCAGACGATTTAAGATCGAAGCGTTTGCCGTGAACGAATCGCGGCTGATCTCGGGAGCGACGAGTTATCCGCACGAGCGGCGGCGAAAGGCGCATGTTGACTTCGAGCGCACCCTGCCTCGTTTTATAGAGCTGCGCCCCACTCACCCACACCCCATTCTCCCCGTCCCCGCCACCAGCGCAAAGTAAATCCGCTCCACCCGACAGGCAGCACTCCTGGCGCTCGCCTCATACCCCGCCGCCGGCCATCCGCGTCGAGGGCTGCCGTCGGCCGCGATCAGCCAGTACCAGCGCTCGTCTGACCCCGTCAGATCGATCTTGAAGATGCGCCCCATGCAGGCCTCGCCGTGGAAGCCGATGAAATCGTCGCCGGGCTTTTCCTTCCAGGAGTGACGCCATCTTCCCCTCGGCGTCTCGCCGCTGATGACCATCTCCCAGCTCTTCCAGCCATTATAGTCCGATTGCGCCGTCAGCGATCCATCATAGGGTTTCGGCTCGATCTGCAGGCAGCCTTCCAGATACTCCGCGACCGAGTTGCAAACGCTGCTCCATGCTTCGTCACTGTGCCAGGTCAGCTTGTAGGCGAACTCATCGGAGACATTCTTCAAGGCTGCGGCGACGGCAGAGGCGACGCCTTCCCGGCTCGCCGGTTCACCGCGCAGCCTGATGCGGAGATAGGTGCAGAGAAATTCCGCCGTATCCCAGGCGATCGGCTCGATGACATGCAGCTTTCGGCGCTTGCCGACCTCATAGCCGCCGAAATCCCGGATGCGACGCTGAGGCTGTTTGCGAAGGGCATTATTGAGGAACGATCTCAGAAGCGTTCCGATATCGTCTAGCATGCGTTTCCTCTCCTGATGAGGATGTCTCTGCCGCATGGTTTCGTGAATGGCTCCGCCCGAGCCGGTAAAATCAGAGCCATCCCGACAAAACCGCCGCGCGCTTTTGCCGGAACTGCTCTAGGGCCTGCCGTCAGTTGAGCGAAATGAAAGCGGCGACGAGCTGAACTGCTCCGAGAAAGGTGGCGGCGAGTTTGTCGTATCGCGTTGCTATAGCTCTGAATTGTTTGAGATTATTAAAGAAACGTTCGATGAGATTGCGCTCGCAATAAAGTGCGAAGTCTGTTGGTCTGCGCGTAATGCGATTGGCTTTTGGCGGAATCACCGGGGTGATGTGGCGGGCTTTGAGATGGTCGATGAGTGCATCGGCATCATAGGCTTTGTCAGCCAAGAACGCCTGAGGATCAACTTCCTCTAGAAGAGGCTGGGCCTGCGCCAGATCTGATGCCTGGCCCGGCGTCAGTGAGATCGCAACCGGATTTCCGAGCGCATCGGCGATCACATGGATCTTCGTCGTCAGTCCCCCACGGGATCGGCCGATCGCCTGGTCCCCCCTTTTTGCGCGCCAGCACTATGCTGGTGGGCGCGCACGACGGTGGAATCCAGCATCATATATTCATTGTCGTGATCGGCGGCCAAGTGTTTGAATATACGCTCGAAGACGCCGCCTTCGCACCATCGGCGCATCCGCTTGTGGACGATCTTCCAGTCTCCGAACCGCTCAGGAAGATCGCGCCAGGGTATTCCAGCACGGTATCTGTAAAGCACAGCTTCCACGAACAGGCGATTATCGGCCGCCGTGCCGCCAACATGACCTTCCCGCCCAGGCAGAAGGTCCTTGATCCGATCCCATTGATCGTCTCGCAATCCATAACGACGTGTCATAACCAGCCCTCCAGTGGCCGGTCTGCTATGAATCACATAAAATCCGATTTGGGAATCTTGCCCAGCAAGGCATGGAACTGACGACACACCCTAGATCAGGATGATTTTAGGCCGGATCGGCCAAAAATCTGAATCCTGTTCTAAATTAAAGAGTTAGAGCATGATGTCGCCCGAAAACCGCTCACACTTTTCGGCATCATGCTCTAGGAGCTGTGGACACTTATCTGAGCCATAGGATTGTTGCGGCCAGAGCGATCATGGCTTTGTAGTTTCGAACGGTTTTCTCATATCGTGT